>DASRDU010000091.1:0-17672 GCA_035652435.1 Blastocatellia bacterium
GCTCGACGGCGCAATCGTCGCGTCGGAAGAGATCAGTCGCGAGAAGCTCTGGCTGATGTTCGACCCGAAGGGTGGTCACCTGGAAGGCTCGATGAACACATCCGGGCCGCACATCGGCGGTAAAGGGACGATGTATATGACAGTCACCGGAATCGTTCTGAATCGGGCGGGCAGTTAGCCGATTTTTGTCGCCCTGGCAAACCAGCCACCGCAGCGGATAACTTCGCCTGCGGTGGCGGCATCAGCCGTTCGATTTCGTCTCGGTGCGCAGTCAGGAATGCGCCGCCGAGATGAACATAACTTCTCGGGACGCCTGATCCCTGCCTGGACACACGCTGACCCACGTCAGCAAAAGGAAGGCAGTTGAAATCATCCGATGAATCATCGCAGCAGCAGCGTGGCAACATCCGTGCCGATGACCTTACGCCTGCCCTTCGCCTGAGCGCCCGACGGTGGCTCATCGCCCGTCGCGCGCCGCGCAGTACGAGGACGGCCCTTTCAAAGTCCGGCGTGACCCGGACGGCGGCGATGGCCACAGCCTCGCAAGCTACGACTACGCTTCAGACCATTTGATTGCCTTTGCCGCCCGCTCAATCGTTCGCGTTACCTCGCGCGCGGGGCGGGGCCAACCAGCGGCAAATCCGGCGCCGGGGCTGCGATTATTCCGGCTGCCCGGTCTTATCCCCCGCCATCACGACTTCCGGCACATACAGAAAGCGCGAGCAGTTGGCACAGGCGAGGAACAGCCCCAGCCGCGCCCGTTGCAGGCGGGCCGAAGCGATGGACATGTTGCACGCCCCGCAGCGCTGGCCCTTGATCGGCGCGAAAACCCCGTGACCGCCCCTGCCCGCCAGATACCGGCGCAAGGCTTCGAGCATCTCCCGCGAATGCGGCTGTTGCTCCAGCAGCCGCTTCGTCAGGACGGCCTCAGTGATCTTTACAGAAACAGCACCCATCTTCAGTCCTTCCCCTTTCAGCACGCTTTGAGTCGAGCGGTCCGTGTTTTCCGGCGGCCGTGACGGCGCTGAAGTCGCCCGCCCGGCAGGCGCGATTTACCTCTCACTCAACTTCAACCGACCCTCCGGGCCTTGCCGCATAAGTGAGATGAGCAGGCGAATAGCCTCCTCGCCGAGCGGTTTGACATAACAGTCAAGCGCCCCATACAGGATTGCCCGACTCCTGATGTGCGGGTCAGGCTTGTCCGTCGTCAGGACCACCGGCGTTTCCGGGGCCAGCAGCTTCAGGTAATGCTGCAGCGCCAGCCCGCCGCTTGCCGGGAGTCGCAGATCACCAGATCGAAGTGAACATGCTGTGTGAACCTCATCGCCCGCCGCACCGTCTCGGCGCAGACTACCTGACAGTCCTCCGCCAGCAGCCCGACCAGCCGGACGCGCGCCCGGGCATCAGTCTCGGCCACCAGCACCCTCAGCCTGCGCTGCTCACCCGCCCGGAGCGCGGACCGGCCCGGCGGCGGCTGATCGTGCGGTGTTTTCGGATTTTCGATTTCAGGTGCCGCCATGAGCTTTCCCGTTTCGCCGTCGCCCCCGGCTCGTCGTCTCCGCCCCCCTGTGCCCCGGCAAAAAAGTTTGCGGCCCCTGTCCGCCTCCTGATAAAGATGGAGGAGCCTGAGACGGGTCCATAATCTCTTCCTTCACACACCAACCGCACACTGCGCCAGCCATGTGCCGGTGTCATCCTCCTGCACGCACAGGTCAGTACAGGTTGCACCTTTGACGTGGACGGCAGGATGGTGTCTTTCGCGGCTCACTTCTTCTCCCCAGGCGCGGCCCTCGAGTGTGTGGTCGTTGATCCGCACTTCATAGCGCGAGAAGAGCATCCGCCGGGCCGCCATCTGACGCACCAGTTCGTTGAGCCAGACCGCCAGCATGATTTCATCATCCGGCGCCTGGCAGCTGACTTCGATTTCTTCGAGGTGCGCGACGTTCTGCGGGTCGGTGATCGCCGCCGTCAGCGCCATGGCGGCCTGCTCGAACGCCTCTTCCTTCGTCGCGCCGATCCCCCGCAGCCCGATGTCGGCGCCGTGCGGGTAATTTTCCCAGTATTTCCCGAGCATGGTTCCTGACTCCTTTATCAAAACTTCACTCAACAAACTTCGCCACGAAGACTGAACACGAGGCGTCCTCGGCCACCCTCGCGGAAACGCTGCCGAGCATCGCGTGTTTCAGGTCGGCCCCGCCGGTGGCGCCCATTACGACCAGGTCGTATTCGCCTCTGTCCAGTTCGCTCAGAATTTCGAGCGCCGGGTCGCCTTCCGCGATGATCGTACCGGCCGACAGCCCGTACCCTTCGAGGATCCGCCTCGCCTGCTCAATCACCGTCCGGGCCTCATGCTTAAGTTCGTCTTCGAATTCAGACTCGACGCTGTTCACGTCGCGGTCAGCCGCCACGGGGCAATCGAACCACTCGCGGTCGAGGCCGAAGTGAATCCACGGAGTTTCGACCACATGCATCAGCGTGATCTCGGCCGAAGCGACGCGCAGACAGGCGACCATCTGCCACAGCGCGTGTTCCGCGGCCAGCGAGCCGTCTACCGCTGCGAGGATGCGCCAGCTCTTCCCCTCGGGCAGTTCCCTGCCCACCAGCACCGCGTTCTGGGCGGAGGCGACCACGCGGCTGGCCACCGGCCCCAGCCCTTGACGGCTGCGCGAATACTTGTCGTGGGCGCCAAGGACGGTCAGGTCATATTCGCCCGCCATGCGCGAGATCACCCGGGCCGGCGAACCTGTTTCCACCCGCACGCCAGCCCCCACGCCGACGCCCGCCAGCGCCGCCTGCGTGCGGAGCAGCATCTCGCGGGCCTCGACCCGAATCCGATCGCGGTACGCCTCGATCATTCCCGCGCTCTTCTTCGCGTCCTCCCCGGGCCCGCCTTTCGGAAAATAAAACTCCGGCGCGACGCACAGCAGGTCGAACTGACTATCGCCCCTGCGCAGCAGCCGGACTGCCGTCAGCCAGGCCGTCGTCGCCTGCGCCGAACCGTCTGTGGCCATCAATACCTTCATAGCTCCGCCCCCTTATTTCACTCAGCAGTTTCCAGTGCGGAATTTCACTGTTGACTCTCTGATAATCAGTTTCAGCAACTCACAGACCAGAGGGCGAGGGGGCGGAATTCAGTTTCCGGCAGTGGTCACCGCCGGGAGGGCAGCGTGATTTCACACAGCCGCCCGCCGCAAAGTGGGGAACTTTACGCGATAACCCGTCAGCGTTGCTGTAACCGGAGGCAATTGGTCGGGGGCGTAACAGGCACGATGGTTGCTCCATCGCCATTGATGGCTTCCGATCACAAATGATCACGAAAGTCTCAAATGGAATTACTGTTCACGTCGGGCGGGCCTGGGTGGCGCTCTGCCTGGCTTTGGCCGCGCATGCGGTTGATGAGGCGCTGACGGACTTCCTGTCGGTTTATAACCCGACCGCCCGGGCCGTTCGCGAGCGTCTCCCATTGCTGCCGCTGCCCGTCTTCAGCTTCAGAGTCTTGCTGGCCGGATTGATTGTCGCAGTGGTCATCCTGCTTTCACCCTCGCCATTCGCTTTCCGCCGGGCGAAATGGATCACGCTGCTCGCAGCGGCCGTCATGCCGGCGAATGGCCTGCTCCACATCAGCGGCTCGTTTTACCTGGGGCGGCTGATGCCAGGCGTTTACACGGCCCCGCTGCTGCTGGCCGCTTCAATTTATCTGCTGTGGGCCGTCCGCGCCGGGAAAGGATAAGGACGCGACATGACAAAAGCTGCCGTTCGTACTGAAGGACTGGTCCGGGACTTCGGCACAGTCCGGGCCGTGGACAGGCTCAGTCTGGAAATCCCCGCCGGCATCATCTTCGGCTTCCTCGGGCCGAACGGTTCGGGCAAGACGACGACGATCCGCCTGCTGCTCGGCCTGCTTGAGCCGACCGAAGGGCGGGCCGAAGTGCTGGGCTTTGATACGCGGACCGGGGGCGACGCGATCCGCGAGCGCTGCGGGGCGTTGCTTGAACACGCGGGCCTCTACGAACGATTCAGTGCCGAAGAGAACCTGGAACTCTACGGGCGCATCTGGCGCCTGCCGGCGACCGGGCGGCGGGCGCGGATCGGGGAGTTGCTCACTCACCTGGGGCTGTGGGAGCGGCGCCGGGAAAGAGTGGGCAACTGGAGTCGCGGGATGAAACAGAAGCTCGCCGTCGCTCGCGCGCTGCTGCATCGCCCCGGGCTCATCTTTCTTGATGAGCCGACGGCCGGACTTGATCCAATCGCGGCGACAGCCTTGCGAGACGATCTGGCGGCGCTCGCCCGGCGCGAAGGGGTGACGGTCTTTCTCACCACGCACAATCTCGTGGAGGCGGAGAAGCTCTGCGCTCAGGTCGGCGTCATCCGCGAAGGGAAACTGCTGGCCGCGGGGCATCCCGATGAGTTGCGGGCGAGGGCGGGCGGGCCGCAGGCGCAGGTCATCGGGCGCGGATTCAGTGAAGGGATGCTGGCCCTGCTGCGGGCGAGGGCTGAAGTCGCGGCGGCGACTGTGCAGAACGGCCACCTGCTGATTGATCTGAAGGGAGAGGCAGAGATCGCGCCAATCGTCAACCTGCTCGTCAGCAGCGGGGCGCAGGTCGAGGAAGTGCGCAAGGGCAAGGCCAGTCTGGAAGACGTTTTTCTGACACTGACAGGAGGCGAAGGATGATCGCTGATCTGCGGACGATGATGTGGAAGGAGTGGAATGAACTGCTCCTGCAACAGGGCGGAGTGCGCAGCGGGCTGCTGCCGATGCTAATCCTGCCGCTCGGCATTATGGGGGTCTTTCTGCCCTGGCAGATGGGGCGCGCGTGGGTCGAGTCGCCGCTGACGCCTGCGCTGTGGGCGTGGCTGCCGCTGATGCTGACGGCCAGTCTGGTTGCGGACTCATTCGCCGGCGAGCGCGAACGGCACACGCTCGAAACGCTGCTCGCGAGCCGGCTGCCGGACCGGGCGATCCTGTTCGGCAAGATGTGCGCGGTGGTCGGTTACGGGTGGGGCCTGACACTGCTCAGCGTGCTGATCGGGCTCGTCACGGTCAACCTCATTTACGGGCGGGGTGAATTGCTGCTCTATTCCCCCCCGCTCACCGCGACCATCATCGCGCTGAGTCTGCTCGGGGCGTGGCTGTCAGCCTCGGCCGGAGTTCTGGTCTCACTGCGCGCGGCGACCGTGCGTCAGGCGCAGCAGGTGCTGATGATCACGATCATGCTGCTGCTCTTCGGCCCCGTTTACGGACTTCAGGCGCTGCCCGACGCGTGGCGGGCGCGACTGGCCGGATGGCTGACGGCCGGCGGCCCGGCAAAGCCGGTGATTGTCGTGATGGCACTGCTCACGGTGATTGATCTGACCCTGACCGTCCTGGCAGCGGCGCGGTTTCAGCGGGCCCGGCTGACGCTGAGCTGAAGGGTCAGCCTTGACATTGAAAAGCGAGCCGGAAAGAAGTCGCCTGCTGACCTGACCAGTCAGGCCGCAGTCGCCAGTTCTGTCACGGCCGCCCTCCCGGTCTTACGTGCTACCATCAGGCAGACGAGGGCAAAGAATGCCAGAGCCACGAACCCCCAGGTGAAGGAGCCTGTGGCCTGACGGACAAAGCCGAGGACGAGCGGCGGGAAGAAACCTCCGAGCCCGCCCGCCGCGCCGACGAGGCCCGTCACGGCGCCGACCGATTGCGGGAAGTATTCCGGCACGAGTTTGAAGACCGCGCCGTTGCCGAGCCCGATTGCCGCGGCCATTCCCAGCGCGCCGATGGTAAAAGTCGTCATCATCGGGCAGGCCAGAAAGACGGCCATCACGGCGGTGATCGGAAAGACCCGGAGCAGAATCCTGCGACCGCCGATGCGATCAGCCAGCAGGCCACCCACGGGCCGCATCGCCGTCGCCAGGACCACAAAGCCGGCCGTGCGCAACCCGGCATCGCCCGGCGTCAGCCCGAACATCTCCGTCAGAAAGATCGGCAGGTAGATCGCCATCGCGACGAAGCCGCCGAAGGTGAGGAAGTAATACAGACTCAGCACCCAGCTCTTCGCGTCACGCAACGGCCTGAGGAGGTCGCCGAATGATTTTGCCGGCGCGCGGCGCGGCGCGTCGGCGGCCCTCAGCCGGAACAGCGCGAGCCAGCCGAGCAGCAGCAGGCCGAATGTCCAGAAGCCCCACCTGAAACCCAGCGCGCCGGCCAGCACCGGCGAGCCGAACGCGGCGAGCGACTGCCCGATGTTCCCCGCGCCGTAAACGCCGAGCGCCATCCCCTGCCTTTCCGGCGGGTACCAGCCGCTGACCAGACCGACGCCGACCGAAAAGCTCGCCAGCGCGATGCCCATGAAAAAGCCGCAGAGGATCAGTTGCCAGTATGCCGCCACAAAGCCCATCAGGAACGCCGGCACAATCGAGCAGGCCATCACCAGGGAGAAGACGAGCCGCCCGCCGTAACGGTCCGTCAGCATGCCGAGCGGGATGCGCCCCAGACTGCCGAGCAGCACCGGGACGGCCACCGCGACGCTCACCTCGACCGGGTTGAGGCCGAGGTTCTTTTTCAGAATCGGCATCATGGCCGAAACAGAGCCGAACACCGCAAAGCAGATCGCAAAGGCCCCCGTGGCCAGGACGAGTTGCAGTGCGTTGCCCGAAGGAGAGGCGTTACTCGCCGAATCACTCATCACTACCTCCGATCCATCGCGTAAAGATACCGGAGCAGCCCGGCGTTGAGGCCGAAGCAGACCAGACTGAACAGTGCCGCCGGCCACACCACCGAATAATCGCCGCCCAGGTAGGCGTTCATCGTGGCCACGAGCAGCCACAACTGGAGGATGACGATCACCAGCACGACGCACAGAATGCCGTAGACAATCGTCATCTTCTGCTCGCGCGTGAATGGCTTCTTCATACCTCGCTCACCTCCACGCCCGTGGCATAGACGACGCCGTCGCGAACCTCCAGGGTGATGCGCGGCAGCGGGCGGCGCGGAGGCCCGGCCAGCGGCCTCCCCGTCGCCAGATCGAATGAGCCTTCGTGGCATGGGCAGAAGAAGCGCTTCTTTTCAGGCTCCGGCACGACCGCGCACGACAGGTGGGTGCATTTCTGACTGAACGCCACGAGGCCGCTTTCGCCCGTCCTGACCAGGACGCAGGTGTCGTGCGCTTCGGGGTAAGCGAAAATGAGCGACCTGCCGACCGGGATGTCACTGAGCGCGGCCACCCGGCGGACCGGCGGCTGGCCGCGCCGCTCGCGGATGAAGTTCTGAATCACGATCCAGAACTGTCCGGCGACGAAGGCGAAGCTGGTCAGCGCCATAAACTTTGTGAAGTCGCGCCGCGCCACGTAATGGTCCTGTGGCCAGTCAATCGGGAAATCCCGCCGCCACTTCGGCTGCTCCGCCGCCGGCCTCCCGTCTGGCGGGATGGTGATCTGCTCACGATCAGTCGCCATTATCGCGCCTCCTCTTCGCCCTCATCCGTCAGGATGTTCAGCGTGATCTCCCTGCCAATCGCCCGTTCGCCCATCGCGGCGGTGACATCAACGTATTCGGCCCGCCCGGCGCGGGGCGTCATCATGCTGACCTTCGTCGTGATGACCTGACGGCCGAACCGGAACTGATTGACCGCGGCCGAACGCGGGCGCAGCCTCTCGACCTCCTCGCGCGTGCCGTAAAACAGCGCCTGGCTCGGGCAGACCGTCGCGCACATCGGTTTCTTCCCGGCCGAAGTGCGGTCGTAACACATGTCGCATTTCATCATCAGGTTAAATTCCGTCTTCATCTTCGGCACGCCGAACGGGCAGGCCAGCACGCAGTTGCTGCAGGCGATGCAGCGCGGCTTGCGCGCCGACTGCACGACCCCGTCCGCGGTGCGCTTGATCGCATCCGCCGGGCAGACCTCGGCGCAGGTCGGCTGGTCACAGTGCATGCAGACGACGGGAGTGGTCTGCACCGAATGCGCGCGGTCAACGTACTCCAGGTGAATCATCGGGTGCCCCTTGTGCGTGTCGCATTCGCTGCAGGCCTGCACGCACGACTGGCAGCCGATGCAGCGGTCGGGGTCAATGAAAAATTCCATCTGTGCCGGAACAGCCATCTCACCTCCAGGTGGTGAATGCGTTATTCACACGCCACGCTTCCATCATTCCCGGCCGTCACGCTGCTGCCGCAGCTCACTCTCAGACGCCTTCCTCAGCCGCACGGCGCAGACCTTGTACTCGGGGATTTTTGAGATCGGGTCCTGCGCGGCGATGGTCAGTTGATTGGCGCTCTTTCGGCCCGGCCAGTGATACGGAATGAAGATCGTGTCGGGCCGGATCGTCGTCACGACCTGAGCCTGCAGCGTGACCCGTCCGCGCCGCGTCTCGGCCGTCGCCCAGTCGCCGTCCCTGACGCCGAGCTTTTCGGCCAGTTGCGGGTGCAACTCGATGCGCGGCTCGGGGTACTGATTGACGAGCGGGCCGATGCGGCGCGTCTGCGTGCCGGAGAGGAACTGGCTGATGACGCGCCCGGTCGTGAGCATCAGCGGGTAGTCCGCGTCCACGTCTTCGGTGGGCGGCGTGTAGGCGGCGACGTTAAAGCGCGCCCGGCCGTCGTGGAAGTAAAAGCGGCCCGCGCCTTTGGCAATCGGGTTCCACGAACCCGGCTCAAACAGGCGCGGCGTGCCCGGATGATCTTCGTCGTAACAGGGCCAGAAGACCCCGCCCTGACGCTCGACCTTTTCGTAAGTGATGCCGTAATAATCGGCGATCCCGCCTTTGGATGCGACACGGAGTTCATCCAGGATTTCGCGCGGCCCGGTGAAGGTGAAGCCGCGCTCGCGGCCCATTCGTTTCGCGATGTCCTGAATGATGCGCCAGTCCTCGCGGGCCTCGCCGGGCGGGTCAACCGCCTTGTTGATCTTGATGACGCGGCCCTCGATCTGCGTGACGATGCCCTCGTCCTCCTCGTGCAGCGAGCCGGGCAGCACGATGTCGGCGTGGTGGGCGCTCTCGTTCAGGAAGAAATCAATCACCGCGTAAAACTCCAGCCTGTCGAGCATCCGCGCGATGTAGCCGTTATCGGGCAGCGAGACCTTCGGGTTGAAGCAGAGCGAGAGCAGCCCCCTGATTTCGCCGCGCTCGACCTTGCGGAAGATTTCATAGGCGTCAACGCCCGCGGCGGGCATCTCTTTTTCATCAATGCCCCAGACCCCGGCGATGTAAGCGCGCTGTTCGGCGTTGTGCATGTCGCGCGCGCCGGGCAACTGGTCGCATTTCTGCCCGTGTTCGCGCCCGCCCTGGCCGTTGCCCTGGCCGGTGATCGTGGCGTAGCCACAGCCTTCGCGCCCGATGCGGCCCGAAGCCAGCACGATGTTGATCGCGCCGAGGACGTTCTGCACGCCGTGCGAATGGTGTTCGATGCCGCGCGCGTGCATCAGGAATGATGTCTTTGCCGTGCCCCACATCTCGGCGGCGCGGCGGATCGCCTTCTCCACAACCCCCGTGACTTCCGCCGTCCGCCGCGGCGTCCACTCTCTGACGTGTTCGGCCACCTTGTCGAAATCAGCCGTGTGATCATTGATGAAATCGTGATCGAGCCAGTCGTGTTCGATCATGAGGTGGAGGATGCCGTTGAAGAGCGCGACGTCGCGCCCCGGCTTGATCGGCAGGAACAGGTCGCAGGTGCGTGCCACGGGCGTGATGCGCGGGTCAACGACGATGATGCGGGCGCCGTTCTCGCGCGCCTGCCAGACGTAATTCGTTGTAATGGGCGCGCACTCGGCCACGTTCGCGCCGCTGATCCAGACGACCTCGGCCTTGAGGATATCCGACCACGGGTTGGCGGCGCGGTCAATGCCGAAGGCCTTCTTGTTGCCCGCGGCCGCACTGACCATGCACAGCCGCCCGTTGTAATCAATGTTCGCCGTCCTCAGCGCCACGCGCGCGAACTTGCCCATCAGGTAGGCCTTCTCTGTCGTCAGGCTCGCGCCGGTCAGGATCGCGAAGGCGTCATTGCCGTACGCGGACTGGATGCGCCGGATCTCTGAAGCGACGCGGTCAATCGCCTGATCATAAGCAATCGTGCGGAACCCGCCTTCCGCCGCCGGGTCGCGCTGCAACGCGGTCAGTAAACGGTCGGGGTGCGCGCCCTGCAAATAACGCTTGACGCCCTTCGGGCAGAGCATCCCGCGATTGAAAGGAAATTCCTCCCAGGGCTCAAAGCCGATGACGACGTTGTCTTTGACCTTGAGCTGAATGCCGCACTGCTGGCCGCAGAAGCAGCAGTGAGTTTTGACCACCTTGTCAGGCTCGACGTCCGTTTCCAGCCGCAGGCCCTCGCTGAAAGCCAGGTGCGGGCCGAAACGCCCGGTGATGTTGTTCACTTCGTCAGGTAAGTCAGCCATACGATTTCAGACCCCAAGTTGCAGATCACCTGTCCCCCGCCGGCCCCCGCCACAGGCGGCCCTGCGCGAGCGCGAGCATGGCGCGGCGGCACTTCGGGCAGACCCATTGATAATGCTCAGTCTCGCCTTCCACCTCGTAACGGAAGCCGAGTTTCTTCTCGACCCCGATCAGGTCTTCGACATGCATCCTTGAGGCGTAAGCTTCGCCACAGCGGCGGCACTTCGCCTGCTCTTCGCGCGCGCCGACGTCCTTATAAAAGCCGACGCCGAGTTGCGCGGGCCGCTGGAAGATGTGGAAGAACTTGCCGAACGGCAGCCAGAGCAGCGTGAAGATCACCGTGATCGCATGCAGGATGGCAAGGAAGTCATAAGCGTAGCCCTTCATCCACGTGTAGCTGGCCGTCAGCATCAACCCCGTCGCGCTGATCGCGAAGAGCAGGACGAGCGGCAGGAAGTCTTCGGCGAACTGCTGCACTGCCGCCGCGCCGTAATCGCGCATGCGCCGCCGCATCGCCAGCATCACCCCGGCGATCACCAGAATTGAGGCCCAGACCAGCCCGTGAAAGATCAGAAAGCCGGCGACCGAGTGGATCGGGAAGGCGAAGGTCGGGAAGCCGAAGAGGTAAGCGCGGTACCAGCCAAGGTCATCAGGCAGCGATTCAAAATGAATCCAGCCGAAGACGAGCGGGAACGTGATGGCCACCGCCATTACGCATCCCCACATCATCAGCCAGTGCGCCCCCCAGCGCGCCGCGCTGCGCCGGAAGATGAAATCATTGAGCGCGATTTCGCGCGTCACGCGATCAAACCACTTCCCCACATTGCGCGCCACGTACTTCGGATTGAAGAAGGCCTGCCAGCCGCGCTTCCAGTAGAGTGCCGTGGGTGGCCGCTGCAACCACATGGCGTAGCGATAAGTGATCCCGAAAGCGGCGAAGAGTGTCGCAAAGGTATAAGCGACCAGCGCCGCGTCGAAGTGCGCGAGGTTGCGCGAGCCGATAATAATCGCCACGGCCAGCGCCAGAGTAACTGTCGCCGCCCATCCACCGGCTTTGATTGTCTCTCTGCTCATCTTCAGGTGCCGTTCACTGAGTTTTCCCGCGCCCCGGGACCTCGCAAGCCACAAATCAAGCAACAGGCATTCCAGACTTTTCCTGCAGCTTTCGCCAGCCCGGTTGCCCCGGAGGCAGGCTATCATTTCAGCGAAGAAATGATTTACCCCACTCCCGCGGTTCACCAGTTATGGATCAGGGCAAATATGCTATTCCTGATGACCCGAAATGCAAACAGCGGAAGCCCCTGAAACCCGCTGCGGGAAATTACCCAGGGTGCGATCGCTTGTCCGCCGGGAAATTTACCAGAGGAGCCGGGTAACAGATTCCCACCACGTGACGGCGCGGGAAGCGGGCGCGCAGACCATTTCAAAATCCGCGACTAATCAATCCGGCCCGGGCCCAGCACGACAGCACTGTACGCGACGGCCGGCTCGGCACCCCTGTTCGCATACGAATGCTTCTGATCGCCGCGAAAAACCACGACGTCGCCGGGCGAGAGTTCGTATTTCTCGCCCGACACGACCAGTTCCACCCGGCCCGATTCACAGGCCAGATACTCCCGTGTCCCCATGCGGTGCGGGATCCCGGTCATCAGCGAGCCGGGCGGCAGCTCCATCCGGTCGAGTTCGAGACCCCGCAGATGATCCGGCAGAAGTTTGCGGATAAGGACGCCGCCGCGCCGCTGCTTCGGGATCGAATCGGCGGGGTACAATCTGGCTACGGCTTTCGGCGGGCTGATCAACTCTTCGACCGGGACCTGCAATGCCGCTGCGACCCTGGCGAGGACCGACACCGTCGGGTTCGCGGTGCCCGACTCCAGATTGGACCACGTGGGCCGTGGCACGCCCGAGAGCCGCGAGAGCTGCTCCTGCGTCAGGTTCCGGCTCTGCCGCAGCTGCCTGACGTTATGGGCAATGTATCCGGCAATCGCGTCTTCCATAACCATCCTGTTAGCATTCCGACAATATATTGTCAACCGTGACGCCATATCAGCGGAGGGTGTGTATCATACCGGCGTGAAAAAGAGGGAGGTAATTGTTATGGATGACTTCAAAGGAAAATCAGTCCTCATCACCGGCGGGAGTCGCGGTCTGGGGAAGGCGCTGGCGCTCGGTCTTTCCGCCGAAGGCGCCAGAGTGGTCCTCATCGCCCGTCAGAAATCCGAACTCGACGAGACGGTCAGTGAGATCAGGGAAAGCGGCGGCACCGCATTCGGGGTGGTGGCCGATGTCGGTGACAAGGAGAGCATCTACCCGATCGTGGGGCAGGCGGCGGCGCTGGCCGGGCCGGTTGACATCCTCGTTAACAACGCGAGTACGCTTGGGCCCGTCCCCCTGAGGCTGATCGCCGACACGGACTGCGAGGACTTTGAGCGAGCGCTCGAAGTGAACACCATCGGCCCGTTCCGGCTCATCAAGGCCGTCGTCGGCTCCATGGTTCTGAGAGGGGCAGGCGTGGTCGTCAACATCTCGTCCGACGCGGCAGTCGAGCCTTACCCGGCCTGGGGCGTCTACGGCGCTTCCAAAGCCGCCCTGGATCACCTGACCCGGATCGCGGCGCGGGAGTTCGCCGGCACCGGTGTGCTATTCCTGAGCGTTGACCCGGGCGAGATGGACACGCGAATGCATGCCAACGCGATGCCCGATGCCGATCCCGCGAGTTTGCAGAGCCCCGCCGCGGTCGCCGAAAAGATTATTTCGATCATCCGGCATTCCGGCAGGATCGAAAACGGGGCGAGGCTGATCGCCTCAGACTGGGAGGTGGCGGATGAAAGCAGCACGCTCTCCGCGCTCGGATAAGACGAAGGAAAGGATGCTCGTCATCAGAGCGGGCGAAATCGAGGACAGCCGGGTTGAATCGCTGCCCGATCAGCTACGGGCGGGTGACCTTCTGGTCGTCAATGACGCGGCTACGCTGCCGGCCTCGCTTCACGGGCGGGACAGTCACAATAATCAGCTGGAGGTGCGTTTGTCGGCGCAACTCGACGACAGCGTCTGGCGGGCCGTCCTTTTCGGCGGCGGGGACTGGCGCACTCCGACCGAGGCGCGTCCGTCCCCGCCGCGACTCGGGGCGGGCGAGGAGATCATTTTCGACGGGGACCTGAGGGCGAGAGTCGTCAGAGAAAGTGAGTTGTCAGACAGACTCGTTGATCTCAGGTTCAGTCCCTCGGGCGAGGGGCTGTGGCGCGGCCTTTACCGGCATGGCAGGCCGGTTCAGTACTCGTACATGAATGAGGCACTCAACCTCTGGTCGGTGCAGAACGTCTACAGCAGCCGCCCGTGGGCGGTCGAGATGCCGAGCGCGGGTCATGCCCTCGGCTGGCAGACCCTGCTGAAACTGATCAATAAAGGGGTCCGGATCGTCCCGCTCACGCACGGCGCCGGGCTGTCATCAACGGGCGACGCGGAGATTGACCGGGCCCTGCCGTTCGCCGAAAGATTCGACATCCCCCCGGCGACGATGGAGGCCGTCAGGCGAGCCGGAACCGCGGGCAATCGTGTCATCGCGGTCGGCACCTCGGTCGTCCGCGCCCTTGAAAGTTCGAGTCTCGGCCTGACGGGTTTCACCGACCTGAAGATCGGCCCCGGATATAAACTCCGGATCGTCTCGGGACTGCTCACCGGCACCCACGACGTGACGGAAAGTCACTACCAGCTGCTCCGGGCCTTTTTGCCTGAAGCCACCTTACTGAGAGTCAGCAGGCATCTTGAGGAGCAGAACTACCTCACCCACGAATTCGGCGACACCTGTCTGATTTTATCCGGAGCCTGAGAGCGATTCTGAAAAGTTCCGCTGTTGGCCCTGAAAGGGCCGGATTCAATAGCTGTGGTGAAACCCACGGGATCAGAGCGGCATGAATTTCAACCCTGAAGGGGTTGTAGTTGAGTCCATTCTACGACCCCTTGCGGGGTCGGCACATCCGGTGGCCCCCACAGGCCCGTGGGTTTCACCCACGGCTATTGAATCTGTCCCCTGTCGGGGACAAAAGCTGATTTCTCAGAGACGCTCTGAGCCAGATCGGACTGTGCCCTCTCTGTGCCCTGCCCTCCAACGGCATCTGATTTGCCTGCCTCTGGAGCAACACCCCTTAGTAATACAAGTCAACCAGGCAGACGGCTGGAACCCCGTCGTCAGGATGGGCCATTAAAGTGACGACGCCGGGATCACACTCTCAAGCCACCCTGCCTGTTGCTGGAATTGATGTTTGCCCGCGGATGGGCAGCCATCACAAACTGCGGAGAAGTAACCCATGAATAATACTCGCGCCGGAATCGTGTGTGCCCTCGGGCTGCTGTTGGTTCTCTGCCTCACGCTGCCTCGTATCGGAACCGCTACAGGCTTGTCGCCTGTTCTGTCTCGAAATCCAACGCCCGCCGCGCCGCCGATACAGCTTCAGCCAGTCGTCTCCGGTTTGTCGAGCCCGGTCTTCGTCACGCACGCCGGCGACGGCAGCTACCGTCTGTTCATCGTCGAGCAGGGCGGCAAAATCAAGGTGCTGCAACCGGGGGCCGCCGCGACGACGGACTTCCTGGACATCACCACGCGCGTCCTGTCGGGCGGCGAACGCGGTCTGCTCGGGCTCGCCTTTCACCCCTTCTACAAAACCAATGGCCGCTTCTTCGTCTACTACACCCGGGCGGGTGACGGCGCCATCCAGATTGCCGAGTATCACGTCTCCGCCTCAAACCCCAATCTGGCGGACACTACCGAGCAGATCATCCTGACGATCCCGCATCCGACCAATGCGAATCACAACGGCGGGACGGTCGTCTTCGGCCCCGACGGCATGCTGTATGCCGGGCCGGGCGATGGCGGTGGGGCAAACGACGTGCCGAATAATGCCCAGAACATCAATCAGCTCCTCGGCAAAATCCTGCGGATTGACATTGACCACCCCGAAGGGGCCACGCCTTATTCGTCCCCTTCAGGTAACCCCTTCTCCGGCCCCGCCACCGGGCGCGATGAGATTTATGCGTGGGGTATGCGCAACCCCTACCGGTTCTCGTTCGACCGCGGGACGGGCCAGCTCTACATCGCCGACGTGGGTCAGGGCGCCTGGGAGGAGATTGACATCGGGGCGCCCACGAATTTCGGCTGGCGCATCTTCGAGGGCAACCACTGCACGAACAACGACCCGTCGCTGTGCGGCAACACGAGCGGCTTCACTTTCCCCATCACCGAATACGGGCACACCGGCGGTCGCTGTTCGGTCACCGGCGGCTACGTCTACCGCGGCCCGTTCGCGGACGTCCCGACCGGGGCCTACATCTTCGGCGATTACTGCACGGGAGAGATCTTCATGCTCAACCCGGCGAATGCGGGCGGGACGCAGAGCGTGCTGCTCGACACGACACTCAACATCTCATCCTTCGGCGAGGACGAAGCGGGGGAGCTGTACGTCGTGGACCTCAACGGCTCCGTTCAGCGGATCATCAGCTCGCCCGCCCCGCCCTGCTCATTCCAGCTCTCTGCGATGAGTCAGACATTTACTTCCAGCGGCGGGCAGGCGAGCGTGCAGGTGGCAGCCTCATCCAACACCTGTGCCTGGAACACCACGGGCGTCCCATCGTGGGTCTCAATCAACTCGGGCAGCAGCGGCACGGGCTACGGCAGCGTGACCTACACGGTCGCGTCGAATGGCGGCTCCACCCGGTCGGGGACAATGACCATAGCAGGGATAACCTTCACCATCGTTCAGAGCGGAGGTTCCGGCATTATCGGGATGGGGACGGCCAGTCAGCTGGCGAAGTTTATTTCCAACAGCGCGACCATCGGCGATTCGACGATCAGCGAGGTCGGCGGCGACATTGGCATCGGCACGACTGCGCCGGGCGGCGTCTTCGACTTGCAGCGCTCGAGCCCCGCCGACATCCTGCAACGCTTTTGGAACACCGGCTCGGGCGGCGCCAAACTCCGCTACGTCGCGGCCACGGGCCAGACCTCGCAGTTGCAGATGACCGACGCCATCGAGTGGCTCGCCGCCATCGCCGTGGACAACAGCCAGGGCCTGCAACTCCGCGTCCGCAGCCAGGCCGACCCGAACACCGAGAGCGGGCTCGCGGGTGCTGCCCGCCTGACGATTGCCCGCAACGGCAATGTCGGGATAGGGACGACTACTCCGGGCTCGAAGCTGACGGTGATGGGTGATGTGATGATCACGGGGAATCTCTCGAAAGGGAGCGGCAGTTTCAGGATTGATCACCCGCTCGACCCGGCCAACAAGTACCTCTCGCATTCCTTCGTCGAGTCACCCGACATGATGAACATCTACAACGGCATCGTGACGCTCGACGATACCGGCGAGGCGGTGGTCGAGTTGCCGGTCTGGTTCGAGGCGCTCAACCGCGACTTCCGTTACCAGCTCACCGCCATCGGCGCCCCGGGGCCGAAGCTCCACATCGCCGGGGAGATGGAAAACAATCGCTTCAGGGTCGCAGGCGGATCAGGCGGACTGAAGGTCTCGTGGCAGGTGAGCGGGATTCGCCAGGACCCATTCGCCAACGCGCACCGCATCCGCGTCGAGGAGGAGAAGCCCGCCGCCGAGCGCGGCACTTTCCTTCACCCGGAACTCTACGGCCAGACTATCAGCCTGAAAGATGACAAGCCACAATCCCCGGACAGCATCGCGAGCGTCGCCGGCCCGATCAATGGCATGGGGACAGTGAATCAGGTCACGAAGTTCACCCCCGACGGCGCGACCATCGGCGATTCGACGATCAGCGAGGTCGGCGGCGACATTGGCATCGGGACAACTTCTCCGGGCGGCGTCTTCGACCTCCAGCGTTCGAGCCCTGCCGACATCCTGCAACGCTTCTGGAACACCGGCTCGGGCGGCGCCAAATTGCGCTACGTCGCGGCCACGGGGCAGACCTCGCAGCTCCAGATGACCGACGCGATTGAATGGCTCGCCGCCATCGCAGTGGACAACGCGAGCGGGATGCAGTTCCGCCTCCGCTCAAATTCTGATCCCAACACCGAGGCGACCTTGGCCGCCAGCGCCCGGCTGACGATTGCCCGCAACGGCAACGTCGGGATAGGGACGACTACCCCAGGCTCGAAGCTGACCGTGGCCGGGAACATGGCGATCATGGGGAACCTCTCGAAAGGGAGCGGCAGTTTCAGGATTGATCACCCGCTCGATCCGGCCAACAAGTACCTCTCGCATTCCTTCGTCGAGTCGCCCGACATGATGAACATCTACAACGGCATCGTGACACTCGATGCCAGTGGTGAGGCAGTCGTCGGGCTGCCGGAG
>DASRDU010000092.1:0-30800 GCA_035652435.1 Blastocatellia bacterium
CCGCTTTCCGCAATCTGACCATCGGCCTGTTGCGTGCGGCTGGTGAAAGCAATCTCGCGGCGGCCTGTCGTCGTCTGGCCGCGCAACCCTGGAAAGCGCTGACGCTGATCGGTATCAAACCGAAAACTGAATGACCCTGGGCACCGGAGGTCTCTCCGGCAAGCCTTGCAGTGCTGGCGTTGACGTTCCTGACGGCATTCATCATGGCAGCGTCTCCTGATGTTGTTCGACTGGCGCCGGACACGCCTGCCCCTGCGGGCCGGCTGAGATGAGGTGCCGGATATTTCACCAGCCATCGTCAGATTGAAAAGCTGTGAGGGGGTGAAATACCGTGAAGATCCTCATCACCACGCATCCACGATTTTGCCTGCTGCCCGTAATTTCACTCATAAACATACAGTCCGTCCTGGGGAGCTTGACCGCACGGGAATCCGAGTCGGCACGCCGACTCCTCAGGAACGACTTTAACTATCCCTCGTGTCAGATTGCGCTGTGTTCTGAACAATCCTTCTGGAAACAATAAATGCCGCAGGAGGCCTGACCTTTAACTCCAGCCCGGAGTATCTTCCCAAACTACCCCGGTCAGTAATATGTGATTGGGAGATGATAGCTTTCGGTTACATTCTCACCGCAAACTCGACTGCCCCCTTCCCCCCGAGCGTCAGTACATCGCCGTCCTTGAGTTCAGCCTCAGTGACGCGCTGATTCATCTGGTGATTGAGGAATGTGTCGTTGGTTGAGCCGTCATCACGAGCCATGACGCGACCGTCGACGAAGCCGACCCACAGATGCCGACCGGACACCTGTGATTCGGGAATCACTACCTGCGCCCGTGCCTGATCGCGCCCCAGAAAGAGCCCCTGATTGATGGTGAATTCCTGGCCTTTTAACGGCCCGACGGTGAAAACGAGCCGGGGGACAACCACCGCCTGTAACTTCTCAGTCGGCACAAACGGCATGAGTTTTTCGGTACCGTGCGGCTTTCCTGATGAGGTGGTGTTTGCGATGGCTTCAGCCCTGACTGATTGAGCGACCGGCGCTGCAACGGGCGGAGGTGGGGCGACTGCCGGCGTGATCGGATGCGGAGGAGATACCACAACCGGAACACCTGACCGTGGTGGCAACTGCGCAGACGTCACAACTGCCGGCTTCCCTGATGCGGGAGTCCGAACCTTCCGCTTTTTCAACAGGAAGACCAGCCCGGCAACTGCGGCGGCGGGAATCAGCAGGAAGACGGCCGCGATGATCAGCAGCGCTTTCCATCCGGTGATTGAGAATTCAAAGCCGCCACTCTTGTCTTCCCCCCTGGCAATGTGTTCCTGCGAATCGGTGATCAGCCTGACGGCCTCGCTGCGATCCGGGAAGAGCGCGGTCACACCCGCGAAGCTCTCCTCTGCCCGGCTGTACGCCTGCTTCCAGTAATGGTTCAGTCCTTCACTCCAGAGCTTGTCAATCGGGCTCTCCCGGTACTCGGTCCCGGCCTGACGCACGAACTCCAGGGCCGTGTTAACCGGCACGATGAAGTTGAAGCCCTGGACTTCCTGCCCCCCGATCGGGTTGCCGCCGAAAGTCAGCAGCCCGATGGCTTCGCCCTTGTCGTTGATGACCGGGCCGCCGGAATTGCCGTGCGTCGTGCTGGCGTTGGTCTGCAGAATTGGCACGCCGTCGGCGGAAGTCTTCTTCGCTGAAATCTTCCCGTCATTGGTCGTCGGTTCCAGTTGCGATCTGTCATCGAGCGCGGCTGAATCACCCGCCCCCGGATAACCTATGACCCAGACCGAATCACCGACCTGCATCTGATCGGAATTGCCCGGCCTGATCACCGGCGCGTTCTTAATCTCGATTTTGATCACGGCCACGTCCTTGCCAATGGCCAGGTCTTTGCCCTCGCCGAGCGGCGCGCCATAGGATTTGATCTCGAAGGGGTAGCGACTCCCGCTCTGCAGGAAGACGTAATTGACGCGCCTGAGTTCCACGAGTCCGGCCTCTCTGATCAGCACGCGCATCGCCTGACTGATCGTGGACTGATTGACCGGCTCGTTGAGCGCTTCGAGCGCGGCCCGGGCGAGTTGCTGCAACAATGCCTCCTTCCCCGCCTCGTCGCCGTCCCTGGTCATCTGCACGACGTGGGCGTTGGTCAGGATGTAGCCGTTCGGATTGAAAATAAAACCCGAGCCGCTGGCAATGAGCGAGGTATTCCACTGCCGGCCACGCCATTCCCACCTGCCGACATAGCCGGAAAGAATGCGGACGACCGCCGGTTTGGCCCGCATATGGAGCTGATTGGTCTGATTAGGCTCTCGATCCTGCGCGGCGACTGACGATAAGGAATATACGCGACTGGTGGTGGCCTGGAGCTGGATTCATCACCTCGCGCGGCTGCTCGACCAGGGCGCCTCGCGGGCCGAGGCCGAGGCGCAATTGCGGCGATACGCCGGGTCGTTGCCGCGCAAGGCGGATGAATCGTTGTCAGAGATGGCGACACACATCGAGAAAATAACGACCGCCTTTGCGCCGAAGCTGTTTGCTTTTCACGATCAGCCGTTGTTACCGAAGACGAACAATGAGCTGGAAGTCTTCATCGGGCAGTTGAAGAAAGAGCGGCGGCGTGTGACCGGGCGCAAAGACACCACTGCCTTCATCCTGCGCGAGGGGCGAGCCGTGGCGTTGTTGCACAGCCTGCCATCAGAACCGAACTGGCTGGCCGCCTTCGCCGCCGTGGAGATCGAGCAGTTTCAGCAATCGCTGGCCGAACTGCGCCGCGCAGACGAGCGCAGTCAGGCCTGGCAGGCACGCCGGGATTTGGACGTTTATCTCTCGCTCCTGGAGCAGGACTGGCCACCGGATTGAGTCCTATTACTTTGGTTGCTTCAGTTGAGTGACTTTTACCACCATAGAAAAAAAAGAAGAGCGACTCAGGGTTGAGTCGCGCCCGTCGGACTGTGGCTGAGACTTTCAGGAAATGACAAAGAAGGCGCCGAAGTTGACAGAGACTATCCCTGGGATCACCTCTGCAACCTTCGACGCCTTCGATCAACCGTCCTCACACCGGACTCACTTCCCTGCTTCCCGGGCAGGTCTGGTCGCGACTGGCGAAGCATTACTTCTAATTCCGCTTCGTCGGGCGCGCGACCTCTTTGTTATCCATCACCATCGCCCGCGCCTGACCGTCGGGCTGTTCATCGTTCGCGTCAGCCTGTTCGGGCGCGGCGACGGCGCCGTCAATCCCCGCTACTTCACGGAAGATGTAAGTGTCGTTGTAATCCGACCGCCCGCTGTGATCCTTGAAGTGCGTGTACACGTCGGCCCGCAGCAGCAGGGTTCCCGCGATCCGGCGGATCACCAGAATCCTTTCGGCGAAGCCCTGGTCGTAAAAGACCGTCAGCGCGCGCGCCGAGATGATCGGGTTGCTGCTCACGTTCGGCGAGTAAGCGTAGGCGCCCTCTACGCCCCAGTCGCAATCAGTCGGGTGGCATTTGCCGAAAGCGCGAACCTTGACGGTCGCGCCGGTGACGTCGATCTTGAGCGTCGTGATGCCTCTGGTCAGCGGGTCAACGTTCTTCCACAGGCCGTCGAACTGCGCGGTCTGCGCAAAGCCTGTGACGCTCGAACAGAGCATCAGGAACATGACGGCGAAGCCGGCGGTGATCATTTTCATTGCTGCTTTTTTCATAACAGTTCTCCTTGTCTCTCCTCTTCTGGTTGTCCGGTCAGGGTGAATTGAAGTCGGGCCGCCCCCAGCCGGCACGGCCCGACTCCGCCCCGTTATTGAGAACATGTCACAGCGGTGCTGCTGCCCCGGCCCTTTCAAACAACGGTCTCAGGGCCGGTTCGGCGGCATCGCTGCTTTCAACTAACTGCTCTCACCTGCCGAAGCGGAAACGCGGGGGGAAAACTGGAGAGAGGGTGGAAATATTTTTCGCGGGCTCAATCCGGCTGAAGAGTTCAAAGGCGCGCTCACCTGCGAATACGATCAGAGCGTGCCGCATTTCTCATCCATTAATCTAATCCTGCTGAAATGCCGCATTTCTCCATCCGCGTCCCTGCCCGTCGAGACTGGAGCCGCGGAGGACGGCTCTGGTTGACGGGCGTTTACACAAATTCGCACGACAGACACAACACAGGCACAACAATCGTCCCGGCCCTGTGGAATCCTGCTGCCCCGCCCGGGAAAGGTCTCCGTCCTGAAAAATATCCGCCGACGGTCGGTCTCAATCACGCAGATGAAATCAAGGCCACGATGTCCGGGATCATTGGGATGACGAGAGGGACCGGGCCAGGATCTTATTCACACGAATCCAGCGACTCCAGCCAACTTGCCTGAGCCCGGCAATTTGTCTGCGGTCTTCGACATTCACGACAACAGCCACAACCCACTTCGTCGAACTCTATTACCACCCCGAAAGTAATCTTCACCCCGTCCCATTCCGTTGCCTGCGGCAGCAGGGCCGCTCATTGCCACAGGGAGGTCACCGCATGAAAAGGTTATCTGTCATCTCTGCAATCCTGATCTGCTTACTCGGGGCCGGGCTCTGGCCGCGCTCCCAGGCGAAAAAAACATCCACATCGCGTCCGGTGGAGGTATCAGCAGATAGTCCGGTCAATGAGCCGATTCAGCCAATCCCGCTGCGCCTCGAACTGGATGAGCGGAAGGTGGCGCTGGGGGAGAAACTTTTTCATGACAAACAGCTCTCACACGACAACAGCATCTCCTGCGCCGGCTGTCATAACCTGAAGACCGGGGGCGTGGATCTCATGGCCGGCTCCATCGGGATCAACGGGAGCGCGGGCTCGGTCAATGCGCCGACGGTTTATAACAGCGGCTTCAATTTCAGGCAGTTCTGGAACGGGCGCGCCGCGGCGCTGGAAGACCAGGTTGACGGGCCCACGCATGCGCCGGGCGAAATGGGCTCCAGCTGGGCCGAGATCATCGGCAAACTCAGGCAATCGCCCGCTTACACGCGGGACTTTGCCGCGTCGTATCCGGACGGCATCCAGAGCGCCAACATCAAAGACGCGATCGCCGTTTATGAGCGCTCGCTCTACACCCCCAACTCGCGTTTCGACCGGTTCCTGCGCGGCGATAGCCGGGCGCTCAGCGACGAGGAGAAAGAGGGCTACCGCATCTTCAAGGCGTACGGCTGTGTGCGCTGTCACCAGGGCGTCAACGTCGGCGGGAATCTGTACCAGAAATTCGGGGTGATGGTTGATTACCTCGACCGCCGCAACCCGGCGAAGAACGGCGAGGCGCCGGAGCGGCCGGTTTTCAAGGTCCCAAGCCTGCGCAACGTGGCGCTGACTCCGCCTTACTTCCACGACGGCTCGGCCGAGCGGCTGGAAGACGCAGTCCGGATTATGGGCGTGTATCAACTGGGGCGGCAGCTGTCACCCGGGGAGGTTGACCGGATCGTCAAATTCCTGAAGACACTGACCGGCGAATATAAGGGGAAACAACTGTGACACAATCCCGCCTGCAAATCATCGTCCTCGGTCTGGGCGCAGCCCTGATCCTCTCCTTCCTGTTCGTGAAAACTCGGGCCATCAACTTTGAAGAGCATGATCGCTTCAACCAGGAATTGCGCCGGCTCAGGGAGCTTGATGCCCTCATCAATCAGGATCTGCTGAAATCAAGGTGCGGCCTGCTCACTTATTACGACCCACTGGTCAACGAACTGGCGGCCGTCAGGGAGGCGCAGCAGAACCTGAAACAGATGCCCGGCTTCGTGGACCGTGAGGGGCAGGCCGAGATCAGCCGATCGCTGGAAAGCTCCATCGGGATTGCCCGGCAACGCGAAAGTCTCGTCGAGAGTTTCAAATCCAGGAATGCCATCCTCCGAAACTCGCTCGATTACTTCCCGCTCGTCACCGCGGAGGTGGAATCACAGGCGGCATCGCAGCAGGGCGGGCGTGAACTGGCGCCCCGGCTCAATGGCCTGCTCCGGGACATCCTGATTTACAACCTCTCCGCCGGCGAAGAGCTGGTGCCGAAAATAAATGGAGAGATCGAGCGGCTCTCGGAGCAGGAGGGACGGTCGGCGGCTCTCGCGGACGGCCCCCGACTCAAAACAGTGATCGCGCATGCGAAAGCGATTCTGGATTACAAACCGCAGGTGGATGCCCTCACGAAAGAGATGATCCTGCTGCCGACCAGGCGCAGCAGCGAGGAGTTGTACCAGGCGTACAATCGTCATTACGAACAGGCCCTGCACACGGCCAATCTTTACCGGCTGATCCTTTACGTCTTCTCAGTCCTGCTGCTCGGCGGGATCGCCTTCGTCGTGGTCCGGCTGCGCCGGAGCGAGGCGCAGAAGCGGGCCATCCTCCTGGCACACGAGCAGGAACTGGTCGAGCAGGTCAATGAGCGGACCCGGGAATTGCGGGAGGAGGTCGCCGAGCGCAGGCGGGCCGAGGAGCAGTTGCTCATCGCCCGGGACGCCGCCGAAGCCGCCAACCGCGCCAAGAGCGAATTCCTCGCCAACATGAGCCACGAGATCCGCACCCCGATGAACGGGATTATGGGGATGACCGAACTCACGCTCGACACCGACCTTGAGCCCGAACAGCGCGAATACCTGGAGATGGTCAGGGCCTCATCCGATGCGCTGCTGGTCCTGATCAACGATATCCTCGACTTCTCCAAAATCGAGGCGGGCAAACTCGACCTCGACCCGGTCGGCTTCAACCTCGAAGAGAGCCTGGGCGACACGCTCAAAGCCCTCGCGCTGAGGGCGCATCAGAAGGGCCTCGAACTCATCTGCGACATCCGGCCCGGGGTGCCCGACGCTCTGGTGGGCGATCCCGGACGCCTGCGGCAGATCATCGTCAACCTGATCGGCAACGCGATCAAATTCACCGAGCGCGGCGAAGTCGTCCTGAGGGTCGAGGCCGAAGCGGTGGCGGGGCATGAGGCCTGCCTCCACTTCGCCGTCACCGACACCGGGATCGGCATCCCGCCCGAAAAACAGGAGACGATCTTCGAGGCGTTCACGCAGGCCGACAACTCGACGACGCGCAAGTACGGCGGGACCGGCCTCGGCCTGACGATCTCTTCGCGGCTGGCGGCGCTGATGGGCGGGCGGATGTGGGTCGAGAGCGAGGTCGGCCGGGGCAGCGCCTTCCACTTCACCGCCCGGTTCGGTCAGGGGCAGGCCCCGGCCGACAAGCCGCGCCACTGTGAGCTGGCGGATTTGCGAGACATCCCGGTGCTGGTCGTGGATGACAACGCGACCAACCGGCGGATCTTCCAGGAGATGCTCTCCAGATGGCAGATGCGGCCCACGCTGGTTGAGAGCGGGGAGGAAGCGCTGAGCGTGATGGAACGGGCAGCGAGTGCCGGGGAGCCATTCGCGCTGGCGCTGCTCGATCTGCACATGCCCGGGATGGACGGGTTCGATCTGGCCGGACAGATCAGGCGGCGCGGGCAACTATCGGCCACTAACATCGCGATGCTCACCTCCGGCGGCCAGCCGGGCGACGCCGCGCGGTGCCGGGAACTCGGGATCAGCGCCTACCTGAACAAGCCGATCAACCGCGCATTATTGCGCGAGATGATCAACTCGATCATCAGCAGTGCGCCCGTGAAGAGGCTCAAATCGCCCGCCGTTATGGCGCAAAGTCAGGGCGAGGACCGGGCGGGTTATCACACCCTGCTCGCCGAGGATAATGTCGTCAACCAGAGGCTGGCGGTCCGCCTGCTGGAAAAGCAGGGGCACCGGGTGGTGGTGGCCGAAAACGGCCGGGCCGCGCTCGACGCGCTCGCCGCCGGGCAGTTCGACCTGGTCCTGATGGACGTCCAGATGCCGGAGCTGAACGGCTACGAAGCGACTGCTGCGATCCGGAAAAAAGAGAAAGAGACGGGCGCTCACATCCCGATCATGGCCATGACCGCGCACGCGATGAAGGGGGATCGCGAGATCTGTCTGGAGGCCGGGATGGACGATTACCTTTCCAAACCGATCAAAGCCCAGGAACTCTTCGCAGTCATCGAGAGCCTGCTCTCCAGCGTCGTTGAGGCTTAGACCGGTCCCTCTGATTCAGAGATACTGAAAGAGCATGATAAGGATGAGGAAAATGGACATTGAAGCCTGCCACACTTCGCGTCCGCGACCTGATGCTTCCCGCAATAAAAGAGGGCAGGACGTCAGACAGGCTCGTGCAGGTTCTGATGTGGCAGGGATTGTGGCGCAAGGCGGGCGATTCGTTTTTCGCCTCGTCCGGGCGGGTGATGAGCGCACGTCGCGGCACTGGACGAAGCCGAATCTGTCTGGAGGGGGAAAGAAGATGAGGACGACTGGTGGCCCCGAACCGATGTCGCTGAACAACCCATTCAAAACTACGACACCGGTCAACCAGTCGTCCTCATTCGGTTTACATAAATGCGAATCTGATGCCACGGCTGAAGCGCGATCCCGGTTGCTGACTGAGTGGCAGAAACATTGTGCTTATCCGTCCTGCCCGACTGTTCATGAGAAAAGTGCGGCGGTCAGAATGACGAAATCTGTTATGGTCGAAATGACAGGTTTCGCTATTCTGCCATCTTCTGCGCCTCCCGCTTTCCAGGCTGATCCTTCAGCTGCCCCGCCGTCCCCGGAGTTGATCCACAACTATCCTCGCCGTTTCAGGCCGACACCGGTGGCCGCCGATGCGCCCATGGCCGCGCCGCTTCAAGCTGCGCGGAGAGCCTGAACAAAGTCGCTTCATCACCGAACCTGCCGACGAAGTGCGTGCCGACCGGCAAGCTCTGTTCGTTCCAGTAAAGCGGCAGTGAGATCGCGGGCTGCCCGGTCACGTTGCAGAGCGGCGTGAAAGGCACGAACTGCGCCGCCACGCGCATGCCCGCCATCGGATTATCCGGCGTGCTGTCCATTGACCCGAGCGGCAGCGGCGGCGCGCCCAATGTCGGCGTCAGCCAGACGTCGTAATCGAGCATAAACCGCGCGATGTCACGCGACAGGCGCTGAGCCCACTGGATGGCGAACAGGTAATTTGCCGCACTCTGCTGTTGCCCCATCTGATAGAGCGCCCACGTCCCCGGCTCGAACTGATCCGGCGTCGGGGTTCTGCCGAGCGCCCGCGCAAACCCGTCAATCGTCCACGCCATCCCGGCTGACCAGACCGTCATAAACATCGGCGTGATCATTTCGGGGTTCACGACCGGTGCCGCTTCGACGACTTCGTGGCCGAGATCGGCGCACAATTTTGCGGCGTCCTTCACCGCGGCAACGCAGTCGGGATGAAGAGGCGCGCCCGTTGGCGTCACTGTCGTAAAAGCGATGCGCAGCCTTCCCGGGTCAGCGCCGACTTCCTGAATGAATGGTCGCGCCGGCGCGGGCGCGCAATACGGGTCGCCGACATCCGGCCCCCCAGTCGCATCGAGCAGCGCGGCCGAGTCACGCACCGAACGAGTCACCGCATGTTCGGCGATGAATCCGCTGAACGCATCGCCCAGGTCCGGCCCCAGCGGGTTGCGCGCCCGCGTCGGTTTCAATCCGACCAGCCCGCAGCACGCAGCCGGGATGCGGATCGAGCCGCCGCCGTCATTCGCGTGCGCGAACGGGACCAGCCCGGCCGCCACTGCCGCCGCCGAACCGCCGCTCGATCCGCCGGTCGTGTAATTCGTGTTCCAGGGGTTGCGCGACGGCCCGTGCAGCTGCGGCTCGGTCGTCGGCAGAATGCCGTATTCGGGCGCGTTGGTGATGCCCAGGACGACCAGCCCGGCGCGCTTGTAGCGCCTGACCAGTTCCGAATCGTGCGGCGCGACGAAGCCCTTGAGAAAAGCCGAGCCCTGATCGTGCGGCGCGCCCGCGTACCAGGCAAAGATGTTTTTGAGCAGAAACGGCACGCCCGTAAACGGCCCGGCGGGCAATTCACTGTCCGCCCGGTTGCGAGCCTCGTCATAGAGTGGGAAGATGACGGCGTTGAGTTGCGGGTTGACGCGCTCGATGCGTGCGATTGCGGCCCCGACCAGTTCGGCGGGCCTGACTTCCTTTTTCCTGACCAGTTCAGCCTGAGCCGTGGCGTCCAGCCACGTCAGTTCGTCCAGTGCGGCCATATTGAACTCCCGTAGTTGATGGATTGATGCTCCGCGCGAAATAGAAATGCCAGCGCGGCTGATATTGCTGACTTAGCCTTGAAAGCGGCGCTCATCTTACCATAATCATCACGGACACTCCGGATCAGGTCAGGTGAAATGAAGGATGCCCGGGCGGGGCATCACCGACCCGCCCGGGCAATCAGGGTGAATAATGAACAGACGCCTGCGGCTGACACTCGGCGCCATCTTTTTTGCACTGATGTTTTTCCACGTCGGCGCGCGGACGTATTCGACTTTCGTCGGCCCGCACGTCGCCAGCCGGCGCGGCTGGAGCGCGAGGGCGGAGGGCGGAAGCACGAAGGTGTCGGCGGTCGCGCCGGACGGGCCCGCGACTGCCCTGCGCGGGGGTGATGAAATCATTGAGATCAGGGGGGCGAACGCGGAGCCCCTGCCGCCGCTCCCACAGTTTTTCTGGCTGGTGCCGCCCGGCACGCCTTACAAGGTGGTCGTCCGGCGCGACGGGCAGCTCCAGGAACTTGCCCTGCAAACGGTGCGGATTCCGCAGCAGTGGTCGTTCTCGGATGTCTACTTCCACCTCACTCTGCTGCTCTTCCTCGGCGTCGCGCTGACGGTCTTTGTACTCAGGACGGAAGACCGGCGCGCCGTGCTGCTGGCGGCCATGCTCGGCTCACTCCCGGCGCTCATCCCCTGGTCGCAGTATGTCGGCATCCCGGGGGGGCTGTTTCCGCTGATCGCTGTGGCAGAGCTGGTGTCGCTTTCCTTCCTGCCTGTCTTCCTGCATTTCTTCCTGCTCTTCCCCGAACCGTCACCGGTACTCAGGCGGTTTCCGCGGCTTGAATGGCTGCTCTACCTGCCAGCGCTCCTTTTCTTCCTGCCTCGGTCCGGGACGCGGAATATCGCGCTGCTGCTGGGACGATGGCCGGCGGGGCTGCTTGAATTTCTCCAGTGGCCATTCTTCAGGTCGGCCAACATCATCACCGTCATTGGCTACCTGGCGCTCGGGCTGGCGTCCCTGCTGCTCAACTACAGCGTCGCGGGAACCGACGCGCGGCGCAGGCTGCGTGTCGTCATGGCGGGCAGCGGCGCGGGCTTCCTCAACCTCCTGCTCATGCCGCTGGGCGATTACCTGGACGTTGGCCATTCATTGCCCCGGCTCTGGGGCTGGCTGAACACTTCGTTCCGCCTGACGCTGCCGCTGATCCCGCTCTCGTTCGCCTACGCGATCATCCGGCATCAGGTCATTCCGGTCAGCCTGATCATCCGGCGCGGCGTGCGGTACCTGCTCGTCTCGCGCGGCTCGCTCGCGCTGGCGGCGCTCGTCGTCGTGCTGGCCCTCTACCTGATGTTCGATCAGCTGTTTTACCACTGGCCGGCGAGCGGCCGTACGGTCGGCATTATTTCCGCCGTCGTTTCGGTTGCGGTGTGGGCGGCGGTGCGGCATTACCACCAGCGCCTGATCGCGCCGCTGATAGACCGCCACTTCTTCCGCGAATCCTACGACGCGCAGCAGATCATGGCCGAGTTGAGCGAAGGAGTGCGGGCGACGCCAGACCTCGGGCGGCTGCTGGAACTCGTGGCCACCAGAATCCAGTCGGCGCTCCACGCCGAAAACTTGACCGTGTTTCTGCGTGACGAACAGACCGGCGATTACACGGGCGCGCTCTCGGCGACTTACAACGAAGCCGAACGCCGGACGGTCATTTCAAACGGGCATTTCAGACTGCCCGGCGACGCTTACGTCGTCGAGCGGCTCGGCGAAGCGGGCCGGCCACTAAACGCAGACCTGAAGAATCCCGACTCGCCGCTGTTTGCGCTGTGGCTGAAACAGATTGACGAGGACAACCCGCACCGCTCCGAACTCGAAACGCTCGAAAAGCTCAGGACGGCACTACTGCTGCCGCTCGCGACTAAAGACGGGATGCTCGGCCTGATCTCGCTGGGGCCGCGGCTCGGCGATCTGCCTTACTCCGGCGAAGACGAGCGGCTGCTGATGGGCGTGGCCGGCCCGTCCACGTTCGCCATCGAGAACGCCCGGCTGGTCGAGCGCATGCTCGACGAGGCCCGCCACCGTCAGACCATTGAAGCCGACAACCAGCGCAAAACCGCTGAACTGGACTTCGCCCGGCAGATTCAGCTTTCGATGCTGCCGAAAAATGACGTGCGGGCGGGCGACATCGAGATCATCGGCCGGATGCGCACGGCCACTGAAGTCGGCGGCGATTACTACGACTTCATCGCGCTCGCCGACGGCCGTTATTGTGTGGCGATAGGCGACGCGACTGGTCACGGGGTGGCTGCGGGGCTGCTCGTCGGGATGGTCAAGATGGGTCTGAGGAGCGGGCTGCAATCGCTCAACGGTCAGGCGGGAGTCAAATCTCTGATCGAGGATCTCAATCTGGCGCTCCGGCAGTCGCTCGCCCGGCGCGGGATGGGGATGTGCATCGGGGCGGCGATTATTGACCCGGCCTCGCTGGAGGCGGAGATCGGTTCGAGCGGCATGCCTTTCCCGTACCTTTACCAGAGCGCGGACGGGCGACTCGTGCCGCTCAGGATTCAGTCACCGCCAATCGGCTTTCTCAAACGCATCAGCGTTACCCCACAGACCGTCCGGCTTGAGCCCGGCGACGCGCTCGTCTGGCTGAGCGACGGCTTTGAGGAGCGGATGAATCCGGAAGGTGAACTATGGGGCGCCGATCAGGTTGCCGCGGCGCTCGCCGAAATCTGCCGCACGGAAAGCGAGGGCGCGATGATCGCGCGGCGGCTGATCGAAGCCTGTGACCTCGCCTCAGGCGGGCGCGGCAACGACGATGATATGACGATTGTCGTGGCAAAGGTCTGCGTGTAGCGCGGTCCGTTCAATCATTCTTGTCGCCGGGCGCCACCCACGGCGTCAGCCTCGGAATCCACCGCGGCACGTTCGCCTTGTAGAGCCGATAATCATCTCCGAATCGCCGCTCAAGGTCTCGCTCTTCAAGCAGCGGGATGTAGATGACAGTGATCAGGAAGAAGAGCAGAAACCAGCGGAAGAGCGGCCACGAGCCGAACAGCGCTGACTCGCCGAGCAGGATACAGAACACCCCGCTGATCATCGGATTTCGCACGTAGCGGTAAATCCCGCGCGCCACAAAACGCCGCGGCGGGTCCCACGGCGCCAGCGTCCCCTGCCCGACCGTGGCAAAGAGCTTAATGGTTTTCACCATCAGGAAAAGCCCGCAGCAGATCAGCCCGGTGCCCAGCGCGTAAGGCAGCAGACCGAGCGGCATCGCCCATCCCCAGCCCGGACTCGTCGCGCCCGGCGTGCGAATAATCCATTGCGGAATGACAATCGTCACGACGCCGGGCAGGAGCAGAATCGCCAGAAGATGCCGCAGCAGCTTCATATCGGGTTCAGCCGGGATACGTGTCAATCAACGCGTTGCTCGGGCGGCACACGCAATGTCCGCAATTGCCCCTGCGTCAACGCTCCGCGACGGGCATCCTGAATGCGGCCATCTGCTCGCCGTTGCGAACCAGCAGGACGTCGCCGACCAGCGCCGGGTGGTTCCAGGTCTTGCCCTCGATGGCCGGGAACCGCGCGAACTCCTTGAACCCCTCCGCGGTCGCCCCGACCAGCGCCAGTTCACCCTCCTCAGAGAGTACCAGCAGCAAATCCTGGGCGGGCAACAGGACGAGTTGGCCGTTGCCGTAGCGTCCACCCTTCCATTTGCGCTTGCCGTCTGTGAGATCAATGCACGACAGAATGTTGCCATCGAAGCCGAAGGCATGTCCCTTGTGGACGACGAAGTCGTTGAAATATGGTTTCAGGCCGGTTGATGTCCACCGCTCTTCGACCTTCCATCCGTCAGATCCATGCGTGACTGCAAGGCGGCGCGTACCGAGTCCTCCGGCACCGGCAAGGGCGTTGATCAGGACGTCGCCGTCCGCCGTCTGGGCCGGCTGCACGATGGCGCCGCCTTCCCACGCGTACTCCCACAGTACGGCGCCGGTGGCGGGCGCGACGCTGGTCGCGCCGGCAGCGCTGAGCAGCAGGATCTGCGTAACCCCGCCGATAATCGCCCGATGTGGCGAGCTGTAGCCCCCGCCGTGGGCGGGGCCGAACCAGCGCGGCTTGCCAGTAGCGAGATCGTAGCCGACGAGTTTGCCAGCCGCGGCAACGATGACGACATCGTCAACCACGAGCGACGAACTCGCGAAGCCCCACATCGGGACCTTCGTGTCGCTGTCGGACGCCACGTTGCGCGACCAGACGGCGGCACCGTTAGCGGCGTCGAGCGCGTTCAGGATTCCGGTCGCGCCAAATGTGTAGACGCGCCCCTTGCTGAGGGTCGGCGTCGCGCGCGGGCCGGCACCGCCATTCGACTCCCAGAACCGGACCGCGTCGCGGTGTCGCCACACCGGCTCGCCGGTCGTCACCTTGTAGCTGGCGACGACCTCCTCGTCACCACGCTGCTCCTGGGTGTAGAGGAGGTCACCGCGGACCGCGAAGGATGACCAGCCCGGCCCGATCGGCCGGCGCCACATCTGGACCGGCGGCGCCGCAGCCCAGTCAGTTTTGATCCGCACGCCGCGAACGACGCCGTCGCGCCCGGGGCCGCGAAAGCCGGGCCATTCGGCTCCAGTCTTCGTCCCTGCCGAAGCCGGAGAGGGTTCCGCGGACCCGTCACCGGTTTTGGCCGCGGGCTGTTTCTCGGGAGTCGCAGTTGCTGCCGGAGCCACCGCGGGCGCCGACGACGCATCCCCACCCTGCGCCGCGGGCTGTTTCTCAGGAGTCGTCGCTGCGGCCGGAGCCGCCGCGGGCTCGTCGCGGACCTGGGAGAGGAGCCGTTCCTCAGGAGTCTGGGTCCACCGCCAGTGCAGATCCGGAACGCCATCGCCGTTGACGCCGCCGGTGCGAACGACCGTGAATACTCCGCAGGCGAGCAGGATGGCGCCGACCATCGAGGCGCGCCGGAATCCGTCGGAGAGGCGACGGCTGGCCACTGCCCACGCCACCAGGGCGAGGCCAAGGATCGGGATGGCGAAGATCGGCAACATCATTCCCATCCCCGCGTTCGCAATGGACTGGTCAACGATGCGCTTTGTCGCAAACACCGCGACGATCATCAGGACGATGGCACCCACGCGCTCGGACCAGGGCGCCCGGCTGAAGAACGCCCACCACACGACGACAGCCAGTCCGCCGGCGACTCCACCCAACATCCCGAACATAGTGGCTCCGGGTATGACTATGGGTACGGCAAACATGACGAGCAAAATCAGCACCGCGGCGACCACGCCGGGCCACAGCCGGAGCGGTTTCCGCGGAGTCGGTTCGTCGGTCTTCGCAATGTTCATGTCAGACTGAATCCTCCCCACAGGATACTTGTTCACTGTTTTTTCGCCGGTCGCCAAAACGCTGCCTGTGTCCCGTTCTGACACCTGTCCCGGCTGTACCCGCGGATGTTCATTCGTAACGCAGGCACTCAATCGGGTCGAGCCGTGAGGCCTTCCGCGCCGGCCACACGCCGAAGACCAGCCCGACGCCAATCGAAACCAGCACCCCGGCAGTCACGGCCCACAGCGGGATCGAAGCCGGAATGGCCGGGATGAAAAACATGAGGATGTAGCTGGCCGCGACGGCGAGCAGCACACCGAGAATGCCGCCGAATGAAGTCAGCGTCATCGCCTCGAAGAGGAACTGCCGGACGATGTCCCGGCGTTTCGCGCCGATGGCTTTGCGGATGCCGATCTCGCGGGTGCGTTCGGTCACGCTCACCAGCATGATGTTCATCACGCCGATGCCGCCCACGAGCAGTCCGACCGCCGAAATGGCGATGGCGAAAATTCCGACCCCGGCGAAGATGCTGTCGAACTGCCTGATCATCTTATCCGCGGTGCTGAGGTCAAAGTTATTTTCCTGATCGTATTTCACCCCGCGCTGGACGCGCAGAACGCGTTCGATCTGATCGAAGGCGTCGGCGAGCCGCCCGGTCTTCGCGCGCATCATCAGCATCATCCATTCGCTGCGCGGCGAAATCTTCCGGGCGGTCATGAACGGGACGAACACGGCGTTGTCTTCCTCGTTCTCGCCGAAGAAGCCATTCTTCCTTTTCTCCAGCACGCCGATGACCTCAAACTCCCTGCCCCCCCAGTCCACCTTCTCGCCGGCGACCTTCGCCCGATTGGGGAACAGCGCCTCGGCGACGTTGACGCCGATGACCATCACGTCGCGGCGGTGCTGGTCGTCAACCTCGCTGATGAAGCGTCCTTCGGCGAGGGAAATGTTGGCCACCCGGTCGTAGGTGGATGAAACGCCCTGAATATCGCCCTGCTTGTAAGCAATGCCGCTGTATTTGATGGTCCGGTCAATCTGCCAGAGGAAACCGACGTTGGCGACCGTCTCAACCGCATCGGCCTGAGCTTTGATCGCCTCGCCGTCTTCGACCGTGAGCGGCTTGCGCGCGAATTCGGCGCGGTCGCGATTACCCAGGCGCGGCCCGGTCGAGAGGTGAAAAGCGTAGATGTTATTGGTGCCGTACTCTTCGACCATGCTGACGATGCTGTGGCGCAGCCCCGTCAGGATCGAGGCGACGGCGATCACGACGGCCACCCCGATCACGACCCCCAGCACGGTCAGGAAGCTGCGGAATTTGTGCGCGCGGATCGTGCCGAGAGCCATCACAATCGTTTCAATCGGCAGCAGCCTTTGGAGCCAGCGGCTGAGGCGCGAAGGTTCTTTTTCACTCTCAGCCGCCATCGCCGCAAGCGTCAGGTGTCTTTCCAGTTTCATCACGTCACCTCAACTGTTTCAGTTTTTCGAGAGCGCCACGATCGGGTCAAGCCGCGAGGCTTTGAAGGCCGGATAGATCCCGGCAATCATCCCGACGCCGCCCGAGACCAGCAGCGAGAGCAGGATGTAGCCGAACGTAATCACCATCGGGATCGGCGTGGTCACATTCATCAGCCACGCAATGCCCGCCGCCAGCAGCAGGCCGAGCATCCCGCCGACCGACGAGAGCAGCGACGATTCGATCAGGAATTGCAGCAGGATCTGGCTGCGCCGCGCGCCGACGGCCTTGCGCAATCCGATCTCAAAAGTGCGTTCGGTGACGCTGACCAGCATGATGTTCATGACCACGATGCCGCCGACGATCAGCGAGAGCAGCGTGATCGGCGTCACGACCAGCGCAATCGTCCCCGTGAACTGATCCACCTGCCCTTTGATCTGATCCGTGTTGACGAGTCCGAAATCGTCATCCACCTCGCCGACCAGCTTGTGGCGATTGCGCATCACCATTCTGGCCTCTTCCATCGCGGCCTGAAACTGCGCCGGATTGTCCGCCTTCCCGTGCAGCTGAATGCTCTGCCGGCGACCGAAGAGGTGCCCGAAAGTGGTGATCGGGACGTACAGGTTATTGTCGAGCGAACTGCCGAACATCGAGCCGCGCTTCGCTTCGACGCCGACGACGCGCATCGGCTCGCCGTTGACCTTCAGTTCCTGACCGACCGGATTCAGGCCCTGGAAAAACTTCTCGCGGACGTCCATCCCGATCACGCAGACCAGCGCGGTGTGTTCGACGTCGGTCGGGGTGATGAAGCGCCCTTCGGCAATCTCCTTGTTTTCGATTTCGCCCATGTTGGCCGTGACCCCGGCGATCTGAGTGCCGAACAGCTCCTGGCCCCGGTGATCGAGTTTGAGCTGAGTGTTCGCCTGCGCGCCGACTTCCGCGCAGGTCGAGCAGTGTTCCTTCAGCCACAGGTAATCATCCAGATAAAGCCGCTTGTTGCGCTTCATCATCCGCTCCCACTGCTCCTCGCTCATTCTGCCGCTCGCCGCCATGCGGGCGATCATAAAGTGATTGATACCGAGTACCTTCCCGACGTTCGTCAGCACATACGAATTGAACCCGTTGATCGAAGCGCCGACCACCACCACCGAAGCCACGCCGATGATGATCCCGATGAGCGTGAGGAAGGCGCGCAGCTTGTGCGCGAGGACCGATTGCAGGGCCAGTCTGAAGGCGTCGAGATAAAAGGAAATGTAAGATCTGATTCCGCGCTTCGGCTGAACGGCGGGCTGCCCAGGTCTGGTGTAAACTCGCATAAGTCTCCCGGCTTTCGTGTGTCGTTCGCCCAGGTCGGCGAGCAGGTGTGAAAGACAGTAGTACGCTCGTCCCGCCCGGCTGGTTCGCGTTCAATTTCAGCCGGCGTTTGACTGTCCCGGCTTCACACGCATCCGCCGGTAAAAACGGGCGGTCGGGAGATGTTATTAACAGGGTGAAGAAATTAATGGCTGCCCTGCGGCTGGAGGTTCTGCGCGGGAGCGAAGAGGGCGGCGAACGCCTCGCGCGGATTCGCCGGGCGCGTAATCTGATGCTCCCTGATCCATTGCATCATGGATTTTTTGTCACCGGCTGCGGCGGCAGGGTGTTGGGCGGTGGCTTTCTTCCCGGCGGGTTTCCGGCTCTGGATTTCGTGGCGCTTGATCAGTCTGGCAGCTTTCATTTCTCTTCTCCTTCGTGGTGACCCTGAATCCTGCTATACGGAAAGTTTCTCTTCCAGGATTCATGAATCACGCGAAGTTTTCGGTTTATTCCCGCCTCAGGACACGGGACGTGTCAGAAGCCCGACCGTGAGGGAGGGCTTGATCCCCAATCCAAGCCCTCCCTCACGGTCGGGCTTCTGACACGCTGCATTGTGGCTGCACCAATCCTGTGCGGCTGGATCGGTTCTCACGCGCTGAAGGATGACTGCCGAAACCCGTGAGGATGGTTTCCAGCACCGGCAGCAGGTAAGCAACCCGCCGGGCGCGAATCACCCAGTCCCACAGCGGCTCGAACTTCTTCCACCCCGCGGCGTAACCGAAATGGCGTAACCGTCCCATCGCCCGGTCCTTGGTCATTGCGCCCCTCAGGATTGAGCCCCAGCGATAAAAATCCCGATACGCGTGCCAGTAGCCGTCTTCCAGCGCCCGAGGCGCGAGTTTCGCCGGACGATAGACGACGTGGCGGGTATCGAAGAGATCCCAGTTATCGCTCGTCATCCGCCCCTGCGCCCGCATCCGCTCGTACAACGCCGTCCCCGGATACGGCGTGAGGATGTGAAAGGTCGCGGTCTCAATCCCCTGCCCGATGGCCCACTCCACGGTCCGCTCAAACACGCTCCCGTCGTCTTCATCCATGCCGAAGACGAAGCTGCCGTTGACCATCACGCCCAGGTCGTGCAGGCGCCGGATGGCCGCCGTGTAATCGCGGTCGAGGTTCTGACGCTTGTCGTGTTCGCGCAGGTTCGCGGCGCTGAGCGTCTCGAAGCCGACAAACAGACTCCGCAGCCCGCTCTCCACGGCTTTTTCGAGCAGTTCGGGGGCGAGTACTGACTTGACTGTCCCGGCGGCCTGCCACAGCCTGCCCATCCCTTTCATCCCGTCGAAGAGCGTCGCCGCAAAGCGCGGGTTGCCGAACAGGTGGTCATCAAGGAAGTACAGATGTCGCCCCGGCAGCCTTTCGATCTCAGCCAGCGCGTCGTCAACCGCCTGGGTGTAAAAAGACCTGCCGCCTTCAAAGAAGGCCTCCTTGTAACAGAAGTCGCAGGTGTGCGGGCAGCCGCGTGAGACGACTATCGAATTCGGCACGAGGTAAAGATGACGCCTGATCAGATCGCGCCGGATTTTCGGCAGCCCGATCAGTGTGCGCAGCTTCGACTGATACATTTTGCCGGGTCGTCCGGCGCGAAAGTCTGTGAGAAACTGCGGCCACGTGTCCTCACCCGGGCCGAGAAAGATCGTGTCGGCGTGTCGCGCCGCCTCTTCAGGTAATGAGGTCACGTGCAATCCGCCGAGCGCCACGTGCGCGCCCCTGCTGCGGTAATGATCGGCCAGCGCGTAAGCGCGGTAAGCTGAAGTGATGTAAACCTGAATGACAACCAGATCCGGTTCATCGCCGAGATCGAGTTGCTCGACGTGTTCATCCTGCAAAGTGACTTCGTCATCTTCATTCAGATAGCCGGCCAGCGTCGCCAGGCCGAGCGGCGGGAAGAGCGAATATTTGATCGGCCGCCAGAAAGGGCTTGTGGCCTCGGTCAGCGCCGGGAGGATCATTTTCACTTTCATTGACACACCTCCGCCTCTTCGCCAGCTGATGGCGAGATCGTTTATGATTTGTGACACGCAATCTGAATCTACTGGATAGCCGCAGCACTGGCTGTCAGTTTGCACTGTCGCAGAGTCGGAATCTCGTATAACCCCCTCTGCCGTGTCGCGTGACTACAGTTGCAAACTGACAGCCAGTGCTGCGGGCTGTAACCGGACGATCAGGTTTGCATCACCTCAGCCGGCCGGGGCCTGACTTTTATTGATCTGCCCCAGCAATTGCGTGGTGACAGCTTTCGCCCTGGCGCGCGACCAGTTCCACGAACGCCAGCCTGACGAGTACTGCGGAATTTTCTGACCGAGCCTTTCCAGCACCCGGCGGCGCTCTTCGGGTTTCAGGTCGGGCAGCGCGGCAAGCAGAGAAGGCACGGCGTCGGCGCTCAGTGAGGTGGCGTAATTGACATCAAAGCCCATCCCCAGCCGCGACCGCGCCGCGTTCGTCCGCACGATCATCGCGTCGGGGTTGATCGCGTGCAGTACCGCAACCATGGCGAAGCCTGAGACCACCGCGCCAAAAGCAAAGCGCGCCCGCTGCCCGCGCAACACGGTCAGCCCGAACCACACGAAGACGACTGCCAGCCAGCCCATGAAAGCCGTCGTGTACAGCCGCAATTCGGTCATCCCGAATTCGAGCTGGTAAATCCGCATGCGCTGAACGGCCGATGCCATAATCACGAAGAGCAGCAGCAGCTTGATCCCGGCGAGGACGCGGAAGAGGCGCTCGTGCGCCGGGTCCTCCTTGCGCAGGAGCCAGTGCATCATCAGCAGCAGCGGCAGCACGAGCAGCGCCACCGTGACGAGTTCAAAGAACCCGCGCCGCGCATACTCCGAATAGGTCAGCCCGGTCGTCGCCATCACGTGCGCCGCGCCCCCGAAGAAGTAGCGGAACTGGATGGCGACGAAGGCCAGGAACAGCAGATTGAGGAGGCTGAGGACGATTCCGATTTCAATGATGCCGAGAGAGAGAAACTGCGGGCGACTGTTTGCGGTAACCGCCGGGGCCTCGGCGAGCAGCGTGTATCGCAGGAACCCGCCGGTGACAAACGTGATGAAGGCGGTCAGGAACAGATGCACGAACAATCGCTCCGCATCCAGGTTGAAGGTGCGACTGACGACGTTCTCAAAGACCGCGTCCGCCGCCACGAACAGGGCGCCGAAAAGAAAGATCAGCGGGGCCGCTATCGCCAGCCCGCGCCCCACCGCCGGCGCGTGCTTTGCCCAGCCGTCGCGCGGCAGCTCGCGCCAGTGGATGTCGCCGAACAACAGCACCAGCAACCCGGCCGGCAAATGGACGGCCACGAGCAGCGTGGATTCGAGATAATCGGCGAACCCGGCCAGCAGCATTTTTCCCGTCCGCGCGCGCAGGGCAATCAGCACGAGCGCCAGCAGCAATGCCAGCGCGTCCAGCACCTGCAGCGTCACCGAATCGCGCCAGGCGAACCCGGCGGCAAAGCAGATCACCGGGATCAGCAGCCACTTCCCTTCACCGACTCTTTGCTGTCGCTGTCGGCGAACAAGGACGACCACCGCGCCCGTCGCCACCGCAGCCCACACGAGGACATTGATGCCCCACGGCGTCTCGCGCAGTAACGCATCGCCGAGTATTCCGGCAGCGAGCGCGACGGCCAGCACGCCCAGCGCCAGTTTCGCCCCCGCGCTGACCGGCTGCGGCCCGGCACCGGCCTGCGCTTCGGCTTTCGCCTGGACTTCCGGCGGCAACTCGGGCGGAACGATGTTTGAGCGGTACGACTCGTCTTTCCATGAATCAGAATTTTCGGCAGTCTCCACTATATCTGGAGTCCCGATCTTGTCTGGTGATTCTTTCATAACTTCCTCCGGCAGTGTCGTCGCGGGAGCGCATCCCGCGACGCCGGTCGTGAACTGCGAACGGGCGGATTGACAGGGGCCCTGGCAGAAACAACTCGCGGGTGCCGCCGCACGGTTGCCCTGACAGGTTCCCCCCGGCAATGCCTGCTCCCCACGACCGGCGTCGTGGGATACGCTCTGCATCCTCCTGAGTCCCTACCCCGCCTGCCCCATCAGCAGGACTGAAACGGTTCTTTCCCGCGCGCAATCGAGTTCGATCAAAAAGATGCGCTGCCAGCGGCCGAGCTGAAGTTCGCCGTTCGCGATGTTCAGCGTCTCCGACGCCCCGAGAAACAGCGCCTTGCAGTGCGCGTGGCCGTTCGGCTTTTCGTCCGGCGTCAGGTTGGCGGTGCGAATCTCGAAATCGTCGTGACGGTACGCCGCGTTGCGCGGGGCCATCCGCTCGAGCGCGGATTTCAAATCCTCCAGCAGCAGCGGCTCGTGTTCGTTGACGATGATCGCGGTCGTCGTGTGCCGCGTCTGGACATTCACGAAGCCGTTGGTGATGCCAGACTCACGCGCCAGGGCGATGATTTTGTCCGTCAGGTCAATGAACTGGAGGCATTCATCCGTGTGCAGACGAATCTGGTGATGAAAGGATTGAAAGCCCGCCGGCTTTGCCTGTCTGGTCGGGAAGGTGATCAGCATAAAAATTACTCCTGTGCGATGAACGATTGTGTCCTGGCGGGTCTGCCCCTCGAGAGCAGCACAGCCGCGAGCATTGAGCCGTAAAGCAGCAACTCGGCGACGATGGTCTTAAGCAGATCCTCTGCCCCGTGGGTGAGCGAATCGTGCCTCAGCCCGTAAATGCCAAAGCCCTGCGAACCGAGCGCGAACCGGTCAGCGGAGAGCGGCCATAACAGTTCGACGCCGTCTGATGAGGTGAAGATGAAATCGAGCAGCGGGTGCGTCGCCGTCGCCGCGCCAAAGATCAGTGCGGCTTTCCACCCGGGCTCTTTCATCAGCATGGCCGCCGCCGCGAGCCCGGCCAGAAGAGCGAAGGCGATTGAGTGTGTGAAATCGTGATGCCAGTTCGCGTCGCCGACCCGCAGCAGGTTGAGTATCACGTCCAGATCGGGCGCGGCGCCGAGGCCGCATCCGATCAGCAGTATTTTCCAGTTGCGCCGGGGCGCCCCGCGCGGCCCGAGCGCGGCTACGACCATCGCCCCCATCAGTCCGTGTGCAACAGGTGTCGGCATCCTGCTTCCCCCTTCAGCCCGTCACGAATCGCCGCACCATCACGCCGCAGTACGCTCCGATCACCGCCGGGACGAAAGCGAGGCAGGTGGCGAAGACATTCGGCAGAACCGGATAAGGCGGATAGTAACCAACAGCGCGCCCGATCAGGTGGGCGAGCGGTATCCCCGCGCCGATGATCAAAGCCCACCGCCACGCGCCCGTCGGATTCGCGAACCCCAGAAACATGGCGAACAGGATCAGCAGCAGGACTGAAGGCTGAACTTCATGGACGTGCAGATCAATATAGCCGGCCATCAGCCCGAGCAGCAGCCCCAGGCCCAGGCACAGCGGGTCGCTGATTTTCCAAGCCGTCAGATCCATTGATTGCCTCCTTTGCTGACACAGCGCAAGTTGACAACTCGCACTGTGGCGACGGTCGCATGACAAGCTGAGATCAGCTTGCGGCCGCTTCGGGAACTCTCCCGAAGCGACGGTCGCGCGAATGGAATTCACTGACCGCGGCGGCGAGGTCATCGCGCCCGAAATCCGGCCACATGGTTTTCGTGAAGATCAGCTCGGCGTAAGCGTTTTCCCACAACAGAAAATCGCTCAGCCGTTGCTCGCCTCCCGTGCGAATCAGCAGATCGACGTCAGGGGTTTCCCTCGACTCGTTGTTTGCCTTCGTTATCAGACCCTTAAACCGCTCGCGCGAGATTTCGCCACCCGAATTTCCTTCGGTAATCTTCAACAAGGATGCGGCTCTCAGAATCGAATCGCGCGACGAGTAATCAACGGCGATTCGCAAATGCAGTTTGTCGCAGCCGGCAGTCAGCGCCTCGGCCGTTTCAATCGCCATGCGAATCGCCCGCGAGAGGCGGTCACGCCTGCCGATGACGCTCAGGCGGACTCCCTTCTTCGCGCAGTCGTGCGCCTCCCTGAGCAGGTAAGCCCGCAGCAGCTTCATCAGTTCGCCGACCTCGTGCTTCGGGCGCTGCCAGTTGTCGGCGGAAAAGGCGTAGAGCGTGAGCGTCACGATGCCGCAATCCGGCGCGGCCTCAACCGTGCGGCGCACCGCGTCGGCCCCGGCCCGGTGGCCGGCCGTGCGCGCCAAGCCCCGCGCCGTCGCCCAGCGCCCGTTGCCGTCCATGATGATCGCGGCGTGCAGGCCCGCGCCCGCCAGATACTGCAAACTACTTTGCCCCATAAAGTAAAGCCTCAAAAAAAAGCGCGGCCCCACTCTCAGCGTGAGCGGGTCGCGCGGATCAGTGCTTCCATGTGATTGAGATAACGTTCGAGCGCCCGGCGCCCCGAGGCCGTCAGCCGGTACTCGGTCTTCGGGATGCGCCCGTCGAATGACTTGATGCAGCTGATGTATTCGGCCTCCTCGAGCCGGCGCGCATGCACGCTCAGGTTGCCGTCGGTCGTGTTGAGCAGGGCTTTGAGGTCGTTGAAGGTCAGCGAGTCGTTGACCGCGAGCGCGCTGACGATCGCCAGCCTCGCGCGTTCGTGAATCAGCCGGTCGAGTTCAGCCGATTTCGCCGCCGTGCGCGCCCGCGAATTGTGCGCGTCACCCGCCTCGGCGGCGGCTTTGCGTGACTTCTCCTTCGGAGCTTCTTTGGGAACTACGTTCTGTTTAGCCACCGTATCTCCTCGCAATGATGATCCCGAAACCGATGTGCAGCCCGCCGAACCCGGCGGCCATCAGCCAGTCCGCCCACTCTACAGGGGAAAAGAGTGCGACGGCGCCGAGCGCCATAAACCCGAGGCCCATGACGGGGACGACCCTGACCGAGAATGCGCCGCCGGTGACCACGCCCGTGCCATACAGGAGCAGCCACATCCCCGGGATGCCGTTAAAGAGCTGCGCGCGCGAAAGCAGCAGCGTCAGCAGCACGGCGGCCAGCCAGGGCGGTGACAGGCTCAGCACCAGCTTGCGCGCCGGGCCCGACATAAGCGATTCATTCTGCCCCCGCGCCTTGCGGGCAATCGTGACGGCCGCGATCACGAACGCGATGAAGGCCTCGATGATCCAGGTTTTGACCCACGAGCCGAACCACACCCGCCGCGCGGCAACGTAAGCGGCCCCGAGCGCCGTCACGCCGATCACCACCATGCCCCAGCCGGGCACGGCCGTGAAGGACGAGGCCCGCTCCATCGTCTCGCGGATGAAGCGGAGGTTATCCATCGCGCGGTCGTGCAGCGCGGGCGGATCGGAATGTGATTCGAGCGGCGCGGGCGAACTCATAACGGCGGCATCATAACCTCATTCAAAATTCTGTCAAGCACTTTTTCTCGCAAAGCAGACAGGATGAACCGCCGGCCCTTTCCAGAGCCGGCAGGCGATCTGCTGAACCCGACCCCCGCCACTCAGACCTGCTGCATGGGGCCGGCCACGGCCAGAACGGTGTCATTCGGCGACACCGCGAATTCGGCATTGTCATTTGCAGCTTCAGACTCAGGCCGGAAATCATGGTGCGTGGTGCGCCCCAGTCTCGGCAGCGTGACGGTGAAGGTGGCGCCCTGCCCCGGGCCGGCGCTCGCGGCCTCGACCGTCCCGCCGTGCAGTTCGGTCAGGTGGCGGACGATGGCGAGGCCGAGGCCGAGGCCCCCGTGCCGCCGCGTGATGGAGCTGTCGGCCTGGCTGAAGCGGTCGAAGACGCAGGGCAGAAACTCCGGCGGGATGCCCTGACCGTTATCGCTCACCGTGATCCGGGCGTGTGCGTCGGCCTGCTCCAGGCTGACTGAAATGCGACCGCCCTGGGGCGTGAATTTCACCGCGTTCGAGAGCAGATTCCAGACGACCTGCTGCAACCGGTCGGCGTCGCCGGAAACGACCTGCGGCTGCTCATCGAATTGACAATCAACCCGGATCGCCCTGGCCTCGGCGGCCGGTTGAATCGTGCTGACGGCGCTGGCAATCATCACGGCCAGATCCACCGGCCGGGTTTCGATCAGGAGTTTGCCGGAGATGATCCGCGAGACGTCGAGCAGGTCGTTGATCAGCTGGGTCTGCGCCTGAGCGTTGCGCTCAATCGTTTCGAGCGCGTGAGGGATCTTTTCTTCCCTGACCACGCCCTCACGCAGCATTCTCGACCAGCCGATGATCGCGCTCAGCGGCGTGCGCAGCTCGTGCGACACGGTCGCCAGGAAGTCATCCTTCAGACGGCTGGCCGCTTCGGCCTGCCGGCGGGCCGACTGTTCTCGCGCCAGCAGCTCGGCGAGCTGTTTTTCCGCCAGCTTGCGCTCGGTGATGTCGTGCGTCAGTCCGATGACCCCGGTGATTTCATCCTGCGCGTTGCGGTGTGGCGTGTAAGTCACCGAGCGCCAGAAGCTGGTGCCGTCAGGGCGTCTGATCTCCAGATCGGGCCCGGTCACGGTCTCCCCGTTCAGAACCCTCTCGTGCAGGCGATCAATTCCCAATTCCTTCAGGGCCGGGAAGACGTCGTAAACACACCTGCCCAGCATCAGCTCCGCGCTGTACCCGAACTTCTCTTCCATCACGCGGTTCCACAGCACGTAGCGGAGCCGGCGATCCATCACGACGATCCCGTCACTGGCGTTGTGGATGATCTCTTCGGCGAACTGGCTCGCCTCGCGCAGCCGGGCCTCGCTCTCGCGCAACGCGGCTTCTGATTTTTTGCGCTCCGTGACGTCGAGCTGCGTGCCCCACGCGCGAACCAGCCTGCCATCCTCGACGATCCCGGTCATCGTATTGGAAAACCATTTCGGGTTGCCTTCGCGATCCACCTCATGCGAGACGGCGTCAACCAGCCGGTAGCCCGAGCGGATGAACGCGCGCAGGAACTCGACGTTGCGCTCGTCCGAAGGCGGCATCAGCCTGTTGATTGGTGAGCCGACCAGGTCTTCCGCGCTGCCGAGGCCGTACATCCGGGCCATCGCGTCGTTACATTCGGCGATGTAAGCCTTCTGGAAGAGACATTCCAGTTGTTCCTCCTCCGAACACGAAGTCGGAATTGGCTCCGTGCTTTCACAGCGCCAGATGCCTTCGGAACTCTGCGCGATGAAGGCGCGGTAGCGCTCCTCGCTCTTGCGCAGCGCCTCTTCCGCCTGCCGGCGGTCAGTGATGTCGCGCGTCGCCACGACGACACCGGACATCACCAGATCATTCAGCCGATTGTCGGCCACCGATTCGACGATGCGCCATGAGCCGTCGCGGTGCCTCACCCGGTATTCGATTGAGAGGTTCAGCTGTCGTTCGCGCATGAGCCGGGCGAAGGCGTCCCTGACCCGCGGCGCGTCGTCAGGGTGGATCACCGCGAGCGGGTGCGCCCCGAGGACTTCCGCCTGCGTGTAACCGAACCGGCGGGTGACCGAGGCGCTTTCGTAGCGCACCGTGCCGTCGGGGTTGAGGACCGTCAGAATGTCGGAAGCGTTTTCGATCAGCGAGCGGAAGTGCTGCTCGCTCCGCCGCAGCGCGTCTTCGGCCTTCTCGCGTTCGGCGACCTCTTCGGTCAGCCGGGCGTTGGCGACCGAGAGGTCATGGGTGCGGCTCTCGACGCGCTGTTCCATTTCGGCCAGCGTCCGGCGCAGCTCCCTCTCCGCCTTCGCCCGCGCGGCCATCGGGACGTGAACGCCCACGGAAACCATGCCCATGCCAATCAGGCGCAGCAGCCCGACGATATTGAGGTCCAGCGCCAGCGTCGGCGGCAGGAAGAGGAAATCGAAGGTCATGGTCGAAAGCACCGCCGCCAGCAGTCCGGGCCGCAACCCGCCCGCCAGCGTGCTGACCGCCGTCGCAATCGCAAACAGCAGCAGCGGCGTCAGCCTGACTTCATCCCACAACAACTGCGTCAATCCGGTAGCGAGCAACACATTGAATACTGCTACCCCGTACCAGAACAGTGAGGAACGCCTATTCTGCGACATATTCTTTTACCTGTGATCAGCAGATAGTGAAGACGGGGCGGGAGCCTCCGTAATTCGAGGCAGACATCCTTACAGGGCGGTGCTTGTTCGGCAGATCGGGTAACTGCTTTCGGCCGGCGTACCAGTGCGGGGATTGTCAGTCTGTGTAAGTGAGGCGTACGCCATCCAGTGCCAGCGCATAGTAGCAGATATGCGCGTCAATGTTGAGAGCGTTTTTGAAAAATCAGGCCGGGAATAGATTCAGGCTTTCGCCACCTCATCCTCTCCCCTGCTGCCCCGGCTTCCGGAGAAGTTTCAATCCCTCTGCGAGGGCGGGGTATTCAATCGGTTCTTCCTTTCCCAGGTTCAACTCATGGTCCAGCCCTGCGGCAATCGGCTCACGCCCACCCAGATGAGCAGCAGCACTCCCAGCACGACGAGCAGATAGTTGCGGGCGCGCACCGGGGCGTCGGCGTTTTTCCAGCGCGCCGACACGTGCCCCAGCACCACCGCCAGCAGCATCGTGAAGGCATGCTCCAGGCGATAACGCAGGAACCCAGAGCCGGACACCCCGAACCAGACAAGCAGAATGATGCCCAGCAGCACCTGCGTGTCGAGCAGGCCCAGGAACGCGGCCATCATCTTCCTGTCCGTCGTGTTTTCCCGTTCCCTGTTCAGCCAGCTGACGGCGAACACTACCACCGATAACACTGCCGCCAGTACCACCAGCCAGCGAACAATCGAATGGATATTGAGCAGTAGTCTCACGTCCCCTTCTCCTCTGTCGGCGCGGCAGTAAGCCGGAGCCATTCGTCTCGTGGCCCGACCGGACACGTTGTCGAGCCCGGCCTGGGCGTCATGCCTCGGGCAATTATTTTCAGGATTGGAGAGTGCAGGTTAGATGATAGACCGGAGATAGTAAACTCCGGTTGAGCGACTCCGGCAGATCACGCCTGACAGGCCCGGTTCTTCGGGCGATGGCTATGGCCGGGGTTCCACCTTCCCCGCAAACTTTTCGTCAAACAGACCCGTCCGCTCTTTCGCGTGGATGCTCACGCCGTCTCCGGAAAAAGTGATGGTCAGGCGATAGCCGTTGATGTTGGCGATCTCGTCGTATTCGAGCGTGAAGGTGTGATCGTCTTCCCACGCCCCTCTGACTCCTGCCGGCAGCCCCAGCCTCCCGCCGGGTGAGACACGCGTAATGCCATCAAGCCCGACCGCTCGCGCTTCAGTGTGCTTCTGTGTCCAGCCCAGATTCTGTGACGCCCCGAACGTGAGCCGCGCCGTCGCATCGCCCGAAGGTGTGAACGTCAGAGACAGCGCCTGAAGGCTAATCCAGTTTGGCTCCAGCACGTAAGTTTTACCGGAAATTGTTTTCGCCATCTCAGGCAGCGCCGGCATGGCATTCGGCGCCGGAGCTTTTCCCGCAGCGGCAATTGCGGCTTTGAGTCTGGCGACGCCGGCAGGGTTTTCGGGCAGCGGCTGATCGGATTTGAAGGCCGGGATCACGAGCTTCATGATCTCACCGGCAGCGAACCCGCCGCCATTGAAAACGATGACCGCGTTTTTTGAAGGCACGACGCTGATCTGCTGCCCGCCGCGACCCGAAGCCTCAAACGGAATGACACTGCCCTCGGGGTGAATCCACCAGCCGTAACCGTAGTCACGCGGGTTGCCGGTCTTGATGTGCCGGCGCGTCGCAGTCGCCACCCATTCAGCGGGTACAACCTGTTTGCCGTCCCATCTGCCTTGATTGAGAAAGAGCCAGCCGATCTTAGCCATGTCGCGCGGGAACAGGTGCAGGTTGCCGAAACCGTGACTCGTGCCCTGCGGGTCCGCGGGCCAGATCGTCTCGCGGATGCCCAGCGCCCCAAAGAGCCTTTGCTTCGCGTAATCGTGAGCAGTCATCCCCGTCGTCTGCGAAATGATCGTCGAGAGCAGGTGCATCCCGCCGCTGCAATAAACGAAATTGCTTCCCGGCTCGCCCACCATCGGCAGGTCGAGCATGAACTGTGCCCAATTCTTTTCCTGATGCATATCCCAGAGCGTCGGCTCGCCGCCCTTCGACTTGCAATCGAGGCACGACGACATCGTCAGCAGATGCTCGACCGTGATCCGCTCCTTGCGCTCATCCCGGTTGGCAATCATGTGCCCGGGGAAAAATGACAAAGCGGGCTGCCCGACGGATCTGATTTTGCCCTGTTCGATGGCTAGGCCGACCAGCGTGGTGGTGATACTCTTGGTGACCGACGCCAGGTCGTGCGGACTCTTTCCGTCGTAAGGATGGAAGTAAGCTTCGGCCACGAGGTAGCCGTTGCGGACGATGAGCAGGCTGTGAATGTTCACCCCGCCCCCGCGGGCCTGCTCTATGGCTTCAGCCAGTTTGTCTGAGTCAATGCCCTGAGCTTCGGGCGTCGTCGTGCGCCAGCCGTGAGTCGGCCAGTAGGCAGGCGAAGGAGAAACCTGCTTTGACTGTGGGTTGACTGGATAAGCAGCAAGAATCAGGAGTAATAGGATGGAGAGACAGCGGTTGATTCGATGCGACATTTTCCCTTCCGGTCTGAAGTGATAAGCACCTAAGCAAAAGTAATGCGGTATTTTGACCCGATCCCGGCAAGTATCTCGAAAAGAGCTTCCGTCATTCGCTTGAAGGATTGTGAAGCCTCCAGGGGCAACCACCTGTATTTGATCTTCTGCCAGAGATGCTCG
>DASRDU010000093.1:0-108135 GCA_035652435.1 Blastocatellia bacterium
TACAACCGTGAGCGCTTGCACCAGTCACTCGGCTACCGGACACCTGAAGCAGTTTTCAAAGAACGAACTGGATAATTTAGTGGGCGACACGATCCATCTAAAAAAACTGCATTCTGGTCTTGAAAATGGGGTACACCTTACCTGATTGTCCTGCTGCCCGACACAAGCCGGGTCAGGGACAAACCATTTGGACTTCCACTTCATTATGGTGACCATAGACTTGGCACTGTTTCCGCTCAGGCCAGTAGCGAAGATGTACCTTTGCCTCCAGAAGAGGTTTCCACACTGAAACTCCAGGCAGAGGAGAAAAAGGCGTGGGAAAACGTTATTGCTTCTGGCGAAATCCCCGGATTATTACTGATGCGGGCAGTAATCGTTGGAGAGGTGGTCAACTTTGGCGATGGCACAGGATATCAAGGCAGGTCACCTTATCCAGCGAAGACTGTGAAGGGTGATAAGTAAACAAAACAATTATCCTGCCCAGCTCATCACGCGTCATTTCATCTTCAGGTGTTGATCAGAATAATGACGCTCATTCTATCTGACTGAACCCCCAGCCCGCCACTCGAACAAAGTATGCAGACCGTTCTCCGCGACCGGCACGAAGCCGAGACGCTCAAAGAGGCGGCGCGAGCGATTGAAGGATTCGACGTGAATCGTCAGCGGCAGCCCCGCCCGGGCGGCCTCATTCATCAGTCGCCTGATGAGCGGCGCGCCCAGGCCCGCGCCGCGATGCTCCGCGAGGAGCGTCAGGTCGAGAATACGAATCTCATTTGCCCGGTGGTGAACGTAAAGGCGCCCGACAGGCTGATCGCCCTGGAGGATAAGATGGTGTTGTGCGTCTGGGTATTCGGTCTGGTAGAACTGTGATTGCGCGGCGAACTGGAATCTGACGAATGCCTCACGCTGCGCGTCGTCCCAGGGGACGGCGGCGAGTTCCTGCTCGCGCGTGCTGGCGTAGACCCTGAGCAGGAAGGCTTCATCATCCGGCGTGACCGGGCGCAACGTCACGGCCCCCGGCTCACTGCGCATCTGTTGTCCCGCGTCGTTTGCCATTCTACTGATGAATGCGATTGAAGATGGCTTCGAACTGGACGCCGTCCTTGTCCCTGGCAATCGGCACGAGGAAAATTTCCAGCGACCCTATCCGGTCGTGATCGAGCCGGTAGATGTTCTGCTGCAGTGGAGAGTTGGCAGGGCCGCGGAAGATGAGCGAGAACTGCTCCTGCCGCGGGGCGGAGGGCAGCGTCGTGAGGCTGACGAGTTCAATCTCCAGCGGCTCCGGCCCGCCGGCGTGCAGGCGGAAACTGGTGCGCAGGTTTTCGGCGAACGCTTCCTTTGTGGGTTGCTCTGTCATAATTACCTTATGTCGTTCCCGTGCTATTCGGGGAGCCACTCCATCTGGCAATGACTGCCGTCGCTCGCGACCAGCGAGAACCCGAGTCGCTCGTAGAGGCGGGCGGCCCGGTTGAAGGTTATCACGCGAAGTCGCAGCGGCTTGCCGGTCTCCTTCGCCTCTGCCTGCAATTCGCGGATCAGCAGGCTCCCGATCCCGCAGTTTCTGTTCTCGGGCAACAGCGCGATGTCGGCCAGCCGGATTTCCTGGGCCGACCGGCTGACGAGGATTCTGCCGACCGGCCGCCCGCCCAGCAGGATGAGGCGGTGATCGGCCCCGGCGAACTGCCGGTAGCCCCGCTGCTGCGCGCCGAACTGCATCTTCAGAAAAGTTTCCCGCTGCTCAGTCCCCCAGCCCCAGGCCGCCACCTCTTCGGCGCGGGTGCTGCAATAGAGTTCGTAAAGAAACGGCACGTCGTCGGGCCGGGCCGGGCGCAGCGTGAAAGGCGCCACCCCGGCGGCATTCTTTTCCTTCAGCTGATTCATCAGGGTAAAACTCGCATCACTCACGGTGGTGGATTGACTTTCAGCGGGGACTTAATCGGCGATTGCTGGTGGACAAACTCGGGCGTCAATTTAGTGTTTCAGCCGGATGACGTCAAGCCTTATTTCCGCCCGGCGGGAAGGTAAAAGTAAAAAGTAGAAAGGGGGCGACCGCTGATCAGCGGCGTTCTGCCGGGCATCGGGATTTTTGCCTTTTACCTTTTTACTTTTTCCTTCGGCTTATAATGCCGGCGTCATGCACATTGAAACACTCAGGACTTTCTGCGATCTGATCGAGACGGGCAGCTTCTCGAAGGCGGCGGCGCTCAACTTCGTCTCGCAATCCGCCGTCAGCCAGCAGGTGCGCGCGCTCGAACGGCGCTACGACCAGCCGCTCATCGAACGCGGCAACCGCCGCCGCGCGGTGCCGACCGAGGCCGGGAAGATTTTTTATGCGGAATGCCGGGAGCTGCTCGAACGCTTCAGCACGCTCGAAGAGCGGATGCGGGACAAATCGGCGGCCGTCAGCGGCGCTGTCCGGGTGGCGACGGTCTACAGCATCGGGCTGCACGAACTGCCGCCTTACGTCAAGCGGTTCATCAAGGCCTGGCCGCAGGTCAAGGTTCACATCGAATATAGCCGCACCGACAAGGTCTGTGAAGCGTGCCTGAACAACACGATTGATTTCGGGATCGTCGCGCTGCCGCTCAGGCGGCCGAATCTGGCAGTCATCCCGTTCCGTCACGACAAGCTGGTGCTGGTGTGCAGCCCTGAGCATCAACTGGCCTCGCGCCGCCGCGTCAGCCTGAAAAAACTGGCGGGCGAAGAGTTCATCGCCTTCGAGCGCGACATCCCGACGCGCAAGACGATTGACCGCATCTTCAAACAGCACGGGGTCGGGGTGAATTACGTCATGGAATTCGACAACATCGAGACGATCAAACGCTCGGTCGAGGTCGGCATCGGCGTCTCCATCCTGCCCGAGACGGCGGTCACGAGCGAAGTCCGCAACCGGCTGCTGGTGGCGCTCGATTTCACGGAAGGCACTTTCACGCGGGCCATCGGGATCATTCATCGCAAGGGCAAAGTCTTCACCGCGGCGGCCAGGGAGTTCGTCCATCTGCTGACCTCGGCGCATCAATAGGCGACACGATGTAAATTTATCCGAATCGGCGGGAACAAAATCGGGGCCTGAAATCATTCAGAGTGTGGGGGCCGGGGAATTGACAGTGGCTGAGCCGGTAACATAGATTCCGGCCGTCTCTTCCCGTCAGGTCACAAGCTGAAATCACAGGAGTCGTGCAGGTCATCAATGACGACGCTCTGAAGCGATGAAAATCGTGGCGCGCGGTGTCCGACAAGCTGCCAGCTTGTTGTTGGCCTTGGCAGGCGCCGGTATCAAGAGACCGCGACAAGCTGGCAGCTTGTCGGACATTTTCTGAGGAGGTTTGCCGATGTTCGACTTTTCAAATCGCGTGGTCGTCATCACTGGCGCGGCGGGCAATCTGGGGGCCTCCGTCGCCGGGGCCTTCGGGCGGGCGGGCGCGAAGCTGGCGCTGGTTGACCGCGGCACTGACCGGCTGCCGAAGATGTTCCCTGATCTGGCGAATTCTCCCGATCACTTCCTGGCGACGGGCGTTGATCTGGGCAGCCCCGCTTCAGTCGAGGCGATGGCGGCGGAAACCGTCCGGCGGCTCGGCCGCATTGATGTGCTGGTCAATACCGTCGGCGGTTATCGCGCCGGCACTCCACTGCACGAGACGCCGGTTGAGGACTGGGATTTCCTGCTCAACCTGAACGCCCGCTCGGTTTTCATCGCCTGCCGCGCAGTAGTTCCGCACATGCTCAGGCAGGGGGGCGGCAAAATCATCAACACCTCTTCGCGCGCTGCCTTCAGCGGAGACGCCGGGGCCGCCGCCTACAGCGCCTCAAAGAGCGCGGTCGTCCGCCTGACCGAGAGCCTCTCGGCCGACGTCAAAGCTTCCGGCATCAACGTCAACTGCGTGCTGCCGGGCATGATCAATACCCCGCAGAATCGCGCGGCCATCCCTGATGCCGACCACAGCCGCTGGGTTGAACCGGAAGCGCTGGCCGACGCGATTATGTTTCTTGCCTCGGATGAGGCTCGGGCGATTCACGGCGTGGCGCTGCCGGTCTACGGGCTGAACTGAAAAACCTGCCGGCCAGGGGATAAATCTGCCGCGCGGCCTGCCCTCGTAAGTGTTGTCATCAGAAAAAAGACAACAGGAGGGCTCAAAGGTTATGTTCAGATTACCGATCGCCGCACTGACCCTCAGTGCCATGGCATTAACCGCCGCTCCGGCAGGAAGCGTTCCCCAGAAGAAAGAACGGCGGGAATTGTCGGAAAAACAGTCGCGCACGTCGAGCGACGCGCGCGTCGTTTCTCACCTTGTCAAAGACATCCGCCGCGAACTGGTGATGCTGCCTTATTACGGCGTCTTCGACTGGCTCGAAGGCGAAGTGAGGCCTGACGGCACCGTCGTCCTCCGCGGTCAGGTCATCAAGCCGACGACGAAGTCAGAGGCCGAAGCCCGCGTCAAAAGCGTCGAGGGCGTCGAGCAGGTGACGAGCGAAATTGAGGTGCTGCCGCTCTCGCCGAATGACGACCGGCTGCGGCTCGCGCTTTATCGCACGCTCTTTGACTGGAACTCGCCGCTCTTCCGCTACGCCACCCAGGCCGTGCCGCCGATCCACATCATCGTCAGGAACGGGCGCGTGGTTTTGCGCGGGGTCGTCGCCTCGAAATTTGACAGCGACCTGGCTAACACGAAAGCCAACAGCGTGTCGGGCGTCTTCGAGGTGCGAAACGAGCTGAAGATCGAAGATTCAAAAGCCCGTTAGCGCCGAAAAACAGACCGGCAGACAAGGGGACACTGAGAATAGGGAGGGCAGGGCGAACGTCAGCTGACGTTCGCCCGGGCGGCCTTACTTTATCTGTCGTCCCCCGTTTTTATCTTGCCTTCCCGCATTGAGAGTTATATCTTCAGCATCGTCACACAACATTACCGGCAAAAGACTTTTAACTGCTATTTGTTGCGGATCAATCAGGTCGCTGGGCTTCCGGGCCGGACTATATAGAAAGGCATTCACCAGCGACTGAAGGGAACGGAACAGCCCGTCTCGCCCGACAACGAGATGCTTAAAGCCCCGTAAGTTCCTCGTCCCGCATTGCTACCAGTCTGACTCTGCATTCCTTTGCAGAATCCTCTCTTCGGCGGTCGCGGAAGACTTACGCACAAGAACACCAGGAGCTGTTCCCGGCTGGTCACTGAACTGGCCCGGGGGTGATGTCTCGCGGCCTCGCCCGCCCTGGCGCGGGTCCCCGGGGGGGCACACCCTCTTTCTCACTGACAGGCATTTACAAGATGAATGCTGCAGGATCGGAACAATTGTGCGTGTAAATGACCTGAGCCGCCCGCCCGGGTCAGCTCGACAGCCCTCAGGATCGCTACCATGAGTAAACAAGCCCACAACTCCCCGGGACAGAATCTGCTGGCAGTGCTGCTGGAGGATTATTTCCACGTCGGGGCTTTCCACCAGCTCATCCAGAGCGGGCAATGGTATCGGTTTGAATCGAGGTACGAGCAGAACACGCTGGCCACGCTCGACCTGCTTGACCGCTTCCAGACCAAAGCCACCTTCTTCGTCCTCGGGTGGATTGCGGATCAGAACCCGGAGATCGTGCGTGAAGTCGCCCGCCGCGGCCACGAAATCGCCAGCCGCGGTTATTACAACCGCAGCATCCATCAGATGACTCCCGCCGAATTTCGCGAAGACCTGGCGCGCACGCGCGAGGCGCTCGAACGCGCCGGCGGCGGCCGCGTCATCGGTTATCGCGCGGCCACCCCGTGGCGGTTGCACAAGGATCGCTGGGCTTTGGAGATTCTGGCGGAAGAGGGCTACGACTACGACACCAGCGTCGTCCCGCTCTCGCGCATGCCGCGCCCGGAACCTGCCGAATGTTCCGCCCAGGAACTGAAATTCGGCGACCGGGCGATCTGGGAATTCCCGATGACGACCGCCAACGTGCTGGGCTGGCGCGTCCCGATTTCAGGCGGCAATTATTTCCGCCAGTTCCCGCACCGGGTCATGAAACGTGCCGTCTCCCGCTGGCACGACCAGCACGACGCCCCGTTCGTGATGTACTTCCACGTCTGGGAACTGGACCGCCAGCAGCCGCGCATCAGCGGCGCGTCATCGCTGGCCAGGATTCGCCATTACCGCAACCTCGGCAAGATGTCCTGGGTGATGGAGGATTACCTGAACATGTACCGGTTCACTCCTTTCGCCTCTTACCCCGGACTCGCGGGTGCAGACAGCCCGGAGGCCCGGCCGGAGTCCTGCGCCTGCCTTGTGAAGGAGCAGAGCCCGATTGCAATCAGCACTCCACGCCCGCAGGTTGAAGAAAATGAAGAGACGATTCACGTCCCGCTGCGTTCGCCCGCTCCCGTGGCGGCCACGCCGGTTCAGGATAAAAAGCCGGTTACCATCGTCATCCCCTGTTACAACGAAGAGCTGATCCTGCCGTATCTGGATAACACGCTCAGGAGCGTCGAGGCGGAACTGAGCGTCGGGCACCAGCTCAATTTCGTCTTCGTGGACGATTGCAGCACCGACGGCACGTGGGATTCACTGCAACGGATCTTCGGCCCGCGCCCGAATTTCAGGATCACCAGGCACACGCACAATCGCGGGGTGGCGGCGGCCATCATGACCGGCATCCGGCACGCTGAAACCGAGGTCGTCTGTTCGATGGATTGCGACTGCACTTACGACCCGCACGAGCTGAAAAATATGATCCCGCTGCTCGCCGACGGCGTGGATCTGGTGACCGCTTCGCCTTATCACCCGCAGGGCCAGGTGCGGAACGTGCCGCCCTGGCGGCTGACCTTGTCGAAGGGCGCGTCATTGCTCTACCGCCAGGTGCTGCACCAGACGCTGGCGACTTACACCAGCTGCTTCCGCGTCTACCGCCGCGGCGCGGTCAGGGATTTGAAACTGAGGGAGGACGGTTTTCTCGGCGTCGCCGAGATGCTCGGCCGGCTCGACCTGCGCGGGTCGAAGATCGTCGAGTACCCGGCCACACTCGAAGTCCGCCTGTTCGGGCGCTCGAAAATGAAGCTGGTCAAAACGATCATCGGCCACCTCAAACTGCTCGCGCGCCTGCTCGCCATGCGCGTCTCAAATTCCGAGGAGATGAAAGCCCCGGTCACTACTCAGACCCTCACCAGCCCCCGGTCCGGGCCCGCCCCGGCAGCCGGATACCAGACATTACCCGTCACTACCAAAAAGGACTAATCACAAGGAATCATTCATGAGTACTTCCGTTCTCGAGCCCGAAAAACTGATCACTCTGCCTTCTGATCAGGAGGCCTCCGGCAGGACGCTCGGAGATGAAGAAATCGCCGCCGTGTCCGAAGCCATCCGCAGCGGCACGCTCACCAGCACCAAAGGGAAATTCGTCAGAACCTTCGAGCGGCGCTTCGCCGAAACGCTCGGGGTGAAACACGCGCACGCCTGCACTTCCGGTTCCGCCGCCGTTCACATCGCCATCGCCGCGCTTGACCCCGAACCCGGCGATGAAATTATCACCACTTCAATTACCGACATGGGCGCGCTGACGCCGATTCTCTATCAGGGCGCGATCCCGGTCTTCGCCGACGTTGATCCGGTAACGTTGAACGTCACGGCTGAAACCATCGAGCCCCGCCTGACCGATAAGACAAAGGCCATCATCGTCACCCACCTGTTCGGCAACCCATGCAACATGACGGAGATCATGGAGCTGGCGCGCTCGCGCAACATACCCGTCATCGAAGACAGCGCCCAGTCATTCCTGGCAAAGCACGGCGGGGAAAATGTCGGGACAATCGGGACGATTGGTTGTTTCAGTCTCCAGCAGGGAAAACACATCACAACCGGCGAGGGCGGGATCGTGACGACGAACGACGACGCTCTGGCCCGCCGCATTTTCCTGCTCGTCAACAAGGCCTTCGGTTACGGCGATCCGAACCCGGATCATTACTTCATCGCGCTCAACTACCGCATGAGCGAATTGCAGGGCGCGGTCGCGCTGGCCCAGCTTGACAAACTTGACGCGAGTGTCAGCCGACGCCGCGAGGCGGCACGCCTGCTGACCGACAGGATTTCCGGGGTGCCGGGAATTGAAACGCCTTACGTTGACCCGCGGAATGATCACGTCTTCTGGAAATACTGCCTGCGCGTTGACGCGGGCGTGATCCCGGGCGGGGCAGTCGGACTGGCCGCGAAGCTCAAGGAGAAGGGCATCTTTTCGGCGCCGCGATACATTCAGAAGCCGGCGTTTATGTGCGAAGTCTTCGCGAAGCAGCGCACCTTCGGCCGGAGCCGCTGGCCGTTCACGCTCGCGCGGCCCGAGGCGGTTGATTACAGCCGCGACCGCTTCCCCGGCACCTTCGCCGGGCTCGAAGCCGTCCTCGTCCTGCCGTGGAACGAGCGTTACACCGAAGAACACATTGATTACATCGCCGGCTCGATCCATCACGCGGTCGAGGTGCTGGCGGAATGAAATGATGATGATCGGCAGCCGGTTGCTCCGGGCGAAGATGACTGCCGACCACCGACTACCGAAAAAGCAATGATCGAAAAAGTACTCAGATTCGGACTGGTGGGAACCGGGCGCATTTCCGATTCCTACGTTCAGGCATTCAAGGGATTGACATCCGCGCGACTGGTTGCGGTGGCGGATGTCGTCCCTGAGGCGGCACATACCCTCGCCGCAAAGGCCGGCTGTGAAGCCTATGACTCGTACCAGAAGATGTACGAGGAGAACGCGCTCGACGCGGTGATCATCTGCACGCCACCGATCTCTCACCCCGAAATCGCCGTCTACTTCCTCGAACGCCAGACCCACGTGCTGTGCGAAAAGCCGCTGAGCGTTGACCTGAGTGGCGCCCGGTTGATGCTCGCGACGGCAAGGCAAGCCGGCGTGAAGCTGACGATGGCCTCCAAATTCCGCTACGTCGAAGACGTGATGCGGGCCAAGAGCATCGTCCGCTCGGGCATCCTTGGCGACATCCTGCTGGTCGAAAACACCTTCGCCTCGCGCGTGGACATGTCGGAGCGCTGGAATTCCGACCCCCGGGTCGGCGGCGGCGGCGTGCTGATTGATAACGGCACGCATTCGGTGGACATCATGCGCTACCTGCTGGGCCCGCTCGCCCACGTGCAGGTGGTCGAAGGGCGGCGGCCTTCGGGCCTCTCGGTCGAGGAGACCGTGCAGCTGTTCGTCCGCAGTGCGAGCGGCGCCATCGGCAGCATTGACCTCTCGTGGCGGCTGCACAAGGAGGTTGATTACTACCTCAACATCTACGGCGTCCACGGCACGGTCTGCGTCGGCTGGAAGAACTCGAAGTACCGCCAGGCCAACAGCCGCGACTGGATCGTCTTCGGCGAGGGCTACGACAAGGTGCAGGCCTTCCGCAGCCAGCTCGAAAACTTCTGCGCGGCGATCCGCGGCGAAGATGCTCTGGTGATCACTGCGGCTGACGCGCTCGCCTCGGTCGAGGTGATCGAGGCCGCCTATGCCGCGATGCACGCCAACGCCTGGACGACGATCAGCCCCCGGCCCGAAGGCGCCGCGGACCTGCTCGACATCGAAGAGATTCTGATCGCCTGATGACCTTATGACCAGGATTCACCCGACCGCAATCATCGAAAGCGACGTGACGATTGGCGAAGGCACTTCGGTCTGGGACAACGTCCACATCCGTTTCGGCGCCGCAATCGGCGAAGAGTGCATCATCGGCGAGAAGACCTACATCGCCTACGGCGTCAGAATCGGCAGCCGCGTCAAGATCAACGCCTTCGTCTATATCTGCAACGCGGTGACGATTGAAGACGGCGTGATGATCGCCGCCGGGACGGTCTTCACCAACGACCGCTTCCCGCGGGCCACGACGCCCGACCTCAGACATCTGCGCCCGTCCGAGCCCGATGAACACACGCTCGCGACGCTCGTGCGCGCGGGCGCGACCATCGGGGCCGGCAGCACGATCGGCAACGATCTGGTCATCGGCCGTTTCGCCATGGTCGGGATGGGGTCGCTCGTCACGAAATCAGTGCCCGACTTTCATCTGATGATCGGCCACCCCGCGCGCTCGGTCGGCTGCGTCTGCCGCTGCGGGCAACTGCTCATGCGATTTTCGGTCGAAGGCGTCGCCCCCGTTTTCGCCGAAGTGACGTGCAGTGCCTGCGGCCTGCAATACGAAATCAGGAACGGCGCGGTGATTGAGCTGAATCCGCCAGCGTAATGGAGAATGATCTTCACTGATCGTGTCATCGAACCGCGGCACAACCTGGGGGATTGTCGGCGGCGGGCTGCTCGGCCTGACGCTGGCGCACGAACTGGCGAAGCAGGGGCAGCGCGTGACTGTGTTTGAGGGCGCGGATCACCTGGGCGGACTCGCCAGCGCCTGGCAGCTTGAGACTGACGGCGGCGAGCGAGTGACCTGGGATCGGCATTACCACGTCACGCTGCTCTCGGATTTCGGCCTGCGCAACCTGCTGCGTGAGATCGGACTCGATCAGGAAATTGAGTGGGTGGAAACGCGGACCGGTTTTTACACCGACGGGAAGCTCTATTCGATGTCGAATACGGCGGAGTTCCTGCGCTTCCCGCCGCTGCGGTTGATTGACAAGCTGCGGCTCGGCGCGACGATCTTCTACGCCTCAAGGATCAGGGACTGGAAGCGTCTGGAAGCAATCCCGGTCGCCGACTGGCTCAGGAAATTATCGGGGCGCCGGACGTTTGAAAAGATGTGGCTGCCGCTGCTCCGCGCCAAGCTGGGCGAGAATTACAGGCACGCTTCCGCCGCCTTCATCTGGACGACGATTGCGCGCCTCTATGCCGCGCGCCGCACCGGCCTCAAGAAAGAGATGTTCGGCTACGTTCCCGGCGGCTACGGGCGAATCCTTGAGCGCTTCGCCAGTGAGCTTCTGAGGAAGAGCGTTTCCATCGTCACAGGCCGCGCCGCAACGAGGGTGATTACGGAAGCGGGCGTCGGGGCGAGAATCGAATTCAGCAACGGCGCCAGTGAATCTTTCGACCGGGTGATCGTTACCGCGCCCGCCCCGGTCGCCGCGAAAATCTGTTCCGGCCTGAATGGTGAAGAGGTCGAAAGGCTCGAAGGCGTTCGTTATCAGGGGATCATCTGCGCTTCGTTGTTACTGAAACAGCCGCTCGCGAATTACTACGTGACGAACCTGACCGACGCCTGGGTTCCCTTTACCGGGGTCATCGAAATGTCGGCGCTGGTTGACCGGAAACACTTCGGCGGCCGTTCGCTCGTCTACCTGCCGAAGTACCTGCCCGCGGATGATCCGATGTGGGCGCAGACTGATGACGAGATCAGGGCGACATTCGTCGCGGCGCTCGAACGGATCTACGGCCACTTCCGCCGTGATGACGTGCTGGCGTTCCGCGTTTCGCGGGTGCGCCACGTGTTTCCCATTCCGACGCTGAATTACTCCGAGCGCGTGCCGGAGATGGTGACTTCGTTGCCGGGCGTTTACGTCGTCAACTCGTCGCAGATTCAGAACGGCACGCTCAACGTCAATGAAACAGTCCGGCTCGGGGTGCAGGCCGCTGCCCGACTGCTGGCTGAGGCAGGCAGATCCTCGCAATTTTCAGCCGGCGCAATCACTGAAGATGAAGGAACAGAAACCGACAGCGAGCTTGTCGCTCGACCTTGATAACCAGTGGTCTTATCAGAAGACGCACGGTGACACCGGGTGGGAGACGTTCCCGTCCTACCTGAATATCGTCGTACCCCGGGTGCTGGAGTTTTTGAAGGAGCGCGGCCTCCGAATCACCTTTTTCATCGTCGGTCAGGATGCCGCGCTGGAGAAGAATGCCGAGGCTTTGCGCGCCCTGGCTGCGGCGGGGCATGAGATCGGCAACCATTCGTTTCACCACGAGCCCTGGCTGCACCTTTACTCCGAGGCGGAGATCGAGGCCGAAATCGCGAACGCGGAGGAACAGATCGAGCGCGTCACCGGACAACGGCCGCGCGGCTTTCGCGGGCCCGGGTTCAGTCTGTCAGCCTCGACGCTGCGGGTACTTGAGCGGCGCGGTTACATCTATGACGCTTCGACGTTTCCGACTTTTCTGGGGCCGCTCGCGAGGGCTTATTACTTCATGACGGCGAAGCTCAGCCGGGAAGAGATGCGGCGGCGCAAGGCCCTGTTCGGGACTTTCAGTGAGGGCTGGCGTCCGCTCAAACCGTACCGCTGGGGCATCGGCGGTGAAGAGAGCCTGATTGAAATTCCGGTCACGACGCTGCCAGTTTTCAAAGTGCCGATGCACGCCAGCTATGTGCTGTATCTGAGTTCGTTCTCAACCGCACTCGCGCTGCTGTATTTCAAAACGGCGGTGAAGTTGTGCCGCCTGACCGGGACGCAGTTGTCATTGCTGCTGCACCCGCTCGATTTCCTCGGCGCTGAAGATGTGCGCGAACTGGCCTTCTTTCCCGGCATGAATCTGGCGAGCGAAAAGAAGCTGGCGGTCATGAGCGAAATCATCGGCATCCTCTCGAAAGAGTTCTCGGTCGTCACCATGCAACAGCATGCGGCGCTGGCCTCTTCCTCGCCGAAGCTTCAGCTGGTGGAGCCGCGCTTCAATCAGGGCGAACTCCCATTACGATTGATGGAAACGGAAAGGTGAAATGGAATCGCTCAACGCAAAGACTGTCGTGCCCCGTGACCGGCGCGTCAGCAGGAACTTTACTGCCGCGCTCGTCGGTTTGCTCGTCAGTCTGCGCCCGCACCAGTGGGTGAAAAACCTGCTGCTTTTCAGCGGCCTGATCTTTTCCGGCTCGCTGCTCAAGTTCGAGCTGGCTGCGAGGGCGGCGAGCGGGTTCATCATCTTCTGTCTGGCGAGCAGCGGGATTTATCTCGTTAATGACCTGCGCGATTTGCAGTCAGACCGGCAACACCTGGTCAAGCGCCATCGCCCGCTGGCCGCCGGGAGGGTGAAAGTGCCGGCGGCGCTCGCGGCGATGCTCGTGCTGCTCGGCGCCGCGATGATCGGCGCTGTGAGGCTCGGCCAGCCGTTCACCCTGCTGCTCAGCGTGTATGTGCTGGTGAATATCGCCTATTCATTCGGGCTGAAGTACGTCGTGATTCTCGACGTGATTCTGGTGGCGTCTGGGTTTGTGTTGCGCGCGGTGGCCGGGGCCGTCGTGATCAGTGTGGCGCCGTCGCACTGGCTGATCCTCTGCACGATGATGCTGGCGATGCTGGTCGTGAGCGGGAAGCGCCGCCACGACGTGGTCGCGGCCGGGGACGGTGCGCCCGACCCTGATCGTGAATGGTACTCGGTCCAGTTCCTCGACCTGATGATGGCGATTTCCGGCGGCACGGCCGTGGTGACTTATGCGCTCTACACGCTCTCGCCGGAGACAGTCGCGCGGATCGGCACGCACGGGATGATCCTGACCGTGCCGTTCGTGATGTACGGAATCTTCCGGTACCTGTATCTGATGCACCGGCAGGCCGGCACCGGCGACCCGGCGCTGCTGTTCCTGACGGATCGCGCGATCCTGGTCAATTCATTGCTGTGGGTCGCGATGGTCTGTCTGGTGCTTTACGAGCCACAGCGGCTGATTGACTGGCTGCGGTGAGGTGAATACGGAAGAAAGGAGGGCGGATTATTTGAAGAAGGCTCGGCTGATTTTCATCCTGATCTTCGTGGTGGCCGCCGGGGTCCGGCTCGTCCGTGTCTGGCAGCCGGTCAACACCACCTCGTGGCGTGAGGCCGACCTGTCGGCCATCGCCCGGAACTACTACCGCGAAGGGATGAACCCATTCTACCCGCGTATTGACTGGCGCGGCACGGGGCCGGGTTTTACCGAGATGGAGTTCCCGCTGTATCCGTGGACGGTGGCGCTCTTCTATCAGGCCTTCGGGGTGCATGAAATCATCGCCCGGCTGCTCTCTTACGCACTCTCGCTGCTGACGCTCTACCTCTTCTTTCAACTCGCGCAGCGGCTGCTGCCGATGGTCGGGGCCGCCATCGCGTCACTCTGTTTTGCGCTCAGCCCGCTGCCGATCTTCGCCGCGACGGCGATTCACGCCGAAGGTCTCATGCTGTTCGGTTATGTGGCGGCGGCTTACACTTTTATCAAATGGGTTGAAGAGGGCGCGGAGAAGGATTACTGGCTGGCGATTGCAGCGACCGCCCTGACGATTCTGGCGAAGGCCTCGGCGGCACACATCGGCCTGTTATTCGCCGTGCTGTTACTCTCGTCAAAAGGATTCCGGGCGCTGCGGCAGCCGCGCGTCTGGCTCTTCGGCATCGCCGCGCTGTCGCCGGGCCTGCTGTGGTACATGCATGCGCACCAGCTCTGGCTCACCTGGGGCAACTCGATGGGGCTCTCGAATGAATACCCCTGGGCGGGGCCTGACCTGTTGACCAACCAGGCATTCCTCAGGGGGATTACGAAACTGGAGCTGACGGAGGTCTGGATCCCCGCCGGCGTCATCGGCGGTGTGGTGGCCGTCCTGCTCGGGTGGAGAATAAGGTCAGTGCGCATCAGTCTGGTCTGGCTGGCGGCGTGCATGATCTTTTATCTGGTCGCGGCCCGAACCACGATGGACAACTGGGCTTTTTACTATCACATCTTTTCCGCCGCGCCGGTGGCACTGATGACCGGAGCCGGTGTGGAGATCCTGAGGCGCATCCCCTTCACCAGAAAGCTCGGATTAAGTGGCGCCTTTACCTGGGGGATGGTCGCCGTTCTGCTCCTCGCTTTCGCGGTTCAGGGGCGGAAGGTCTACGCGCAACAGGCCCCCTTCGCCCCCGATGAGTATCAGTGCATCAGGGGATTCGCGTCGGCGATTCCGGGCAACGCGCTGATCCTTGCTTCGGGCGGCCCGTGTACGGATGCGGATGGTTACCGGGTCGCCTGGAACGCCTCTTATATTTTTTACTGGCTGGATCGCAGAGGGTTCAATATCTGCGAGGGTGAACAGTCACTCGACGCCGTCCGCGCGCTGGCTCGGCGGGGGGCGGAGTATTTCGTGGCTGATAAAACTGCACTCCATAAAAAGCCGGGTTTTGAAGCAGAATTGCGCAGCCAGTATCAGGCACTGGCCGAATGCGGGACCGCCGTTTTATTCAGGCTCACTCCGCCTGCCCCTCCTGCTGGCGCCCCCTGATGGCCTGACTATGGGTAATTTCACCGCGTCCGGGGGCGGACAACATCTTCTGAGGAAATGAGCCGGATGATGCCTGTCGGGAGAGCGCGTTCACTTTTCAGCGTCGGCGTCATTGTGCTGCTGGCCGCCATACTGCGCGTCATCTTCTTTCACGGTCTGGCCGGAATGTTTCCGCTCGATCAGGCCGATTACAGCCGCCTGGCGTGGCAGATCACCGAGGGGCAGTGGCGGTACAACGAGGTTTTTGAGCTTTCGACGCGGTGGGGGCTGTTGTTTCCGACGGCACTGAGTTATCGCCTGTTCGGCATCAATCAGATCAGCTCAGCGCTTTACCCGATGCTGCTGTCACTGGGGGCGGTCGTCGTCGCGTACCTGACGGGCAGGCATTTGAAGGGCGAAAGGGCCGGGCTGCTGGCCGCGCTCATGATCGCTTTTTTTCCCCTCGAGACGGCCTTAGCCAGCCAGCTCATGAATGACGGCCCGCTCAGTTTCTGGCTGCTGCTGAGCCTTTATCTTTTTCTGCGCGGTGACGACAGCAGGGACAGTGTAACAAGGCGGAAATTCCTCCTGGGGTGCGGGCTGGCGCTCGGAATGGCCTATGCCTGCAAATTCGTCGCGCTGTTGATTCTCCCATTCTTCCTGTTGCTCACGCTCATCCGGCGCCGGATTGACTGGCAGTGGTTATGGATCGCGGCCGGATTGCTGGTGATCTTCTCCTTTGATTTCGCCGTCTTCAAATACGTTTCAGGTGACGGGCTGAGGCGGCTGCACCTGCTCGCAGAGGATCGGAGCAACAGCCCGGCCGGTCTGGCCGCCGGGACAGACCGTTCGCCGACCGCGCTCACGGTCTACCTGAGGTGGATGTTTCTGGAAGTTCATCACACCGGGCTCGCTTTCATCGCGCTGGCAGTGATTATGTTCCGGCAGGTTGTCAGGAGGGGGGCGGCCAGGGCCGAGCGCCCATGGCCTGACGGATTGCTGCTGCTCTGGTCGGGGACGCTCTGGTTCGTCCTCAGCTTTTACCCACTGAGTCTGCGGCCCTACATCCCGCTCTACAAGTTGGCAAATTACATGCTCATGTTTACGGCGCCGCTGCTGGTCGCCCTGGGCATCAGGCTCAGCGGCTGCTCCAGGTTGTTTCAGGCGGGCTGCGTGGGCCTGATCCTGCTCAGCTCGCTCGCGGGCCTCGTGCTGACGAGCGCCGCGCAGCGGGTTTACGTCGCCAACACTTTCAGGCTTCATTCATTCCACGAGTCCCGCCACGACCGCCCGTTGTATTGCGGTATGGAAGACAGGGCGATGCTGCGTTACCTGGACGGTTACCGGTCTGACGCCTCATACATCGCCTACATCAGTCCGGGGATCACCCTGCGACCTGTGCCCGACCGCGTGGACTTCCGGCGCGGTTACGTGGCCCTGAATCGGACCTTCTATTTCCCCGAGCGCGGCTACAAATACCCGCCTGAAATTACGAACCCGCCCGCTCAGTGGAAGGTTGTGGTTGATGAGCCGGAAAATAAATGCTGGCTGCGGGAAAAAGGAATGACGCTGGTTGAGGCGTTGCGGAAGCGGGGGCTGATCAGCCCGGCCCTCAGTGACAAGGTGGTGGCGAGGCTCAACCGGGCATTCCCGTCTGACCGCCTGACGATTTACGCCATCGAATGATCAGTGATAAAGCTGCGCCGCCTCCATCACTCTCTCGCCGCGAATCCTTCGGCCGGCTACCGGACAATTTCACTTGATCGCCACCCGGACCTGATTGGCCTGTTGCCCGTCTGCGGTCACTGTGACCGCCACATCGCCGCGCCCGATGAGCGAGCGCGGAATGCGCACGTTGATCTGATCGAGCCCGACCAGCCCCCCTTGGGCGCCCGCATAAAGTACCTCGCCGTTCGTGCCGCCAATATTGACGATGACGGCTGGCAAACCGCTGACATATCGAAAGCCCGTGCCAAAGAGTACAAGGAATACCTGATCGGTGTTGCTGCCCTGGTCGGGGCCGAGGTCAATCGGGATGGCCACCTGTTTGTTCTGCGAAGGATCGAATCTGGTGACCGGCTCGTAGATCTGATCGCCGCTGGCTTTGACCCGCAACGCGCCGGCCGCGGCCAGACCCAGCCCGCTCGCGTCGGCGGAAAACAAGGACGGCCTGACCGTCACGATCTGTACGGTTTCGACCGAGAGGGTGCCGTCGCCGGCAGTGGTCGTAATGGTCGCCTGTCCGGCCGCCGTGTCGGGCGGGATCTGATAATTGATCTGATTCGGTGAGACGAAAAACAGCGGGGCAGCGCGTTCCGTGCCGGCGCTGTCCCTGACGATCACAGTCGTCCCGGCCAGCGTCGTCGGCAGCGGCACGCTCGCGGCGACCTGGACGGTTGTCGCCAGCCCCATGCCGAACGCGGCGACGATGGATTCGCGGGCGAGCGAGCCGCCGCTGTAGTTGGCGGCGGAGACGGTCACGGAAGAGTGCGGCGCGGCCCCGGCTGTGGTCAGCCGGAAGGTCTGGAACTGCTGCGGCGCGGCAGACGCCGCGAGCGCGCCGCCGCTGACGGCGGCCGCTTCGAGATTGGTTTCGATGTGCGTCGCACGCATCGCCGAGGTGATCGGCTGCGCCAGACTGAGCGTGTAACCGGCCTGGCTGCCGGAGAGGTTATACGCGCGCGCGATGACGCCCTGTGAGATGTTCTCTTCCGCCGGCTTGAGCGACCAGAGCAGCACGTTCGGGTTCGAGACGCTGGCGAATGAATACGAGGTCTCGGGGTAAGCGCTGCTGCTGTTGCCGGTGACGAGCGAGGTGACGAGCGGGTTCTGATGCTCGAGCGCGAATTTCATCGCCGCGGCCGGGTCATAAGCGGTGCGCGTCTGCAGCGCGAAGCGTTGCAGGAAGCTCGCGTCGCCGCCCTGATTCGGAATGCCGAGTGCCGACCCGTCAACCTGCCCGCCCACGAGCGGCGAGATTTGCGGCGTGTTGGCGTCAAGCGTTGAGGTCGAGCTGTTGCCGAGCTGCATGAAATAACAGTCGGCGTTGGAAAGTGTCACGCCGACCCCGCCGCCCGCGCTCATGTCGGCGAAGTGATTGAGCGTCAGCCAGTCGTAACGCGCGTTGCGCGGCGAGTAATGGCCACCCTGAGTGAGCAGCTTCGCGCGGATCACCGCGCCGACTTCCTCGTGCCACACGTCGGGCGAGTCGAGGTTGAAGCCGAAGCCCCAGGTGTACACGTCCGAGAAGTTCTGCGTGATGTCGTTGCGAATCTCGATTCGATCCTTGTCGCGGACGAGCGTGATGCGCGATGTGTGACTGAGCGGTCCCGAAGCATCGGCGCGCAGCGTGACCGAGACCGGCCCGGCATTCTCGACCTGAAGTGAGCCTGAACCGGGGCCGAGGTCGTTGATGAACCGCCCGTTGACGGCCCGCGCGAATTCGCGGTTGCGTGTCTTGTCGAACAGGCCGGTGATCGCGCCGCGGTCGGCGACGGTCAGGCGGTAACGGTCGTTTTCAATCACGCCGCCGCTGACCGTGGCGGCGTTCGGGAAGCCGCCGCCCGCGCCCGGGCGGATCTCGAAAACCTTGTAACCGACGGGCGGCACGTCGCGCGCCAGCACGCGCAGGAACCGCTGGCCGTTGACCGTCACGATCTGTGAGGGCGTTTCCTGATTGTTCGTCAGGTCAACGACGAAAACCGGATTCGTGTCGGTGTAAGGCAAATCGGCAACGTCGGTGCGCGACCAGCTGAGCGAATTGAAAACCTGGAAGCGTGTGCCCGCGCCGTTCTTTTTGATCAGCCCGCCGAGCGCGGTCGCGGCGTCGGTCTGAAGCTTATTGACGTAGGCCTCGATCTCCCCGGCAATGCGGCGCTGCCAGTCGCCCCGGGCCTGACGGCTGACAGGGCCGTCGGCAGTCCAGTCATGTTCCCAGTACAAGCCCAGATTCATCCACGCCTGATCGCGCGCCGCCCGGCGGTCGGTCATAAACCCGGGGTTCTGCAGGCTGACGAGCGTGGCCATCGCTTCGGCGCTGCGCAACTTCTCAACCGCCCGCTTCACCCGCGCCGAAACCTCGGCCATCGAGGCGCAGTACAAATCCCACTCGTTGCCGAACGAGGCCGCCACGGTCGGCAGGCTCCCGCCGTAAGTCGCCTCGAAGTCCTGAAAGAAATCCTGCTCGTTGGAGCAGAAGACCTGGCGATTGGGGGTGCTGAGTTGCTGCGCCGCGGTGACGAAGTCGGTGGTGAAGGTTTTGGCGTCATCCCAGCCCCGGCCGAACGCGCCGATCACGTCGTACGGGTAACGGCTTTTGAAGGTCGCGTTGCCGTCAACCAGACCGACCACGCCGAATGTGTCTCGGGCTTCGGCGTAACCGCCGATGCTGGTGTTGTCAAAGAGCGTGTTCCACTTCATCAGCACGCGGCTGCCGTCCATCCCGCCCCACCAGTAGATGTCGTGTTCGCGGTCGCCGGGGGTCGAAACCCGGGTGGCGCAGCCGCAGATGCCGCGCCAGCTGTATTTCGCGCCCGCCCCGGCCCACAGCGACCCGAGCCCGTAAGGCAGCGTCTGGTTTTCCATCGCCACCGCCAGGGGGAAGCGCAGCCTGAAGCGCCGTTCGAGCGAGCCGGGGTAATACATCCCGCGCAGCACTGCTTCGGCCGGCACCCCGCCGTAACACACCACCAGAGCCGTGAGCGGCGAACTGACGTGCCCGTCCCTGATGCGGCTCATCAGCCGGTTGAAATCCGCCGCCGATTTGTTGCGCTCGTAAATCCACAGCCAGAAGCTGCCGTCGCAATTCCAGCGGGCCTGTGACGGCGAAGGGTTGCCGGCCGTCGCGTCAATCTGGTTGAGGTAAAAATCGAGCATCTCGACGAAGGCCTGCCGGTAGCCCTCCTCGTCGAGCGTCCACATGTAATCGGTGTGGTCGTCCGGCGCGAGGTAGATGCGCCTGGGCGTCTGTGAAAATGCGGTGCAGGCGCAGAGGAGCAGCAGCGATGCGACGGCGAGGGAAGTGGCGCTTCTTCGATTCATGCCTTGCTCTTTCGGTAATTGCCGGAGCCGGAATACGGCTTCGCGGCCGGAATACACCAGTTGAAGATAGTAGCAATGACCGGCTGAATTTTGTTCCCAGTTATGACGCGAGGACAGCCGCGTTGCCGGAATCCGGCAAGCCGGATTGAGATTGTGGGTTGAAGGCAACGTCAGCGTGCGTAGTCTAACACAGGCTGCCTGATGGACGGGATAGAGTCGCGGTGAAATTCCTGTCGCTTCACTCAGGCCGTAAAGATGGGGTGCCGCTTGCTGAGGGCCGGTGGCATTGCTAGAGTACATAGTCTGATACGCCATCAGACAGAGAACACGAGCAATAATCTGAATGACTGAATCATCCGTACAACCCGGCAATCCTGAAACTGCTGCTGAAGCTGCTGAAATTTCGGGGCCGTCCGTGCCGCTGCCGGTCGTGGCGATCATCGGGCGACCGAACGTCGGGAAATCCACGCTCTTCAACCGCATCATCGGCTCGCGGCGCGCGATCGTCGGCGACCTGCCCGGCATCACCCGCGACCGCATTTACGGCGAGGCGCAGTGGGAAGGGCAGGCTTTCAACGTCGTGGACACCGGCGGCATCGTGCCCGATGACGACGCGGAGATTCCGGCCAACATCCTGAAACAGGCGCGCGCCGCGATTGACGAAGCGAGCCTGCTGCTCTTCGTCGTTGATGTGCGCGCCGGGCTGTCGCCGCCCGACGAGGAGCTGGCAAAGATGCTGCGCTCAGTGGGCAAGCCCGTCTTCATCGTCGCCAACAAAGCCGACACGGCGAAAGTCGCCGACCTGGCCGCCGAGTTTCATCAGTTCGGCTACGACGAAGTGTTCCCCGTCTCGGCTGAACATAGCCTCGGGATGGGTGATCTGCTGGACGCCGTGATTGAAAAGCTCCCGCCGGTCGAGGCCCGCAAGTGGAAGCCGCGTGAGATCGCGGTCGCGATCATCGGGCGACCGAATGTCGGCAAATCATCGCTCATCAACCGCCTGCTCGGCGAAGAGCGCGTGATCGTCTCGCCGGTTGCCGGAACGACGCGCGACGCGGTGGACACGGTCTTTGAAGTGAAACTGGACGAGGAGGGGGAAAAGAAAATTCTCCTGAAATTGATTGACACGGCAGGCATCAGGCGCAAGGGCAAAACCGAGCAGATGGCGGAAAAGCTCTCGGTCGTGATGGCGCGCAAGCACATCGAGCGTGCCGACGTGGTGCTGGTGGTGATTGACGCCACCGAAGGCGTGACGCACGCGGACGCGACGATTGCCGGGTACGCGCACGAGGCGGGCCGCTCGGTCATTCTGGTCATCAACAAGTGGGACGCGGTCGAGAAGGACACTTACACCGCGCAGGCCTTTGAAGAGAAGCTGCGCGACCAGATGAAGTTTCTGGATTACGCGCCGGTAATTTTCATCTCAGCGCTTTCCGGCCAGCGCGTGATGAAGCTGCCGCCGCTGATCGCGCACGCCAATGAAGCGCGCAACCGGCGCATCCCGACTGCCGAACTCAACCAGTTTTTCCGTGACCACCTCGAACAGCCGAAGGCCACGACCTCATCGCGCCGCCCGCTCAAAGTGAAATACCTGACCCAGGCGATGACGCGCCCGCCGACCTTCGTTCTCTTCACCAGCAGCCGCGACACGAAACTGCATTTCTCCTACGAGCGTTACATCATCAACCGGCTGCGCGAGTCGTTCGATTTTTACGCCACGCCGATCAGGATTATGCAGCGCAATCGCCGGGGCTGAAGCCGGGAAGGAACGCCTGTGAATATTCACACTGAAGCAACACTGGCCGAAGAGCGGATTCGGCCTTTTGTGCGGGAAACGCCGCTGGAAGAATCACTCGTGCTTTCTCAGGCCGCGCAGGCGCAGGTGTTTTTGAAACTCGAAAACCTGCAACACACGGGCTCCTTCAAGGTGCGCGGCGCGATGAACAAGCTGCTCGCGCTCTCGCCCGAACAGCGCGAGCGCGGGATCATTACGGCTTCGACTGGCAACCACGGGGCGGCCGTGGCGTACGGGCTGCGGGTCCTCAACATTCCCGGTACGATCTTCGTCCCGGAAAACGTCTCGACGGTGAAGGCTGAAGCCATCAAACGCTTCGGCGCGGGCGTGCGGCATTACAGCACGAACCCGCTGGAGACGGAGTTGTACGCGCGCCGCTACGCAGAAGAGAACGGGCTTGTCTACATCTCGCCGTACAACGATCCTGACGTGATTGCCGGGCAGGGGACGATTGGTGTCGAACTCGGGCGGCAGTGTCCGCAACTGGACGCGGTGTTCGTCTCGGTCGGGGGCGGCGGGCTGGCCGCGGGCGTGGCCGGTTATCTGAAAGCGGCATTGCCGCGCAGCGTCATTGTCATCGGCTGTCTGCCGGAAAATTCGCCAGAAATGGCGGTGTCGGTGAAGGCCGGACGCTTTGTCGAGATGGAACCGCAGCCGACGCTGTCGGACGGCACTGCCGGTGGATTCGAACCCGGCGCGATCACTTTCGATCTGTGCCGCGAACTGATTGATGATTTCGTGCTGGTGTCGGAAGCGGAGATCGCGGCGGCGATGCGGCAGTTCATCGAAACGCATCACCTGCTGATCGAAGGTTCTGCCGGCGTCGCGCTCGCCGGGTTCGAGAAGTTGAAGGAACAGTTCAGCGGGCGCAACGTTGTCATCGTGATCTGCGGGGCCAATATCAGTCTGGCGACTTTGCGGAAAATTTTATAGAGCGACAGAAAGCGCATGCTGCGGTGGTTCGCCGGCCTGCTCGGTAAAGAAGGCTTTGCATTACGCCCGCCCCGCAGTACAATCCAGACACCCTTAAGAACTCAGCTTGTAATCCGCACGCTGCAGACAATGGAGACGTCCCAATGAAAAAGATTATCACCCTTTGCCTGATCCTCTCGTTTGCCCTGAACGTCACCGCCCTGGCCGGGCTGAACAGCAAAAAAGCCGCTTATCAGGGAGGCACAACCAAAGACAAGGATTTCCCCGGAGTCAAAGAAGCCGTTGAAGGTATGCTCAGCACCGGCGATGAAAATGAACTGCGGTTTGAATACCAGCTCAACAAGGCTGGCAAGGTTTACACAATCCCGTACAAGCAGATCGTTGACATTGAATACGGTCAGAAGGCCGGTCGTCGGGTCGGGGCTGCCGTCACTACGGCCATTTTGATCAGTCCTGCCGCCTTGTTTCTGCTCTTCTCGAAAAAGCGCAAGCACTTTATGACCGTCGGCTACAAAGATGGTGATGGGAAAGAGCAGGTCGCAGTTTTTGAACTGGGTAAGGAGATTGTTCGCACGACGCTCGCAATTGTCGAAACCCGTTCCGGCAAGAAGATCGAATATCAGGATGAGGAGGCCAGGAAATCCAGCAAGGGAAACTGAAGGTCACTGATTGTCCGCGCAAACACAGTCCACATTCTTCGAAGTTACACACACTGACCCATCAACCAACGCGCGCGCCGGGCGCATCACGACCGCGCGCGGCGAGATCGAGACGCCCGTCTTCATGCCCGTCGGCACGCGCGGGACGGTCAAGGCGCTGACGCAGGAGATGCTCGAAGCACTCGATGCGCGCATCATTCTCGGCAACACGTATCATCTATTCCTGCGCCCCGGGCATCAGTTGATCGGCGAGTTGGGCGGGCTGCATGAGTTCATCTCCTGGGATCGCCCGATCCTGACCGACAGCGGCGGCTTTCAGGTTTTCAGCCTCGGCGAATTAAGAAAGATTCGGGAAGAGGGCGTCGAGTTTCAATCGCACCTCGACGGCTCAAGGCAGTTTCTCTCGCCTGAAATTTCAATGCAGGTTCAGGACGCGCTCGGGTCAGACATCGTCATGTGCTTTGACGAATGCACGCCTTACCCGGCGACGCGCGACGAGGCGCGCGCGTCGCTGGAACTGACCTCGCGGTGGGCCGGGCGCTCGCGCGATGAGTTCGACCGGCTGATGGCGGCGCGGCGGGAGAGGCTGATGGGCGTGCGTGCCTTGCCGGGGGCCTTGTTCGGCATCATTCAGGGCAGCGTCTATCAGGACTTGCGGCGCGAGAGCCTCGACCGGCTGCTCGAAATCAGTTTCGAAGGTTACGCCATCGGCGGCCTGAGCGTCGGTGAAGAGAAGCGAGTGATGTATGACGTGACCGAATTCATCGCGCCGCAGATGCCCGCCGACAGGCCGCGCTACCTGATGGGCGTGGGAACGCCGGAAGACCTGGTGGAATCGGTCGCGCGCGGCGTGGACATGTTCGATTGCGTGATGCCGACGCGGAACGCGCGCAACGGGCAGGTCTTCACTTCATCAGGAAAGCTGAACGTTAAGAATGCGCGCTACGCGCGCGACGCGAGGCCGCTCGATGCGGGTTGCCGCTGCCCTGCCTGCCGCCGTTATTCGCGCGCCTACATCCGGCACCTTTACGTTTGCGGTGAGATGCTCGCGAGTATCCTCTGCTCGCTGCACAACATAGCCTTCTACCTTGACACCATGCGGTTGATCAGGCAAGCTATCTCGCTTGGTGAGTTCACGCGATTTCGCACTGAGTTTATCAGCGGTTTGCAACACAATAGCGATTAAGCGCCGGGATGATGGCTCGGTCGCGGAGAGGCTCGCGACAAACAACTTTTCGACAAGGTTAGCCCGCCCCGATGATGCCTTCATTATTGACTTTGATCCTTCTGCAATCAGGTGGAGCAGGAATCCTGAATCTGACCCCGATCATCCTGATGATCGGGGTGATGTACTTCCTGCTGATTATGCCGCAGCGTAAACGCCAGCGGGCGATTCAGGCCATGCTCGAAAACCTGAAGGTCAATGACAAGATCGTTACGACCGGCGGGATTTACGGCACGATCACGGCCGTGCGGGATGACAAAAAGACGCTGCAGATCAAGATCGCCGATAACCCGGCAGTCCGAGTTGAGATCGCCCGCACCGCCGTCGCGGGCTTACAGGGGTCGGAAGAGGTCAATAAGCAGACATAATTCACCCGGGCACCCGCGGGGCGAATTGCAACGGCTGCCGCCCGTGGCCGCGCCTCAACCTTGCCGTCTGGAAGTTCCCCGCACTGATTTTATCTGACTCTGAAAGGCCGGGAGTCGGATGCCGCCACGGCGCGGCATCTGACGACACATTGAAGCTTACACCGCTATGAACAAGAATCTTCGCACGCGCTGCATCGTTATCGGGGCCGTGACCCTCGTGTCACTGATCTTCATGTTCGGCCCCTGGAACAAGGAAAAAAATTACACGCGCACGGCCTCGGACTTCTTCAGCCCGTCGAAGCTGAAGAAGAACCTGGGGGAAAACATCCGGCTCGGCCTCGACCTCAAGGGCGGCACGCATCTGGTCGCGCAGGTGCAGGCTGATGACTATATCAAGGCGATTACTGAAGGCAATCGCCAGAAGGCGGTTGATACCCTGAAGAAGGGTAACATCGCTTTCACCGATGTGAAAGTTCCGACCAACGGTCAACTCGTCGTTGAAACCGCCGACGACAAGGCACAGAGCCAGATCAAGGACAAACTCCAGGCGGATTTCGGCCCGGACTGGGATGTGACAACTCGCTCGAATCCTTATCAGGTTGCTTTCAATCTCAAGACTTCATCCGCTGACCGCCTGCGCAAAGAGGCGACTGAGCAGGAGCGGACGATCATTGAGCAACGTATCAACGCTTTTGGCGTAGCTGAACCGGTGGTTCAGTTGCGCGGCCGCGAAGAAGATCACCAGATCCTCATCCAGATGCCGGGCATTGATGATCCCGAGCGTGTCAAGAGACTGATCCAGGGTGATGCCAAACTGGAGTTCAGAGCCGTCGTCCCCCCCGCACAACTCTATCCCACTAAAGAGGCCGCCGAGGCCACAATCCAGGGTCAGGGTGACAAGGAAGCTATGGAGGTCACAGAACCCCGTGCCGGCAGGGCGCCACTTCAGGGCTGGTACGTGGTTGAGAAAACTCCGGTCATCACGGGCAATGAACTGCGCAACGCTCAGGGCGTCCCGGCACAAACCGGGGCCGGATATAACGTCGCCTTCTCGCTCAAGCCAACCGGCGCGGAGAAATTTTCAACCTGGACGGGCGCAAATATCGGCAACCTGCTCGCCATCGCTCTCAACGACAAGATCAAGAGCGCCCCTTCGATCAAGGGCCAGATTTCCGACAACGGCGTGATTGAAGGAAGCTTCACGAAGGAAGAGGCCGATGATCTGGGACTGGTGCTGCGTTCTGGCGCGCTGCCGGCGAAGATCGTTTACATCGAAGAGCGCACCGTCGGCCCGTCACTGGGCGCGGATTCAATCCGCCAGGGGGTGACGGCTTCAATCGTCGGCCTCACGCTGGTCGTGCTGTTTATGCTCTTCTACTACCGTCTGTCAGGAGTCAACGCGGTGGTCGCGCTGATTCTGAACCTGCTCATCCTGCTCGCCGGGCTGGCGATGTTTGCCGCGACGCTGACGCTGCCGGGCATCGCGGGCGTGATCCTGACGATCGGTATGGCGGTGGATTCGAACGTGCTGATTTTCGAGCGCATCCGTGAGGAACTGCGCGCTGGCAAGATCGTCACCTCGGCCGTTGACACCGGATTCGCCAAGGCGCTCGTCACTATCATTGACACGCACGTGACGACGATCGTGTCGGCGGGCTTTCTGTATCTGTTCGGCACCGGCCCGATCCGCGGCTTCGCCGTGACGCTCGTGATCGGTCTGCTTGCCAACCTCTTCACGGCGGTCTACGTCTCGCGCACGATGTTCATCTGGGCATTGAATCGCGGCGGGCGCAGGGCCGAGACGATCAGCATCTGATATTGCCTGTTATGCAAGGCGGATTGCAGATGGAAGCGCGGTGACGATGCCGCCGCATCTGTGATTGGAAATCCGGAATCCGAAGGTTTCATATGATCGAAATTTTTAAGCATGCGAATTACGACTTCCTCGGTAAAAAATGGCTGTTCATCGGCCTGTCGTGGCTATTGATTCTGGCTGGTGCCGTCTCTGTGGCGTGGCGCGCGCTGGACGGCAACGACAACACGCACCCGTTCAATCTGGGCGTGGACTTCTCCGGGGGCACCATCGTCAACGTGAAGTTCAGAGAGAAGCCGGATCTCGGGAGACTGCGCGCGGCCATCGAACAGCAGGGGATTGAGGGGCCGAAGATCACGCTCCAGCCGGTGGGTGATGAGATCGGGCAGGCGCCCAAGAATGAAGTCCTCGTCCGCCTGCCCAATCTGGTTAATGTGCAGCGCCGTGAAGGCCAGTCTGAAACTTCCGCTCAATCAACCGACAGCGCTGACATCGGCAAGCAGAAAATCCGCGCGGCGCTCGACACGCTGACAGGCTCGGCCGTCACGCAGGGCAAAACCGATCTCAACGCGGTCGGTCGTGACAGTCTGAAAGAGGCGTTGCTGACCTTTGATCCGCTGGGACTCAGGGCGGGCGGGGCCACACAGTCGGCTGAGACCCGCTACGGGGAGATCGCCAACCGGATCATTGATTATCGCGAGAAAGATCGCGGCGGGCTGATCGGCAGCGTGGATGAGGTGAAGAACCTCAGCGGCATTGAGCCGCAGCTCGGCGATGCGCTCTCGAAGAATTTCTACACCAGCGCGGCGGCCATCAGGGGTGCAGGGGCGGTCAGCCCGCAGATCGGCGCCGAACTGCGCAACCGCGCGATCTATGTGACGTTCGCCGCCTGCATCGGCATGCTGCTGTTCATCGCCTTCCGCTTCAAATCCTGGGGCTTCGGCATCGGCGCCGTCATCGCGGTCTTCCATGACGTGCTGATCACGCTCGGCATCTTCTCGATCACCCAGCTCGAAATTGACCTGACCGTCATCGCCGCGCTGCTCACGCTGGTCGGTTACTCGATGAACGACACGATCGTGATCTTCGACCGCATCCGCGAGATGATGAGAACCCGGCGCCGCGAGGGCCTCGAAAAACTCTCGAATGACGCGATCAACCAGACGCTGTCGCGGACCATCATCACCTCCGGCCTGACTTTCCTGACCGTGGTGGCGCTGGTGCTGTTCGGCGGCGCGGTACTCAAGAGCTTCTCGTGGTGTCTGTTCATCGGGATCATCATCGGCACCTACTCTTCGATCTATATCGCCAGCCCGTTTATGCTGTGGTGGGAAGGCCGCAAGGGCAGCAAGGTGGTCCCGGCCGAAGCCCCGGCGGCGGCCAGCCCCGCGGCGACTCAGCGGCTTGTTTCCACGGCGGCGGCGGGGGGCGGACAGGGCAGAAGGAATGCCCGAAAAGGCAAGCGGTGACAATCTCTCCGGGTGTGATCTCTGCTGAGAGGAGTCGCCCCGGAAAGTTCCCCGGGGGTCTTGACTCGGGGATAAATCAGATTGTAGACTGCGCGCGTTGCTGACCTGTCATCTGTAGTATTCAAGCTGTAATCCGGGCATCTTAAAAGTCTGGTCGTAGCTTTTCAGTACGGGCCTGAACCGTAGTCAGGGTCTGTCTGCGGATCGCATATCCGGGCCTTCGGGAGATCACAGCCCGAAACTGATATGCCATGGTGTTGGTACTGATTTTCCAGGAGACTAAGAGGTTCCCAGCCTCTGTCGGCAATCGGTCTCAGGTTAATTCAGTGGTCGTTTTTACCCGGGATTTCCTTTTTTCCTTTTAGACGTAATTCAGAAACTCTGCGGCCCTTTCCACAAGGGCGCTTTCACTGCCGCCGCTGCTGGCGCGCGTGGGGTCTGTGACGTATCAGATCTCTTGACTGGTTATTGACCCATCGGCAATCCATCTATGGAGGCCAATTAAAAGCGATGTTCGACACTTTAGTAGAATCAACGAAGCAGAAGCAGGGGCGGACGGGGGGATTTTTCCTCGCGACCATGCTGGTCTATGCCGCGGTGCTGCTGGTTGTCGGTGTGGTGACCGTCTTCTGGTTCAACCCCACCCTGTCAGACTCGGACTCGTTGACGGCAATGCTTGCGCCGCCGCCGCCGCCGCCGCCGCCGCCGCCGCCGGCCGAGGCCCCCAAGCAGGTGATCAAGGAGCAGGTGATTCAGACATTCACTCCTCCCAAGACTCCGCCTAAAGATATTCCCAAACCCACTGACGTGAAGGAACGCCCCAAGATCGTTCAGGCCGCAGTGGGAGGCGTAGCCGGCGGGACCGGCTCACCACTGGGGATTGCCGGCGGCACGGGCAAGGAAGACGAGCCGCCGCCGCCGCCGCCGCCACCAAAACCATCCCCGAGCGCGACCCCGACGCCGCCTCCCCCTCCCAAGAAGGTCAACATTTCCGGCGGCGTCCTGCAGGGGAATGCCATCAGACGAGTCCAGCCCCCTTATCCGCCGATTGCCAAGGCTGCGCGTGCGGCAGGGGCGGTGCAGGTGGCCGTGGAGATTAACGAGGATGGCGACGTGACTTCGGCTTCCGCCGTCGGCGGTCACCCGCTGCTGCGCGAGGCTGCGGTGCAGGCCGCGCGCCAGTGGAAGTTCAAACCGACATTGCTTTCAGGTGTGCCGGTGAAGGTTTCCGGAGTTCTGACCTTCAACTTCACGCTTCAATAAATATCCTTTGAGTTCCTCGACAAATACCGGGAGCAGGCCGCGACCTGATGAGGGGCGCGGCCTTGCGCCCTGATTGACACTTTCGGCACCAGCCGGGTCTTGATTGAGCAGGGAGAGAGCCTGCCAGTGAGGGAACTTTTGTTCGGCATCTGGTGTCTGTAGTTTCACCAATCGTGAGCGGCTCTCGTGCCGGAAGCCCCGACGCGGGACACAAAACACAGTCTGGTAATTACCATTTGGAGGATTTCGACATTATGATTTTGCTTGCCCAAATCTGGATAGCATTTAACCAGTTCGCTCTGTTTCTGCTTCAGGCCGAGAAAGAAGCCAGCAACGTGGCGACAGACTTCTCACTGATGGGGATGTACCGCAAGATGGGATACACCGCGAAAGGCGTGGTCTTCATCCTGCTGATTATGTCCATCTTCTCAATCGCGGTCATGATTGAACGCTTCCTGACTTTCAACGCGGCCCGGACTCAGTCGCGTGAATTCGCGCCGAAGGTCGCTCAGGCGCTCAAGTCCGCCAGAATTGACGAAGCCATCGGCATCTCCGACAAGTTCAAGAAGAGCCATCTGGCAATGGTCGTCAACGCCGGGCTGCAGGAGTTCGCGGCTCATCAGGGGGGGACGGACATTTCGGGTGAGGAGGTCGAGTCTTCGAAACGCGCCCTCCAGCGCGCCGAAGCCATCAAGGTGGCCGAATTCCGCCGCGGCCTCTCGTCGCTTGCGACCATCGGCTCGACCGCCCCGTTCGTCGGGCTGTTCGGGACCGTGGTCGGCATCATCAACTCCTTCCAGGAGATGAAGAACGCCGAGTCCGCCGGGATCGCGGCCATCGCGGGCGGCATTTCCGAAGCGCTCTTTACCACCGCTTTCGGCCTGCTGGTCGCCGTGCCCGCCGTGTGGATGTTCAATTACTTCTCCAGCAAGGTGGATAATTTTGTGGTCGAGATGGACAACTCTTCGGCAGAGCTGATTGATTACTTCCTCAAGCAGCGGAGAAGAGGGAAGTAATCTTTCGGTGACGATCGCGGACTGGCTTGGGGCCGGTTACAGGCGGCCTTCGCGGGGTCTGTCGCATCCGCTTTCAGTTTACCTGGTATTACACAACTGGTAGTCGTCGAATCCCTCCTTTGGAAACCCCGGCGGCCCGAGGGGTGAGCCCGGTGGCAACTTGTCATCACGGCTCACTCCCCCGGGGCCTGCCGGAGATAATTCCGGGAGAGAGTCGGGAAACCGCCTTTGGCTGGTCTTCCGGCTGCCGTTGGGAGGAACAGTTTATGGCAATGAATACGGGAGGCGGCAATTCCGACCTGCAATCGGAAATCAACGTCACTCCGATGGTGGATATTATGCTGGTGCTGCTGATCATCTTTATGGTCATCACGCCACTGCTCTCGTCGGGCGTCCAGCTGACTTTGCCGCGGGCTAACAACCCTGATGAAGATACGAATATCAATAAAGAGTCAGCCGTCGTGATTTCGATCCCTGACGCCGGCGCCTACTATATTGGCAAGGAGCCGTTTTATGATCGGAACAAGCTCATCCTCGAAATCGGGAAGAGGATGAAGGCTCTCAAGCCTGGTGATCCGCAGGTGGTTTACATCAGGAGCGGATTGAACGTGCCCTACGGCGAAGTGGTCAAAGTCGTCAACGACATCCGCGAGTCCGGGCACGAGCAGATCGGGCTGATTGCCGAGAAGAACAAAGGGAAGAAATAGCCTGCACTGGAGGAATTAAGTATGGGCATGGCAGTAGGCGGTGGCGGAAAAGACAATTTGCCACCCCCAAATATTAACGTGACGCCGTTGATTGACGTGCTGCTGGTGCTGCTGATCATCTTCATGGTCATCAGCCCGACCAAGCCGCACCGCTTTGAAGCAAAGATCCCGGAGAAGCCGCCGGAGAATCAGCCTCAGGATCAGACCCCTGACCCCTTTGCTCTGGTCGTGACCATCCCTACCGGGGGCGGCGGCTACAAGCTGAATCAGACGGATGCCAAAACACTCCCCGACCTGAGTCAGCTGCTGCACAACGCGCTCGACGGTCGCCCGGCTGACCGGAAGGCCGTCTTTATCAAGGCCCCGGAGGGGCTGGCTTACGGTGAGGTCGTCAAGGCAATTGACATCGTCAAGGAAGCCGGCGGCTCCCCGATTGGCCTTCAGATTGAGGGCCTCGAACACTGATTATTTAACCGCAGGACCCAGGCGGATGAAATCATCTGCCTTTCCGGCTCCCGGTACTCCAGCCGGATCCTGAATTCTCACCACGGAGAAGTTGACGTCATGAAAGGCTTTCGACTTATCAGCAGTATGTTACTGGTGACCGCTCTGATCGCCGCAATCTTTACATCATCAGGCTGTGCCTTCGCGAAGAAGGTTATTGCCAAGGACAAACTGAATCAGGGGGCGCTCAAGTTCAACCAGGGGAAATTCCAGGAGGCTCAGGAGTTCTTCGAGAGCGCGACCAGCCTCGATCCGACCAACCCCAATGCCTGGCTCTTCTATGGCGCCACCCTGATCAAGGCTTACGAGAATGAGTCGGAAGATCCGGCGAGGAAGAAAAAGATGGATGAGGCCATTCAGGCCTACAAGAATGCGCTCAACAACGCGGTCACCCTCAGACTGGAGAAGGACAGGTGCAAGGTCAAGGATAACGCCGTCGGCTATCTGGCCAAGATTTATGAGGACAAGAAGGACGATACCACCCGCCGCGAGTGGCTGCTGCAACGGACGGAAGGCGAGTGCGCGAAGCCTGATGTCAAGGCGGCGACCTTTTACTCAATCGGCGTCCAGTACTGGAAGTGCGCTTACGATGAGACCCAGCGGTACGCCGACAAGCAGAAGGTGACGACCGACCCTTTCCACTACCGGAACATCTACACCGCCGAGGATAAGAAGAAGCACGAGGATTGTGTCGCCAAAGGTCTCGAATACATCGAAAAGGCCCTGGCCGTGAACCCGAACTACGCGGATGCGATTTCGTACAAGAGCCTGCTGCTGCGCGAGAAGCAGAAGACGACCAGCAACGAGGCCGACCGCAAGAAAATCAACGACGAGGCGGATAAATACGCCAAGCGCGCGATTGAGCTGAACAAGCAGGCTGCGGCTCAGGCCCCCCAGGGGTAAGCCTGCTGCCACAGCTTCAATTCCTGAAGTCGAGTCTTTCAGAGCAGCCAGTGCCGAATGATCCCGGCACTGGCTGCTTTAGTTTTTAAGCCCCCTGATGACGCCCCTGTTTTCCACTTTGATTTCCTTCAATAGTTTATGATAATCACTGTCCCCGGAAGGACTCACTACTCCGGCGGGTCCACTGTTTGAGGTCTCAAGGTCATCCGGTCGCCGGATGAACGCTGATGATGGCAATTCTGATCAGACAAGACGTCCCCGCTCTGTCGCGGAAAAACCTTTTCGCGGATTAGCCCCATTTTCAATCTGAGCTGCCTTTTGTCGCGGCGCCCCCTGGCCCCCTTGAAGTCTCCGGGCCGGAGGTGTCTGCCGGGTTACTCATTTCAGCATTCGTTATTTAGGAGGAGTATTATGCTCAGTATGGTTGATCTCGAAACCGCCAGGCTCCCGGAAATCAGGATGCCGCTGCCGGGGCCGCGGGCGCAGGAAATCATCGCCCGCGACGCCCAATACATTTCACCCTCGTACACGCGCGGCTATCCGCTGGTGATGAAGCGCGGGCGCGGGGCGATGATCGAGGACGTGGACGGGAATATCTTTGTGGATTTCAACGCCGGGGTGGCCGTCTGTTCGACGGGCCACTCGCACCCCGACGTCGTCGCCGCCATCAAACGACAGGTTGACGAATTCATTCACATTTCCGGCACCGATTACTATTACCCCCACCTGCCGGCGCTGGCCGAGAAGCTGAATCGTCTGGCCCCCGGCAACTTTGAAAAGAAAGCCCACTTCGGCAATTCCGGCGCGGAAGCCGTCGAAGGCGCGGTCAAGCTGGCCATGTACGCGACGCGCCGGCAGAAGCTGATCGGCTTCTTCGGCGCCTTTCACGGGCGCACATTGGGAGCGCTCTCGCTCACCGGCAGCAAGGCCCGTCAGCGCGCCGGGTTCGGCCGCCAGGCGCTCGACGTGACGCACATCCCTTACGCCAACTGCTACCGTTGCCCGTACAAACTGACGCCGGAAAGCTGCGGCGCGCTTGAATCAAAGGGCCCGCACTGCGCGCGCGTGATCGAGGACCTGCTTTTCAAAACCACCGTGCCGGCCGAAGAATGCGCGGCCGTCGTCGTCGAGCCGATTCAGGGTGAAGGCGGCTACCTCGTCCCGCCCGCTTCGTTCCTGCACACGATTCGCGAGATCGCGGATCGTCACGGCGTCGTGGTTGTCGCCGATGAAGTGCAGTCAGGCATGGGGCGCACGGGCAGAATGTTTGCGTCCGAGCATTTTGATTTCGTCCCGGACGTGATGTCGCTGGCGAAGGGCATTGCTTCGGGACTGCCGCTCGGCGCGACCGTCGCGCGCAGCGACCTGATGACGTGGGCGCCGGGCGCGCACGCCTCGACCTTCGGCGGGAACCCGGTGGCGATTGCCGCGTCGCTCGTGACAATTGAATTGCTCGAAGATCACCTGATCGCCAACGCCGCGCGGATGGGCGAGTACCTGATGGACGGCCTGCGCGAGCTGATGAACAAACATCAGATCATCGGCGACGTCCGCGGGCGCGGCCTGATGATCGGCGTCGAACTGGTCAGGGACCGCGCGACGAAAGAGCCTGCCATCGAAGAGCGCGACCGGGTGGAGGTCGAATGTTTCCACCGCGGCCTGATCATTCAGGGCTGTGGCACCAGCACGATTCGCCTCTCGCCGGCGCTCGTCATTGACCGCGATCAGTGTGATTTCGCCCTCAGAACGCTCGATGAATCACTGGCCGCCGTTGTGGCCTGATCGAGCAGTGGAACCGGGGAGACCTGATTTCTCCCCGGTTCCACTCTCTCCCCACGCCTTGGTCTGCTCCTGCCTTTCCTCTTTTCACCGCCCGGATAAAAATTTAAGATGGGTCGGGAACTTTCCTGATCCGTCGGGGTCTATGGCACTGGTGATTGGGCCGGGAGATTAGAGAGAAAGCGGTAAGAGGCTCCGATGACGAAGATCGAATGAATCCTGATTGAAGCAGAGAGATTCCGGAGTGGGTGCGCATGCTTGCCGAAGAGAAGGTCTTACTGGCTGCCGGATTTGAAGCCGATTTCAGTCAGCCCACAACTTCCGAGGTGGCGGATACCGAACAGGTGGCGCAGACGGCAATCGTGTGGGCCGATGAAGCGCGGCTGCTCGCGCGGCTCAGAGCCGGTGAGATGCAGGCCTTCGAGGATCTGGTTAATGAATTCCAGCCGCTCATTTTTGCGCTGACATTGCGGATTCTGGGGAATGCCGAGGACGCGCGCGACGCGACTCAGGAAACATTCCTGAAAATTTACCGCCACCTCGCGCACTTCCGGGGCGAGGCGAGTCTGAAGACCTGGGTTTGCAAGGTGGCCATCAATCAGGCGCGGACTTCGGATCGCTGGTGGCGGCGGCGGCGGCGCGACGAAACCGATTCGCTCGACATTTCTGATGACGACCGGGAGCGGCTCGGCGCGCTCTCCGCGGAGACGCTGGCCGACGCTGCGGCTTCGCCGGAATCGCAGACGCTATCACGCGAGCGCAGCCGCCAGTTGCAGCGCGCGCTCTCTGAAGTGAAGAAGGATTTCCGGATCGCGGTCGTCCTGCGTGACATCGAGGGGATGACTTACGAAGAGATCGCGTGCATCCTGGAGATTTCGGTCGGCACGGTCAAATCACGTATCGCCCGCGGTCGCGAAATGCTGCGCGAGGTGCTGGAAATGAGCGGGCGGCATGGGATTCTGAAGTTATGATTTTTGAGTTCTGAACTCTGAGCGCCCCCGGGGCGCACGGGTTCAGCCGGGTTTCGGAGACCGTCGAGGGTCGGGCGGCGGGCGCATTTTCGACGCTCATTGCCGATGGGTCGGCGAAACGAAACGAACCTGATGCAGGTCAGCAACCGGCAAATGGTTCTTTTAACTGTCGTGCCCGCGCGGCCGGCCGCGACGGTCTCCGAAAACAAATGCTGAGAAAGCATCGTCGTTTCCGACGACGGATTTGAAGCTTGAGGACGTTATGAAGTGCCAGGACTTTTCACTACTGATTTCAGCTCAACTTGATGGCCGCCTGAGTGCGGGCGAGCGGTTGCGACTGGAAGAACACCTCAGTGAATGTCCGTTCTGCCGTCACACCGCCGATGAGATGGCCGGCCTGCGCGGCGAATTGCGCCAGCTCCGGCCGCAGCTGCCTTCGCCCGAGATGGCCGCTGACATCATGACCGTTCTGCAGATGGAGGCGAGGATTCAGGCGCGCGCCTCGTGGACCCGCCGGGATCGCCTCGAAGCGCTGCGGATCAGAATTTTCGCGCACGGCATCGGTCTGGTGATCTCGTGCGGACTGCTGCTGTTCCTTAGCCTTGAGATCCTCAGGCCGATCCACCGCACGATGGCGATCGCGCAGGCCCTGGCCGAGACGGCGATCAGTGAGGATTCGAACAGATTCAACGAACTCTCGAACCTGCTGCTGCCGCCGCCGCCGACGCGGCCCAACTTCAGCCCGAGCGGCACCCTGCTCGGCTTCAGCGAAAGCTCGCCCGAAGGCGAATTCATCGTCACCGTCGTGGTTGACAAGAACGGCCGCGCCTCGATCAAGGAAGTGGTCGAGCCGCCGAGCGACACGGCCATGATCAACCGCCTCTCCGACGTGCTGATTCATCAGGCGAGTTTCAGCCCGGCCCGCCGCGAAGGCAAATACATCATCGCCGACGCCGTGCTGATGTTCTGCAAGGTCAACATCCAGGGCTGATTCCCGAAGACAATTTCCGACTGTCCGCTCAGATAAACATCTGAGATCGGGGGCAGTCTGCGCTGAATGCGGCTTTATACAGGCTGTTAATGGGAGAGGTGTGTCTTTCCCGAAAATCAAATCCCAAGGTGCTGGCCCATCGGCTCACTGCGTCAGTTCATCAGACAAGGAAGGGAAACATTATGTTCGAGGAAATGGTCGAATCAACAAAGCAGAAGCAGGGCGGGCGCACCGGAAGGCTCTTTCTGGTCACCGGCGTGATCTATGCGGCAGTGCTGACCGCGGTCGGGGTCGCGACGGTCTTCTGGTTCAATCCGGCGCTGGCTGAAACTATGGATTTGCAGACAATGCTTTCTCCGCCACCACCGCCGGGGCCACCGCAGCCTCCTATTCAGGAGCGGCGAACAGCTACTCCAACCGTGGAAAGAATAATCTTCACGCCGCCAGTGAATCTTAAGCCACCGACTGATCCTGTGCCTCCATTGGTGGTTAGTCGCGATCCGGGAGCTTTTGTTCAGGGGGGCTTTACAGGGCCGAGCAATGGCCCGGGAATAATCAGCGCATCAAACCCCAGAGACGAAGATCTGACGCCACCACCACCGACCCCAAGACCAACTGTTACCCCTGTCCCAACCCCGACTCCGCAGAAGATTCCGGTTTCAGAAGGTGTGTTGCTGGGCAAGGCGATCAAGCGATACACACCGCCTTACCCGGCAATCGCCAGAGCTGCGCGTGCCTCGGGGCCGGTACAGGTAATGGTGACGATTTCTGAGGAAGGGCAGGTGATCAACGCCACAGCCGTCAGCGGGCATCCGCTGCTGCGTGAGGCCAGCGTGCAGGCGGCACGTCAATGGGTCTTCTCACCGACACTGCTCAGTAAGCAGCCAGTAAAAATCCAGGGGATTCTGACTTTCAACTTCACGCTGAATTAAATCAGCCGTGATCGGCGGCAGGTGACGAGTGACGGGCAAGCGCTCGTCACTTGTCGCCGCTTTTGGCCTCTTTGGCCGCGGCGTGCGCGGCCTCGCCCCTGCCGGAATTCCTGTCCGTCTGATCCACGCGCGGGGCCAGCGCAATGTCGAAGACTTCACGCACGTCTTCGACGAAGATGAATTCCATCTCGCGCTTCGGCTCTTTCGGCACGTCTTCCATGTCCTTGCGGTTCTGCGCCGGCAGGATGATCTTCTCGATCTTGGCGCGGTGCGCGGCCAGCACCTTCTCCTTCACGCCGCCGATGGGCAGCACGTTGCCGCGCAGCGTGATTTCGCCGGTCATCGCGATGTGCTTTCTGACCGGGCGATTCGAGAGGGCGGAAACCAGCGCCGTCGCCATCGTGATGCCGGCCGACGGGCCGTCTTTCGGGATCGCGCCTTCCGGAATGTGGACGTGAACGTCGGTGTTGGAGAATTTCTCTTCGTCTATGCCGAGTTCTCTGAAGCGCGCCCTGGCGTATGAATACGCGGCCTGCGCCGACTCCTTCATCACGTCGCCCAGCTGGCCGGTCAGTTGCAACATGCCTTTGCCCTTCATCGTGATCGCTTCGATGAAGAGGATGTCTCCGCCGGTCGCCGTCCAGGCGAGCCCGGTCACCACGCCCACCTGATCGTGCTTGAGCATCTCATCCGGCTCGACCTTGGCCACGCCCAGGAATTCGTGCAGGTTCCTGGGGGTGACGTTGACCTTTTTGGTCTCGCCTTCGGCCACGCGGCGGGCGATCTTGCGGCAGATCGTGCCGACCTCGCGTTCGAGCTGTCTCAGGCCCGCTTCGCGCGTGTATTTGACGATGGCGGCGCGCAGGGCGGAGTCGGAGATGGAGAGATATTTATCGCTGACGCCGTTCTCCTCCATCTGCTTGGGCAGGATGTGACGCTTGATGATCTGGAGCTTCTCCTCCTCGGTGTAACCCGAGAGGCGGATCACTTCCATGCGGTCGCGCAGCGCGGGCTGGATCGTGTCGAGCAGGTTCGCTGTCGTCATAAACATGACGTTTGACAGGTCGAACGGAACGTTGAGGTAGTTGTCGCGGAACGAAAAGTTCTGCTCGGGGTCGAGAACTTCGAGCAGTGCCGAAGACGGGTCGCCGCGGAAATCCGAACTGACCTTGTCAATCTCATCGAGCATGATCAGCGGATTATTGGTGCCCGCCTGCTGAATGGATTGAATAATTCGGCCCGGCATGGCGCCGACGTAAGTGCGACGGTGCCCGCGGATTTCGGCCTCGTCGTGGACGCCGCCCAGGCTCAGGCGGACGAACTTGCGATTGACTGCGCGCGCGATTGACCGCCCCAGACTGGTTTTGCCGACTCCGGGCGGGCCGGCGAGGCAGAGGATCGCGCCCTTCGGTTTCTCCTTGATCTTGCGCACGGCGAGCGCCTCAATGATCCGCTCCTTGACCTTCTCCAGCCCGTAGTGGTCCTCTTCGAGGATCGTTTCGGCCTTCTTCAGGTCGAGATTCTCGCGCGAGGCCTTCGACCAGGGCAGCGCGACCATGATGTCGAGCCAGTTGCGCAGCGTGGCGGTTTCCGCCGCGTCCGGGTGCATGCGCTCGAGTTTCTTGAGCTGGCGGTCAACCTCTTCCTCGACGGGCTTGGGCATCCTCGCCTTGACCATCTTCTCGCGGTAAGTCGCGATGTCTTCCGCCAGTTCGTTGCCTTCGCCGAGTTCCGACTGAATGGCTTTCAACTGCTGGCGCAGATAAAACTCGCGCTGCGAGCGGTCAATTTCGCCCTTGGCCTGCGTGTTGATCTCCGACTGGACGGTGAGGACTTCGATTTCCTTCGCCATCAGTTCGTTGACGCGGCGCAACCGCGCGTTGATGTCAACAAGTTCAAGCACCGATTGCGCGTCCTCTACTTTGAGTTCGAGGTTGGAAGCCGCGAGGTCGGCGAGCCGCGCCGGGTCGTCGAGATTGGCGACGATCTGCATCACTTCGGGCGAGATGTTCTTGCCGAGGCCCACGGCTTTTTCGAGCGAGCCGCGGACGTTGCGCAACAGCGCTTCGGTTTCGAGACTCGATGCGGATTCGGGCTCCTGCAGTGCCTCGATGCGCGCCTGCAGGTAGCCGGCGGCCTCTTCGACGTAACTGATCTTCGCCCGCGACAGGCCCTGCACCAGAATGCGGATGCGCCCGTCGGGCAGCTTGAGCATGCGCATGATGATCGCCGCCGTGCCGACGGTGTAGAGGTCTTCGGCGAGGGGCTCTTCCTTATCAATGTCCCGTTGCGTGACCAGCATGATCATCCGGTTCTCGGCCAGCGCCTGATCCACCGCGCGGATCGAGCGCTCGCGGCTGACGAAGAGCGGGACGATCATGAACGGGAAGATCACGATGTCGCGCAACGGCAGCACCGGCAGCATCTCCGGGATTTTGACCTGCTCGTCCAGACTCTCGGTGATTTTCTTTTCGAGGGCTTCTGATTCAGCAACAGTAGACATAATGGGTTCTCACCAGCCGAAGATCGGCTATCTCTCTTCAGTAATTGGAATCACGATTTCCTGCCCGCACACCCTGGCCTTGGGCAGACGGATGTACAGAATTCCGTTTGCCAGCCACGAGGAAATGCCGTCCACGTCTATCGGCCATTTGAGCGAAACCTTCCGCGTGAAGCTGCCATACGACCTTTCGAGGCAGAGAAAGCGCAGCGGCTTTTCCGCTTCCGCGGCCTGCCGGCTGGCCGGGCGCTCCTTGCGGCCTTCGATCTTGAGCGTGCCGTCCATCACGGTGATCCGCAGGTGGTCGTAGGGGATGCCCGGCACTTCGAGGTTGACGAGGATCGCGTCATCCAGTTCGCGCAGATCGAGCGGCGGCATCCACGCGCCGGGCGTCGGCGTCTGCGCGCGCATCTCGTCGAAATGCACCAGCAGCCGGCGCAGCTGTTTGCGCAATTGTTCGGAGAATTCTTCCGGCAATGGGTTAAGTGGCGCAGTCATTCCAGTAGACTCGCGGGCACTCTCGTGGCAGCCCGATCAGCAGGGGGCGTTTTGTCAGAGTTGGTTTTCAGGGCGGGTTGGATGATAGCTTTCGGGAGAAAAGGGTGTCAAGAAACGGCGGTCAGTGGCCGGAAGCCAGTTACCCTTACCCGAGTGCCGGAATTATCCGCAGGGGAGTTTATCTCTGGCCTCTGGCCGTCGACTGTTAACTCGCTGCTTTCGCCCGCAGCACCGGTTTGCGTGCCGCCGCCGCTTCGTCGAGCCGCCCAATGCGGGTGTTGTGCGGAGCGCCTTTGACGAGTTCGGGATTCTCTCGCGCTTCCTGAGCGATTGATTTCATCGCGTCAATGAACAGGTCAATCTCCTCGCGCCCCTCGCTCTCGGTCGGCTCGATCATAATCGCGCCGTTGACGACCAGCGGGAAATACATCGTCATCGGGTGGAAGCCGTAATCAATCAGCCGCTTGGCGACATCGAGCGTGTGGACGCCGTGCCGCGACTGCCGCTTGTCGTTGAAGATGACTTCGTGCATCGGCTTGCCGTCAGGGATGGCGAGGTCGTAATCACTCTTCAGATGATGCGCGATGTAGTTGGCGTTGAGGACGGCGGCCTCCGTCGCCTCGCGCAACCCGTCGGGCCCGAGCGTTTTGATGTAACACAGCGCCCGCACCAGCACCGAATAGTTGCCAAAGAAGGCGCGGACACGCCCGATTGACTGCGGGCGGTTGTAGTCGAGTTCCAGTCTGCGCTCGCCTTTGTCGTCTGTTTTTTCGACCACGCGCGGGAAGGGGAGGAAGGGCTCAAGCTCCTTCACGACCGCAATCGGCCCCGCGCCGGGGCCCCCGCCGCCGTGCGGGGTCGAGAACGTCTTGTGCAGATTCAGGTGCAGCACGTCCACGCCCATATCGCCGGGGCGCGTCACGCCGACGAGCGCATTCATATTCGCGCCGTCCATATAAACCAGCCCGCCCGCGTCGTGGATGATCCGGCAGACCTCTTCGATATTCTCTTCAAACAGGCCGAGCGTCGAGGGGTTGGTCAGCATCAGCGCCGCGACGTCCTCGTCCACAACCTGCCGCAGGTTTTCGATGTCAATCGCGCCCTGCGCATTCGACTTGATCGTTTGCACGGCGTAACCGCAGATGGCCGCGCTGGCAGGGTTGGTCCCGTGCGCGGAATCGGGGATCAGCACGCGCTTGCGTGGATTGCCGCGTGCGCCGAGGCAGGCGCGAATCACCATCAGGCCGGCCATCTCGCCCTGCGCCCCGGCGGCAGGTTGCAGGCTCACGGCGGCCATCCCGGTGATTTCCGCCAGGTTGTCTTCGAGTTCCCTGAGCAGTTCCAGATTGCCCTGCGCGAATTCATCCGGCAGGTACGGGTGCGAGGCGGCGAAACCCGGAATGCGCGCGACCCGTTCGTTGAGCCGGGGGTTGTATTTCATCGTGCAGGAACCCAGCGGATACATCCCCAGATCAATCGCGTAATTCCACGTCGAAAGGCGGGTGAAGTGCCGCACGACCTCCGGCTCGCTGACTTCCGGCAGCCCGGCGAGGTCGTCGTCGCGCAGCAGAGACGGGTCAATCAGTTCTTCGGTCTTCGTTGCCGGAACGTCGAGTGCGGAAATGCGGTAACCGGTCTTGCCCTCGCGCGAGCGCTCGAAAATCAAACCTTCGTTCTGGCTGATGTGGGTAGTGGCTTTCTTGATCACGGTAGTTTCTATGAAGAATGTATCGCAGATCAGACAGTCTGCGATGCAGTTAAAATTCGGTGTCCTCTGAAATCCTCTTCAATGTGTCAGTGAATGAATCAACCTCCTGCCTCGTCGTCGTTTCGGTGACGCAGACGAGCAACTCGTTCTCCATCCTGGGGAAGAACCGCGCGAGTGGCAGGCCTCCGATGATCTTCTGCCGCGCCAGCCTGTCCAGAATCTCCCGCGCGGGCTTCGGGCAGGTGACGACGAACTCATTGAAGAACGGCGCGGTGAATCTGAGTTTATAACCGCCGAGCGCCGCAATCTGCTTCGCGGCGTAATGCGCCTTCTGTACATTCTGCTCGGCGACTTCCTGCAGTCCTTTGCGCCCCAGCAGGGACAAGTAGACCGTCGCCATCAACGCGTAAAGGCCCTGATTGGTGCAGATGTTCGAGGTCGCCTTCTCGCGGCGGATGTGCTGCTCGCGGGTCGCGAGCGTCAGCACGTAACCCTTTCGCCCCTCGCCGTCGAACGCCTGCCCGACGAGCCGCCCCGGAATCTGGCGCTGATACTTTTCGCGCACCGCAAAGAAGCCGCAGTACGCTCCGCCGAACGAAGTCGGGATGCCGAACGACTGGGCTTCGCCGCAGACGATGTCAGCGCCGCACTGCCCCGGGGCTTTCAGGATCCCCAGACTCATGGCTTCCGGCACGACCACGACGAGCAACGCCCCGGCCTCGTGCGCCGCGTCGGCGAGCGCCTGAAGGCTTTCGATCCCGCCGAAGAAGTTGGGCGACTGGATCACGAGCGCGGCGACATCGTTGCCGAGATCGGCCAGAGCCTCGGGCTTGAGCGTCCCGGTCACGGGGTCGCTCGGGATCGTCTGCTCGGTGATGCCCGCGTGGTGAATGTATGTGTCAACGACCTCGCGGTATTCGGGGTGCAGGTTCGCGGCGAGCGCGATTTTGCTGCGCCCGGTCACGCGCACGGCCATCAGCACCGCTTCCGCTGTGGCGGTTGACCCGTCGTAGAGCGAGGCGTTCGACACATCCATACCCGTCAGTTCGCAGATCATCGTCTGGTACTCGAAGATCGCCTGCAACGTACCCTGGCTGATCTCCGGCTGATAGGGCGTGTACGAAGTCAGAAACTCCGCGCGCGAGATCAGCGTGTCAATCACCGTCGGGATGAAGTGGTCGTAAGCCCCCGCGCCGAGGAACGAGGCCTCCTGCGCGTGAATCACGTTGCGCGCCGCGAGCGAGTGGAAGTAATCCAGCGTTTCTGATTCGGACAGGGCCGGAGTGAGTTTGAGCGGGCCCTTGAGCTGAAGGTGTGCGGGGATGCCGCGGAAAAGATAGTCAATTGATTCGACGCCCATGTCGCGCAGCATCAGTTCGCGTTCGTGGGCCGAGTTCGGAATATAACGCATCGTCAGTTCGGTTTTCCCTGTTTAGTGTTCCTGTTCGCTGATGAAATCCTCGTACTCGCTCGATGACAGCAGGCTGTCAACTTCGGACGAATCGGTGATCCTGAAGCGAATCATCCAGCCTTTGCCGTAAGGGTCTTCGTTGACCAGTTCCGGCGAATCGGCCAGCACCTCGTTGATCTCGACGACTTCGCCGGAAACCGGGATGAAGATTTCGTTGACCGACTTGACTGATTCGACCGAGCCGAAAGGCTCGCCGGCGGAAAATTTCTCGCCGATCTTCGGCAGTTCGACATAGACGATGTCGCCCAATGCTTCCTGCGCGAATTCGGTAATGCCAGCGCGCCCCAGATCGCCTTCGATCTTCAGCCACTCGTGGTCTTTGGTGTATTGCAGGTTGTCAGGATATTTGGCCATCGCTGTTTCTCTCCCCTGAAAGGTAATTGGAATTTATTACGGCTGCCTGCCCGAAAGCCCAGCCTGACGGCAGCGACCGGGTGTTTGTCCACATAGCCGGATGGTTGTTATTTGCTGCGTTTATAAAATGGAGTGGGCACGACCTCGGCCGCCACACGCCGCCCGCGGATCTCGATGTCAAAGCGCGTGCCGATGGCCGCCTGATCAACCGGCAGATAAGTCAGGCCGATGTTCTTGTGCAGGAACGGGGCCGGGCTGCCGGAAGTGACGTGTCCGACGGGCTCCGCGCCGCCGGCCAGAAAAACCGGATAGCCGTCGCGCCCGATCCCGCGCTCGATCATCTCGAAGCCGACCAGCTTGCGTTTCACGCCCTCGGCCTTCTGCGCGGCCAGCCGCTCGCGCCCGATGAAATCGCCTTTGTCGAGTTTCACGATCCACCCGAGGTCGGCTTCGTATGCCGTCGTGGTGTTGTCAATCTCGTGGCCGTAGAGCGCCATCTTCGCTTCGAGCCTGAGCGTGTTGCGCGCCGCCAGACCGCAGGGCAGCATCCCGTGCGGACGCCCGGCTTCGAGTACTTTGTTCCAGATGCGCTCTGATTCGCCCGGGTCGAAGTAGATCTCAAACCCGTCCTCGCCCGTGTAACCGGTGCGCGCGATGATCGCCGGAACGTCGTCCACGTGACCGCGCGTGAACCAGTAATATTTGATCGCGCCGAGGTCAACGTCGGCGAACGGTTGCAGGATGGCCAGCGCCTTCGGCCCCTGAATCGCGAGCTGCGTGTACTGATCGCTCGTGTTGAGGGCTTCGACATCAAAACCGTTCACGTGGTCGCTCGTCCAGGCGAAGTCCTTGTCCGCATTCGAGGCGTTGACGCAGATGAAGAAATGCTCCGGGCCGAAGCGGTGAACCAGGATGTCGTCAACGAAGGTGCCTTCGGGGTAAAGCAGCGCCGAATACTGGGCCTGACCGTCGGCGAGCTTCGCGGCATTGTTCGGGGTCAGGTGCTGGACGAATTCGAGAGCCTGCGGCCCGCGGATTTCGATCTCGCCCATGTGGCTGACGTCGAAGATCCCCGCGGCGGTGCGCACGGCCAGATGCTCGTCAATCGTGCCGCTGTACTGGACGGGCATGTCCCACCCGCCGAATTCCACCATCCGCCCGCCAAGCCTCCGGTGGACACCATTGAGCGCTGTCTTTTTGAGTTCTGTCATGGTCGGGAAAATGACCTCTGTCTGCGGTGAAAAGCGCGTGATTACTGGTTGATCTCGAACGGAAATGCACCGTAACACAGGGCTCGCAAAAACGTCAACCGATTGCGGATTGCGGATCGCGGATTGCGGATTGCGGAAAATTTCCGTGAAATTCAGGCAATATAAAGCCCCGCTGAAAGTCTCATCCGGGCGCACCGGCGACGTGAAAAATCCGCAGTCCGCGATCCGCAATCCGCAATCCCTGGGGTAGAATGCGCGTGTGGCGGAAGAGACCTTAATCATCGAGACACCCGAACACGTTCAGTTGCAGTTCGCGCTGGCGACGATTGGCAACCGCTTTCTGGCCTGCGCGATTGACCACCTGCTGCAGGTGCTGACGATCGTCATTACCTACATCGTCGTTTACAACCTGAGCGCCACCGCGCGCAGCCTCGAAGGGAGGCTGGCGAGCCGGTTTGAAGAGGGTAATCTGTGGCTGCTGGCGGCGCTCAGCCTGACGATTTTTATCATCATCTTCGGCTACTTCGTGATCTTTGAAACGATCTGGAGCGGGCAGACGCCGGGCAAGCGGTGGCTCAAGCTGCGCGTGATTCGCGAGGACGGGCGACCGATCAACTTCTTCGCCGCGCTCGCGCGGAACCTGATCCGCGTGGCCGACAGCATGCCTCTGCCTTTCTACTCGGTGGGGCTGGCGACGGTCTTCGCGAGCGCGCGGTCAAAAAGGCTCGGCGATTTCGTGGCCGGCACGGTGGTCGTCAAGGAGCGCGCCACCGAAGCGCCGTCATTTGACGAGGTCTTTGAGAGCGAGGTGATTGATACGGCAATGCGGCGGGTCGCGCCGCCGGTAGACTTCCGCGGCGACGTGCGCCTGGTCGAGCCGAAAGAGATCGAGGTCGTCGAAGCGTTCCTGCGCCGCCGCTTCGACCTGCCCGGGCACCCGCGCCAGTGGCTGGCGTGGCGCGTGGCGATGCCGCTGCTGGAAAAGATCCGCCCCTCCTTCGACCCGGCGGCTTTCAATTACGAAGGCTTTCTGGAAGAGTTGCTGTCGCGTTATCGCGTGCAGGCGAAGTACAGAGAGTGAGAGCGCCTCAGGCCGAGTTTTCCAGTTCGCGCAGAAATTCGAGCGTGTAAATCCCGCTGCTGTGGTGGTCGCTCCAGACGATGTGATAGGCATAGCGCCCGACGGGGGCGAAGTCAGTGATCCTGATGCGGGGGAACTGTTCGGGCCGGAGGTTTTTGCTTTGCGAAGGGTGATGCCCCTGGCATTCGGCGCAGGTGCAGCCGGCGCGCAGCACATCGAGCCGGTGGCGGCTCGTGTGGCCGTCACCCCAGACGATCTGCAACACGGATTCGTCATCCGTCAGTTCAATGGATTCAGGAAAAGCTGCGGTCGCGCGGTTATCTTCACTCATCGTTGATTCTCCCGTATCTTTCAGCCCGAAATTTTTTTACCGTGGAATTCAATTTAAGCATCGAAGTCCGGGCGCAGGCAAATGATTGCCGCTGACAGGCGATCAATGCAGGCAGTGAATTATTGAAACATCGCAGGAGGCGAGAAACTTAATGACCGGAAAAGTGCAACGGATCGAGCGGCAGCAGTCACGGGGTTTTCTGAAGAATGCGATTCTGCTGATCCCGAATTTTCTCAAACTGCTGTTTCGCCTCTTCAGGGATCCGCGCGTGCCGCTGGCGGAAAAAGCCCTGCTCGTCGGCGCGATTGTCTACGTCATCTCGCCGCTCGACCTGATCCCCGACTTCATCCCCTTCATCGGCGAAGTTGATGACCTGTATTTTGTCGCCCTGACGCTGCTCCGCCTGTTCGCGCGCACGCCGGACGCGGTCATCCGCGAGCATTGGGACGGCGGCGGTGACATCGCCGGTGTCGCGAACAAAATCGTCAGAGCCGCACAATACATCCTGCCCAAACGCATCCGCCGGATCATCCTTGGCCGCGTCGAAATCGGGTCGAAGCTCAAAGGCGGGTTGATTTCATCGCCCGAAATTCCTGACCCGATTGAGATGGACGAGAAGCGGGCGCGGCGAAAGCGCTGATATGACCGGGCGCCGCTGCGCCTCACTCGGGCGAGTCCCTGAATTACAGCTTTGACAGCCCGAATATTAATCTGGCAGGATAGCGCGCAACGTCACACGCCAGGCGGCGTGGCGTAAACAGCGCAGAGTCCGAAAGCGGCGGTTCCGGGCAGCCAGAGCAGGACGTTGCCGGCATAACACGACAGCAGGGCCGGAGGGTGCAAAACCCCTGCCCACCCCCATTACTTTCCTCAGGCAACAACACTCCCCAAATCCTCACAGAGAGGAATCCTGTGATGAATTCGCTGAATTCACCGAAGAAGTTTGTTTCAGCCGGATCGTGTGGTGTGTTGAGTTTCGTGGTCGCCGGCCTGATCTCCTGTCTGCCGCGTCAGGTGGCCGCGCAGAGTCCGCCGACGATTCAGTTTGAGCAGTTGCAGACCGGACCTCTGACGAGCCCGCTTTACCTGACGCATGCGCACGACGGCAGCAACCGGCTCTTCATCATCGAGCAACCCGGAAGGATCAGGGTGATGCAGCCGGGCGCGACCACTTCGACTGTGTTCCTGGACATCACCGCCAAGGTGCTGGCCGGCGGCGAACGCGGCCTGCTGGGGCTTGCGTTCCACCCGAAGTTCACGAGCAACCGGCGCTTCTTCGTCAATTACACCCGGAAGAACGACGGGGCGACGGTCGTCGCCGAATACAAGGCTTCGACTTCTGATCGCAACGTGGCCGACACTCAGGAAACGGTGCTGCTGACCATTGCGCAGCCTTTCGCGAATCACAACGGCGGGATGGTTGAATTCGGGCCGGATGGGTTTCTGTACATCGGGATGGGTGACGGAGGTTCAGCCAACGACCCCGGCAATCGCGCGCAGAACATTGAAGAACTGCTCGGCAAAATTCTCCGCATCAGCGTGGATCAGCCGAACGGGGCGGTGCCTTACTCGTCGCCCGCGACCAACCCTTACTCCGGCGCGACGCCCGGGCGCGATGAAATTTATGCGCTCGGGTTGCGCAACCCATGGCGTTACTCGTTTGACCGCAACACCGGACAGCTTTACGTCGGGGATGTCGGGCAGAATCAGCGCGAGTGGGTACACATCGTGTCGCTCGGCGGCAATTACGGCTGGCCGACGTGGGAAGGGACGCGGTGCAACGCCGAAAAGCCGCCGGGCGCCCCGGCCTGCACGGCACTGACGCCCGTTCAGCCGATAGCCGAATACACTCACTCAAACGGGCGCTGTTCGATCACCGGCGGGTATGTTTACCGCGGCGGGCGCGCCACGCTTCCCGCGGGGGCTTACCTTTACGGCGATTACTGCACGGGTGAAATTTTCATGCTGAGCGGTGGCGCGACGACTCCGCTGCCTGATACGGCCTATGCGATCTCTTCATTCGGCGAGGACGAGTACGGTGAGCCTTATGTCGTTGATCTTAACGGCGCGGTGTATCGGATCGTCAATCCGAACTCCCCGCGCTACGCCTCGCAGGTCTCGGCGGCGAGTTACCGGACGAACACCACGCCGAACGGCATCTGCGCGGCTTTCGGCAGCGGGCTGGCAACGAGCATCGCCTCGTGGGTGAGCGGGGCACAGCCGACGAACCTGGTCGGGACTTCGGTCAAAGTAAAAGATGCGCAGGGAGTCGAACGACTGGCGCCGTTGTTTTACGTCTCGCCGACGCAGGTCAATTACCTGATGCCCGATCAGACCGCGCCGGGAACCGCGACGGTGACGATCACGGGCGGCGACGGGGCGGTGTTTACCGGCGCCGCAGTAGTGCGCCCGGTCGCGCCTTCGTTGTTTACAGCCGACGCGAGCGGGTCAGGGACGCCAGCGGCAGTGTTGGTGCGCGTGCTGACCGACGGCTCGCAGCGGTACGAATCCCTGGGCCAGCAGATTGACCTCGGGCCTGCGAGTGAGCAGGTCTTTCTGATCTTGTTTGGTACAGGCATTCGTGGCCGTAGCGCCGAGTCGGCGGTCGGCGTGACGCTGGGCGGGGAGAGTGCCGAAGTGACTTACGCCGGGGCGCAGAGCAGCTTTGTCGGCTTGGATCAGGTCAACGCGAAGATCCCGCGCACGCTCGTCGGGCGCGGCAACGTCGGCGTGGTGCTGACAGTTGACGGCTTGGCGACGACGAATACGATTACGGTGAACATCAAATGAACCCTTGGGAGCGCACGCGAGCCGCCCGGCGCTCCCGGGGATGAGTTGCCCTGCTGCTCTACCCCAGAGCCAGTGCCATGATCCCAATCAGCATCAGGCCGGAGGCGACCAGTCTGCGACCCGTGTCGCCTTCGGCCAGCAGCCTCCCGCCGAAGATCACTCCGATCAGGATGCTCGTCTCCCGCGCCGGGGCCGCGTAACTCACCGGCGTGTGGACGAGCGCCATCAGGAAGAAGATGAACGAGAGCGGGTTGAGGAGCCCCACGCCAAGCGCGGGCCAGCGATTGACCGTCCACTCGCGGGTGAGTTCGCCGCGGTTGCGAAATGTGACCGGGGCCAGCATGACGACGCGCGCGATCTGCGAGGCGTAATCGAGCAGCAGCGGGTGAATCATCACCCCGCTGACCGCGCGCTTGTCCCAGAGCGTGTAGGTCGCAATGAACGCGCCGGTCAGCGCCCCGTAACTGATCCCGCGGTTGATCGCCTCGCGTTCCGAGGCATGTTTTCTGCCGCTGGTAATGATGAAGACTCCGACGACGATCAACGCCGCCCCGGCGACGGCAAAGACGGTCGGCCTTTCGCCGAAGAGGGCGATTGCCCCGAGCGTCGAAAGCGCAGGGCCGGTCCCGCGTGCCATCGGATAAACGATTGACAGGTCGGCCACGCGATAGCCCCGTTGCAGGATGATGAAGTAGGCCAGATGGATGAGCGCGCTCACGGTCATGAAGATGATCTCCGTCAGCCCGATCTTCGGTCTCTGAAAGACGAAGATGGCGGCGACCAGCGGCGCGTAAAGCACCGTGGAGATCGTGGCGACCAGCCAGAGGAAGGGCGTCCGGCCGCCGGCCTGCTTGGAAAGGTAATTCCAGCTCGCGTGGATGAACGAGGCGGCGAGGATGAGGCAGAGCGCGTAGGTGGTCATCGAAGCGAGGTGCGAGTCAGACAGTCTCAGTTTGCGGGCGGCCTGCCGTGAAACCAATAGAGAATGAAAGCATAGACTGCCGTATTGCCAAAGAGTATTCCAATCAGCCTCGAAAGCCCGATCCATTGTTCAGGCGTAAGCTGCACTAAATGGCCCAGCCAGATTGCCGCGATAGCGATGATGTAGCCCGGGAGGTTGAGGAACAGGATTACGAAACTCAGTATTGGGAGTGATAGCTGGGTCTGGCCAGCGTCGTAGATGTTAGAGGGAAGAAGATACTTTCTGACAGCAATTTCTGCGGTTGGCAGAAGAATTGTCAGGAAGGCGGCAATAATCAACCCGCCGACCACTGACAAACGCAGGCCGCGATCAGGTCGCCAGCGACTGGCAGCTTTCAGACGACTGCCAATGTGTTTCAGCAGTGATTGAAAGACAGATTCCTGATCCAAAGTCTGAAACTTCATTCCCTGTCCTCATCCCTGTTTTAATTCCTGCCGCAGCCAGGCTTCATAAATCGCCCGCTGCTGCGCATTCACTTCTTTCATTCTGGTGACGCGATAAAGGTCGGGCGGTTTCGGCGCGGCGGTCAGGTCGAGCGTCATCATCCTGTCGCGGCGAAACACGGTCAACGCGACTCGCTCGCCCGCGCGCAGCATGGCCATGCGGTTATCGAAATTGTCAGCGTCAATGCGCAGCCCGTTGATCGCCACGACTTCATCACTGGCATTGACCCCGCCCCCGTAGGCCGGAGAGCCGGCCAGCACTTCGCGCACGACCGCGCGGTCGCCGTTCGGTCGGATGCGGAAGCCCAGCCAGCCGGGCTTTTCGCCCTGCTCCAGATAAGGCGAGGGCAGCCAGCCTTTATTGAGTTGCAATCCGGCCATCTGGAAGTAGCGATTGAAATCAACCTCTTCAGTGCCGCTGACGTAGCGGTTGAAGAAATCCGTCAGGTCGGCCCCGGCGACCTTTTCAAACGCTCCTTTCAACTCGCCTTCGGGAAAGCCCGTACCGCGCAGCGCGTAGTTCTCGTACAAATAGCGCATCACGTCATCGAGCGACTTTGCTCCGCTGGTGCGCGAGCGGATTTCGAGGTCGAGCATGAAGCCGAGCAGCGAGCCTTTGGAGTAATACGACATCTGCGAATTCACCGCGTTCTCGTCGGGGCGGTAAAACTTGATCCACGCGTCGAAACTCGCCTCTTCGGCGCTCTGCTCCTGACGGCCGGGCGTCTGTTCGTAACCGGCGATCTCCTGGGCGAGGCCTTCCAGATACTCTTCGGGCGTAATCAGCCCGGCGCGGCGCAGTTGCAGGCTGCCGTAATAATCCGTCACGCCTTCGGAGAGCCACAGCGCGCGCGTGTAGTTTTCATGCTCGTAATCGAAGGGCCCGAGCGCCTTCGGGCGGATCCGCTTGACGTTCCAGAGGTGGAAGTATTCGTGCGAAATCAGGCCGAGGAAGCGCACGTAATTGCGGCGCGGCTTGAATGAATCGGGGGCGGCCTCGCACGTCGTCGAATTCAAGTGTTCCAACCCGCCGCCGATGTTCGGCTGCAGGTGCAGGATGAAGGTGTAATGTTCGTAAGGCAGCCCGCCGAAAAGCTGCGCGCCCTGCTCGACGATCCTTGCGACATCTTCTTTGAGCCGCGCCTCGTCGTAATTGCCTTCGCCCCAGATGGCAATGCGATGGCGTTTGCCGCGCGCGTCAAATTCGAGCAGCTTGTGGGTGCCGACCTCGGCCGGGGAATCAACCAGAATGTCGTAGTTCGGCGCGGTGTAATAACCGTCGGCGTCCGGCGCCAGCGCGAGCGGCGTGGTCACCTGCCACCCGGCCGGCGCATTGACCTTCAAACGATACGGCTGATCGAGCGCGCCCCTGACGAACATAAACACGCTCGCGCCGTTGAAGTAAGCGTGGCTGGCGTCAAGGTGAGAAGTGCGAACGCTCAGTTCGTTCGCGTAGACGCGATAACTGACGGTGATGGTGCGCAGGCTGCCGTCGGCGTCGCCGGTGTAAATCAGCCAGTTGTTTTTACCGGTCTTTTCCCAGCGGATCGCGCTGCCGGTTTCGTCCTTCGCCGCAAAATCCTGGACGTTGCGCGCATATTCGCGTTGCAGATATGACCCCGGAGTCCACGTCGGCATCGCCACTTCGAGCTGCTTCGCCGCGACATTGCCGATGGAGAGTGAGACCTCGTAAAGGTGCGTGTGCGGCTGCGGGAATGAGATAGTGTATTGCAGCTTCAGTGCCGGAGCGGGTTGCGGTTGTGCCGCCTCCCTCGCTTTGGGTCTGACTTTCTGGGCGAGAGCCGGAACACTCATCAGCGCCGATGAACCGGCGACTGAAAAAATCAGCAGAACCAGCAGCCGGCGTGTTATGGCGGGAACACGGGGCCTCGACTTCGAAAGAAACATCATCGGCATTCCTCTGTCTCGGGAGTATCGGGTACAGTACCGCGAGCGTCGGGCGAGCGGAGACATCGCAACACGACTTCGCCTGATCTCCGCTCGCCCGACGCTCGCGGTACTGTACCAGTGTTAATGGTGAGCTTTCCTGCCTGAGCATCTTTGGATAGAATCCGGGCACGGCAAAGATAACACGCCGACGGGCAAAAGAACCACTTCGTCACGCATGACAAAACGCGCGTCACCTTTCCGATTCAGGATCACGCCAGAGATGGTGCTGGGGGCGTATTACGAGGGGTTATTCCCGATGGCCGAGGGCCGTGAGGGGAGCATCCACTGGTATCAGGCCTCGCGGCGGGCGCTCGTCCCGCTCGACGAGCGGTTCAAAGTCCGGCGCTCGCTCCGGCAGGCGATCCGCAAAGGCGGGTTCAGGGTCACCGTCAACACGGCTTTCGCGGAGGTGATTCGCGCCTGCGCCCGGCACGACGACAAAAAGGCCGACGGCGTCTGGCTGAGCGAGGAGATGATCGCGCTTTACATCGAGCTGCACCGACAGGGGCACGTCCACTCGGTCGAAGTCTGGCGGGATGACAAACTGGTCGGCGGTCTCTATGGCGTCGCGATTGGCGCGGCCTTCTGCGGCGAATCAATGTTCAGCCGCGAGCCCTATGCCTCACAGATCGCGCTCGTGGCGCTGGTCGAGCGGTTGCGCGAGCGCGGCTTCGAGCTGCTCGACGCGCAGATCAGGTCGCCGCACCTCGAGCAGTTCGGCACTTATGACGTTTCGCACGAGGAGTATCTGAGGCTCCTCTTCCCGGTCATTGCCCGCACCGACGTCTCATTCATCTGATTACCACAACCCGGAGACAAGACCATGTTCCGCAAACTCGCCCTGATGATTTGCGTCCTGCTGCTGGCTGTCGCGCTCGCAGTGGCCACCGGCACACGCACGAGCCGCAACGCCGAGCCCGACTGGGACAAGGCCACGCGGGAAGCCACGCAATACCTCTCCGAACTGATCAGGATCAGAACGACGCAGCCTGAAGGCAACGAACTCGACGCCGCGCGCTACCTCAAATCCGTCTGCGACCGCGAGGGCATCGAGAATTACACCTTCGAGAGCGCGCCCGGTCGCGGGAACTTCGTCGCCCGGCTCAAAGGCGACGGCTCGGCGAAACCGATCCTGGTGATGGCGCACCTCGACACCGTCGGCGTCGAGCCGAAGCTCTGGACGGTTGACCCGTTCGGCGGGCTCGTGAAGGATGGTTACATTTACGGGCGCGGCGCGCAGGACGACAAAAACATTATGGCGGCGGAGCTGGCCGCGTTCCTGCTGATCAAGCGTTCCGGCGTGTCGCTCCGGCGCGACATCATTCTGCTCGGCGAGGCGGACGAGGAGCAGGGGGCCGGACTCGGCATCGAGTGGATGATCAATCACAAGCCGGAGTGGGTTGACGTGGAGTTTTCGATCACCGAAGGCGGCACGGCCCTGCTCGACCCGTCGGGGAAGGTGCGCTTCTTCGCGATCCAGACGCAGGAGAAAGTCCCGCTCAACGTCAAACTCACGACCGCCGGCATTTCCGGCCACGCGAGCATCCCGCGCCCCGACAACCCGGTCGTGCGGATGGCGCGCGCGATCAGCAACATCGGCGCTTATGAAACGCCGGTGCAGCTGGACGAAACGATCAAAAAATTCTTTGCCGGCGTGGCCGCAGGTTCGACCGGAGAGGAAAAGAAGTTGTATGAGGTGTTACTGAAGGCCGCGTCAGCTTCACCGCCCGATCAGGATCGGCTGAAGCCTCTGGCGCGCGAAGTGGCCGCGCGGAATCTGCGTTTCGCGGCGCTGCTCCGCACGACGATTTCGCCGACGATCCTCAATGGCGGCTTTCAGAACAACGTCATTCCCGGCACTGCCGAAGCGAACCTCAACATCAGGCTGCTGCCCGGCGACACAAAGGAAAATGTCCTTGGGCAATTGCAGAAGGCGGTCAACGACCCGCTGATCACTTTCGCGCCGGCAAGAATGACTCGCAGCCCGCAGCCCGCCACGCCGGATGACACCGAGATGTTTCGCGCCTTTGAGCGGTCAGTCAAAGTCATGTCGCCGGGCACACCCGTGATGCCCTATATGTCCACGTGGGCGACCGATTCGTCGCAATTGCGCGGGCGCGGCGTCAAGGCTTACGGCGTGCTGTGGCCGAACACTCCCGAAGAGGAAGCCGGCTTCCACGGTAACGATGAACGCATCCGCGTTGCGAGCCTTGGCTTCGGCACGCAGCTGCTCTGGCGTGTGCTGATGGAAACGGCGGTGAAAAAATAGCCGCTGAACTGACATCTGATCAGTCAAGCAGGCCGAGAAACGTCGTCAGAATCCGTTCAGTAATCCCCCAGATCGGCCCCTGCGGGGACGGATACGCGGGCCTTTTGATGACCAGATCACCGAGCCGCAGGTGAAAGACATCTGACAGCCCCGCCTCTTTCAGTTGTCTGACCGGCAGCCAGAAGGCGTCGGCCACTTCGTCACTGAATCGCAAAGTGACCTCCCGCGGTGCGAGCGCGATCAGCGGCGTGATTTCGATCAGCGGCAGGCGCGGGTTGCTCGGGGCGAATGCTTCGAGCTGGCCGATAAAGCTCCCCCCGACATCCAGCCTGATCCCGACCTCTTCATAGGTTTCACGCGCCGCCGTGGCGATCAGATTGATGTCTTCGGCGTCGGCGCGCCCGCCGGGCAGGGCCAGATGCCCCGACCAGGGATCGCTCGGATGTTCGGCCCGCCGGATGATCAGCAACTCTCCTGCCCCTCCCTGCTCACGCAGCAATATCGTGACTGCGGCCTGACGCACGCGCTCCGGTTCGATTCGCACCTGGTCGTGGGGCCGCGCGCGCCGGCGGAGCTGACTGCAAAGCAACTGAAAATCATTCATCGCTGAGTCGCCGTTGACGGTCATTGAGTGAACCTTCCACTGATCACGGGGCACAACACTTGCTCAGATCATCTCACGAAGGGCATCGGTCTGCCAGAAGGTCAGATTGACCACAGTTCATTCAAAGAGACGAAGCATCAATCGTGGTTGTCACAGGACACCACTTATTTATCACAGAATGATCGGTGAAATGTAACGGGCATTACCCATAAAGGCGACGCGGTTGACGGGCCGACAGGGGGCCTGCGAAAACGTCATCAACTCAGATTTTTTTTCAGCAGGCATTGGGAACAACAGAGCAATGACTCGGAAGGATCAGGTGAAACAGGCATGAAACACGATAAAAGACGATATCTGCGCACGCTTTCGACGCTGGAAGTCTGGCTTGGGCAGGAAGGAATCTTCACGAGGAATGGCGAGCGCATTCGCATCCTTGGCGCGGGCGGGGCTTTCATCCAGACCAGGCAGCCTTACCCGCTGGAAAGCATGATGGCCGTGCGCTTCAGGCTGAAGGAGAATGAAGAGTTCATTACCTGTCATACCACTGTCCGCTCGGTCGAAGAAGGCCGCGGGGTGGGCGTCGAGTTTACGGATCTGACCAGGGACGAGCGGGCGCGCATCAAGGCCTTCGTCGAAGCCCAGCTCATCGCCGAGACGATGCGGAAGTCGGCGTACCTGCGAAAAGCCCAACAGGCCGCCTGAGCGAGCCAGGGCCACTTGCCGCTGGCAGTTCGATCAGCGACAATGCCGCTCGTTGAATGACTGATCATTTCTCCCACGCCGGTTTTTCGACTGGCGTGGGAGATTGAATTCGACGAGGACGCATTGCAACCATCGCAACCAGATCAACAGGCCACGGACAAAAAGCTCGCGCAGCAACTCCTCTACAGGGCAGCCGCTCACGCTTCGGTCGGCCAGCGCATGAAAGCCATCTCCGGGCAGCTACTCGGATACCCTTACATCGTTAACCCGCTCGTCGGCTCGCCCGAGGAACCCGAAGTCTTTGTCTCCACGCTCGCCGGCTTCGACTGCGTGACTTTTATGGAAACGGTGCTGGCGCTGGCGCTGGCCAGAAGCGCGGAAGAATACCCCGAACTGCTGCGCGAGATCAGGTATGTTTACGGTGAAGTCAGCTGGCGGAGCCGGCACCATTACACGGTTGACTGGGCGCGGCACAACGTCAGGCGCGGCTTCCTCGCCGACATCACGCGCGGCGATGACGTGATCGCCACGAGGAAAACACTCGACCTGATCGAACAACTCCCGCCGCGCATCGTCAGCTTCTCATACTTCCCCAAACGCAGACTCGGTCAGGTGAGCAGAGGGTTGCAGGACGGCGACCTGATCTTCTTCGTCTCGACGCGCAAGGGGCTGGACGTGTTTCACACCGGCCTGATCATCCGCGACGGCGAGCGCGTCCTGCTGCGCCACGCGGCGCGCAGCCGCGGCGGGGTGGTTGAGCAGGAGCTGAAAGAGTTCGTGGACGCAAACCGCCTGCCCGGTTTCATCGTCGTGCGGCCCCGCGAAAGATCGGCGTGGGAACACAAAGTCAGATAATCAGCCCCGGAACAGGGTTGGAGTGAATGAGCAGAATCAGCATTGCCTTCGAGCGGCGCGACCACAAGCCGGCGGAAGGCTTCTTTTCCGGCAGAGTCTTTCAGCAGGTGATTGAGTCGCTGAACACCGATTACCTGCTGCTCCCGCTGCCCGGCGGCGCGGTTGATTACAGCGAGCGGGCGCTGGAGCGGATGACGCAGGTCGCCGACGATTCCGGCGCCGGGATAGTGTACGCGGACTTTCGCGACCGTAATGGCGACGAGATTTCGGACCACCCGCTCGTTGATTACCAGCCCGGCAGCATCCGCGACAGCTTCGATTTTGGCGCCCTAGTGCTGGTCTCGCGTAAGGCCGCGCAGGCCGCGCTGCAAAAGCACGGGGCTATCCCTGATGACGTAAAGTACGGCGGCTGGTACGACCTGCGATTGAAACTTTCAGCAGATGCGCCAATAGTGCGCGTGCCCGAGCCGCTTTACACGCGCTCGGTCGTTGACACCCGCGCGAGCGGCGAAAAGCAGTTCGATTACGTTGACCCGCGCCAGCGCGACTACCAGATCGAAATGGAAAAGATCGTGACCGCGCACCTGCAACGCATCGGCGCTTACCTCGAACCGCAGTTTGCCGAAGTGCCCGAGCCGGGCGAAAAGTTTCCGGTCAGGGCCAGCATCGTCATCCCGGTGCGCAACCGCGTGAAGACGATTGCCGACGCCGTGCGCAGCACGCTCGCGCAGCAAGCCGATTTCGCCTTCAACGTGATCGTCGTGGATAACCATTCGACTGACGGCACGACGGACGCACTCAAACGAATCGCGGCGGAAGACGCGCGCCTCGTCCACCTGATCCCGGCGCGCACTGACTTAGGCATCGGCGGCTGCTGGAATGAGGCGGTCTACTCGCCGCACTGCGGGCGTTACGCCGTCCAACTCGATTCCGACGACATTTATCAGGACAAACACACGCTGGCGAAGATCATCGCGAAGTTCGACGAAGGCCGTTACGCGATGGTCATCGCCTCGTACACGCTGGTTGACTTCGACCTCAACGAGCTGCCGCCGGGCCTGATTGACCACCGTGAGTGGACGCGCGAGAACGGGCGCAACAACGCACTGCGCATCAACGGCCTGGGCGCGCCGCGTGCCTTTGACGTGACCGTGCTGCGAAAATTCGGGCTGCCGAATACGAGCTACGGCGAGGATTACGCCGTCGCCCTGCGCATCAGCCGCGATTACGAGATCGGGCGCATTTACGACTCGGTTTACCTCTGCCGGCGCTGGGGCGGCAACAGCGACAGCGCGCTGCCGCTCGCGACCGCGAACCGTTACGACTTTTACAAGGACTGGCTGCGCACGCTCGAAATCAGGGCGAGGCAGCAGCGCAATCTTGCACCGTAGGCTGTCTCTTTCTACAAAGGTCGGCTTCTTCCGCTTCGTAGGAGTGCAATGTTACAGATGGCGGTGGAAAAATATACCCCAGCTCCGCAGGAGCGGCATCTGCGACATTACGCTCCTACGGAGCTGGCTGGCTCTCTTCGCCGGCCAACTATAAACATTGCGCTCCTACGGAGCGGAAAACCCGAGTAGAAATCAACGCAAGGCAGTTTATGGTACATCTGTTTTCAGAAGGGTGTGCCAGTGGGTTGGGAACAGCGAATCGTCAGAGATGAAGAATTGAGGCCGTATCTGAGTCCGGCGGGGCAGGGCGAATTTCGCCGGCGCGTCTCTGCGCTCGTTGCGCAACAGCAGGCGACGTGGCCGATGCTGCGTGAGGCGACTGCCGGGCTCGATCAGGTTGAATACAGGACGCTCAACGTCCGCGAGTCACAGGTCATTGCTCAGTTCAACCCGCGGCGGATCGTCAGCACGGCTGCAAAAGTGGATGCCGCTTCGATCAGAGAGCGCCCCTGCTTTCTGTGCCCCGACAGCCTGCCGCCGGAAGAGAAGGGGATTGCTTTCGGCGGGGATTTCGTGATCCTCTGCAATCCGTTTCCGGTGCTGCGCAATCATCTGGTCGTCGCCCATCGCGAACACACGCCGCAGGCAATCGCAAATTGTTTCTCCAGGCTGCTCGATCTGGCCGAGCAACTGGGCGAGGATTACTTCGCCCTTTACAACGGCCCGGGCTGCGGGGCCTCCGCGCCTGACCACCTGCATTTTCAGGCTTGTGATCGCAGCCTCATTCCAATTGTCGGGGACATCGAAATCGGCGAGAGAAACTACATCCATTCTTCCGATCATCTCCAGTTATTTTCGCTTCACAACTACCGGCTCAACCTGCTGATCGCCCGTGGAGATGATCGTGACGCAATTGCGGGGTGGTTTGAGCGCGCGATTGGCCGGCTGGCCGAAATAACGCAGGCACAGGCCGAACCGATGCTCAACCTGGTGGTGATGTACGGGAGGGGCCGATGGACGGTGTGTTTCTTCCCGCGCGGCAAACACCGGCCCGCGTATTATTTCGCCGAGGGTGAGGCGAAGCTGACGGTCAGCCCGGCGGGGATTGATCTGGCCGGCGTGCTGGTCGTGCCTGAAGCCGCGCACTTCGCGCGGATCACTGAAGAAAACGCGGGGCAGATTTATGCGGAAGTGACGCTCGATGACGCGCGGTTCGCCGAACTGACGACTGCCCTCAGATGACTTCGCCTGATTTGATCGCCTTGCCCAGGTAGCCGGTCAGTGTCGACCGGGTGAACTGAAACTCAAAGTCGTCGTCCACCTCCCCGGTCAGGATCATCTTCCAGAAGGCCGAATGGAAAAACTTCGGCGCGAATCCCCGGATTGACTCAACTCTCAGCCCACTCTGCTCACACATCTGCCGCAACTCGGCGGGCTTGATGAAGAGCCGGAGGACGTGCAGATCGCGCGGGGTGTTTTTGACGAACCACTCGACTCCCTTGATCCCGATCAGCCACGAGATCGGATTGCGATTGAAGGTGTGAAAGAAAAACAACCCGCCGGGTTTGAGGACACGGCTGATTTCGCCGATCACCCGCGCCGGCTGCTCGACGTGTTCGAGCAGGTCCATCGCGCAGGCCACCTCGAATGTCCCGGCTGGGTAAGGCAGGTTGTTGGCGTCGCCCGTTTCGTATCTGACGCTTCCGGTCGCGTCATAATGCCGGGCGACTTCCAGACTCTGAACTGAAGCGTCGAGCCCGGTCACGGCAAACCCCTGCCGCGCCAGTTCGTTCGTCAGGAACCCCGCCCCGCAGCCGACGTCGAGAACGTTCACCGGGCGGTCAGCGAAGGCTTTCCGAATCTCATTCACGACCCACGGCGTGCGCGCGCGCGCCTCCGCCCGCAGGAGCGCGATTGGATCGTCTTTGGCCGTGTACCACCGCTCGCCGTAATGGTCGTAAATTACGTTGTTGACCTCGCCTTTGATCCGGGCTTCCATAGCAGGTTCCAGTAAACGAATTGATACAACGCGAACAGCGTGGTGAGCGCCGCGTTGATGACGAGAAATGTGTTTTCAAACCCCTCGTAGCGAATCCATCCGGCGAGTGCTGATGCACCGCCAGCGTATCGCGCCGGCCAGAGCAGGCCGGCGCAGATGAGGATCAGCGGGTGCAGCGCGAAGAGCATGGCGTGCAGCCAGTGTTCACCCGCCGCGCAAGTCTTCGCATGCACCCATTCGTCCTTGGTGACGAACAGGCAGGAGAAGACGCTCAGCCCGACATAAACCGCCACCGACGCGGGGGCCGGCGGCGCGAGCAGCACCCAGTACAAACAGGCCAGCACCGTCAGCGTATCCAGCGGGTGCCCGATCCGCTCCCACCGGGGCAGCTTTCGCCGCCAGTGAAAGTGGAATTCGTCCACCGTCATGCACAGCATCTGCGCCGCAAACGGGATCAGCAGGTAGCGTGAACTGAGCATCAGAGTTTCCTGAAAAGCGCCCCGGCAATGGTCAGGCCCGGCCCGAATGCCAGGCTGGCGACGAGCGTCCCGCCTTTGACATTCGCGTCTTCCTCCATCTCCGCCCAGATGTGCGGCAGCGTGGCCGAAGACATGTTGCCGCGCGCGAACAGCACCGCCCGGCTGGCCGCCACCTGCGCGTCATTCAGCTCAAGCAGCTGCTGGACGTGATCAATGATGCGCGGGCCGCCGGGATGCACGGCGAACAGAGTTTCTCCGGCCAGAGCTTCATAACTTTCACCCGCGTTCGCATAGAGCCGCGACAGGAAGCCGGGCAATTCGGCCGCGATCTTGTTGGGGACTTCGCGCGACAGGGTCATGCGGAACCCCCATTCGGAAAGCACCCAGGTCATATCTTCAAGCGAATCGGGCACTGACTCTTCACGAATCGCCAGCACTTCAAAAGCGGGCGCATGCAAATCGTCCGGCGGGTTTTCGCTCGTCGCCGTCGAATAGCGGATGTGCCCGTCGGCGAACAGGCTTTGCACGACCAGCTGTTCCGGCGAGTGATCCCGCGGGTTGAAATGGAGCGTACATAATTCGGTGTGGATCAGGTCGGCGCGGGGAGGGACATCGTTCTGGGGATTGACGAGCAGCCCCGCCGCGACGCGCAGGGCGGGCACGGCGGCGTAGCAGCCCATGTGATAAATCTGGGTCGCGCGCGTCTGCTGGTGCCAGCGTTTGCGATCAATCAGCCGCTGGATGGCACTCGGTGAGGCGTAGCCGGTGCAGGTGATGTGCAGTAAATCCGAGGGCGGGCGAGTTTCATCGGCGTAGAAATCCGCGACTGTGCGATTGGCCACCTCGGCAAAAAACTGATTGCGTTTGCCGATGCCGCATCCTTCCGCTGCTTCGGCGAGCGTGAAAATCTGCATCCTGTCCCACTCGGTGTGCAGGAAATCTTCAATTTCGGAGCGGCGCGTCCCGATGTGCTGCGGAGGGCAGCCGAAGCGTCTGACGAATCTCTCCATTCTGGCGAGCAGTTCCGGTCGCAGATCCTCACGCCCCTGCGCCTTCACTTCGGCCTGCGCATGCGCGGCGGTCAGCCAGCGGAAGCCCAATTCCTGCGAGCCGTGGTAGCGAGGCAGTTGAATCCTGAAGTCATAAAGTACGAGGCGATTCTTCAGCATGACCTGACTCCTCGGAAAACTCCCCGCGCAGGCTGTCAGTCCGCCCGGGCACTTGCCAGAGTTTTTGTTGCGGCAGCGACAGGCAGATTGTAATTCGCCCCGCGGTAAAAAACGAAAGCCCGCACCCTGGATGAAGGCGCGGGCTTTGGCGTGCGAACCGGAATGGCAACTGCGCTCAGCTCTGATGTTCAGGGTGCGTGCATCCCTTGAACTCCTTCAGGTAGGTGTTGCCCTTATACTCAAGCTCCTTGTGAATGCCGATCTCTGACGTGTAATAACCGTCAATCGTCATGTTCTTGATCGCCCTGAAGAATTTCTCTTCAGTGGTGGACGGCTTCATCTCGTTTTTGCTGATCTCGGTCAGGATGGCGATCTGCTCTTCCTTCGTGGCACCCGTGTAATCCTTCTGGTATTTCGTCTTACTCATCTGGTCCACCGCGGCCAGACCGTCGGTCCAGAGCTTCTTCGTCTCCGCCGGGGATTCGCTGATCATCAGGTCAATGAAAGCCGGGACTTCGGCGGCGATGGCGCCGGGCGAATGGTCGTCGGTCGGGATGATGTGTTCGGAGATCGTCGCGATCAGGGCCAGCTGCTGCTGGTTGAAAAATTTCGGCGCCGCCGCTTTGGCCGGGGCCTTTTTCGCCTGGCCGTGATTGTGTTCGTGATCGTGATCGTCGGCCCGCGCCTGCTGCCCAAGGATCGGCAGGCTGGCCCCCACGCCGACGCCGAGCGCGATACCTTTCAGGGCCTCGCGGCGAGTGAGATCATTCTTCACGTCCTTTTCGTCTGACATAATTTTCTGAGCCTTTCAGATAAGTGCGACCGGATTACTGAAGGGAAGTGACTGACCGGCGGCCCGCAGTCCAAACGCATATCAGCCGCGGCCTCAAAGCTGACAGACTGAATTATTCCCTGCCGTCCGTAAAAGTCAAGCTGGCGGCCACCAATCCTCATCCGTGGCCGCCAGCCCGGCTCGTCAATCGAGCGCCCGGCTATTTCGGGAACCCGGCGCTGGCCTTCACCTCATTGATCTGCAGGTTGTGGCGCATGTTGTGCAGCGGGAGGAGCAGCATCCACTGGTAGCCGTTCATGGTTTTGAAAACCGGGTGGTCGAACGTATGCGCTTTGACCGGCTGGTTATTCTCTTCGGCCGCCTTGATGGTTTTCTCGCGGGCCTCCTTGAAGCGGGTGATGAATTCGGCGCGCGTCAGTTTGCCCGCGGGCTTGAGCTGTTCGGGGGCCTGAGCCTTCTGCTCGCGGTTGAGCAGGGCTTTTTCGAGCAACTCGGTCTTGCCCTCAGTTTTACTTGCCCAGTCAGGATTCTCGGGGGCAGTCAGGACTCTTTCTTTCAACAGTGTGGTGATCAGGCCCTCGGAGAGCAGGATGTGTTCGCTGACCTCGCCCACCGACCATTTGTCGGGCGCGGGCTTGTAATTCCATTGCGCGTCGCTCAGGTTCTCGACCGCCTTGAGAGTCTCGTCGCGCGAATCCTCGAGCAGTTTGATGAGCTTCGCCCGTTCCTCCGAAGTCAGCGTGGCAGCCGCGCTGCCGGCGCTGTTTTTACCGCCTCCGGCCGTGTCAACCGGCTTGCCTGGCTTGTAATCGGCCAGCCACTCGACGTCAATCGAATCGGCCTTGCGCCGATCTCTTTCCGCGATCAGCCATTTGCCGCGCTCATTCCAGCCCTCGCCGCCTTCGGGTTTAAGGTGGCAGAAGGTGCAATCCTGCGCGCCGAATTTCACCGCCTGCCGCAGGAACGGTGGGTAGGAAGAGGCGCGCAGGGCCGAACTGAGCATGAGCAGCAATCCGCACACGACCACTGTGATTCTGAGCTGTCTTTTAGTCATCTGAAAATGTCTCCATATGATAGGTGGAAAAGTTATCTTACTCGCGATCCCCGCCGGGAATGAGACTGCGGAACCAGCGTCGGCGGCCCGGGTCGTCGGGCGAGAGCAGCACTCTGGAAAAGACCTGACTGGCGACCTTCTGTAAATCCTCCAGCCAGTCTTCATCAATCACGTAGGCGTGTTTGCCGACTTTCTCCAGCCGGCGGTCCGGGAACTGGTGTTCCCATTCGACGCCCAGCGCGTTGTGCCAGAACTCATTCCGACTTTCGATCTCGACCCTGATCCGGCGTGACATACCTGGGGGAATCTTAAACGCGCAGTCACGCTCGCGCAAGCAGGCCGACCGGGGACGCGGATCAGTCTGACTTATGCCGTAATAACTCCGGCCGGCGGCGCTGCCGCCTGTGAATTGTGGTTCGAGCCTGAAACTGATTGCGCCTGCCCCGACTGACGGACGCCTGGCGTCTGCTGTGCGGGTGAGGAACAATTTTCACCCTGGGCTGTTTTCAGTGCGAGTTGATGCAGGGCGACAGACACGCGGGACTCCGGGACGGCGTACGCAGCGCGGGTGGGTAAAAACTGACTACATGTCGCGCTCAGAGTCCCCGCGTCACTTCTTTTTCTCGCCCTTCTTATTCATGCCCCAGAGTTCTTTCATCGCCTCCGCGCCGGGGATTAGTTGCTCCCATAGTTGCGGCGCGCTGGCGCTCGTCTCCAGAAAGCCGCGAAAACGTCGGTCGAATTCCTCTTTCGTTTTCAGGTAGGCCTCGAAACTGCTCGCCAGATAGTTGCTGAAAAAATCCTTGGCCACGCCTTCCTGTGACCGGATCAGTTGCAGCAGAAATGGCAGCGGCAGCAGGTTCTTCTGGTTCTTCTCCTCGTCCAGAATCGCCTGGATCAGCACGGCCTTGGTGACGTCGTCCTGTGTTGACGAATCAATCACCTGAACGTCGTGACCGGCGCGGACGATGTTGATGATGTCATGGTAAGTGACATAGCTGCTCGTTTCAGTATTGTAGAGCCGGCGGTTACCGTAGCGTTTGATGACGACCCGGTCGGGCGCGCCTTCTTCAGCTGTTTCCTTCACCCTCTTCTTTGCGGTCTTCCTTGCCATAAATCTCCCGATGTTATCTTTCAGGGGACTTCCCTGAATCGCCGGGGCGATCATAACACAATTTTGCAAATGCGAATAATAGAATCAGGCCGCATTCCGGCCTGTGCAGATAAAGGCCTTAAAATCGCTTGCAGAAACGGTATATAGCCGGAGCTTATTTCTTTTCGCATTTGCGAGAAATCCTCTTGACAAGGGGGCCGTCTCCGATTATTCTCCCGCTCGCCGAAAACTTAACCGAGAGGTCTGGAGAGAGTTCATGATTCGCAAAGTGCGCGGGACAAACGTGGTGATCACGGGGGCGACGAGCGGGATCGGTCGCGCGACAGCGCTGGAATTTGTGAAGTCCGGGGCCCGCGTGGTGGTGGCCGGCCGGCGCGAGGAAAGGCTGCGCGAACTGGTCGGCGAAATCGAGGCGAAGGGCGGTGAGGCGCTCGCGGTGCGGGCCGACGTGGCGGATCAGTCGCAGGTCGAGAACCTGATCGCGAAATCCATCAAGCGCTTCGGGCGGATTGACACGCTCGTCAACAACGCCGGGGTCGGGATCGCGGCGAAGTTTGCGGATCAGACCATCGAGGATTTCAAGCGCGTGATGGAGGTCAATTTCTGGGGCGCGGTTTACGCCTGCAAGGCGGTCGTGCCGCAGATGAAAAAGCAGGGCGGCGGCGGCGTCATTATCAACGTCTCCTCGATCTTCGGCAAACGCGGGATGCCGTTTGAGACCGCCTACTGCGCCAGCAAATTCGCGCTCGCCGGATTTTCCGAGTCGCTCCGCGCCGAAGTGATGACTGAAGGCATTGACGTCAGCACGATCTTTCCCGGCGCGGTAGAAACCGAAATCTTTGAGGCCGCCGCGAACCAGACCGGGGTGGAGATCCCGAATTACACCCCGAAGTTTCCGGCGCGCGAGATGGCGCGGGTGATCGTGCAGGACGCCCGCTTCCCGCAGCCCGAAGTCGTGATGGCGCTCGACGCGGTGGCGATCAATTTCTTCAACAAACTGGCCCCCGGCCTCGTGGATCTGGCGCTCGGCTGGAGCGTGCCCTTCATCGAAGGCGCCCGCCGTGCTGCCTCTCCCGGGTCAGGGAGCCGGAAATCAGACGGCCGCGGCAACCTTTACAACACGGCGACACGAAAAGACTAACCACCAGGATTATGGCGACCAGAAAAGCTAACAATACCGAGCCTTCGGCCTGTGCGCAGAAGCCCTGGCTCAGGCATTACGATTACTGGGTTCCGGCGGAGGCCAATTTCCCGCGCCAGCCGATTTATCAGGTTCTCAATCTCGCCGCGACTCAGTTCGCTGACCGCCCGGCGACGGCTTTCTTCGGCGCGCAACTGACTTTCGGCGAATTGAAATGGCAGGCGGACAAACTGGCGACGGCGCTCGCGCGAATGGGCATCGGCAAAGGCGACCGCGTCGGCGTGATGCTGCCGAACTGTCCGCAATATGTGATCAGTTTTTTTGCAATCACGCGGCTCGGGGCGATTGTCGCGAACGTCAACCCGATCTACACGCCGCGCGAAGTTGAACACGTCGCGAACGATTCCGGGATGCGCGCCATCATCGCGCTCGACGCGCTTGCCCACGTCGTTCTCGGCCTTCAGGCGAAAACGGGGATTGAAAAAGTGATCACGACCAGCGTGCTGGCTTATTCGGCGAATCCGCAGTCCGCGCCGGCGACTCCCGAAGGCACGCTCTCATTCACCGAACTGATGGCGGGCGTGGAGAGGCCCGAGCTGCCGCGCGTCGAGATTGACGCCGAAGAAGATGTGGCGGCGCTGGTTTACACGGGCGGGACGACGGGCACGCCGAAAGGCGCGATGCTGACGCATTACAACCTCTACACCGCGGCGATTCAATGCGCCCTGTGGGCCGGGCCGCTGGTCGAACGCGGCACGGATCGGTTTCTGGTCGTCGTCCCTTACTTCCACGTTTACGGGCTGGTCGTGTGCTGTGTGTTTGGCGTGTGGCACGGCGCGATGCAGATCCCCGTGCCGAAATTCGATCCAAATGTGCTGCTCGAAGCAATCAATCAGCACGAGCCTACTTACTTCCCCGGCGTGCCGACGCTCTTTATTTCGCTGCTCAATCACCCGGCAGCCGCCGCGAGCAAACTCGGTCGCGTTCGCCGCTTCAACAGCGGCTCGGCACCCCTGCCGGTTGAGGTCATTGAGCAGTTCGAGCAGCTGAGCGGCGCGATGCTGTTTGAAGGTTTCGGGATGACAGAGACGACCGCGATCAGCACTTCGACTCCGGCGCTCGCGAAGCGCAAGCCGGGCAGCATCGGACTGCCGGTCACCGGCGTCGAGTGCAAAATCGTTGATCTGGAAACCGGCGAGCGCGAACTGCCGCAGGGCGAGGAGGGCGAACTGTGCGTACGCGGGCCGATGGTCATGAAGGGTTACTGGAACAAGCCCGAAGAGACGGCGCAGGCGTTGCGTGACGGCTGGATGTACACGGGCGACGTCGCGCGGATGGACGAGGACGGGTACTTTTACATCGTCCAGCGCAAGAAAGACATGCTCCTTGTCAGCGGCTACAACGTCTACCCGAACGAAATCGAAGACGTACTCTTCACGCACCCGGCGGTACAGGAATGCGCCGTGATCGGCGTCGCTGACAAGTACCGCGGCGAAGCGGTCAAGGCCTTCGTCGTGCTGAAGTCGGGCGCGCAGGCGACGGGCGAGGAGCTGATCGAATACTGCCGCGAGCGGCTGGCGAAGTACAAGGTTCCGTCGTTCATCGAATTCCCGGCGACCCTGCCCAAAAGCGCGGTCGGCAAAGTGTTGCGCAGAGAATTGCGCGAGATGGAAGAAGCAAAACGCAAATTGAATTAACCAGAACTGCACTATTCAACCTGGAAAGGAAAAAGTCATGGCAAGCAAGGCAAAATCAACCAAGGATAACGGGCACGCGAAGGCGCCGGAAACGGCTCAGGCGACCGAGTGGGCGAAGCAGGTCGTCGAACACCTCGTGGACGCTCAGAAGAAGTGGATCGAGATCACCTCGCAGCAAAACGCGCTGGTGATGAAAGCCATCGAAGAAGGCATGACCTTCTACCGCACCGCGCCGACCCCGGCGCTCGGCGAGTGGGCGCGCCAGGGCGTCGAAGGGCTGGTCGAAGCGCAGAAGCGCTGGTCAGAGATCGCCTCGCAGCAGAGCCGCCAGATGTTCGAGGCGATGACCGAGGGTCTCAACGTCAACCCGGCGGACGTGATGCGCACCTTCTCGGATTACGCCGGACAGGGGCTGGAGACCATTGTCAAAGCCCAGACGCAGTGGCTCGATTTCGCCGCGCAGTCGAACGCGCAGGCGATCAAGGCGATGAAGGACGGGCTCGGGCTCGACGAGTCATCGCCCGCGGCGGCGCTCGCCGATTTCGCGCAGCAGGCCGTGACCAATTACGTCGAAGTGCAGAAGCGCTGGCTCGACCTGGCCACGCAGCTTCCGTTCATTCGTCCGGCGAAGTAAGCACGAAACCACAAGATGAATGATGAAGGATGACGGGTGCTGGTGAAGGATGGCAGAAATCATTTTTCTGATTTATCCTTCACCAGCATCTTTCATCCTTCACCTTTTTCAGGAGACACCCATGGCCACAGCCTCGAAGCGAACTTATCCCTGGACGACAGACGTCGAAGACCGGCAGGTCACGCTGCGTCTGATGGAGCGCAAAGACCTCGAAAACTCCGTCAGGTTCGCGCGCGAGCTGCCCGAAAATGACCTGATGTTTCTGACGACTGACATCACTGACCCGGAGGCGATGGAGCAGCATTTGCGCAGCGTCGAAAGCGGTCAGACGGTCACCGTGCTGGCCGAAGCGGATGGCCGGTTCGTCGGCTACGGCAGCCTGGCGCACAGCCTGCCGCACTGGACGCGCCACCTGGGCGAAATCCGCCTGCTCGTCGGCCCCGAGATGCGCGGCAAAGGGCTCGGCAAAATTCTCGCGGGAGAGGTTCTTTCGCTCGCGCACGAACGCGGGTTGCAAAAAGTCGTGGCGCGCATGGCAGTCGAACAGCGCGGCGCGGTGCAGGTTTTCGAGCGGCTGGGATTCAGGGCTGAAGCACTGCTCGCCGATTTCGTCATGGATCGCGCGGGACGCACGCACGACCTGATCGTGATGACTCACGACGTGACTGGCCTGACCGAGTAACCAATTCCCTATGCGAGAACTGCAACCACTCGAAACGGAATTTTTCCGCAACCTCAACCGGGTTATCGAACCACTCGTGCGCGCGGGCTTCGGCAACCCGGTGTTGTGGCCGACGGGCACGATTGTCGTCGAAACCAGCGGGCGCAGGACCGGGCGCAGATATGACGTCCCGGTCGTGGCCACGCGCTTCGGCGAGCTGTTCGTTTTCAGCACCGTCCGCCGCCACTCGCAGTGGGTGAAGAACCTCGCCGCGAACCCCGAAGTCAGATACTGGATGGCCGGTCAGTCGCGCGCAGCCAGAGCTTTCGTCTTCGCGCCTGAAGTGGAAAGTTTGCCACCCGACAGCCTGCCTCTGCAGGTCGGCTGTCTCGCCAACATGCTCAGGCAGCAAAGCAGCCTGCTCGGAATCAGTTTCGCAATTCTTGCTCCCCGCAGTTGAAGCGTGAACAGGAGAGATGAACGACTATGGCAACCGCTCCCACACAAGCACCAGCAAAGACGAAATCACCAACCCAGAAAAAACTCGCGCCCGGCCCCAAAAGCGGCACGCCCGGCGATCAGCTTGTGGCGATGAGCCGTGACCCGCTGAAATTCCTGCTCAAGGTCGCGCACGACTATCCCGGCGTTGCCACTTTCAAACTCGGCCCGCAGCGCACGTTCCTGCTCAGCCATCCCGATTACGTCGAAGACGTGCTGGTCGCGAATGACTGGAATTTCATCAAGGGCCGCGGCCTGCAGCGGGCGAAGAAGGTGCTGGGCAAGGGCCTGCTCACGAGCGAAGGCAATTTTCACCGCCGCCAGCGCCGCCTCGCGCAGCCGGCGTTTCACAAGCAGCGCATCGCCGCTTACGCTGGTGTGATGGCCGATTATACTGCACGCACGCGTGACCGCTGGCAGGCGGGCGAAACGCGCAACATCGCCGAAGAGATGATGCAGCTGACGCTGGCGATTGTGGCAAAGACCTTGTTCGATGCCGATGTCCAGGCCGAGGCGAAAGAGATCGGCCAGGCGCTGACCGAAGTGCTGGAGATGTTTTCCACCTTCACTTCGCCGCTGACCGAGATTCTCGACAAACTGCCGACCCCGAAAAACATCCGCGCCCGCAAAGGCAAGGAGCGGCTGGATGCGACGATCTTTCGCATCATCGAAGAGCGGCGCGCGAGTAGCGAGGATCGCGGCGACCTGCTCTCGATGCTCATGATGGCGCAGGACGCCGAAGAGGGCAGCGGCGGGATGTCGGATCAGCAGCTGCGCGACGAAGTCATGACGCTCTTCCTCGCCGGGCATGAAACCACCGCGAACGCGCTGACGTGGACGTGGTACCTGCTCTCGCAGCACCCCGACATCGAAAGGAAATTCCACGCCGAGCTTGACGCGGTGTTGCAGGGCAGACTGGCGACCGTGGAGGACGTGCCGAATCTTTCTTACACGGAGAAGGTCTTTACCGAAGCAATGCGCCTGTACCCGCCCGTCTGGGTGATGGGCCGCCGCTCGGTCAGCGCCTGCAAAATCGGCGGCTACCACGTGCCTGCCGGTTCGATCATATTGCTCAGTCAGTACGTCATTCACCACGACGAACGTTACTACCCTGACCCTGAAAAATTCGACCCCGAACGCTGGACGCCGGAGGCCAGAAAGTCGCGACCGAGATATTCATACTTCCCCTTCGGCGGCGGCCCGCGCCTGTGCATCGGCGAGCCGTTCGCGTGGATGGAAGGCATCCTGCTGCTCGCGGCAATCGGGCAGAAATGGAAGCTGCGCCTGACGCCCGACCAGCAGGTCAAGCCGCAGCCGCTGATCACGCTGCGCCCGCGTTACGGGATGAAGATGGAGCTTGAGCGCAGGTGAACAGATGTAGTTGTGCGTATGAGTGAACCGGCAGTAACAATTGATCTGAGAGATTTTCTTCGGACTGGAGAGTTCGGTTCCATCAGGTTTGGAATGGCTCGCGAAGAACTGCAATCCCTGCTCGGCCAGCCTGACATGATTTCTTCGCAGAAGCGCAACGATAAAAATCCCACGCTTCTTAAATATGGTGACGTCGAGTTTTACTTCATCAGTTCGGAAGATAATCGTCTCTGTACAATCTTTCTGGATCACTTTGATGTTCCGAAGGGGAACCAGAAACTCAGGCTTGATCCGTGGATTTTGAAGGGAGGGCTTTCACGCCCTGAAGCCGAGTCCGGATTGACTGATGCCGGGATCACTTTCCGGGTTGTTGCTCTTCCTGACTCGACAATGGAAGGGATAGTTACGTCAGCAGGAATTGAGCTTGGATTCTGTAAGAATTCAGATAACGAATACGAGCCACCAGCAGGCTTATATTCCATATGTCGCTCGCTGCTTGACGAGATGGTCACTCATCAGCCCACTAAACAAATCTCCATCACCATACCTGAAGAAGAATACATAAAGATCCGGCGTGAGGCGGTCAGACGCCGCCGGAAAATATCGAAACTTTGTAGTGAATGGGTGATTAAAAAGGCTGCAACGTTACCCGAAGAGTAAGACGGAGAACCACCATGTCCACTCCCCAACTTAACTCCCGCCTCTCCTCAATGGACGCGAGCTTCCTGTACTTCGAAAAAAAGGAAGCGCCGCTCCACATCGGCAGCGTCAGCGTCTTTGAAGGCGAAATCCCATTCGACGATTTCGTCGCGATGATTGATTCCAAGATGCACCTGCTGCCCCGTTACCGGCAGGTCGTCGCGCCCGACCCGTTCAACCTCGGCCACCCGACGTGGGAGTTCGATCAGAATTTCGACATCCACAGGCACATCTTCAAAGTTCAGGTTGATGCGCCCGGCACTGAGAAAGAGCTGATTGAACTGGCGGGCCGCATCTTCACGCCGATGATGGAGCGCAACAAACCGCTCTGGGACATTTATCTGGCCTACGGTCTGGAAGGCGGGCGCACCGCGATGATCGCCCGCGTGCATCACTGCATGGTTGACGGCGTCTCCGGAGTTGACCTGCTCAAAATCATCCTGGACTTTTCTCCCGAACCGCCGCCGCCGCCGCCGCCACCGCAGGCCGTGCCGAAACCGCCGCAGCCCGACCCGACGCGGCGGCTCTTTGATTCGATCCTGGGCGGGATGCAGGAAGGCATGAACCGGTGGATGGAATTTCAGAACGGGCTGCTCAACCTGACGCAGGCGCTGGCCGATCAGCAGGCGCGCGCTTCAATGCAGAACATCGGCAGCGAGCTGCCGAAACTGATCACCCCGGTTTCGCCGATGCCGTTTAACGGGCCGGTCTCGGGCAATCGCAAACTGGTCTGGAATACCTTTTCATTTGCCGAGGCACGCGCGATTCGCGCCGCGCTCGGCGGCACGGTCAATGACGTGGTGCTGACCGCGCTCTCGGGTGCGGTTGCCCGCTACGTCGAAAGCCACGGGCAGCAGACCGCGGGTCGCAGCCTGCGCGTGATGGTTCCGGTCAGCCTGCGACAGGAAGACAAACGCGGCGCGCTCGGCAATCTGGTCTCGATGCTGCCTGTCGAAATCCCGCTCGATATACGCAACCCGATTGAGCGGTTCCGCTTCATCAATCAGAAGACCGTCGCGATGAAGAGCGGGCGCGTGGCTGAGAGTCTGAATCTGTTTACGGCACTGATGGGCATTCTGCCCGCGCCGGTGCAATCGCTCGTGGGCGCGCTCTCGACCGCGAACCTTCCGCTGCCGCCATTCAATATGGTTTCGACCAACGTGCCGGGGCCCCAAGTCCCGATGTACGCGATGGGCAAACGGATGGTCGCTTATTACCCGTACGTCCCGGTCGGCTTCGGCATCGGCTGCGGCTGCGCGATTATGAGCTACGATCAGCATCTTTATTTCGGACTGACGGCGGATGCGCAGGCGATGCCCGATGTCGAGCGGCTCAGGGATTGTCTGTACGAATCGTTTTATGAGCTGCGACAGGCCGCCGGGGTCGAAGAGATCAAGCCGCAGGTGATGAAGGCCAAAGCTGCTAGTGGGTCTTCAAAGACAGGGCGCGGCCGGAAAAAGTCAGAAGATAAAAGCTGAGGATTGAAACAGGTGTCCGGAGGATGCAGCCATGGCTCTCCCTCGTTTTCTGATGCGCCGTATGGCGCTTGCTTTTGCGATTACTCTCAGCCTTGTTCTTTCCGGCCACGCTCAGGCGGCGCGTGGCCGAACGGTTCGCGTCACGCTGCTTCAGGTCAATGACGTCTACCAGATCTCGCCCGTGGATAAAGGCAAAGCCGGCGGCCTTGCCCGCCTCGCCACGCTGCGAAAGAAGATTGCCGCCGAATCGCCGAACACGCTCTTCCTGCTCGCGGGCGACACGCTCTCACCTTCAGTCGCCTCGAATATTTTCAAAGGCGAGCAGATGATTGCCGGGTGGAATGCCGCCGGCCTGGATTACGCCGCGCTCGGCAATCACGAATTCGATTTTGGCGATGAGATATTGATCGAGCGGATGAAGGCATCGAAATTTGTCTGGCTGGCGGCGAATGTGGTTGATCGCCGCACGGGCAGGCCGTTCGGCGGCATGCCGCCTTTCGTCGTCCGCCAGTTTGGCGGCGTCAGGGTGGGGTTGTTCGGATTGCTGACACCTGAAACGAAGCACGCGTCGAATCCCGGCAAAGACGTGCTGTTTCTCGACCCGAATAAAACCGCCGCGCGCATCACGCGGCAGTTGCGGGCGCGCGGGGCGAAAGTCGTCATCGCCATCACGCACCTTTCGATGGCTCAGGATAAGGAACTCGCCCGCGCCGCCCGGCTCGACGTGATCATCGGCGGGCACGAACATGAGGTGCTGCAATCGCAATCGGCAGGCACGCCGATCTTCAAGATGGGTTCGGACGCGCGGCTGCTGGGCCGGATTGACCTGAATATCTCGGCGCGCACCGGCAGGCTTGAGACGATTGATTTCGCCGCGATTCCGGTGGATGACAAAGTGGCTGATGAGCCTGCTGCTGCGGCGGTCATCGGCGAATACGAAAAGCAGCTTTCTGCCAAGCTCGACCAGCCCGTCGGTCGCACGACGGTCGAACTCGACGCGCGCGGGAAGACGGTGCGGTCGCGCGAAACGAATCTGGGCAGCTTTATCGCCGACGCTTTTCGCAAGGCGACCGGCGCGGATGTCGTCATCTTCAACGGCGGTTCGATCCGATCCGATACGACTTACGGCCCCGGCCCACTGACCAGACGCGACGTCCTCACGATCCTGCCTTTTGAAACTCCCATTGTGAAAGTCGAAGTGAAGGGATCGCTCGTCCGCGCGGCGCTCGAACACGGCGTGGCGCGCATCGTCGAGGAGTCAGAGAACGGCAGATTCCCTCAGGTATCCGGCTTGCAATTCGTTTATGATGGTCGTCGCCCGGCGGGCTCGCGCGTGGTGAGCGTGACGGTCAACGGACAGGCGCTGGATGACGGCCGGACATATACGCTCGCTTCCGGGACGTATCTGCTCGGCGGCGGTGATGGCTATTCGATGTTCAAGGGAGTACGCTACTTGATCAAGCCGGAAGAGGCGAAGGTTGACGCCGTGATTTTGGGTGACGCCATCGCGGCGGCGGGAGAGATCGCGCCGCAGGCCGACGGGCGCATCAAGAGGCTCGACGCGCCGGCCGGGCGGTAATTCCGGGCCCTGAGTTACCGACGGCTCCCCGGCAAAAGATCCATCAGGGAGGCACTGGTTATGTCTGTCTCAGCACAATCGTTTCACAGGGAGCGCCGCTCGTCCGACCGACCGCTCTGGCGCGAGGCATTTGTCGGGCTCGAATGGCTGGCCCTGCGCTCGTCGCCGGTGTTTTACGGCCTCGGCGTGCCCGAAGGCGATAAGTCCGCGGTCATCGTCGTTCCCGGGTTTATGGGGACTGACCACTATCTTTATGAACTTTACTCCTGGCTGCGGCACGTCAATTACAAACCTTATATGTCGCGCATCGGCTGGAATGCCGAATGCCTGGACATTCTGGTTGATCGCCTGTCAGAGACTATCAAAACAGCTTATGCCGAAACCGGCGGCAGGGTTCATCTGATCGGCCACAGCCTTGGCGGAATCCTGTCGCGCTCGGCTGCCGCACAGAACCCTGAGCTGGTCGCTTCGGTCATCACGCTCGGCTCGCCGTTCCGCGGCATCTGCTCTCACCCGCTCGTGCTGGCGACGGCCGACAGAGTCCGTGATTATATTATGAGCCAGCCGGGTCGCCGCGAGAGCCAGCCCGATTGCTACACCGGCCATTGCTCCTGCCAGGCAGTCTGCGCGCTGCAATTCTCGTTTCCCGCTTCAATTCATCAGACCGCGATCTACACGAAGACCGACGGGGTCGTGGACTGGCGCGTGTGCGTCAACGAAGACCCGAACACTAACTTTGAGGTGACCGGCACCCACGTCGGCCTGGTCTTCAATCCGTCGGTCTATCAGTTGATCGCCACACGCCTGGCGAGCATCAGGACATGAGAGAGACTGCCACCGAAATCAAAGCCGCACCGCCGATGAGGTCCGTGAAAGTATTGATACTCGTGTCAATCTGCCTGCTGACGGTGCTGCTCGCGAATTGTGTCAGCGAGGGCGTGACGAACAGGCTCAAGGGGCTTGACCGGAAGGATGTCGAGATTGAAAAGAAGCTCGAACTCCAGAAGCCGACGATGGCGGAGCTGATGAACGGGATTCAGGCCCATCACGCCAGACTGTATTTTGCCGGGCAGGCGGGGAACTGGAGACTGGCCGAACACGAGGTGCAGCTGATCAAAGCGGAACTGGAAAAAGCCGGGAAGCTGCACGATAAGTGGGAGGACGTGCCGAAGCCGCTGAGCGTGCTGATCCCGCTGATCACCCATGCCGAAATCGAAAAGATCACCGATGCGATCAAGGCCGGGGACAAGCGGCAGTTCACGGACAGCTTTCAAAACCTGACGAAGGATTGCAACACCTGCCACCAGGCGGCGAAGCGTGATTTCATCATCATTCAGATCCCGACGCAGCCCGGCCATACCAACCTGCAGTTCAAGGCGCCTTAGGAGGGCCGCCCGAGGCTCTCCCGGAAAATGGCGCCGCACTTCATCACGGCCCGATGCTCGATGAAATCTTACGCCTTTTGCCCGACTGGGCGCTGATTGTGGCGCTGGCCGTCTGCGGCGGCAGTTACGTCGCACTGCTCCTGACGGCCCGGACCCGGGCCAGTCGTCTGCTTTATCTCTGCGCCGCTGGCGTCATCGCCGTCACCGTCCTGTGCCTGACTGTCTTGTGGCGGCGCCCCATTCGCGCGCTGGAATACGCCGCCGGCGCTTTTCTGACGACGGCGTTTGGCACGATCATCGCGCTGACAGTCCGGGGAATCATGACGCGCCGGCCATTCTCCGGTGGACGCAAATTTACCACGGCAGAACTCAGGCGCATCGAAGAGCAGAAGCGGGAATGGGAAGAAAAGAAACGCCGCATCCATGAAGAGATGGAGCGCCACCCGGTCAAGCGCAATTACGTCGCGCTATGGGATTATGGGCAACTGATCACGGATGAGGAAGTCGAGGGCTATGAAAAGCTATCGCCGCCCATCAGGGCGATCGTGGAGGCGGAGATCAAAGCCGGGAACAGGATCAGCCGGATCACAGTGCAGCAGGGAACCCGGGTGACAGTCCAGCTGAGCAGAGGCTTTCTGGTGAAACATCAGGTCAGCGGCGACATTGTTTTTGATGATGTGAGGATCTCACCGCACGAGTGGTGCGGCGAATACACCGACAGGAACTCCGGGCATCGCGTGACAGAGTAGCAGCTCCGGCGGGAAATGTCTGATGACCGGGCAGCCCGACGCCGCGTCAGACGATCTGACTGATGACGTTGCCTCCGAAATCGGTCAGTCGCTCATTGCGTCCGTTGTGCAGGAAAGTCAGTTTCCACTGATCGAGCCCCATCAGGTGCAGCATCGTCGCGTGAAGGTCGCGCGGGTGATATTTCTCCCCCACCGTGCGGAGCCCGATCTCGTCGGTCTGCCCGATCACCTGCCCGCCTCTCACCCCGCCGCCCGCCATCCAGATCGTGAATGCCGTCGGGTTATGATCGCGGCCCCTGCCGTTCTCCGAGACCGGCGTGCGGCCGAATTCTGATGCCCAGACGACGAGCGTTGAATCGAGCATTCCGCGCCGCTTGAGGTCTTTGAGCAAGGCGGCGACGGGCTGATCCGTCCAGCGGCACATCTTTTCGTGATTGCCTTTGATGTCATCGTGGGCGTCCCACTGCGTACTGACCGGGCCGCCGCCGGAAAAGAGCATGACAAAACGCACGCCGCGTTCGACCAGCCGCCGGGCGAGCAGGCACCGCGTGCCGAATTCTTTCGTCCCGGTATTGTCGAGGCCGTAGAGCTTCTTTGTCTCCGCACTCTCCTTGCTGATGTCCACCGCCTCCGGCGCGTGCTGCTGCATGCGGAAGGCCAGTTCATACGAAGCGATGCGCGCGGCGAGTTCGTTGTCTTCGGCCTGAAGATTCATCTCATTCATCCGCCGGAGAAAATCGAGCAGGTGCCGTTGCTGCCTGCCGCCGATCTCCCTGGGCGGCGCGAGGTGCAGGATCGGCGCCGAGCCGTTGCGCAGCTGCGTGCCCTGATAGACCGCCGGCAGGTAACCCGCGCCCCACATCGGCGCGCCGCCTTCGGGCAACCCCTCGGGCTGAGTCAGGACGCAGAACGCGGGCAGGTTCTCACTCTCGCTGCCGAGGCCGTATGTCACCCAGCTTCCCAGGGAAGGGTGCGCGGCCAGCGTGCGCCCCGAAGTCATCTGATACATCGCCGGGGCGTGGACGAAGCTTTCGGTGTAACACGAGCGGATCACCGCCAGATCGTCAATGCACGTCGCGACGTGCGGGAACAGGTCGGAGACTTCGATGCCTGATTGCCCGTACTTTTTGAATTTCCAGTGGCTGCCGAGCAGCGGCGTGCCGGCCTTGACGAACTGGCTTTTGATCTCGCCGAACGACGGCGGCAGCTGCTGGCCGTGCAGGCGGTCGAGAGTCGGCTTCGGGTCGAAGGTTTCCATCTGACTCGGCGCGCCGACCATAAAGAGAAAGATCACGGCTTTCGCTTTCGGGGCGAAGTGCGGTGCTTTCGGCGCAAGCGGGTTGACCGCGGGCGCCTTGTCTTTCGCCTGACCCCTGTCCGCGGCCTCAGCGTCACGCGCGAGCAGGGAAGCGAGCGCCAGCGCGCCGAAGCCGTTGCCGGCGCGGAAGAGGAAGTCGCGGCGATTCGTGGCGAGCGGGATGTGTGATTCGTGGCGGTACATGACGTTTCAGCGGGAAGGTGGCAGATTGCGTGAACGTTGCTGCCCGGGACAGCGCCAAAGATAAATCCGCATTGCTCGCGGTAAGTATACGGCGATCCGCGCCGCGCGCAAGCCTGACAGCGCTCTTTCCTGCCGCCCTGTGAGGCGTCGGGCGTCGTGAGGTCCTGCGGCATCAGCTTGAGTTCACGCCCGGGGCGGTGTAATGTAACCGCAATCGGCGGTCAGACCAGAAGACCAGATGATCAGCAGCTTAGAGGATGGAGGTTCCTGAATGTTCCAGCGGGTACAGCGTCAGCCCCGGATGTACGAGGAAGTGGCGAGGCAGATCAAGGCGGCGATCCTGACGAACCATCAGCGGCCCGGCGACCAGCTGCCGCCGGAGCGCGAGCTGATTGAGCGCTTCGCCGTGAGCCGCTCGGTCATCCGCGAGTCGCTCAAGGTGCTGGCCGAAAAAGGGCTGATCGAGATCATCCCCGGCAAGGGCGCGTTCGTCTGCGAGCCCGCGTCGGGCGCGGTACGCGACGCGCTGCACCTTTACCTGCGGCGCCAGCGCGATGAGAGTTTCGCGCGCAACCTGACCGAAGTCCGCCAGCTCCTCGAAGGCGAGACCGCCACGCTGGCCGCGGAGAGGGCCACGGCCGAGGATCTGAAAAAGATCGAAGCCGCGCTCGCCCGGATGGAGGCCGAGAAAGACAACCTCGAGAATTTCGCGCAGGCCGACCTGCAATTCCACCAGGCGCTCGCGGCAGCCACGCACAACGACCTGATGGAACTGCTCCTCCACCCCGTGGCCGGGGTGCTGACAGATTTGATGATGCAACTCTCCCCCCTGCCCAAGGCCCGCGACGAGGCGATCAGACACCACCGCAGCATCCTGCGCGCAGTCAAGCGCAGGGATGCGACTCAGGCGCGCCGCGCCATGCACGAACACCTCGGGCAGTTTGAAAGACGCTTCAGAGAATACCAGGCCGTCAGACAGTCGCTGCCAAAACCCGAATAGCGCCGGCGTCTGTTGCCCCGCAGGCGACAGCCAGGGCGTCACTCCATCAACTCACTTAAGGGGACTCCCGCCCGCGGCGGGAGTACTCAGAAAGGAAGTTCAAAATGACACGAGATCATTATTGGCGAATGCCTGCCCTTGCTGTCGCAATCCTCATGCTGATGATGACGGGCTTTGCGCAGGAATTTCGCGCCACTTTAACCGGGCGCGTGACGGACGCGGGCGGCGCGGCAGTCCCGTCCGCGAAAATCACCGTCAAAAATCTGCAAACCGGCGAAGAGTTCAGCGCCACTTCAGGCGGCGACGGTAATTACACGCTGCCCTTCCTGATCCCGGGTACAGCGTGACGGTCGAAGCGAGCAACTTCAAGAAGGCGATCAACAGTAATCTGACGCTGCACGTCAACGACAAGGCGACGCTCGATTTCATGCTCGAAGTCGGGCAGCTGGAGCAGACGATCAATGTCACCTCCGAAGCCCCGCTGCTCGAACCCGACACCGCCACGCGCGGGCAGGTGATCGAGAACATGCGCGTCAACGAGCTGCCGCTCAACGCCGGGCGCAACCCGATCATGCTGATCAACCTCGCGCCCGGCGTCCAGTTCAGCGGCAACCCGCAGTTCTTCCGCCCGTTCGACAACGGCGACAACGTGCAGTTTTCGATTAACGGGGGCCTCGTGCGCCACAACGAATACCTGCTCGATGGCGCGCCGAACAACGCCGTGACCGACGCCGACCTGACGCGCACGCGCAGCAGCAACAACATCGCGTTCGTGCCCCCGTGGACGCGACGCAGGAATTCAAGGTGATGACCAACACGTATGACGCGCAGTACGGGCGCACTTCAGGCGGCATCATCAACGTCACGACGAAATCGGGCGGCAACGACTTTCATGGCGTCGGCTACGAATTCCTGCGCCGCTATCAACTCGACGCCAACCCGACCCAGAACAACCGCAACAGGCGCCCTCGCTTCGGGGTGGAGCCGGGGACGGGCAGGAATCTCGGCGGCCACCTGCTCGACGATTACGGCGGGACGCTGACCGGCCCCGTCTTCCTGCCGCGCTTCGGCGAAGGCGGCCCGGTCGTCTACAACGGCCGGAACAAGACCTTCTTCCTCTTCACATTCCAGGGCTACCGCGAGAACGCGCCCGACCCGGGCACGACTTCCGTGCCGACGCTGCTCGAACGGCAGGGCGACTTCTCGCAGTCGGGCATCAACATCTACGACCCGCTGACGACGCGGCCCAACCCGGCCTTCGACCCGACCAAACCGAATAGTACGAGCAACCCGCAGTTCCTCCGCGATCAGTTCCAGTTCAACGGCAGGCTGAATGTTATTCCGACCGGCCGCCTCAACCCTGTCGGGCTGGCGGTTGCCACGGCGTTCCCCACACCCAACGTCGGCACGGCCGGGGCCCGGTTCAATAACTTCCTGCTCAGTCCCGGGCTCGGGACGGAGAAGTTCCGCTCCTGGGTGGGCCGCGTGGATCAGAGCTTCGGCGACAAAGAGCGCATGTTTTTCCGTTACGTGCATAACCGCCGCGACCAGTTCGGCTTTGGCGATAACCGGCTGCCGGTCACGAGCCTCGGGCTTGACGCGCAGGACCCGCTCATCCGCCTCAATGACGGCGCGGTGGTGGATTCGGTGACGACACTCTCGTCCCGGACCATCATTGATCTGCGCGTCGCGTACACGCGCTTCATCCAGGCCGCTTACCGCACGCGCTCCTCGCCGTTCAACGCCTCTTCACTCGGCTTCCCGGCCACGTTCGACGCCGCGCGCCCGGTCTCGATTGTGCCGCGCTTCCAGTTCGATCAGTACCCGAACTTCGGCCCGCGCAACCCGAGCCAGAACACGACCAACACGCTCAGCTTCCAGCCGAGCCTGTCGCACGTCCGGGGCAATCACTCGCTCAAGGTCGGCGGCGAGGTCCGCGACCTGCGCGTGAACGCGAAGGGTGCTTCGTTCAGTTTCGGCGGCGGGCTGTTCCTCTTCAACCGCGACTTCACGAGCCAGTTCCCGCAGATTGACAACGGCAGCGGCAACGCGATCGCCTCTCTCCTGCTCGGATACCCGAACAACAATAACAACGGCGTGGACAACCTGCCGCAGGTCGCCTTCCGCTGGGGGTATTACGCCGTCTACGTCCAGGACGACTGGAAAATCACACCCCTCCTGACACTCAATCTGGGATTACGCTACGACTACGAGTCGGCGCCGACCGAGCGGTACAACCGCCAGAACCGCGGCTTCGCGTTCAATCAGGCCAGTCCGCTCGCGGCCCAGGTTAAGAACGCCCCCGGCGCTTCGGAATGTCCGGCCTGCGCGAATCTGACCGGGGGACTATTGTTCGCGGGCGTCGGCGGTCAGGATCGCGCGGCATTCGACTCCGACACCAACAACATTCAGCCGCGTTTCGGCGCGGCCTATCGTCTGTTTGAAAAGACGATCATTCGCGGCGGCTACGGGCTGTTCTATCTGCCGCAGGCCGAATTCGGTGGCACGACCGGCTACAGCATCTCGACGCCCTTTGTCGCCACGACGGGCGGCGGGGCGCAGGCGTTCATCCCCGCCAACACGCTGAGCAATCCGTTCCCGAGCGGATTATTCCAGCCGACCGGGGCCTCGCTCGGCCTGCTCACGCAGGCGGGCGGGGGTGTCACGTTCAACCTGCCGACGCGCCGCATCCCGAAGACGCACCAGTTTTCGTTCGGCGTGCAGCAGGAACTGCCGTGGAGGTTGAAACTCGACGTGTCCTACGCCGGCAGCCGCAGCAACGGCCTGCTGACGGGCGACTTCAACATCGGCGGCGCGCGCAACATCAACCTGCCGACGGTGGAGCAGATCGCAAGGTTCCGGCAGGACCCGAACTACTTCAACCAGTCGGTGACCAACCCGTTCGCGGGTCTGCTCCCGGGCACTTCGCTCAACGGGCCGACCATTCAGCGCCGCCAGTTGCTGCTGCCTTACCCGCAGTTCACCAGCGTCACGCAAGGGCTGGAGGACGTTGGTCAGATCTGGTACAACGCGCTGCAAGTCACGGTGGAGAAGCGGCTCGGCTCGGGCCTGACGTTTGTGAGTGCCTACACCTGGTCGAAAGCCATCGGGGCGCTGACCTTCCTCAACGACCAGGACAAGGAGCCGGCGCGCGCGGTGACTGATGATGACCGCACACACCGCCTGGTTTTGAGCGGCGTCTGGCAACTGCCGTTCGGCAAAAACCGACGTTTCGCGAGCGGCATCAACCGGGCGGCGGAACTACTGATCGGCGGGTGGGAGTACACTCTGATTGCGAACATTCAATCGGGCAGGCCGCTCAGCTATCCCGGCAACGTGGATCTGATCGGCGACGTGCGCGCCGGTGACCGGAACCTCGACCGGTATTTCAATAACTGCGTCCTCCGCGCGAACGGCACCACGACCGACCGCACCGGGGCGACCTGCAGCAACCCGGCGTTCGCGATCCGCAATACCGGTAACACGCTGCGGACGATCCCGCTCCGGTCGAGCCAGATTCGCCTGCCCTCGCGGCCGCAGTTCGACATGGCGCTCAACAAGAGCTTCAATCTCTCCGAACGTTATCGCTTCCAGTTCCGGCTGGAGACATTCAATACCTTCAACACGCCGATTTACGGCGGGCCGAACACCGACCCGAACAGTCCTAACTTCGGCTTCGTGACGCGCGACCAGGCCAACCAGCCGCGCAACGTCCAGCTCGGCTTCAAGTTCATCTTCTGAGCGTGACTGGAGCCGGCGCTTCAGCACGCCTCTCAAGGTGACAGGGTGCGGGGACGGAATGCGGGATCGAGACGTCAGTCCCGATTCCGTATTCCCCCCGCACCCTGCATTTGCAATGTTGATGACGGTTTTGCCCGCTACCGGGCACTGACTCTGATCCGCAGGTCATCCACCGCCCCGGCGAGGCGGCGGATTACGGGACGGGCTCTCGATTCCTTTCCAGCATGTAATCCCGGGCTGAAAATATTTTCGTCACGTGATAATGGCCGCGCAGGTAATCGCGCAACGGCTCCAGATTATCTCCGTCGCGCAGCGGCTGATCGGGGGCGCGGTCGAGGTAAGTTGTCCAGTAAACAAAACGCGCCTGTGATTTTTCCAGCCCCTCGATCACATTGCGCACCTGTTCGGGCCGTGTGTAACTGTTCGGCAGGAGAAACGGGACGGCGCTCGGGTTGCGGAGCCCGGCCAGCGCGTAGAAGGCAGGTGTGGCCGCAAAAAAAGGTTCGGACGGGTGCGTGTGCTGCACCACCCATTGATGGCTTTCGAAGGTCTCCGGCCCATGAAAGGCGACGCGACCCGCCGGCGAATCGAGGTAGCCATGCCAGTTATTCTGCTGTGTCCAGAGCGCGCGGAGCAGGATCGCTGAGAGCAGCAGTGCCGTAGCCCGGATGAGCGCCCGGCGAAGCCTGTGCGGCCGGTCGAGCATCCAGCCGAGCAGGATCAATCCCGGTTGAGAGATGTGAATCAGCCGATACCAGGCCGGCGCGGAGGCGACGCCGATGAAGAGCGCCAGCCCCATGATATTCAGGAGCATGAGTTGATCCCATCTCTCCTGCGGTTGCGTCTTCACCCTGCGCCGGTACTGAATCCAGAAGATCAGGTAAACCAGCGGGACGAGCGCATAGGTGAACGCGTACATCACTCCTCGGATCAGGTTGTCCCCCGTCCGAACCGGCAGGTCCCTCAGGTACACGCCCCAGTTGTTCATCCAGTAGCCGGAACTGTAATACTTCGCCGGGAAAACAACGGTGCATTCGATGAATCTGGCGAATCCGACTTCCCACACGAAATAAGCCAGCCCGGCCAGACTCGCGACCAGAAAGCCCGCGACCAGCAGCGCTTCGGCCCGCAATGCCGCGCGCCAGCTCAACTGCTTCTGCCGGTACTCCCACAGCACGAAGGCCGCGAGCCCGCCGATGGCGACCACACCGCGGTGCTGAGTGAAGCACGCGGCCAGACCGCATAACGCGCCCGCGCAGGCAAGACGCCAGCGGCTTCGCCGCTCGATGATGACCACCAGCGCGGCCATCACCAGCAGCATGCTGAACCAGTGATGCGCGCCGGTCAGCTCGAAACGAAACTGGAAGGCCAGAAAGAAGAGCGCCGGCAGGAACGCCGCCCACCCCCGAATGACCTTTCGCGCGATCAGCACATTCAATGAAACCAGCCCCAGTCCCAACCCCAGCACCACCGCGTTGTGAACCCAGATGCGCGCGCCGAACAGTTTGAAAAGGGTCCGGTAGATCACTTCGCTGCCCGGGGTTGTGATCTGAAAGAACTCGCGATAGATCATTTCCCCGTTGAGCATCCGCGCCGCGTTGTTCACGAAGATGAGCCCGTCACCGAACAAATAGAATGGCGTATGAGGGAGCAGGAAAAGCTGAAGGTAAAGAAACGTCAGGCAGCACGTCAGAAAACAAACGACCGGCAACGCCCGCACCCTGAGCGCCAACGCCGGAGCCGCTTCCACACCGCTATGGTCAACTAAGGCATCAGCCTGTTGCGAAACGAACCCGGTCATAAGGCAGCTTACGCGTCAATTCACATCGCTCTCCGCCAGGATGCGGCGATATGCCTGCCGCGCTGATTCGTAAGCCTTCTCGGCTTCCGCACGCTCCTTCGCGGAAATCTTCGGCGCCTTCCGGCTCCAGCACTGATCCACCGCTTTCAGGCACCATTCGGCGCTGCGGCGCGAAGCGCGGACAGGTTTGTCGCCGATCAGGACGAAGATCGGATTGGTGTGCGATGAAGGCAGCACGCGTAACGCCACCCAGCTGCTGCGTTCAATCGGCACCTCGAAGGAAAGCTCGCGCAGCGTGCCGTCGGCGACGATGTTCCGGCGGGCGACGGGCTGGCCGTTGACGATCACTTCGACCGGGACTTCGCGCGTGCTGCCGAGGCGCGCCCGCTCGATATCCCAGTAAGGCTTCTCGTCGTAACGCAGTTTGCGGATCGCTTCATTCGGCTGCTCATCGAGCCGCGCCGCGACCTTCGCCGTCACGCGCACGGTTTCGGGTTTGCCGAGCTTCACCTCGCTGCCTTGCATGCCGGCGGCCAGCCCGTTGACGCTGAAATCCATCAGATGGCTTTTGCCGTCCGAGACGTAAGCCCTGCCGGCCCGCACGCCGTCAACCCACGCGTCGTAATTCAGCTTCCCGTCCAGCCTGACATAGCTGCGCCCCAGGCCAACGCGCTCACCGTAAATGCAGGGGAAATCCGTCTCGCCGCTGATCCGCGTGCGGAAGCCGCAGTTGAGCGTGTGGTACCAGATGTTCAGCTCCCACACCGAAGGCGTGTCAACCGTCGAGATGAAATCCACCGCGTCGTGCGCCACGTCAACGACGTATTCGTTCGCACCGATGCCATCGAACTTCGGCACCTCGTAATGGGGCAGCTCGCTCGTCTTCACTTCGAGCCCCCAGCCCGAATGCGCGAAGCCCACGACCGCGCCCTGAGCTTTGGCCCATTTCAGAATCGGCAGATCCCACGTCGGCCAGTCTTCGATGACTTTAGCGCCGGGGAAGTCCTGGTCCTTCAACCGCAGCAGCACGAGGTGTCCGGTGTGGCTCGAAGGGAAGCCCGAAACCTCCACGTCATAGCGCATCAGGTTTTCGGGCGTGGAGAGCTTGTTGTCCTTCGCCTCAAAAAATTGTTTCTGATAGTAATAGCACGGCCCCCACGTCAGCACGCTGCCGACGTTCAGGGCTTCGCCAAGGATGTGGCGGATCATATCTTCGGGCAACACGCCCTGCGACGGCGTTTCGTAGTGCATGCAGCCCGCCGCGTGAATGTGGTGGTCACCCGAATACCAGCCCAGCTTCGTCGCATCAATCCAGCGTTCGAGTCTGAAAGTGAATGATTGTTGTTTGTCAGCAGTGACTTTGACCGGCTGAGTCCTGACCAGATATTCCGGCCCGCGCGCGTATTCAAAGGTGTAATCGCCCGCCGGCAGCCTGACCTTTTCACCGTCGGCGCGGTATACCTGCGGGTGGAAGTGAAAGTCGGGCGCGAGCCGTTTCGCCTGCGATGGATAAACATGCCCCTGTGCATCACGGATGACGAATGATGCGGTCGTCGGTCGCCTCTGTTCATCCAGCACCCGCAGCGTCACATCGGTTGAAGGCAGGCAGGTGAAGAGGATGTCCACGTCGTTGCGGAACCCGATGTCCTGTGTCCCCTGGCCGACGTTGAAGCTGACGCGCGCTTCGCGTTTGCCCGCGTCGCGGCTGTAAAGCTGAATGACCAGGTATTCGAGATTCAGACCCGAAAGCTGCGGCTTCATCGGCGGCTTCGTGTACATGCTCAGATCGAGCCAGCGGTCGCGCACGTCGCGTTCGGTGACGGTCTGCTCGGGGCGCGGGTCGGTGCTGAATCCGCCTTTGCCGCGCGAGAAGACGCGCTGCGCGTTGACGCTTTCGGCCTTGAGTTGGGCGGTGACTCCGGCCTCATTGCGAACTTTGACGAGAAAGGTGCGCCAGCCGCTTTCAACGAGTTCAGGTTTCGCCGCACCCTGCGTGACCTTCACGCGGCTTTCGGGGTTGATGTGGACATTGAAGAGGCAGTACTGGTCAAGTACGCCCTGAATCTCAGAACTCGCCTGTGCCGCACTGGTGCTGCTGGTCGCTTTCTCCATTCTCTGCCGGTCAGCAGCGCCGAGGGGCGCGCCCAGGTAATCCAGCGTTTCAAGCAGGCGCCTGACCTGTGCCGTCAATGGCTGTAACTCGATCTGCTCAACTTTCTGAATAGCGTTGACGCGATCAGGTTGAAGCAGGGTCGCCATAAGTAGGAGAAGGCAGATCGCAGAATGCTTTGGTAAAAGAATCAGCCGGTATTTCATTTTCCACCCCTTGATATTGAGCCGAGCAATAGCACCATTATCACCACTGCCAAGGATGCAGCAATCAGGGTGACAAGAGAGATCAGAACGGGCGGGCGCTTCAGGGATTCCCAGAACGGTTTCCTTTCCCGTGCCAGAATACTTTTGATGATAGCCGCATCTTCAGTCTTCAGATAGAAACTAACTCCACCGCAGCATTTGTCGCAGAGCGAAACCTTCCGGGACAATTGCTCGGCCCTGTAACCATTTGGCGGGACAACTTCAACTTCGTAATCTCCCGGCTGAAGACCAGCCAGATTGTAGTAACCACCATCATTGGTTTTAGTCTCAATCGTTTTGTCGCCCAGCCTGACTCTGACTATTGTTCCGCCAGCCTGTCTGGTCAGGTCATTCCCGCTGGCCTGATCCCTGAAGGAAACTGTGACAGTACCTGAAAGACTGGCCCCGGAAATGTAAGGAATGCGGCTCAAAAATTGAATGTCATAGCCGGCCTGAGACAGGGGGCGTGTGCGGCTGCAACAACCTATCGTCAATCCGCCGTTGACTTCTCCACTGTAAACCAGGTAATCCTCATCCTCCCGAAAAGAAAAGCAGCGGCAACTGAAGCCGCAGCGTTTGGGCACTTCAACCTGTACAACCTGCCCGGCCGAGGCTTTATTGAAGCCCACTATCACCTTAAATCGAACTGTTCCGCTATAGGCCTTGAGTTTATTGCCACCGATGTCAACCCCCTCTGATTCCTGGCTGCCGCTGATCGCGCGTCCAATGAAAATCGTACTGGAGGGGGTATATTCCTCGCACGGGTGTTCAGGGCCATAGCACGTACTTGCGAGAGGCCGCTGGCACAGAATTGCGTATGCTGAAAGTAGAATAACTGAAAAAAACTTTTTCATCCCTTCTCATACTTTCCCGGCACCCTTTCGTTGTTACTTTACGTAAAGGAATTCATTCAGATTCAGCGTCGCAAGGCACAGGTCCACCCACGCCGCAGCTGTTGCTGCGTCAACTGCTTTGGGCAAATCCTTCAACTGAGCGACAGGCTCGCCGCTGGCAATCCGCTGACGAATGATCGCGGTGTGTTCCTTCAGAAAAGTCTGTGTCGCGCTCATCTCCGGAGGCTGCGGCGGGCGTCCGAGCGTGAGTTCGTACAGGCGCGTGATCATCCTGCGCTCACCGCCACCGGCTTCGTTGAATAACCGCTTTGCCAGAGCCCTGCTTTGTTGTTGCATAAAATCGCTGTTCATCATCGTCAGCGATTGCAGCGCGTGGACGCTCGCCGATCTGGCGCCGCACGAACTCATCAGGTCGGGCGTGTCGAAGGCGACGAGCATCGGCAGCTTCACGTTGCGCTTTCGGAAAAGATAGAGGCTGCGGCGCGTGTGCTGCTTCACGTCCGGCGTGACGGGCCAGAGGTTGTCCGGCTCGTATTCGGTGAAGATCGTCTCGACGACTTCGGGCTCCATCGGGACTCGAATCGGCGGGCCGCCGAACTGCTCGGTCAGCGTCCCGGTGACGGCGAGAATCGAATCGCGCAGGGCTTCGGCATCGAGTCGCTGACGATTCAGGCGCCAGAGCAGGGTGTTGTCAGGATCAACTCCGGCTCTGGATGAATCATTCGCGCTCGATTGCTGATAGGTGTTCGACAGCACCATCAGTTCGTGCATCGCCTTGACGCTCCAGCCGCGCGCGATGAATTCAGTGGCGAGCCAGTCGAGCAGTTCGGGGTGCGTCGGCTGCGAGCCGTGGCGACCGAAATCATTCGGCGTGGCGACGATGCCGCGACCGAAGTGGTGCTGCCACAAACGATTCATCATGACGCGGGCGGTGAGCGGATGATCGGGGCTGGCCAGCCAGCGGGCGAGCGCGAAGCGGCGGCCGGTTGATTTGATCTTTGCCCCTTCGCCGGCCTGAACCGGAGCGATTTCGGCTGCCGGCGGCGCGTCTTTCGGCAGCATCACCGTCAGGAAGCGCGGCTGGACTTCGCGGACTGGCGAATGCACGTCACCGCCCTTGAGAACCTGCATTGCCGGAATCGGGTTGAGTTTGTCGGCAACGGCGAGCGCCCTGGGCAGCGGCGCCGGCTCCTCCAGGGCGAGCGCGTGCATCTGTCTTCGCAGTGCGGCGCGGCGCTCGCGCACTTCGGGCGGCATCACGGCGAGCAGCTCTTCATACTTCACTTCGAGCATGCGTTCGGCGTACTGGGCGAGCGTCTTCTGTTCGGGCGTGCGCTTGTCTTTCGGGACGGCGAGCGCTGCCAGATACTGCGGCTCCAGAGCGCGGCGCTTTTCTTCGGTGATGCGGTCGTTGTAAGGCTTTTCGATCCCGGCCAGCTGATCCGTGATAGGCTTAAGCCGCGCGTTGTGTGCCTTCATCGCGGACTGATAAGCCTCGTCCTCGCTCGTCGTGTAGTTCGTGAAATCGCTGTTGTCGGTGGCGGCAAAAAAAGCCTGAAGGCGGTAGAAGTCTGATTGCAGGATCGGGTCGAACTTGTGATCGTGGCAGCGGGCGCAGCCGACGGTCAGCCCGAGGAAGGCCGAACTGGTGCTGAGCATCGCTTCGGTCAGCCACTCCTGGCGGTTGAGCGCCTCGTCCTGATTGCCGGCGACGACGTGCTGTGGGCCGGCGCGCAGGAAGCCGGTGGCGACGTGCGACTCGAAGCTGTCCGGCTCAAGTTCGTCCCCGGCCAGTTGTTCAATGATGAAGCGGTCGTAAGGCTTGTCTTCGTTGAAGGCTTTGACCACGTAATCGCGATAGCGCCACGCCTGCGGCCGTTCGGCGTCGAGTTCATACCCGTTGGTTTCGCCGAAGCGCACGATGTCGAGCCAGTGTTGTGCCCACCGCTCACCGTAGCGCGGGCTGCTGAGCAACCGTTTGACTACTTTTTCGTAAGCGTCGGGGGAATTGTCAGCGAGGAATGATGCAATCTCTTCGGGTGTTGGTGGCAGGCCGGTCAGGTCAAACGTCACGCGGCGCAGCAGCGTCCGCTTGTCGGCGGGCGGCGAAGGGGCAAGGCCTTTCCTTTCGAGCGCGGCGAGGACGAAGGCGTCAACGGGCGTGCGGACCCACGCGGAATTTTTCGGAGTCGGGAGTGGATGACGCGCGGGCTTTTTGAATGCCCAGTAATTGCGCTCGGCGTCAGTGATCTCCTTGTCCTTTTTGAAAGCCTTGGCCGGAGGGCTGTTTTCTGTCGTTGCAGAGGTCGCGGTGTTGTCGGGCCAGACCGCGCCCTCGTCAATCCATTTTTTCAGCAGGGTGATTTGTTCTTCAGCGAGCGGTCCGTCCGGGGGCATGCGCTGATCCATTTCGCCGCTGACGAACCTGATCATCAGGCTCGCGTCGCTGCGGCCGGCGAAGAGCGCCGCCCCGCGAGAGCCGCCCTTGAATGCGCCTTCGCGCGTCCGCAGGTCGAGGCCGGACATCTGATCCACGCCGTGACACTTCAGGCACCGCGCCTGGATGATCGCGAATGCCTGCCGCGCCAGTTGCTGATCGGCGGTCTGTCCGCTGGTGCGGGCCGGGAACGGTTGAAAACACAGTAATAGGAACAGGCAGGAGCAAAGGGTAGTCAGTTTGAACTTAATCTGGGGCCGCACGGCAGAACCTCGGTTGGAGAGAGAATGGAAGACCTTCACGCTAAACTCCGGTGAGCAGTACGATCATCAGGTTTGTCATACGATGCCCGCCCGGAAGGCGTGAAATGATCCGATCAGCGATGAAGCGTTCGTATGCTACTACCGGCGCGGATCGCGTTCAAGATTTGCTGTTGGTCGGTTCGTCAGGGATAATCCGGCGAAAGCAAGTTGATCGACTCAAAACCAGGGAGACGACCTGATGAACCCTTACAGCAAATGGATTGAAGGTAAAGATCCGCTGGCCGTTCTGGCCGCCACTCCCGGGCGGATTCGCGAACTGGTCAGCCGGTTCGGCCCGGATGGAATGAATCGCCCGTACGCCCCGGGCAAGTGGACTGCACGGCAGGTCATCGCGCATCTCGCGCAGTGCGAAATGATTTTCGGGACGCGATTCAGGCAGGCGGTGACGCTTGAAGGTTATGTGGTGCAGCCTTTCGATCAGGACGAGTGGATGGCGCGCGAACCCGTGGCCGCCGATGGCGGAGAGTTGGATGCGCTGCTGGCGATGAGGGAATGGAACCTCGCGTTCTGGCGCAGCCTCAGCACGGAAGAACTGGGGCGCAAACTGACTCATCCTGAGCGCGGCGAGATGACGGTGAATTTACTGCTCGAAACGGTGGCCGGGCACGACCTCAATCATCTGGAGCAGCTGGAAACTGCGGCGGCAGGGAAGTGACGAACGGGTCAGCCGGGGGCGGGCCACGACGGGCCGGGCTCCCGACTGACTGCTGATGATTCTTACTTCTTCACCTTGACCGTCCCGGCCATATCCTTCCCGCCCTTGTCGCCGTGAAAGCCGCAGTGATAAGCGAACGTCCCGGCCTTGTCGAATTTATGTGAAAACTTCCCGTTGGCGGCGAGCGGCTCGGATTTGAATGAGCCGTCATCCGCTTCGACCGTGTGGCGCCCCGCTTCGTCAACCCATTCGACCGTCGTGCCCGGGGCGACGGTCACCACTTTCGGCTCGAATTTGAAATTTGAAATTTTGACCGTGACGGTCTTCCCCGCCTGGGGCTTCGGACGCGCCTCGGTCATGACGATAGTCAGGGCCAGCAGAGCCATCATCGAGAGGATTGAAATCATCAGTCGTCGCATGTTTATTCTCCATTGCTTGTGAATCCCGCTCCCTCGCGGTCGCGGTACGGATTTATTTTGCCGGCGGCGTGACCTTGATTACTCCGGCCATATCCTTGCCGCCCATCTCACCATGAAAACCGCAGAAATACGGATACGTCCCGGGCTGATCGAATTTGTGTTCGAACTTCCCGCCGGCGGCCAGCGTGTCGGATTTGAATGAGCCGTTGTCCGCCTCGACCGTGTGGCGGCCCAGTTCGTCAACCCATTCGACTGTTGTGCCCGCGGGAACGCTGACTTCCTTCGGCTCGAACTCGAAGTTTTTGATTTTGACCGTGACTTTGCCGGCCTGAGCGGTGGCCGGTGCCGCCGCCGCCGGCTGCGCCGCAGGCTTTGACGCCGATGCGATGTACCAGTCGTAATAGGTTCCGATGCCGACGAAGATCACGACCCACCACAGAAAGAGCGTCGTGTACATCCAGGGCTTGTATTTCTGGAAGCGCAGCCCCTCGGGCAGAATTTTCGTCCCGGCGACCAGCACGACGTACAGGCCGAGCAGTTCGGCGATGGTGCCGAGCGCCGCGTGCAGCGTGCTGACCGCGTAGTATGAATCCTTCAGCCCGGCCGGGATCTGCGGGATGACCTGACGCTGGAACGAGGGCCACATAATCAGCCCGATCAGCGCCAGATTCAGAATCATAACCGATGCCTGGCAGATTCCGTGAGCGCCGAACTGCCGGCGGCGGGCCAGCATCCTCCCGACGAGCAGGGCCAGCCCCATCGCGATCTGCACGACCAGATTCAGGTCGGCTCGGAATGTTGCGCCAGTGCCGAGAAAACCGTTCATGTCTGAACCTCCTGGGGGAAAAGATGGATTTCACATCAACATCTCGGTGCGTAATGTTTGCTGATTTTCATTACGGCGCGCAAGGGCTGACGGATTTCTGCTTTCGGTCCGTTTCGGTCTGAATGACAGGTTTCTTGCACGCGTCTTCCGCCGTAGTGTATGATCGGGTGCGCTGATTAGTTGTAGCAAGGCCCGCCCGGGGCTGGCCCGTCGCTCACTAAGGATTTTTCACGCAGGCAGATTTCAGGAGCTATTTAATAATGTCCATTCGCAGTAAACTGACGCTGATCACGGTCTCCGCGTTCGTCGCCATCTTCGCCGTCGTCGGCGGGATGCTCTCCAATTCCAACAGCCCGCTGGTGCGCGCGATCGCCCAGCAGGGGCCCTACCCGAATCATCGCGTCTTCGAAGAAGTCGTCCGGCACATTCAGCAGGATTATGTCGAAAAACCTGATCTGGAAAAAGTGCGGATCGGCGCAATGCGCGGGCTGACCGACGGGCTTGATCCATGGAGCGCGTACCTGCTGCCGGTTCAGGTCAAGGAGTATCAGGCCAACAAGAACAGCGCCGATATGACGGGCATCGTGCTGGGGCTGATGAGCGGGTACGGATATGCGATCACCATCGTCCCCGGGTCGCCGGCGGACAAGGCGGGGATTCGCGCCGGTGATGTGATCGAATATATTGACGGGCACGCGACGCGCGATCTGGACTTGTACGACATGCGCTCGCTGCTCACCGGCACCGCCGGTTCGAACATTGAGCTTTCAATCTTCCGCAATGGCCGCAGCGAAAAGATCAAAATTTCGCGCGGCCTGGTCGCGATCCCCGCGCCCGAATCCCGCTCGCTCGAACAGCAGATCGGCTACATCAAAGCCCCGGTACTCACGAGCGGTCAATCGGAAGCCGTGGCCACCGCGATCCGCAACGCGGTCAAAAAGGGCGCCCAGAAAATCATCCTCGATCTGCGCGGGTCGGCGGGAGGGGATTTGAAGGAAGGGCTGGCCGTCGCTAACTTCTTCCTGAAGTCCGGCACGATTTCCAAGACGCTCGGTCGCGGCGGCAAGGTGCTGGCCTCGTATGATGCCAAACCGGATCAGTTGATCACTGACCTGCCGGTGGCAGTGATCATTGATCGCACGACGGCCGGTGCGGCTGAAATCGTGGCCGCCTCAATCCTCGAAAATCAGCGCGGCGACGTGGTGGGCGAAAGGACTTTCGGCGTCGGCTCCGAGCAGGAGTTGTTCCCGCTCGGCGACGGCTCGGCCTTCCTGCTGACCACCGCACGTTACGCCTCGCCTTCGGGCAAAATCTTCATGACCGAAGGCGTGACGCCGAACAACGAAGTGAAGCAGTCGGAACTGGCTGAAGTGGTCACCCCGGAAGATACTGATGGTGATCAGCCAACCCCGCAACAGAAAGAGAAGCCCGGAACCCCGGCCACTACGCCTTCGCCGAACACTTCACCGTCCGCTGCCTCAACGCCGCCGGCCGCTCCGAAGGCAGCTGAAGACTTCATGCTCAAAAAAGCTATTGAGGTGCTGACGAATCCCGCGAAAGCAAAAAAGAAAGCTGCCTGATCCATCCGCCTGATTATTGGTTACCAGAAGCCCCGCGGGAAATTCGGCGGGGCTTTTATTTTGCTGGCAACATGTCCCACTCGTTGAACGCCTGTTATAATTCTTCAACTAGGGTTAGCACGGTTGAACCATTTTAATTGACACTCAATTAAGCGAAATGCTATAAGGGCGAACCGCATTCACTGGGTAGCTTTTGTGTTCAATTTCCTCAATGGAAACTTTAAGGAGAACCCCATGAACAAGAGCCACCTCATTGAAAAGGTTGCGAAGGAACTGGGAATTTCGAAAGTCGCCGCTGACAAGGCAATAGACTCGATACTCGCGGGCGTGAGTGAAGGGTTACGTAAGGGTGAGCGGGTGACTTTCGTCGGCTTCGGTACCTTTTCATTGGGCGAACGACGGGCGCGTTCCGGGCGCAATCCACAGACCGGGGAACCGATCCGGATTGAATCACGGAAATTCGTGCGCTTCACAACCGGCAAAAAACTCAACCGGCAGGTGAATAACAATAAGAAAAGAGACAATTAGGATTACTCACCCCACAGATCTCTGGAGACCTGTCAGAAACCATCCAAACTTGAAGGCAGCGGCCGGCGGCGCTGCCTTTTGATTTTACCGGCTAGAGTGGAATGTTGCCGTGTTTACGCGGCGGGTTCTGGTCGCGTTTGTTTTCAAGCAGTCTGAGTGCGCGAATCAGTTTGCGGCGGGTGTATCTGGGTTCGATCACCTCGTCAATGAACCCGCGCTCGGCCGCGACGTAAGGCGAAGCGAACTTGTCGCGGAACTCTTCGATTCTGGTCTGGCGGGCGGATTCGGGGTCGGCGGCGGTCCCTAGTTCGCGGCGGTACAATACACCGACCGCGCCTTCAGCTCCCATCACCGCGATCTCGGCAGTCGGCCAGGCGAAGTTGATGTCCGTGCGAATGTGCTTTGAGCCCATGACACAGTACGCGCCGCCGTAAGCTTTACGCGTCACCACAGTGATCTTCGGCACGGTCGCCTCGGCGTAGGCGTAGAGCAGTTTCGCGCCGTGACGGATGATGCCGCCGTATTCCTGATTGACTCCGGGCAGGAAGCCGGGCACGTCTTCGAAGGTGATGATCGGGATGTTGAAGCAGTCGCAGAAACGCACGAACCGCGCCGCCTTGACGCTCGCGTCAATATCCAGCACACCGGCCAGACAGGCCGGCTGATTCGCCACAATGCCGACCGGCTGGCCATTCAGTCGGGCAAAGCCGATGACGATGTTGCGGGCGTAATGCTCCTGCACTTCAAGGAAGTAGCCGTCATCAACCACCAGATTGATGATCCGGCGAATGTCGTACGGCTGATTCGATTCCCCCGGCACGACCCGATTGAGCGTTTCATCATCGCGCTCAATCGGGTCGTCGCAGACGATGCGCGGAGGGTCGTCCATGTTGTTCGATGGAATGAATGACAGTAACTCGCGAATCAGGCGCAGGCAGTCGGCTTCCGAGTCGGCGGCGAAATGCGCGACGCCGCTCGTCTGGTTGTGCGTCATCGCCCCGCCGAGTTGTTCCTTCGTGACCTCTTCGTGCGTCACAGTTTTGATGACGTCCGGCCCGGTGATGAACATATAGCTCGTGTCCTTCACCATGACGGTGAAATCAGTGATCGCCGGCGAGTAGACCGCACCGCCGGCGCAGGGCCCCATGATCGCCGAAATCTGCGGGATGACGCCAGAAGCCAGCGTGTTGCGCAGAAAGATGTCGGCGTAGCCGCCGAGCGAAACCACGCCCTCCTGAATGCGCGCGCCGCCGGAATCATTCAGCCCGATCAGCGGGGCGCCGACTTTCATCGCCAGATCCATGATCTTGACGATCTTCTGCGCGTTCGTCTCCGACAGGGAGCCGCCGAAGACGGTGAAATCCTGTGCGAAAAGGAACACCTCGCGCCCGTCAATCAGGCCGTGCCCGGTGATGAAGCCGTCGCCCGGGTAATGAATCGCCTCAAGCCCGAAGTCGGTACAGCGGTGCGCCTTGAGCTTGTCGAATTCCTCGAACGTCCCGTCGTCAACCAGAAATTCCACGCGCTCGCGCGCCGTCATTTTGCCCTCGGCGTGCTGGCGCACGATGCGTTCCTCACCGCCTCCCGCCTCCGCTTCCCGGTTCTTTTCGCGCAGTAGTTGCAGTTTGTCTTCGATCATTGGCCGGAGTTCTCTGGTTGTGCTGGATTTTAGTGAATGCAGAAGAGGCCTGATAGTAACACAGCCGGGACTGCGTGCAAGTGTATGGTCGGCGTCTGGCGTGAGTGATAATCCGTGCCCCTTTTCACCTGCCTTCCCGAAGACTCAGGCCCATTTTCACCAGGCCGGCATACCATCGGAAGTCACCGGAATGCTTCTGCGATCCCGGGAAATTGCCGACCACCGGGCTTCCCGGGCAGTGACTAATAACGTCACCTGAAATGACGGAATCTGTCAATTCACCGCGTTAATCTGCACCCCTGTTCAATTTTAAGTTGGCATAACAGTTGCTCGCTCGTTACAGGATGATTCCTTTTTCCATGTGCAATCAGGGAATCAGTGTCAGCTATGGCTCTGCTTAATGAACACAACGAAACGGCGCTGCCGGGCATTTTTGAGATGTATTGCGTCGGAAGCCGGACTGCCCGCCTGACGGTGAATTACCCGGATGGCGAGGGGGTGTTTTTCTTTGAGAAGGGCGAGTTGATAGAGGCACAGCTCGGCGAACTGAACGGGATGGAAGCCGTTGATCGGGCACTCAGGCTGCAGGAAGAAGGTTTTCGCGTGGACCTTGATGTCGCCGTCCCGCCGCGCACGATCTTTGGTGAGTGGGGGGGGCTGCTGGATGAAGACAACCGGCGGCAGAACGGCGATCACAACCATCGGCCCTCCACGGATGAGGCGGCGATTGATCCGATGATGAGCGATGAGCAACAGACTGAGGGCGAAGGCCGGGACGATGAAGTCGCCCTGAACGGGAATGTGACACCGATCATTTCCGGCAAGTCTGCGGGCTCAGAAATCACAACTCGCCCGGCCGCGGAGGCCACGATGAAATCATCAGCAAATCAACGGACCAGACCGACGGTCGTGCCGGACCCGGCCCGGGTTGAGGCGGCGGACGATGAGCAGAGTGTGGCTCAAAGCATCCTGGCCGCAACGGGCATTGTGCAGTCCGGCATCATCATTGATGAAGACGGAGTGATCGCTGGCGAAATCGGCGAGGCTGACGAGGCGCTGGCGCAGACGGCTTTTATGGTGACCGGTCTGGAATCTCTGGTCTCAGCGCAGTTCGACCTGGGGAGTTGTGAGGGGGCCGTGCTTGATAAGGACGGCACGGCGATGCTGGTCACCGTGGCCGCCGGGTTGTCCTGCATCTTTGTGCCGACACCCCGCCTGCCGATTGCCCGGGCTTTCAATGAAACGAGGCGCGCGCTCGAAGCGATGGCTGGAGAAAGAGAATGAGTCTGGAAGACCTGTTCGGGGATCTGATTGATGTGCCCGGAGTGCATGGCGCGATTCTGTTTCAGCAGAAGGATGCGCCGAAGTGGTACTGGCCTGAAGATGATAAATGGCAGGTGCCGAATGACAGGTTCCTGCGCGGCGCCAGGCAGATCATTCGCCATTTGTGCAGGTCACAGGACAGAGTGGAATTGCGTTATCAGCGTGGCCGACTCATCGTTCAGTCGCTGGGTGATGGGTCGGCCGTCGCCTGTTTTACGGACAGGGAACTGAATCTCCCGCTGCTTAATCTGACCCTGACTGAACTGGCGCGGATGGCGGCATCCAGCTACAAGCCGGTCGGATCTGAAGAGGCCCTGACCGGATCTGTCGAGACAGCGGTTGCTGCCTCTGCGACTTCTCCAGTCACTGAGACTGGGGCCGCGGGAGACATTTCGACGGTTGTGCCCGCCCGCCTCATGAGCGGGCAGGAGGCGGGTCCCTTTCCCGGAGACGAAGTGGTCAGCCTTCCTTTATCCGTAGCGGCAGTTCAGAGCCGGGCGTCGGAATCAGGCGGAGGGGAGTATGTCGAGCCCTTGGCGACGCACGCCCACATTGCTGCCGGGCTGAGTGATATTTCGCTGATTGCGACCGGCTATCTGGGGCGGAGCCTGGTGAACAGTTGCTGGCGTCAGACACGGCCCGCAGGGCTGGAGGCGGATTTTCAGATTTCACCGGACGGCATGATCGAAGCCGAGAACGATCTGGCGGCTGCCGGGCCGGAGATGATTCGACTGGCCGGGGAATGGGCACAGAGGTTTGTCGCCAGGTGCCAGCTTGTGATGATTGATCTGCCTTTGCATCTGGTCGCGCCACTCAACGCGGACGCGCAGACGCTGCTGGCGGCGGGCGGCTCATTCGGTGATCGCGGCCTGATTCTGCTGCAATACGATTACCTCCACCGGCTGCTTTCCGAACCCGCACCGCGTTCGCTTAAGAGCGAAGTTTCATAGCGAACCGAGTCTGCCTGAGGCCGGATTGAAAAACTTACTGGCGGGGATAACAGAACCGCGATTGCTCTGACCTGTCTCCGGCGTCGCACTCCGCGCCAGAAACCGGACTTGAACAGTAATGGAATCTCTGTTCCAAATAGGATTGATCGTGGCCGAATCGGCGCTCGGCCTGCTGGCCGGCTGCCTGCAGACTCCTGAAGCGGATGAAAGTGCAGACGCCGAGTTGCTGGCCGGAGTGCAGTGGCTGTTGTGCAGGCCGGAAGAATCCGCCGCGGTCAGTCTGCTGGCGCAGGCAGACGCGGTGATCGTCGGGGGGTACATTCAGTCAGAGAAAGATGCTGTCGTCGTCAGTGACCTGCTACAGGTCATCGGGCGGGTGGAGCAGAAGGTTCTGGCCGTAGCGCTCTGGGGGCCGCAGGCGCACGCAATGGCGGCAAAAGTCATCTGGCCGGACGTCCTGCTGCCCGGTCCGTCGGAGAGCGATTCCCCACCGGCTTCCGCGTTGCGCGCGCGCGTCTGCGAGGCCGTCAGACGAATTCAGTCTGCCAGATCGGGTGAACAAAAAACTCACCTCTCAGGCGATGCTGCATTTCCTCACTCTGTTTTACAAAGCACCGGAACGGATACTCCCGCCCGACGCAACTTCACCAGCAGGCAGGTCAGAGACCTGAGCCATTTACGACGGCGAGGGGGGGCCGGCCTCAACCCGGCAACCTCACCAGTGAGGGCGGAAGAGAGGCCGGAAGAAATCATTTTGCGAACGGCCTCGCCGATTAATGATCTGGACAGGGAAGCACAGTCAGCCTCGAAACCCGACCCCCGGTTTGCCGGCGGCGGGGCCGGCTTTCAGGAGTCTGAGCCGGAAATCGAGGTGTCAAACGTTATGACCGGCCGGTGGACTGATCCCGAATTCGCCGCGGAAAATCACCCGCTGACTGATCGGCTCGTCGAAGCTGAGTCGTCAGGTCGGGGCGTTGAGGAACAGGCCGGGCAATTGATGCACTTGGAAGCCAGGTTGCGGGCTTCGAGGCAGGAAGTCGAAAGTCTTTCGCAACAGTTGCAGCTGGCGGATGAACGGGCGCGGTTCGCTGAATCAAAAGCAGAGGACTTCTTTCAGCGCCTGGCCAGAGAGCGCCGCCGCGCGACGGACCTTTCCAGACAGCTGGCCGAAGCCGGCGAAAATATCGCTCGTCTGAACGGCCTGATTGAAGGCCGCGACGCTTCCGTTACACAGTTGAAGCAGGCCGGATTCGAACGGGTTCGTGACGTTCTGATCGGTGAAAGAGACCGGGCACTGAAAGAGCGCGATGATGCCCGCATCCAGATCTCCAGACTCGATGCCAGCCTGAAGGCGGTCAAGAGGGATTTCTTATCCTCAAGAACACGGCTCAGGCAGCAGCTGCGGGAGCTTGAAGAGCTTCGCGATGACCTTATCCGTGAACGTGATTGTGCCGTTTCGGAACGCGATGCCGTGCTGATACGAGTGGCTGAGCTTGAAACCCCTGCCCCTCAGCCCGGTGAGATCGATGCCGCGAGCGAACCTGAGCGCGACAGCCTGCTGGCAGAGATTGAGCAGGAGCGTGGGCTGTCCGGCGATTTGAAAAAAGAAAACCACGCTCTTTCAGCAGAGAATCACCATCTGCTCCACGATCTGCAATCGGCCACCGCCCGCCTGATGGAGCTGGAAGTCTCCCTCTCTGCTGCCGCAAAGGCCGCGGAGCTGACCAAAGCACAGCTAAAGTCTGACAGTTCCCAGACACTCAGCCCGGCTGATCAAGCGCTGCCTGAAATTACGGCGGAAGACGAGATCCCTGATCCCGGAACCATGGCACAGACAGACCTGTTGTTGATCCGCCGCGTTGACTCGGTAGTGTCACGGCTGCTCTCAACTCAGGCGAATGAGTGACGGCAGCCCGGTTGACGCTGATTCGATCTGCGCCCTTCCGTGCGCGAACAATCCATGCTAAATAGATGACCGGCAGTAGTTTCCGGGACTCCCAGCTGACCCCGCGTGAATCCATCCTTTGCCATCATAACTGTAAAACAACTTTTGTCATTTTTCTTGACAGTAACTGTCACGTGACATAGGATAGCGCCCTAATTAGACGTTGTTGAAAGTCTTGAGCGACGTCTCCTAAGTCCTTCTTAAATCTGCGCTTGCCCCAGCGTCTTCGGAGTAATAGTTCATGTCAGGAAAGCTGGGCGAAATCCTCATCCGTGCGCAACTTATCACTCCGCAGCAACTCAAAGAGGTTCTCGATTATCAGCGATTGAATGGGGGCAAGCTTGGCAACAATCTGGTCAAACTCGGGGTCGTTAGTGATGAACAGATCACGGCCGCTCTGAGTCGGCAGTACGGCATCCCGGCGGTCGACTTTTCGAAGATAGAGCTTGATGAGAATATCGTCCGACTGGTCCCGCGCGAAGTGGCAATCAAACACTCCGTCCTCCCCGTCTCGCGCCAGGAGATGACCCTCAAGCTGGCGATGTCAGATCCGACGAATTTCTACGCGATGGATGACATCAAGTTCATCACCGGATTCAATATCGAACCGGTGGTGGCTTCGGAGATGAGCATCCTGAAGGGCATCGAGCGGGCGTACAGCGGGGCGAGAGGCGTGGAACTGGCCAGGGCCGCTGGCGATGGCGCGAACGGCGTGCCGGTCGGCAAGGCCGCCGGGATCGGCAGCTTCATCGGCGAAGAGGCGAAAAACAGCGAACCCGCCGCGGTGCTGACCAACGATGATCTGGCGACGCCGGATTTCCAGTCGGCTTTCAGCGACATGGAATACAGCGATTCCGACTCGCTGGAGGTGATGGAGGAGCAGGACGAGATTGACCTCGGCTCACTCGAACGTTCTTCGGGTGAGGCGCCGGTCGTCAGGCTCGTCAATATGATCCTGGTCGAATCGCTCAGGCGCGGCGCCTCCGACATCCACATCGAGCCTTACGAGAAGGAATTTCGCGTGCGGTTCCGCATTGACGGCGTGCTTTACAACATCATGGCGCCGCCGCTCAAGATGAAGGACGCGCTCACTTCGCGCCTCAAGATCATGTCGAAGCTCGACATTTCCGAAAAGCGCCTGCCGCAGGACGGGCGCATCAAGATCAAGCTCAAATTCGAAGGCCGGTCGCGCGAACTCGATTTCCGCGTCTCCTCGCTGCCGACGCTGTTCGGCGAAAAAGTTGTGCTGCGTCTGCTCGACAAGGAGAAGCTGATGCTCGACATGACGAAGCTCGGCTTCGAGCCTTCGAGCCTCGAGAAATTCAAGCGCAACATCGCCAAGCCGTTCGGCATGGTGCTGGTCACCGGGCCGACCGGCTCCGGTAAAACCAACACGCTCTATTCCGCCCTGCAGGCGCTCAACACGTCTGACACGAACATCATGACGGCGGAAGACCCGGTCGAATTCAACCTGGTGGGCATCAATCAGGTGCAGATCAAGGATCAGATCGGGCTCAACTTCGCCGCCGCCCTGCGTTCCTTCCTCCGCCAGGATCCGAACATCATTCTGGTCGGCGAAATCCGTGACTTCGAGACGGCGGAAATCGCGATCAAGGCCGCGCTCACCGGGCACATGGTGCTTTCGACGCTCCACACCAACGACGCGCCTTCGACGGTTTCGCGACTGATGAATATGGGCATTGAGCCGTTCCTCGTCGCGACCTCGGTCAACCTGATTCAGGCGCAGCGTCTGATCCGCCGCATCTGCAAGGAGTGCAAGGAAGAGGTCCACGTCGTGCCGCAGGCGCTCGTTGATCTGGGCTTTTCGCCTGAGGAAGCGAACACGATGAAGACATACAAGGGGCGCGGCTGCACCGTCTGCAACAACACCGGCTACAAGGGCCGCGTCGGCTTATACGAAGTGATGGAGGTCACCGACGAACTCAAGGAACTCATCCTCGTCGGCGCGTCCGCCTTGGAACTGCGGAAGAAGGCCGTCGAGGAGGGCATGATCACCCTGCGCGGCAGCGGCCTCGAAAAGATGCGGCAGGGCATCACCACTGCCGAAGAAGTCCTGAGAGAAACCGTCAAATAGTTCCCCATCCGGTTTCAGGTCGTCCACTGTCCTGCCAGATACGAGGTCCCGGATCGCAGGCTTAATTCTGATGAAGTAACTATGTCGAACGTGAACCTTAGTCTGTCTGATCTGTTGAGCAAGATGATTGAAATGGGCGGATCGGACCTGCATATCACTACGAATTCGCCGCCGCAGGTGCGCGTTCACGGCCACCTGCGCCCGCTCGATCTTCCGCAGATGACCGCCGCCGACACCAAGCAGCTGGCCTATTCGGTGCTGACCGACGCGCAGAAGCACCGCTTTGAAGAAGACCTCGAACTGGACTTCTCATTCGGGCTGAAAGGCATGTCGCGGTTCCGCGCGAACCTCTTCAACCAGCGCGGCGCGGTCGGCGCGGTCTTCCGCGCGATTCCCTACGAAATCAAAACGTTTCAAGCCCTCGGGCTGTCGCCGACAGTGGCGGGGCTGTGTGAAAAGCCGCGCGGACTGGTGCTGGTGACGGGGCCGACAGGTTCCGGCAAATCCACGACGCTCGCCGCGATGCTCGACAAGATCAACAGCGAGCGCCATGACCACATCCTGACGATTGAAGACCCGATCGAGTTCCTGCACCCGCACAAGAAGTGTCTGGTCAATCAGCGCGAAGTCCACGCCGACACGCACGGGTTCACGCATTCGCTGCGCGCCGCGCTGCGCCAGGATCCCGACGTGGTGCTGATCGGAGAAATGCGCGATCTGGAAACCATCGAATCCGCGCTGCGCATCGCCGAGACCGGACACCTGACGTTCGGGACGCTGCACACCAACTCGGCTTTCTCGACGATCAACCGCATCATTGACGTGTTCCCGTCACACCAGCAGTCGCAGATCCGCGCGCAGCTGAGTCTGGTACTCGAAGGCATCCTCTGTCAGACCCTGATCCCGAGGGCCAACGGGCAGGGGCGCGTGATGGCGATGGAGATTCTGGTGCCGAACGTCGCGATCCGGAACCTGATCCGTGAGGACAAGGTCCACCAGATCTACGGCATGATGCAGACCGGTCAGGACAAATTCGGGATGCAGACTTTCAACCAGGCGCTCGCCGGCCTCGTCTTCCAGCGGCAGATCACCGTTGACGCCGCCATGCAGCGTTCCTCGAATCCCGACGAGCTGCGCGACATCCTGGCGCGCGGGGCCGATGCCAACAATCTCAATCTGAACCCGCTCGGACTCGGGCAGGTTTCCGGAGGCACGCGTCCTTCCGGAGGCGGACGCTTCGGAAAATAGTTTCGAACGGAACGGATCAGGCTCCCGGCCCGCCGCTCGAAACCGACGAACCCTTAACCCGGAACAACCCTTTCTGGGAGCAGATGTAATATGCCGACTTTTGTTTATAAGGGCCGCAACCGGATGAATGAGATCGTGACCGGCGAGCGCGTCGCGGAAAACCGCGAAACGCTGGAACGCCTGTTGCGCCGCGATCAGGTCATCCTGACCAGCGCCAGAGAGAAGGGCAAGGAGCTGGCCTTGCCGAAGCTGGGCGGGGGCGGGAGCGTTGGCGCAAAGGATCTCTCCATCTTCACCCGTCAGTTTTCAGTCATGATTGACGCCGGCCTGCCGCTCGTGCAGTGCCTGGACATCCTGGCCGAGCAGCAGCCGAACAAGTTCTTCAAGCAGGCGCTCACGAACATCCGCAACGACGTCGAATCCGGCATGACGCTGGCGGATTCGATGGCCAAGCAGCCGAAGGCGTTCGACCGGCTGTACACGAACATGGTGGCGGCGGGCGAGACGGGCGGTATTCTCGATCTGATCCTGCAACGCCTGGCGGTTTACATTGAAAAAGCCGTCAAGCTCAAGGGCGACGTCAAGAGCGCGCTCATCTACCCGGTGGCGGTGATCGTCATCGCGATCATGGTGATCTCCGTGATCATGATCTTCGTCATCCCGGCCTTCACCAAGATCTTCCAGGAACTGCTCGGGCCCGGCGAACTGCTGCCGCTCCCGACGCGCATCGTGGTCGGGATCAGCCACTTCATGGCCTCCTACTGGTGGATCGGGGCCGCGCTCATTGCGGCGATGGTCTGGGCCGTCAAGATGTATTACCGCACTCCGGGCGGGAAGAAGGTGATTGATACGATGATGCTCAAGATGCCGGTCTTCGGGTCGGTGCTGCGGAAAGTGGCGGTGGCCCGCTTCGCGCGCACACTTTCGACGCTGCTCTCTTCGGGCGTGCCGATTCTGGAATCCCTCGACATCACCGCCAAGACTGCCGGCAACGTCGTCATTACGGAAGCCATCACCAGAGTGCGCGAGGGGGTGGAGCGCGGGCAGACGTTCGTCGAGCCGCTCCGGGCCACGCAGGTCTTCCCGAATATGGTGGCGCAGATGGTCGGCATCGGCGAGCAGACCGGCGCGATGGACGCGATGCTCGGCAAGATCGCGGACTTTTACGAGCAGGAAGTTGACACCGCCGTCAAGCAGATGCTGACGCTGATCGAGCCGATCATGATCGGCTTCCTCGGCGTCACCATCGGCGGCATCGTGATCTCGATGTACCTGCCGCTCTTCACGCTGATCGGCAAGATGTCGGGAGGACACTAAGCGGCAGGATCAGGGCAGGAAGTGCCGGGTAAAAAAGCGCCGGGTGGGAGGCTGGTCACTGCTTTCACTTTCCCCCGGCGCCGCCTGCCCTCTACTCTTATGAACCATCGTCTCTCAGCGCCGTTCTGGCTGGCGGCGGATGACACGCTCAGGAAGCGACTGACCCGGCTGATTCTGATCCGGCTCGGGGCCGTGCTGCTGCTGCTCGGGTCGGTGTTCGCGATGGATCAGCTGCTGACGACGAAATGGAAGCTCGTCTCGGAGCTGAGTACGATTATTTCGATCGTTGTCGTCACCTGCGCGCTGACGCTGATTTACGCCGCGCTGCTGCGGTACTGGGCGGCCCACCGCCCTCAGGCTTACATTCAGATTGCCGGGGACATCCTGCTGATCACCGGGCTCGTCTCGCTGACCGGCATCATCGAGTCGCCCTTCACGGCGCTCTACCTGATCGTGATCTTCATCGCCAGCAGTCTGGTCTCGCGCCGCGGGACCTTCGTGCTGATGGCGTTCGCCTGCGTCTGCTACGGGCTGATGGATTACGCGGCGTATCGCCACTGGTGGCCGTTCGACTGGGGCAACGCGGTCGGCTCGATTCCGGCGCACACTCTCGGCTCGGCCATCGGCTTCAATTTCTTCGCCTTCCTGGCCGTCGCCTTTCTGGGCAGTCAGCTCCACGAGAGGCTCTCGCGCACGGACGAGCATCTGGCGCAGGCGAATCGCAACCTGAGCGACCTGCGGGCCTTCAGCGAGCGTGTGATCGCGAGCATCAGCAGCGGCCTCGTGACGACCGACCTCAAGCACTACATCATCTCCTTCAACCGCGCGGCGGAGGAGATTACCGGCTACAAGGCGCGGGAAGTCCTCGGCCAGCACCTGAGCATGGTGATCCCGAACATCGGCAGCCTGCTCGAGTGCGGCGAGGAGGCCGCTCACCAGGGGCACCACCTGTCGCGGTTGAATGTCGAGTGTCACACCAAAAGCGGGCGCCAGATCGAACTGGGGCTGAGCATTTCACCCCTGACCTCGACTGCCGGAGAGATCACCGGTTTCGTGCTGCCGTTTCAGGATCTGACCGAGGTCCTCGAACTGGAGCGCGAGGTGCGCCGGCAGGATCGGCTGGCGGCGCTGGGCCGCGTCGCGGCGGCCATCGCGCATGAGATTCGCAACCCACTGGCTTCGATGCGCGGGGCGGTGCAGGTGCTTGGCAGCGAGATCGCGCTCAGCGAAGAGCAGGCGCAGTTGATGAATATCGTGCTGCGCGAATCGGACCGGCTGGATCGGATCATCACGGACTTTCTGGTTTACGCGCGGCCGCGCCGCCCGGAAGTCTCCAGCGTTGACCTGAACGAGGTGCTGGCGGAGACGCTGACGCTCCTGCGCATGAGTCCTGAGATAGACAACGCGCGTCATCAGCTGGTCCCCTGTCTCGCGCCCGAGCCGGCGCTGGTCGAGGCCGACGCCGGGCAGATTCGCCAGGTCTTCTGGAACCTCTCGCGCAACGCCGTCACGGCCATGCCCGAGGGCGGGAAGCTGACGGTTTCGATTGCGCGGACGCCATCCGGCAGCGAGGCGAACGCGGAGCAGATCGAAGTCACCTTCAGTGACATGGGGATCGGCATGACTGAAGAACAGGTCGAGCGCGTGTTCGAACCGTTCAGTTCGTTTTCGTCCGGCGGCACCGGTCTGGGCATGAGCATCGTGTACCAGATCATCAATGAACATCAGGGCCGGATTTCCATCAAAAGCGTCCCCGGACAGGGAACCGCCATCACGATCAGACTGGCCGCGCTCAGGCATTCGATGGCCGTGCAGGCCGTGGCCCGAGTGCGCGGTAATTGATCGGGCAGGTGTCGGAGTCAGAGATCGTAAGAGCAGAAGAACGAATGACAACAGACGCACTAATGTTTCATCCCTCATCTTTCAGGTTGTATTCATTTGATAACCCGCTGCTGGCTGCTGGCCCGGTCACGGCACAAACTAGGAGTAAGAAGTAGGTAGCTTATGGCGAGACTTCTGGTAGCGGACGACGAACGCAGCATGCGTGAATTGCTGGAACTGGTCTTCAAACGCGAAGGCCATCAGATCACTTCCGTCTCGAACGGCCGCGAAGCCCTGGTCGCAATCGGGAAGGGGAGCTTCGATCTGATCATCACCGACGTGAAGATGCCGGACCTGACCGGCATTGACCTCCTCAAGGCCGTCCGCGAGCAGTCGCCGGACACCATGGTCATTATGATGACCGCCTTCGCCACCATCAACAGCGCACGAGAGGCCTTCAAACTCGGCGCCGACGACTTCATCCAGAAGCCCTTCGACGTCGACGAGTTCAAGCTCATCGTCCGCAAGGCCCTCGAAAAACGCGACCTCCGGCAGGAGAACGCTTTGCTCAAGCGCGAACTGCACCGGCGCGGCCAGCTCGGCGACATCATCGGCCGCAGCCCGATGATGCAGGCCGTCTACCAGATGATCGAGACCGTCGCCGCCAACCTCTCGACCGTGCTGGTCAACGGCG
>DASRDU010000094.1:0-56150 GCA_035652435.1 Blastocatellia bacterium
CCCCCCCCCTTCGATACTATTAGTCGTGTTCAGCAAGGCGGGTTCGGGAGCCCATTGACCGAGCAGCGAATCGGGGCTCCAGACGGGCCCGCCAGGCCACTAGCGAGCTGAACGAAGTGGCGGGGCAAGGGGTGATTCACACAGGTAACACCTTTTACCCCGCCGTCCAGTCATTATGGCGGCACTCCCGAATGAGAACAGGGAATCGCGGAACCTCTTCCATGCACCGTCTGTGTTGCTCGGGCAACCGCGACGCGCCCGGAGAGCAATGACCGAACCCTCTGTACCACGAACACCGACCGACAACCGGCTGCTCGCCGCGCTGCCGCGCGAGGATTACGAAAGGATTGCGCCGCATCTCGAACCCGTCACGCTTGAGCCGAAGGCCCTGATCCATAAGGCGGGCGACGGCATCGGGCACGTTTATTTCCCAACGCACGGGATGGTCTCTCTGATCCTGACGATGAATGACGGTGACACGGTCGAAGTGGGCGTGGTGGGCAATGAAGGGGTGGTCAGCACCGGGGCCTTCATGGGGACCGGCATCGCGCCCAATGACGCCGTGGTGCAGATCGGCGGCGGCGCGATGAGGATGCCGGTCAAAGCGCTCAACGCGGAGTTCGCGCGCGGCGGCGCGCTGCAGGGCGTTCTCCTGCGCTACGCCCAGGCGCTCTACAGCATGGTCTCGCAGGTCGCGGCGTGTAACCGGCTCCACACGATTGACGCGCGGCTCGCGCGGTGGCTGCTGATGTGCCAGGACCGTGTGCGGTCAGAGACGCTCGACCTGACGCAGGAACTGCTCTCGCAGATGATCGGCGCCGAGCGCCCGACGGTGACAGTCGCGGCCATGACGTTGCAGGAGGCGGGCCTGATCAGCTACACCCGCGGCAGGATCAGAATCCTTGACCGTCCGGGGCTCGAAGGCGCGGCCTGCGAGTGCTACTGGGCCATCAGAAAAGTCTTCAATCACCCCGCCGCTTGATCGGGTGGATGAGCCGGGAGAGATTGATTCGGCGATTTTTTTCCGCTCCGTCATGGGGCTGACAGACGGGCCGCGAGGCGGTCTGACAATATCCAGTCCTGACTTTCTTTTACCGGTCGCGAAACTTTTCTCCTGCTTTCATTCATCATTCAACCAGGATTGCCCCGGGCCATCGCTACCCCCCGCGGCGTTCGGTCAGTGAGGTGGTATATGAATACGGCGCAATGGCGAATACTTCTGATCGAGGATCGGGAAGACGCGTGCGCGAGGCTGAGTCTGTCTCTCAACCGCTCTGGCTTCGTCGTCACGCCGGTGTCTGACATCCGTGAGGTCTGGTCGGTGGTCCAGCGGGACGAGTTCGATCTGTGCATTCTGGGCAGCCGGCTGGCGCACGCCGACGGCTATGACCTGTGCCAACTGGTTCGCAGGCTTAATCCGGAGATGCCCATCATCTGCTTCTCGGCCGACGCGTCGCCTGACGTGCGGCAGAGGGCACTGGCCGCCGGCGCCAGCGCCTGCCTGATCGAACCGATTGCCGTTGAGGATGTCAGGGCGGCCATCGCCCCGCTGCTCAAGGCAGGGAAAACGGGCAGTGGCCTGCCAGGCGAACGATCCATGGGCGCAGCCGTCAGCGGCGCAGCGCCAGAGAGTATCGAGGAAAGTTTGCATGGCGGAATCAGAGGTTAATGACCTTCGGAGCCTGAAGAGTGGCAGGATAAAGTTCACGGCAGGACGCGATCAGTCCTCTGAACTGCTGGCCAGAGCAGAACTGCGGCGCGCGGAATTTGCGCGGCTGAGACATGAACTTTCGCTGATTCGCTTCAGCCTCGCGCTGTCCGCGCGGAAGCGTTGAGGCAGGCAGGGAAAATTCTCCCGGCGTTACCGCAGTCTCGACACACCATCATTCACATAACAGGCCGACCCTTCGTCGCTACGCAGCCAGAATTTACCCCGACCATCGTTCCTGCGGCTTGTGCGGATGCCGCTGCTCATCCGATAAATCAGAGAATGTTATGTCCCCCGGAAAACACATCCTTGTCGTCGAAGATGACCCGGACAATTCAGATCTCATCGCTTACGTCCTCAGGTCGTCGGGCTGTCAGGTGACGGCCTCAACGACGATGTCTGAGGCGCTCGCCCTGGCCAGGGGCGGCAACTTTGACCTCATCCTCCTCGACGGTCGCCTGCCCGACGGCTCGGGCGTTGACCTGCTCGGAAAGCTGCGGACATTCAACCAGCGCACCCCCGCCGTCATCGTCAGTGCAGACGCTTACCCGGCCGACAGGGAGCGGGGGATGGCCGCTGGCGCGCAGGCTTACCTCATCAAGCCATGCAGCCCTGATGACCTGCAGATGGTGGTGGCACTTCTCCTGACGGAATAATTATCTGGTCGGAATCTGAATGGTTGCGTGGCGGGCTTGCAGGCCGTCGTCGCGGCGGTTGCGGTCTGAGAGGGAATTGCGCGATGGGCATCATCGGATGACGTTGACGCCGCGTTCGCGCAATCCCCCAGCCGGGGCCAACTCGGGCGCGAAGTTTCCTCCGCGCGAGTTACAACATCAGCCTCTGCTCGCGGGAGGGGCCGGAGAAACGCTGGCGGACGAGCGAGCGCAGTTCGGCGGGGCCGCAGGGCATCGCGCGGAAACGCGGGAGCAAACCAGCCAGGATGATCCCTGAGGCGACCCGGTCGGCGGCTACCAGCAGCGACGCGCCCTGATAGCCTTCGGTCTCTCTGAAGGTTCTGAGGGCCTCTTCCAGCTTCGCCGGCTCTACATCAATGACCACTACGTCGTAATGCCCGCCGCGCAGGGCGGCCATCTCCGCGAGCGAGGTGATCCCGATGATCTCAACCCCGTACATCCCGAGCAGCACCTGAAATTCCCGGATGCGTTCCGCCGAGTCCGCAAGGACCAGCAGCTGCGGGCCGTTGCGCCCGGGAGTGTAAAGTCGTCGCTTCCGCCGCGAGCCAGTGATGGGACGGATCATGGTCATTTCTTTCTCCCTCGTGTTCAGCTTGTTACAGACTGATGGGTGGGATGGATTTTTCTGCAAACCTTACCCTGCGAAACGTTGACTTCAGGGAACAGTCCTGGGGAGATTGATCTGATCACTGAGAAGCAGCCCGTTATCAGGCTGCCAGGTCATTACCGCAGCGTAGTAAAGATACGCCGGGCGTCAGGCGGCGGTCTGTCACGCGGCTGACAGTAGTAGGGCGAAAGGCAAAAAGCACGGGCGCCGGGCAATCCAATATTAATCATGACTGCCCTTCACTCGTGCCTTTTTACTTTTTACTTTTGCCTTTTGCCTTACTGCCTATTCCAGCACCAGATAAGCTTCCTTCACCGGATGACAGTGGCCGTTCCGGTCAGGGGCTTTGCCTTTCTTACCGGCCTTCGATTTTGATGCTCTGGCCGCGCCGTTCCCGGTGTCAAGAACTCTGACGGTGTATTTGTAGAACCGGCCCGACTCCGTTTCGAGCGGCACGCCGGACAGGCATCCGCCGCCTTCCGGGCAGCGCCAGCGGAACGCGCGGAAGGGCGTTGCGGTCGGCTCGAACCAGATTTCCGCGGTGGCGTTGCTGCAGCGCCAGACAACCTCCTGGCGCTTCCGTGGTTTGATCACAATGGTCTTCGGCCTGACCCGCAGCGCGCCTGTTTTTTCATCGAACGAGACGTTGACCTTGACCTGTTTCTTCCTCGCGGGGCTGACTCGATTCATAGCTTTCCTTTCTCAGGCCCCGGGTGCCGGGGCCTGCTGCTTTTTTCGGTAATCGGATATCACCCTGATCCATCGTCAGGAGTAAATTGGAGTACACTGGATCAGTACCGCGAGCGGCAGCGAGCGTGACTCCCAAAGTCGGCCTGATCCGGGAGCCACGCTCGCTGCCGCTCGCGGTACTGATCCGAACACGCAAGTGCAATTATCACCTGAAAGAATGTCAGACTCAGTGCGGCCTGACTCCGCGAAACACGCGCACCCTCCCTTTCCGCTCCCGGCCGTTGCCCAGGCGGGCCGTGTAAACGAAATCGAATCCGTTTGACGGGACGCTCTGGCGCTTCCCCGAGAGGTAGCGGGGGAATTCATCGTCGGGTTCGGCCGCCTCGGGCGTGGCCCTGATTGAACTGCTCAGGCCCGGCCCGAAGGCTTCGGAGATGAAGGGTGAGACCAGATTGTCATCGCTCACCTGCTCGTCGAAGACGACTTCCCAGTCGCCTTCCGCGCACTGCCAGATGACTTCTTCCCCCTTGAACAGGTCGCGGATTTCGGGCTCGACCTTCACCTCTCCGTCTTCCAGCCTGATCGTGACAGGCTGCTGGACAAGTTCTGCCATAGACTCGCTCCTTCGGTTAGTGTTTCAGTCAACGGCGGTCTCGGGTCACCGTTTCTCTCGTTCTATCCCTGCCTGCCCGATGACGCTGCGGAAAGCCGGGTCGGCGCGCAGCGCGGCCAGATCAGGCAGGTGTTCCACCTCGAAGAGGCTCGTGCGATGCGCGACCGCTTTCCGCAAATACCTGAGCGCGTCCTCCCGCCGGCCCGCGAGGTAAAAGACCTTCGCGGCGCTCGCCTGGTAGAACGGCTCGTCGGAATCCATCGTTAATGCCTTTTGGATTTGCTCTATAGCTTGCTCATTCTGCCCGCGTTTGGCAAGCCACTCGGCGAGAAGTGCGAGGTCCGAGCCCTGCTCGGCGTCCGCGATCAGTTTCCGCCGCATCAGCCGAATCGCCCTGTCGTAGGCCGCATCCCCCTCACCCGCCCGCGCCGGGTCGCAGCGCAGCGCATCGCCGAGCGCGCCCCACAACTCGGCATCTTCGGGGTCAAGCCTCGCCCCTTCCTCGAAGGCGCCGGCCGCCTCACCGCACCTGCCCGCGAGGAGCAGCGCCGTTCCAAGGTTGAGATACGCGTCGGGCCTGCGTTGCAGCCTGATTGACTGCTGGTAAGCTTTGAGCGCTTCGTCGAACTGACTCTGGTAAAGACGCGCGTTGCCCAGATTGCTCCAGCCGTAAGGGTTGAGTGGCAGCAACCCGGTCACCTTCTCCCAGCACCGGGCCGCGTCCTCGAACCTGTCCTGATCGAAATAGAATCCGCCGAGTTCGTTATAGCCGCCCCAGTAATCGGGCCGGAGGGCGACGGCGCGGCGGTAAGCCTGTTCCGCCCGGCCGTAATCTTTCTTATGCTCGTAAGCCTGAGCCAGCCCGAGCAGCGCTTCAGGGTCATCGGGCCTTTGCCGGAGTGCGCTTTCATAATCGCTGATGGCCTGATCCTCGCGCCTGTCACCCAGCAGCACGATGCCGCATTTCAGCAGGGCGTCAGGCAGTGTCGAGCCGGAGACCTGTTCGCAGTAAGCCGCGGCCTTGTCTTTGGCGTCACGCTCCCCGGTCAGGTTGTATTTACGATAGAGCGCGAGACCCAGTGCCGCGGTGACCCGCGTGGCGTTGGGCGGGTCTGCGCCCTTGAGATCCTCCAGAATTCTGACCGCCTCGGTGATCGCCTGCTCGTTGCCGTACTGATCGAGCAGGACGAGCGCCTGGAAATAACGCTGATCGTTATCCGTGACCTGCGGGTTCGGAATCTCCGCTTTCAATTTCAGCGCGCCGATCACAGAGACGAGCAGCCGGTTGAAGTCAGTTTCGGTGCCGCCGGCGATCTGTTCGCCCTGCCTGTTGACGAGCGAGTATCTGATGCTCTGCCCGCCGGCTGCGCAGACCGCCGTGACTTTCAATACTGACTCGGCCCCGTAAGAGCGCGCGATGCTGGTCAGGCTCAGGTCTGCCGCGAGCAGCGGCAATGCCCGCTCTGAGGCGTGGCCCGTCGGGGCCAGCTGGATGCCGCGAATCTCCCTGAGCCTGTCCTCGATGAGTCTGGCCGCAACTTCGCTGCGCCCCGCTTCACACGACGGGGCCTGATCTTTCTCCGCTTCGGCGGCGACCACGGCCAGCACGAGCGGCCCGGAGCGTCGCGCGCCTGCCCACGACCGCCAGGCGAGCGTGGCTGAAACGGCGGCCAGCACGATCAGTGCCGCCAGCGCGAATTTGAGCTGCGGCTCGGGCCGGCGCAGCCGGGCTGCCAGCGCGGCGAGGGGCGAAGGCTTCAGCACCTCTTCGATCAGCCGCTTCGCTTCGCCGGCATTTTTCAGCCGCAGCTTTGCGTCCTTCTCGAGACACCGGCGCAGCAGGCGCCTGACCTTCGCGGGCGTCTCGGGCGGCAGGGCCTGCCAGTCGGGTTCGCGGTGACAGATCGCCGCCCTGGTCTCGTCGCTCGTCTCCCCGCGGAAGGGGTGAAGTCCGGTGAGCGCTTCATACAGCACCAGCCCGAAAGCCCACAGGTCAATGCCTCTCGCGTCCTCGTCGGCTTCGGACTGCTGATTGCCGGCACACTGCTCGGGGCTCATATAAGCAATCGTCCCGGGCGTGGCGCCGGGGTGGGTGAGCGTCACGTTGACGGGTAACGATGCGGCCTGCGGAGGCTGATTCGGCGCCGGGGCCGGGGCGCGGCGCAGGTGTCTGGCGATGCCGTAATCGAGCAGCTTCACCTGTCCTTTCGGCGCGAGCATGATGTTGGCGGGTTTCAGGTCGCGGTGAATGATCCCGGCTTCGTGCGTGGCGGCGAGCGCGTCGGCGATCTGGCTGAAGATAGTGAGCGCTTCACCGACGGGCAGCCTGCCCCGGCCCACTCGCTCGGCGAGCGTTTCGCCGGGCACGTATTCGAGAACCAGGAAGCGCTCTTCGCCGATCTGCTCGCGGCCGTAGATCGCGGCGATGTTCGGGTGATTGAGCCGCGCGAGCGCCCGGGCCTCGCGCTCGAAGCGGGCGACCCGTTCCGGGTTGAGCGCGAAGTGGCGGGGGAGGAGCTTGATCGCCACCTCGCGCCCGAGGTCATCACGCGCGCGGTAGACCTCGCCCATCCCACCGCGCCCGAGCGGCCCGAGGATGCGGTAACGGCCGAGCTGCGAGTCGGGCGGGAGCGGGATCTGATCGGCGGCGATCAGGCGGGCGGCTTCATTGATCGCGGAGACTTCGAGGAAGCTGTCTGCTTCGAGGTCGCGGGCCAGCAGCGAGGAGACCGCGCGGTAGAGCGCGTCGTCACCGGCGCAGGCCCGTTTGAGAAAGTCGTCGCGCTCGCCGGGGGCCAGTTCCAGCGCCCGGGCGAACAGCTCAGGAATCCTTTGATTGTGATCTGCGGTCATCGGGCTCGACTCCTTCGAGTTCCTGCCGCAGCCAGGCGCGGGCGAATTTCCAGTCGCGGTTGACCGTCTCGGCCGAGACGCCCAGGGCCGCGGCGATCTCCGCCGCGGTCAGCCCGCCGTAATAACGCAACTCGACCACCCGGCTCTGGCGCGGGTAGATTTTTTCCATCGCCGTGAGAGCGTCATCCACCGCGACCAGAATCGCCTCCCTCTCGACCGGGATCGTGAGCGCCTCATCGAACGAGACCTGCTGGCCGTTCTGCACCCCGACGCGCCGCGGGCGCGACCGCGCGAAGTCAACCAGGATGCGGCGCATGAGGCGCGCCGAGAGCGCGAAGAAATGCACGCGGTCCGCCCACTCGACGCGGTCGAGGTCAACCAGCCGCAGCCAGACTTCGTTGATCAGCTCGGTTGATTGCAGGCTGTGGCCGGTGCGCTCGCGTCGCAGGTAGCCGTGCGCGATCCGGTGCAGTTTGTCATAGACCAGCGCCGTGAGCTTTTCGAGTGCGGACGCGTCTCCGCCGCCCCAGGCTCGCAGCAGCTCCGTGATCTCCAGAGGTGAGGGCGATTCCATAGCTTGCTTCCGACGATGAATGATCCTGCCACGGCTGGCAGGGATTCACCCGCAGAACACCTTTCCGGGCGAGGGGCTGGTTTATTTGAGAGTCAGACAGACCGTTAATGCCGCGCAGTATAGCATCTCTGTTCATCTTCATGTGGTGATCGGCGCGAAAATTTTATCCTGGGAGCGCGGGCGTCTCGCTCGCCAGGCATGGGCTCAAAGCCCGAGCTGATTCCAGAGGGCCTGGCGATTACGGCTGGCGAGCGAGACGCTCGCGCTCCCAGGGAAGGCCTCAAAAATATTTTTGCCAGGCCTGACAGTTTTTCCGCCCGCTTCATCGCTTACACAGTTGAGAGCAGCAGAACACCGCCCCGAAAGACGGCGGGGGCCGAGGCAGGTCCGCTGGTCATCCAATTACTTTGCCCCGGATGACGACCGGCCCTGCCGCTGCCCGGGTCAGACAGACCGAATAAGCGACCGGGTGAAATGGACGGGTGAAGTGCGGTGAGTAGTATTTCTGAAAACAAATTCGGCGCCGGGGGAGGTGTGCCCCGAAGTTTCGCGAGAGATCCGCCCCGCCCTCTCGCGTCGCTTCCCCCGGCGCTCGATTGACAAAACGGGCCCGCCGATTTTGCACGGGCGATCAGGCGGGGCAGTAATTTCAGACGCCTGACAGTTTTTCAGCCCCTTATCAAGGCTGACGCGAAATGGAAGCGATCAAAAAACAGTTCAGGATCATCGAACCGGTGGAAGCGAGGGAGGGCTTCAGCAGAGGCGCCGAGATGCCGTCTTCAGTTATGGAACAACCGGTAGTCGCACCGTCGGGTGAGTTCTGGGACGTGGGGGATGTCCGCCTGTGGCGCAGCACTGACCCGAACGTGCTGCTTTTTGTGCCGACGCGGCTGGCGCTCGAACGCACGGGCAGGGGAGGGCGTTGTCAGGCCGCGGTCACGCAGTTCCGCCGGTGGCAGGATGGCCTCTGGCATTACGCAGGCGGCTCGGCACTGCTCGTCGTCAGCTCGGCGGTCCAGCCCGCGCCCGGGACGGTCGGACTCTTCGCCGAGCGCTGGCGGTCGGCGCTCTTTGAGCAGGGCTACACGGGGAATCTGAATCCGGTCTTCCTGCCGCTGCCCCGGCGCAGACAGCGGGTGCGCGTATCGCTCGACCCCGAGACCGGCATCAGTCGTCATCTCGGCGAGGGTGAAAATTACGGCAACACGACTTCGCTGCTGATCGAGCTGACCGCAAAAGGCGCTGAGGCGTGGGGCAGCGCGATTCGCGAGAAGGCGCCGGCGGGCGGGGCGGTGAAATGGACCTATGAATACCCGCAGATGCTCCCCGACGCGGAGACGTACTTCACGATAGACGGCACGCGCGTTTCGACCGAGCGGCAGTTTGAAGCCGGCGACCTCAGTCTGAAGCTGACTTTCAAGGCGCGCGTCTGGGTGGAGGCGGCGATTGAGACGAATTTCAGCGCGCTGCTTGAGCCGCTCGATGAAAGCTACCTGAACGTCGTGCCGGTGGAAGCCCCGCTGCCGCTCCAGGTGGTCGTGAAAAATGACAGGCGCAACACCGGCGGGCTTGAGTGACGGCAGGGCAACTCAATTCAGGCCGGTGGCCACAGTTTCGCCGGGTTGACGGCTTGTGCGGCACAACCGCCCTATGGATAAGTTGCGGGCTTCGGATCAGGGCACATAATCGGTGAGACGAGTGTTCGCGACGACTCCCCCGGGGCCAGGCAACACAACTGAACAACCACGCGAAGGCACGGGGGGCAGTGAAGAAGCCGGAGGTTCTGATCTGGCCCCCGCGTTTCATGGCGATCAGAAAAATGGAGTGAATAATCAGTAAGCAGGTCGAAAGCTTTATCCCATTCGGGCTGATCCCGCCATCCGACTTCACCTTCGACATGCGAAAAAATCCGTACGCGTGGCCGGTTGAGACGCGCGCGGGTGAACAGCTCCCGGCCCCGGGCGGCCCCGGTCAGGTCGCCGGAGGTCAACGTCTGCACTACGGGGCCGGCTGCCGTGACGGGGGTCGGGCAGCCGGAGGTCAGGCAGACCTTGCCCACCTGCTGATCGCGACCTGATCGCCCGGGCCGGGAGCTGGGATATAAAGCGTGCGAGGCCTGTCGGGCCACGGCTTTACAGCCGGAGTCTCAAAACGATAGTATCCCGGCTGACCGAATACTCGTTTTTCAGGAGAGAGTCCGCGTGCCAGAGTCTTCTCATCTGCTTCGCCGTTTCAGTCTGTTCGCAGCCTTGATGCTTTTACTCTGTTCCGTCCCGGTCAGTCCGCAATCCGATCCGACTTCGCGTTCGTGGAATCAACCGGTCAAACCGTTCCGGGTGATCGGCAACGTCTGGTACGTCGGGGCGTCCGAAATCACATCATTCCTGATCACCACTCCGCAGGGACACATCCTGCTCGACGGCGGCTTCGCGGAAACCGCGCCGCTGATCAAAGACAATGTCAAAAAGCTCGGCTTCAAACTGGAAGAGATCAAAATCCTGCTCAACAGCCAGGCTCACTACGACCACGCCGGGGGGCTCGCCGAACTGAAGGAACTGACCGGGGCGCGGCTGATGGCGAGCGAGGCCGATGCGGCGTTGCTCGCGAACGGCGGGAAGGACGATTTCGCGTGGGGCGACAAATACGCTTACCGGCCGGTCAAAGCTGATCGCCTGCTGCGCGACAATGACACGGTCGAACTCGGCGGGGTGACGATGACGGCGCGTCTCACGCCGGGTCACACCCGCGGCTGCACGACGTGGACGATGAAGGTGAAGGAGGGCGGGCAGGTCTGTGACGTGGTCTTCGTCGGCAGCGCTTCGATCCCGGGCTACAAGCTCGTCGGCAACGAGAATTACCCGAGGATCGTGGAGGATTACGCTGACACGTTCGAGCTGATGAAGAAGCTCAGGTGCGACGTCTTCCTCGCCGCGCACGGGTCGTTCTTCGATTTGCAGGGGAAGATCGAGCGGCTCGGGAAGGGGGAGAAAGCGAATCCCTTCATTGACCCGAAAGGCTACCGCGACTACGTCGCGGCGGCGGAGAAGACTTACCGGGAGCAGTTGCAGAAGGAACGCGAGGCGGCGGGCTCCAGATAAACTCACCTCCGAATTCTCATTTCGCTGTCGCAGGAGTACCCGCCTCCTGATCTCTGGTGGCAGAAAAGTCCGGTCGCCAACGGCAAGGATAAGTCCGAAAAAAAACATGAAACGTTTTGTACCTTTTTCCCATATGTAGGTGACGACAGCCGCGAACGCCCTGAGGGGCGGCGCCCGGGTCATTGAGCAATCGGGAAATGGCGATGGTTCGGGATAAATGCGCTTAAGCTGCCAGCCAATTGCGCTTTTAGTCTGTCCGGATGAAGGAACCGGGAATAAGGAGAAACCCTATGGCGACCAGTCTGCGAATAGCAACTTTCAATTGCGAGAACCTCTTCAGCCGCCCGAAGGTTTTTGAGACGACGGCTGCCAAATCACAGAAGATCCTGAAAGACGTGGCCGAACTCGAGGCGGAACTGCGCCGCGACCCTTTCGATAAAAAGAAGATCAAATCTTTGCAAACGAGCCTCAAGGGCTTCGCGACCATCAACGAGGTGCGCGGCCACCTCTCCAGTCAGAGCGTCAAGGGCCCGAAGGATTTTCTCGGCTGGGTGGAACTGACCCGCAGTGAAAACACCGACGCCGCGGTCGAGAACACCGCGCGTGTGATTGCGGAAGTTGACGCCGACATCATCTGTCTGATGGAGGTGGAGAGCCGGATCGAACTACAGAAGTTCCATGACGGCCTTCTCTTCACGAAGTTCCTGCAGCCGGCGGGGAAGGCTTTCTACGAGAACATTCTGCTGATTGACGGCAATGATGACCGCGGCATTGACGTGGCGGTCATGTCGCGCCTGCCGGTCCTCTCGCTGCGGAGCCACATCAACGAGCCGCCGGGCCATCACGGGAACGACGGTGCGACCTTCTCGCGCGACTGTCTGGAGGTCCGGGTTCAGCTGCCGAATAAGAAAGAGCTGCTCGTGATGGTCAATCACCTCAAGTCAAAGCGCAGCTCGCCGGGCGACCCGCAAAGCAACCTGCGGCGTGAGCGACAGGCCAGACGCGTCGCCGAACTGGTCGACGAACATGACCTGAAGAAGGAATTTCTGGTCGTGGCCGGCGATCTGAATGACACGCCCGACAGCAAGCCCCTGAAACCACTGCTCACAAAAAAGGGGCTCTTTAACGTCAACCTGAAACTCGCCGTCGCCGACCGCTTCACCTTCCGCTCGCCGAAGGAGCAGATTGATTACCTGCTGGTCTCAGACGCCCTGAAGGCCAAACTGACCAAGGTCCGCGTCGAGCGGCAGGGCATCTTCAGCAGCCAGTTCCCGCATTTCCCGACCGTCACGAGCCGCCGCACCGAAGCCTCGGATCACGGCGCAGTGGTGGCGGATTTCCAGTTCTGACGCGGCTCAGACTTCGGCGATCAGATCAGGCTGATCAAAGGAAGGGGAGTTGACGGCGCGCGAGACGGGGAAGACTTCAAGCTCGCTGTCAGGGTATGGCGCCAGCAGGTCGGCGAGCTGGAGCGGGTTGCCCGGCTTCGGGTCGAGCCAGATCGCTTCGACTTCCGGCCTGAGGATGACGGGCATGCGCTGGTGGATCGGCGCCGAAAGCTCATTGGCCTCGCAGGTGATGATCGCGCAGGTGCGCAGCGGTTCTGACCCGGGATCAGTTTTGTCCTGCCACTCGTCCCACAGCCCGGCCAGCGCGAACAGTCCGCCGTCGCGGCGGCGGAAATAATGCGGCTGCTTTCCATGCGCCGTGGTCTTCCACTCGAACCAGCCGTCGGCGGGAATCAGGCAGCGCTGCTTTGCGAGCGGCGTTCTGTAGGCGGGCTTGTCGGCAATGGTTTCCGCCCGGGCATTGATCATGTTGCTGGCGAGCTTCGTGTCTTTGGCCCAGCGCGGGATCAGCCCCCAGCGCAGCGAAGTCAGTTGCCTGCCATCCCTGGAGGGAGTAATGGCCGTGATGAGCTGAGTCGGCGCGATGTTATAACGCGGCGCGGGATGAAAGCGGACATCGCTGATCGCGAACCGCTCAATGATTTCGTCTTCCGTATGATGCTGTGTAAATCGTCCGCACATAAGTCCTAAGGCAGAAGTAAAAAGTAAAAAGGTAAAAGGCGGGATGCCGACGCAGTCCGATGGCCACCAGAGCCTTCTGCCTTTCTACTTTTACCTTTTTACTTTTGCCTTCCTCAACGTAACAACCCTTCCCTGAATCCGATCTCGTAAACCATAAACAGGCCGAACCCGACGCTGAACAACCCGGCCAGCGCCCGCACGGCGAAGTTGGTGCGCACAAAACGGTCGGCGGTGAAATACATTGGCAACCCGACGAGCGCGCTCATCAGCATCATCCCGCCGATTGAGCCGAGGCCGAAGATCAGCAGGTAGCCGAACCCGACGACCGGCGAACTGATCTCGGTCAGCACGAGCGGGACGAGCGCGGCACTCCCGGCCATCCCGTGAACCATCCCGACGTAAAGCGGCCGCGAATTGAGCCGGAACCCGTGATGCGTCTTCTGGTCGGGCTCCGGCGAGCCGTCATGCACGTGCGGGTGCAAATGAACGCGTCCGCCATGCCGGTGGGCATGCATATGCAGCCGCCCGCCGCGCGCCAGCCGCCAGATCACATTCACCCCGAGCGCGACGAGCATCAGCGCGACGCAGAATTCGAGCGACAGGCGCAGCCTCTCGCCGAACTGAATCCGCAGCAGGATGACTGCCACCCCGACCACGAGCAGCGGGATCGTGTGGCCGATGCCCCACAGCCCGCCCACGAGCGACGAGCCGAAGATGCTCTTGCGCTCGCTGACAATCGCCGTGACGGCGGCCAGATGATCCGCCTCGACCGCATGCCTGAGGCCCAGTACGAGCCCGAGCCCGAGGACCGTCAGCGTCGAAAGACTGGCCGTCGGCTCCGCGGTCTGCGTGAACAGTGAAATCAGATCAACGCCGACCTGCCTGAGCGCTTCGTAACAGATCACCGCGCCGACGCACGCGATCACCAGCGCGCTCGCTGTCGGTAATACACGGACGGCGATGCTCTGGCGTGCGTCAATTTTGATGAATCGCCCGGCGTAGACGAAAGCGAGGCCGATGCCCGTCAGCACGCCCGCCAGGCCGAGGCTGAAGGCGATGATCAGCAGCAGTCCGAACCCGACCCGGTCGAGCGCGATCGCCGATAACGCGACGACCAGGGCCGAAGGGCAGGGGAGCAATCCGCCGGACGTGCCCAGGGCGAGCAGGCTGCGCCAGGTGATCTGCTCCGGCGGCAGGTGCGAATGAGCCTTCCCGCCGTGTGAATGCACGTGCGCGGCCGCATGGTCGTGTCCGTGATCATGCCCGTGGTCGTGCGCGTGTAAATGCACGTGATCATGCTCGTGCGCGGCGAGACCGAGCGCCGCGCGCAGCCGGCGCGCGAACATGCTCAAGCCCAGGACCAGCACGATCAGGCCGGATGCCAGGCTGAGGATCGGGATCAGTTTTTCCGACGAGACGTAATGGGAAGCGAACAGCGTCACGAGCAGGATTCCGTAGACGGTCAGCGTGTGCGTGATCGTGACCGTCAGCCCGAGAAACGCCGCGTGCTTTGCCGTGCCCCTGGACCCGACCAGATAAGCCCCGACGACCGTCTTGCCATGCCCGGGTGAGAGCGCGTGGATGCCACCCAGCACGAAGGCAAAGAGCAGCGCGAAGAGTGCAAAGCCCGGAGTGATCGTTTTCACAGCAATCAACTCGGCAAAACGGTCACGCGCTCTGGCCACAGTTTTGCCGGCGCGTGTGACGAGCGCTTTACTCCCGACGGGCGGCGCGCCAGAGGTGACCGACCACTCGGCCGCACGCTCGTTGAGCGGGGCCATCAGCATGTCTTCGGGGTATTCTTTCAACCCGTCAGTGATCCCGCTGCCGAAAGCCGTGCTGTCGAAGACCGAGACGCCGGCGGCCGGGACGACGAAGAGTTCGTGCCAGCCCTGCCGCCCGCGATGATTGGCGTCCTCAAAAGTCAGCCGGCGAACGGCCGCAGAGCCGGGCAGCGCGCCTTCAAAATCACATTCGATCATCATCGTCATCAGACCGGCCGCGCCGGGCCGGAGTGTGAGCTTTTGACTCGTCACCCGCAACGCGACCGGCTGTCCGTCAGCCGAGAGCCGGATCGCCGCAAGGAACCCGGCCGTCGTGCGCGCAAGATATTTCTCTGACTCTGGGTCTGATAACGACCCGCTATTATCCGCATCGGCGTTTTGCAGTTCCTGAAACGCGGCGAGTTCGGCGAGGTCAACCACGTAGCGGATGCGCGCGCGATTAATGCCCGATTCGATGCGCGCGAAATGATTGATCGTGTACTGACCGAGCGGGTGCGCTGAAGCAGGACTGATCAGACTGCTGGTTAAAATGATCGCTGTCAGCAATGCTGACGTGACGTGGCGAAAAGGAGAGATTGAATTGATCGGGGTCATAGGTAATCTCGGAAATTGAATAACAGATGGTACGGGAAGTTACCACAAAAGGATTGGATCAGAAACGGACTCAGAAAGACTGGTGGCCATGCCATTAAGGATCGAAGACAGAATAAAACCGCCAGACCACGGGAAACACGGGGAAGGAGGGGAAAAACAGATGATCTGCTGCTCCCAGTGTTGCCCCGTGGTCTGATAATCCGGCGTAGTTTTTGAATTCCCCTTCCTGAATCCCGGAGGGCCATGAGAAGCCTGATGAAAGGGCGCGCTGCCGGGATGCCCCGAGGGATCGCGCAATCCGTTCGGCGGATGGTGGCCCCGGCGGGGTGAGAGATGATAATCTCTCGCCAAACAGTAATTGCAAGAGCGCAACCCGGCGGCTGATCAGCCGCTGTCGCTCGCGCTGCGGCAGTCAGATTATCTTCAGGCATTTCTTGCGAGGGAGAAGTAAACATGGATCTGATGACTCGTGTTCTTCAATTGTCGGGGAGAACCGGCAAGGCTCAGGGTTCCCGCGATCCCGGGTTTCACGACCGCAGGCGATCAGGGTGGAGAAGCATGGTGTCGGCCCTGGCGCTCGTTGCGATTGCCGCGGCAGTAACGGCAGGGCAGGTACCCCGGCCGAAACCGCCTGAGAGTTTATCCGCCGCCGAATTCTCGCGCCTGATCAACACCTTCTCCGAAGATGGCGGGTACTTTCGCTCCGATAATTTCACCTCCAACGAGACTGCGTACCTGCACGTGGTGGACAAGCTGCGCGAACTAGGCGCGACCGGCGGGGCTTACGTGGGCGTCGGGCCGGAGCAGAATTTCACCTACATTGCGAAAGTCCGCCCGCGCATCGCCTTCATCGTGGACATCCGCCGCCAGGCGATCATCCAGCACCTGATGTACAAGGCCGTCTTCCACCTTTCGCCGACCCGCGCGCAGTTCCTCTCGCGCCTGCTCAGCCGGCCTGTGCCGAAGGAGAAGGCCCCGGCGCCGGACGCCCCGGTGGCCGAGTTGCTGAGCTATTTCAGCCAGGCGCCGGCGGATGACCAGACGTTCGCGGCCAACCTCGCCGCCATCCGCAAGACGATCCAGGAGGACTTTCAATTCCCGCTCTCAGAGCGCGACCAGACGAGTCTGGAGTATGTCTGTAAAAGCTTCCGCAACGACGGCCTTGATATTTCATACCGGATGGAGGGCGCGCGGGGCGGGTACTTCCCGACGCTGAAAGACCTGATCGCGCAGACGGACCTGAACGGGAAGACCGGGAACTTCCTCGCCAGCGCCGACGACTATAATTTCGTGCGCGAGTTGCACCGCAAAAATCTGATCATCCCCGTGGTCGGCGATTTCGGCGGGAAGAAGGCGCTCGCGGCGGTGGGCGACTACCTGCGGAAGAACGGCCTGACGGTGACGGCCTTCTACACGTCGAACGTCGAACAGTACCTGTTTGAGGGCGGGTCGTTCGCCGCCTTCGCCGAGAACGTGCGGAAGCTGCCCCTCACGGAGCGCAGCCTCTTCATCCGCTCGGCCTCCGGGCGCTACTGGCACCCGGCGCGTCTGCCGGGGCACCGGTCGGCCACGCTGTTGCAGCTGATGCAGGTTTTTTTGCGGGACTTCGACGCGGGGCGCTATCAAAGCTACCAGGATCTGATCACGACGAATTACATCGCGGCCGGGAAGTCATAGCCGTGAAGGGAAGTCGGAAGTGTCAAGGCTGAGCGATGAAGTCAGAACGACACGGGGTGATGGGAGAAGCGGGAGATTTAAGCATTCGTCAGTCCGCGTGAAAAACTGCCCCGGCCTGGGGTAGAATTATGACCATCCCCAACCACTGATCACAAAGCTGGACGGGCCCCCCGGGCGGACCCGTCGGAGGTGTGCGATGAAGTCCATAGAGCTTCGCGTCAACGGCACCAGACGTCGCGTCGAGGCGGACGCCGACCGCAGTCTGCTCAGCGTCCTGCGCGACGAACTGGAACTGACCGGGACCCACTACGGCTGCGGCGAGGGGCAGTGCGGCGCCTGCACCGTCCTCGTTGACGGGCAGCCGACGCGCTCCTGCCTGACGCAGGCGGGCGCGGTCGAGGGCCGGCAGATTACCACCATCGAGGGGCTTGAACAGAACGGGCGGCTGCACCCGGTGCAGGAGGCATTCCTCGAAGCCGGCGCCATGCAGTGCGGGTATTGCATCCCGGGCATGATCATGACGGGCGCGGGGTTGCTCAGGAAAAACCCTCACCCGACCGAGCCGGAGATCCTGCGCGCGATGGAAGGCAACATCTGCCGCTGCGGGACGTACCCGCGCATCCTCGCGGCCATGCGCCGGGCGGCCACGGGCGAGAGGGCGCAGAAAGGCGGTTCGCAATGAGTGAGAGACCGTTGGATGACACTTTCATTGAGCCCGAGCGGTACGAACTGGCCGCCGGCTCCGCGTATCACTTCGAGCTGGCCCGGCGCGATTTCTTCAAGGCGCTGGGCGGCGGTGTTCTGATCGTCTTTACGCTCCGGGGGGCGCACGCCCAGCAGGAGTCGGGCGGAGGGCGACGCGGGTCGGGCGGGCAGGTGCCACAGGAGGTCGGGGCGTGGCTCCATATAGGGGAAGACGGCACCGTCACTGTTTACACCGGAAAGGTTGAAGTGGGACAGGACATCCGCACCTCGCTCGCTCAGGCGGTCGCTGAAGATCTGCGCTCGCCGCTCGCCTCCATCCGCCTGGTGATGGGCGACACGGACCTGACGCCATGGGACGCGGGGACGTTCGGCAGCCTGACGACGCGAACGATGAACCCGCAATTGCGCAAGGCCGCTGCCGCCGCGCGCGAGATGCTCACGGACCTCGCCGCCGCGCAATTGAAAGTGGAACGCAGTTCGCTCGTCGTCGCCGATGGAAAGATCACGCACCCGCCGACAAAACAATCGCTCGGCTTCGGGCAATTGACCAGAGGGCGGAAGCTGATGAAGACGATCAGCGGGGATTTTCCTCTCACGCCTCCGGAGCAATGGAAGGTCGCCGGAAAGTCTGCGCCGAAGGCCAATGGCCGGGCGATTGTGACGGGGAAGCACGAATACGCATCGGACCTCAGACTCCCGGGGATGCTGATAGGGAAGGTTCTGCGCCCGGCGGCCTTCGGCGCGACGCTCGCCTCGATTGAGACGAAGGAGGCCGAAAGCCTGTCCGGTGTGACTGTCGTGCGCGATGGTGATTTCGTCGGAGTCGCCGCGCCGGGCGAACAACTGGCCGCGCGCGCACTGGCCGCGATCCGCGCGGAATGGAAGACCGCGCCGCAGCCTTCGGGCAAAGAACTCTTTGATTATCTGAAGAAGCATCAGACCGGGACGCAGGATTCTGAAGACCGTTCCGCTCAGTCAGGTAACTCAGAGCCTGAGTGGTCGGCGGCCCATCAGACACTCGAGCGAACCTACACAGTGGCCTACATCGCCCACGCGCCGCTCGAACCGCGCGCCGCCGTCGCGGAATGGAAGGACGGCAGACTCACTGTCTGGACCGGGACGCAGCGCCCGTTCGGCGTCCGCGGCGAACTGGCCGGCGCGTTTCGCATCCCGGAAGACCGCGTCCGCGTCATCGTCCCCGACACGGGCTCAGGCTACGGCGGCAAGCATACGGGCGAGGTCGCGGTTGAAGCGGCGCGTATGGCTAAAGCGGCAGGCAAACCGGTCAGGCTGGTCTGGACGCGCGAGGAAGAGTTCACGTGGGCTTACTTCCGCCCCGCCGGCGTGATCGAGATCAAAAGCGGCGTGAGCAGAGACGGGCTGATCACGGGGTGGGAGTTTCACAACTACAACTCGGGGTCGGCGGGCCTCCGCTCAGTCTACGCGATTTCGAAGCAGCGCAACATCTTTCACCGCACGGCCTCGCCGCTGCGCCAGGGGTCTTACCGCGCGCTGGCTTCGACGGCGAACCACTTCGCGCGCGAAGTCCACATTGACGAACTGGCTGCGAGCGTGAAGGCGGATCCGCTTGAGTTCCGCCTGAAAAATCTGAAAGACGAGCGGCTGCGAGCCGTGCTTGAGGCCGCGGCCGGGGCCTTCGGCTGGGGAAAATCAAAAGCCCCGGCGGGTCATGGGTGCGGGATCGCGGGCGGATTCGAGAAGGGCGGTTACGTCGCGACCTGCGCCGAAGTCGCGGCTGATCGGTCGAGCGGCAAGGTGAAGGTCGTGCGCGTCGTGACAGCCTTCGAGTGCGGCGCCATAGTCAACCCCGACGGCCTGAAGAATCAGATCGAGGGGGCGATCATACAGGGCATCGGCGGGGCGCTGTTTGAGGCCGTCGAATTTGCGGACGGGAAGATCCTCAACCCGCGCTTCTCGCGCTACCGCGTGCCGCGCTTCAGCGACGTCCCGGCGCTCGAAACGGTCCTCCTCGACCGCAGGGACCTGCCGCCGGCGGGTGCGGGCGAGTGCCCGATTGTCGCGCTGGCGCCGGCCGTCAGTAACGCCATTTTCGACGCCACCGGAATCCGACTCAGGTCGCTGCCGATGGCGCCCGGCGGCCTGAAGGCATAAACGCCGGAGTATGAGCCGGTCACCTGCGAAGGCGCCGGGCATGGGTTTATGCGCGCGGGCGAAGACCCGGCCAATACTGTTGAAGCGAATAAGAGGGCGCGCGATGAAGCCTGGGGCGGTGGAAGGGCATCCTCAAAAAGATCGGGTGAGGGCCGGGGTTGTTGTTTCACCCCTCCATGGCTTTACTGTTCGCCGGCATCACCTGGGGGAGGCATTCGGGACAGATGCCGTGACTGAAATCCGTCCCTGCGTGGTCGTAGAGGTAGTGTTCGACCTGGTGCCAGTAGTTCTGATCGTCGCGGATCTTTTTGCAGTACATGCAGATCGGCAGCAGCTCCTTGAGCTGTTTGACCTGGGCGACGGCCTGTTCGAGTTCGGTCACCTTATTGATCAGTGACTGTTCGAGCGCCAGAATGCGCTCGCCGACCCTGAGCCTTGAGCGCAGCTCGCCCGGGTTGAATGGCTTGATGACGAAGTCGTCGGCGCCGGCGTCGAGCGCCATGACGAGATCCTGCTTGTCGTCGCGGGCGGTGAGCAGAATGATGTAGGTGTAGAGACGCCCTTTCAGTGACCGGATGCGGTGGCAGAGGTCAAGGCCCGTGAGGTGCGGCATCATCCAGTCGAGGATCGCCAGCGAAGGCGCCCCTTCCTGCTGCAAATGCTCCCAGGCCTCGGCCCCGTCGTGCGCGGAGATGACCTCATAGCCCCAGTTATTGAGCGCCGATTCGAGCAGCCGCCGCGAGATAATATTGTCTTCTGCAACCAGGATTTTCATCTAACAATTTCCTCCGGAATGTGCGTCATATCTGCAGCTCAGGGGCGCTGGTCGGACGCGGTGGTCAGCAGAGGTCAGACTTGCCGGCCCCGCGCTTCATTAAGATAGTCCTGCATGGCCGCCCTCAGCCGCGCGATCTCGTCCTCGAGCCGCAGCACCATTTGTGCGGCGTTGGAGAGGTCACCGGAGCGCCCCATGAACTCCAGCGTCCTGGCCGCCTCGTATGCCGGGCCGTTCGTGTAATTACTGACCGAACCCTTGAAGCTGTGGGCGGCTTCGAGCAGTTCGGCGCTGCTGCCGGCGGAGACGGCTGACTGGATCCTGACCATCTGATCAGGGACTTCACTCAAAAACAATTCGACCATCTCCCGCAGCAACTCCAGATCGCCGCCCAGAGACGTCAGCAATTCAGCCCGAAATAAGTTACTCATGTTCCTGCCTTCTTCGAATGGCGGCCCCGGTCAGTGTGGTGCGCGAGAGCAGCTTGTGCGATCTGCGTCATGAGTTGTTTTGCGGTGATGGGTTTCGGCTGGCACTCATGCGCTTCCCCGGGCCGGTGACGGCTCCTGGTCTTCAGGGCGTGTGCGGTCAGGGCGACACAGGTTGATCGGCCGCCTCGGGCTGTCCGACGGATGGCAACGGGAACCCGGAGCGCCGCCCGCCCGTCAGGGTCAGGTCAGATTCCTCCCGCCCGGAAAGCACTGACACTCTCCCCCCCGGGGGGCCGTGACCCGCCACGGCTGTGGGGTCATTCGGGAGAGGGTGATGAGGTCTGAATATCTTTCCAGGATGAGCGTCCTTAACCCGGGGCCGGGAAGGGGAAGCTCGTGTCCGCACCTGACAAACAACGAGAGGCGCTGGGGGGCTGATGAACGCCTCTTTTCTGGCGGGGCATTATACAACATGGAGCGGACTTGTCAGCCTGTTTCTACACCCGGCGGTGTGACGGGCTCCCGATTTCTTCAATTCTCCGGGCAAAGATCATCGTGCGGACGGCGCTCAGCTGGTTCTCACCCATCCAGTTGCGATCATTAATCACCGAGGCGCGGAGCTCTTTCCACTCCTCGATCGGGACCGATAAAAAAGTCTCCACGACCCGCGGGTCGAAATGATGACCGGCGCAGCGCCTGAGTTCTTCGGCCGCGGCCTCAAACGAATTGCCGGCCCGGTACGGGCGATCCGAAGTGATCGCGTCCACCGCGTCGGCCACGGCAAAGATGCGGGCGTTGAGAGAAATCTCTTCGCCCTTGAGCCCCAGCGGGTACCCGGTCCCGTCCCATTTCTCGTGGTGCTGTGTGATGACCGGCGTGGCGTCGTAGAGGAATTCGATGCCGCGGATGATTTCAACGCCGAAATCAATGTGGCGGCGCATCAGTTCCCACTCGTCGGGGGTCAGCCGGGCCCGCTTGAGCAGGATGTGATCGGGCACCCCGATCTTGCCGATGTCGTGGAGCAGCGCCCCGTGTTCGAGCGCGATCATCTCGCGGTCGCCCAGGCCCAGCGCCCGGCCGAGCCTGAGGCAGTAGGCCACAACGCGCTTCGAGTGGCCCTCGGTCTCGGCGTCGCGCGCCTCGAGCGCCGCCGCGAGGGCCTGGAGCGTGGCGCGGTAGTTGATGTAGAGGGCCTCAAACATCTCGTTGACTTTGAGGTTCACCTGGCGGAGCTGATTGGTGCGCTCGCTGACCATCCCCTCAAGGTGTTCGCCGTAACGGCGGTTGGCCTCGATCAGCGCCTGATGTTTGAGCGCCCGCTCGATCCCGCACTCGACCTCGGCGAGCCTGAAGGGTTTGGTGATGTAATCGAACGCCCCGCGGCGGAGCGCCTCGATCGTGTGACTCTGGTTCTGCAGCCCCGAGATCATAACGACGACTGCCTGCGGGTTGCGGGCGCGCACGTCGGAGAGCAGATCCAGTCCGTCGCGGCCCGGCATGGAGATGTCGCTCATCACCAGTTCGTACTCGTTGTGATCGAGCAGGGCCAGCGCTTCTTCGGTACAGCCGGTGGTGTCGCAGTGGTATTTGCTTTCGAGCAGCCGGGCGAGCATCGTGCGGACGAGTTCCTCGTCGTCAACGACGAGGATGCGCGGCTGTCTGTGCGGCGTCTGTAAGGTATCCATGAGGTCTCCTTGTCTCCCTGGAGGAGGTTGGAATATCGGGCGGGGGCACGGGTGAGCGGGGGATCGCTGACGGGTTTGCGCGGCCCTCTCAGCGGGCCGGCGTCTGCGCCCTCTGCCGGGGCGGCTGATCGAGGGTCGTGCGGATCAGCCGGACCAGTTCTTCGATCCGGTACGGCTTCTGGATGAAGGGGACCCGGCGGCTGATGAAATCGCGCAGGTCAGGGCTGATGCTGTGGCCGGTCGAGAGGATGATCCGCGCCTCCGGGTTGAGCCTCATCAGTTCCTGACAGAGCGCCGTCCCGCCCATCCCCGGCATCACCACGTCAGAAATGACCAGATCAATTTCCCCGGCGCGATGGCGGTAGATTTCGACCGCCTCGGTCCCGGAGGCGGCCGTCAGGATCTCGAAGCCGTAGCCCGCCAGCACCTGACAGGCGAGGCTCGCGACGACCGGCTCGTCATCAACGAAGAGGATCGTCGCGTTCCCCCCCATCGCCTGCGCCTGTGGTTCGATCTTCTTCCGGAGCCCGGCCCCGGAGGCTGGCAGGTAGACGACGAAGCAGGAGCCAATGCCCGCTTCGCTTCTGACTGTGATGTAACCGTCGTGACTTTTGACGACGCCGTAGACCATAGAGAGCCCCAGGCCGGCCCCCTTCCCGCCGCCATTGAAGAAGGGTTCGAAGACGCGCCTCCTCGCCTCCTCGCTCATCCCGCAGCCGGCGTCTTCGACGCTGAAGCAGGAGTAAGCGCCGGGCTTTGAGCCGAGGTTGTGGCGGACGAACTGCTCGTCGAGGATCGCGTTGCCGGTCGTGATGGTGAGTTTCCCCCGACCGCCCATCGCCTGGCTCGCGTTATCGCAGAGGTTGAGCAGGACCTGCCGGATCTGCGCCTGGTCGGCAATCACTGTACTGACCTGGTCGCCCAGGCTGACGGTCAGGTCAACGGTCTCGGGCAGCGTCTCCCGCAGGAACACGGCCGTCTCACCGATCAGAGAGTTCAGGTCCACTGGCTCCGGGCAGCTGATCTGCTGGCGGCTGTAGGCGAGCAGTTGCGCGACGAGGGTCGAGGCGCGCTGGGCGGCGCGCTCAACTTCTTCGAGGCTCTGCCAGGCCGGGTGATCTTCGCCGACCTGGCGCATGGCGAAGCCGGTGAAGCCAAGGATGCCGGTCAACAGATTGTTGAAGTCGTGGGCGATGCCCCCGGCCAGCTGTCCGACGCTCTCGATCTTACGGGCCTGGATGAGCTGGTCGCGGAGCTGTTTCTCCTCGCTGATGTCGCGCAGCGTGGCATGACAGAGGGTGATCCCGCCGGACTGGTCGCGCACTGCCCGGCAGCTGACACGGGTCTCGACGGCGGTTCGGTCGCGCCGGAGCTGAAGGGTCTCAAAGCTGTATTCCCCTCTGGTCGTCAGCTCCTCGATCAGGACAGGGAATTTCCCTGCCTCCTCAGGGGGGAAGAAATCTGTCAGGCGCATCCCCGTGACTACTTCATCGTGAGTGTAGCCGAGCCGCCGGAGCTGGGTCTCGTTGGCTTCAACGATCCAGCCGTCGGGCAGGAAGGAGCAATAGCCGTCGGGCGCGTTGTTGTACAGGTCGAGGAACCTGTCGCGCAGGGCCTCGAGTTCGGCATTTTTCTCGAGGAGGTGCGGGGCGCGCACGCCTGGGCGGTGGTCCGGCTCGGGATAACCCAGGCGCGGCTCCGGGTGCCGGCCGGGGAGTGTCTCCGGCCAGTGGCGGGTCTCCCACCCGGACTCAAATAGTTCGACCGTCTCGCGGACGATGCGGGTGAGGTTATCGAGTTCGAAGGGTTTGGTCAGGAAGCGGTGGACGCGGCCGTCGTTGATGGCCTCGATCATGGCCTCGATGTCGGGGTCGCCGCTCAGGATGAGGCGGGCGCAGTCGGGCCAGCGGGCCTGTACCTCGCGGAGCATTTCCATGCCGGACATGCCGGGCATGCGCTGATCAACCAGGACGAGCGAGACGGGGTGCTGCTCCATCAGCCGGAGGGCGGCCGGGGCGCTCGTGGCGGTCAGGATCTGATGTGACTCAGTGGCGAAAGCGCGCCTGAGGAACCTGATGACGCTGTCTTCATCATCAACGAAGAGGATCGCCCCGGTACTCATCATGATTATTCCCCCTTGCTGCAAGACCGTCCGCGCGAGCTGGCGGTCATCTGAAATTTGCTTTTGAAGTTCCCGAGCCACCCCCCCCGGGCCGGCGGGTATTCGTGGCTCATCTTTTTCCGCCAGTCCGGGCACCGGCAGTGAAACAGTCTCACACGGACCTGATTTGAAGCTTGGGGAAAGGCGAGCAGTCTTCCTGATACTCAGGCTCAACAGTCCGGTCAGATGGCACTGCTGTCGTTCGGCGCCCTGACGGCCGTCAGGACGCGTCATCTGCGCCTCGTGCAACTCCCGTGCCCACGGTCAATTCGGAACCGGGTGCCTGCAACTCGCTGTATCCGGGGGCGCCCGGATTGGGTGCGGCTGTTCAGGTGGCTGAAAAATGCAGCCATTATTCATCGCATGTGGCGGCGTTTCACGCCTGATTGTGAGGTAGATTGATTCCCGGCATACGGGGCCGGGAAGAAGTGTCAGCTCAGTTTGCCATCTAATGCGTGCGGGTCGGGCTATGGGCTGCTGGCGCGGTGGGGCGCCATTGATAAAGAAGCGTGGAGCAGGGAAGTCCTTAAGCTTTCAGCACCCAGGGGTGCTGAATCAGGGGGCAGTCTTCTGAGCCGGTTTGGCCGCAGGGGGCTGGCTCTCTTCAGTTTTGGGCTTTGTCTGATCCGACTGGGGCTGAGGGAAGCGAAACGGCGAGCGCAGGATGCTGATCTCCGTGCCTGCACGCGAGCGGTCACGGCCTTCGCGCACCAGCACGGTGACAGAAGGTGTACCTGAAGACTGAAAGAGCGCCTTCTTCTCATTCCGCTCATTGATCAGCACGAACGGTTTGCCGAATTTCTTCTGGTAAAACTGGGTGACGGTTTCGAAATTGTCTGTGGCGCGCTGCGTGCGCAGTTCTCTGCGGGGGATTCTGCTGAACTGGCCTGTCGCTGCGTTTGGATATTCGTATTCGGTCAGATCCAGCGGCTGCTCATCACTCGCCGCGCCTGCGCCCCTTTCAATATCTCTTTCAGCATCTTCTCTGGCGCGCTCAATCTGTTCCAGCTTCTGCTGCGCCTCTTCGCGCCTGCGCTCCTGCTGCTCGGTAACGGAACCGAAGAGCGCCTGGTCAATCTGGTCCTGAGTGCGTAACCGCTCCAATCGTATCCGGTCTGGCTGAGAGATGAAGATGCGATTTCTGTTTGACTCCTCATTGATCCCCGCTCCAATGCCGCCACTGATGAGCAGCGCCAGGGCGAAGCCCCCCCATTTCAGGACGCGGCGTTTTTTTGATCGGAGCGAAGCGGTGTTAGCCGCGGGCAGGGTCCAGGCAGGTGCCTGATAAGCTGGTTGTGGGATCGGTTGCTGGTAGCGGGCGGTGTTTCCTGCGAAGGAATCACCAATGCTCGGGGGCAGAGGTGCTGAGCCCGCTGTCGCAACGACCGGCCCCTGCCTGCCGATATTCCGCGTCTCGGCTTCTTTCAGATCCCCTTCGGCCGGCAACGGCGCGCCACACTGGCGGCAGAACCTTGCGCTCTCCGGGGATTCGTAACTGCAGGCTGGACAGTTGAGCATTGGATTTCACCTCCGCATCCTGAAGATGGCAATAACAGACTGCAAGCTCTTCCTTGTCTCTGCGACGCAGACACAGCGCGGGAGAAACTGCGTTGAGACAGACCTGATAAGATCACCGCTGTCAATTACGCTTGCCGGAAATAATTGTTCTGGTGATTCCATTCTCCACGCGGTCATCCTTACCTGGGGCGCGTGGAAATGCAAGGCAGTGAATCCCCGGAACCGGTTCACTTGTTGAGCCCCGCTTCCATCATCGCGCGATTGTGCGGCTGCCAGCCCCCGGCCGGATCTTTATTTCAATCGCCTCAACCCGCGCGGGTCACCCCGACCTGAAAAAAATCCTTTCGGCTCAGTCCTTTCGTGGTAAGATCCGGGCGGCCTCACGACAGCAGTCGGGAATGCGCGCGCCGGCATTCAGACTTCCCTGCGACGACATTTCACGAGCAACAACCCACCCCGGAAAAGCACCGCCTGACAGGTCGCGCCAACCCTTCGGCCCCTGAGGTCTCCCGCTCACCTGTCCAGCCACTGTCAGCCCGGTCAGCTGCTGACGGAAAGCGAGCAGAAGCGTATGAAGAACAGGATCCTGATGGCCGCCCTGCTGCTGCTGGCATCCTCGCCCGCCCTGGCCCAGCAGCCGGCCCCTGCCGCGGAATACCTCAAGCGTGGTTACGATTACTACAAGGGCGGCGATTACAGCCGGGCGATTGCCGAGCTGACTGAGGCCATCCGGATCGAGCCGGACCGGGCCAGCGCCTGGCTCACGCGGGGGAATGCTTATCGCGCTACCAATGACTACCTGCACGCGCTGGCCGATTACTCCGAAGCGATCCGCCTGAGGCCCGGGTCTGCGGTGGCGTGGAACAACCGCGGGGAGATCTGGTTCAGGGTCGGGGACTACGGGCGGGCGATTGCGGACGTGAGCGAGGCGATCAGGCTGAGGGCCGATGACAAGCTGGCACTGTACAATCGCGCCGTCTGTTACAGATTGAAGGGAGACCGTGAGCGGGCGCTGGCCGACCTGCGCCGGGTCCTCGCTCTTGACGGCAATCACGCCGGGGCGAAGCTCGAACTGGAGCGGCTGGAAGCGACCGCCAGGGCCGTGACGAGCGCCCCGGATCAGCAGCAGGCCGACAAAATCAGCGGGCAGGCGCAGGGGGGGGCAGTGCCCGCCGGGCCGCAAAGATCGCTGGCCGAATCCACGGGCGGCACAAAGGCCCCGTCGAATGAAGCGAGTGAAGGCGAGACGCGGAACGCGGTCGCTGATCCGCCATCATTCGACTTGGGCGAAAGCGTGAATGATGAGACCCCGCCCGGGCCGGCGAATGATCGGGCCAAGGCCTCCGAACAAAAGTCAGAACGGGCAGCCGCCCCGCGCCGGGAGACAGCGGCCTCAGGTGAGGCTGCGCGTGGAACGATGGAGACGGGCACTCCGAGTGCGCTGACTGAAGCGCCGGGTGACGGGTTGAAGAAGACGGCTGTTGCAGATACTTCACTGACTGATCCCGCACCTTCTTTGCACTCCGCGAAAACAAGGGCTGCGGTTACTCGTCCGCGTGTGCGGCAGGCGACTGGCAAAGGCCACCGGTCACTGCGCCCGGCATCAGTGGCGGTCGGGAAAACCTTTCGGGACAGAGGCAAACCATCACCCACCCTCATCCCGGTCACGCTCAGCCTCGATTCCCACCGGCCCGCACAGCCTGCGCCGACCAGGCCCGCAGCGACCGGGGCCGCTCAGCCCACAGACAGCCGGAACCCGGCCACACACCATTTGACCTTTGCCGACCAGTCCGGCATAACGCCCGGCAGGAGCAGTGCCGCGACTCTGGCGATTGTGGGCGCTATTCTGATCGGGAGCGTACTTATGTTCCTGCACCTGTTCCGCCGCGGGCCGCGTCGCCGTGCCTGACTCTCTGGCCTGTGCTTTCCTGCTCGCTGATGGTTGAGGCGCTGAACAGCAGAGCGGCCGGCGGGTGGCCGGCCGTCAAGCCTTATGTTGGGCTGGCTGGGAGGCAGGGATTCGAACCCCGATAGGCGGATCCAGAGTCCGCAGTCTTACCGTTAGACGACCTCCCAATAAAACGTGGGAAATATATGTTTCTTACCCCGGCCTGTCAAGCCGTGGTCTTCGTGACGAGACTGCTTCCGGGCCCGATATTCCCGGTCCGAGCCTCAAAGCCGGGCAGTTTCTGCGCCGTTTCAAGCCAGCCTGACTGAAACGAGTTTCGATACCCCCGGATCCTCCATCGTGACTCCGTATAGTGTCCGGGCCGCTTCCATCGTCCGCTTGCTGTGGGTGATGATCATAAACTGGGTCTGCCGGCTCATCTCCACGATCTTATCCGCAAACCTGCCGATGTTGACCTCATCAAGCGGGGCGTCCACTTCGTCGAGCAGACAGAACGGGCTGGGGCGGTATTTGAAGATCGCCATGACGAGTGCGATGGCCGTCATGGCCTTCTCGCCGCCTGACAGCAGGAGGACATTCTGTAGTCTTTTACCGGGCGGTCGGGCGATGATTTCGATGCCGCTTTCGAGGATGTCGTTTTCGTCAATCAGCCGCATCTCGCCGTGTCCGCCGCCGAAGAGTTCCTGGAAGGTCTGGGCGAAATTGGCGTTGATGGCGGTGAAGGCCTCACGGAATCGCTCGCGCGAGCGGCGCTTGATCTCCGCGATCGCTGTCTGCGTGTCCGCGATGGCTCTTTCAATGTCTGCCTTTTGTGACGCCAGAAAGCTCAGGCGCTCGGAAGTCTGCGACAGCTCATCAAGCGCGACCAGATTGACCGGGCCAAGGTTTTCAATTTTGGCGCGAAGTTCAGCCAGCCTTCGTTTCGCGGCCTCCGTTTCGACGCCGAAGCGAAAAGCGTCTTCATCTGCGGGTTCGCCTTCAGTTTCAGGCACAGCTTCCGGTTGCGGTGCGGCCTGCTCCTGAGTCTGATAACGTTCCAAGCCTTCCTGTTGAGCAGACTGTCTGTACTGTTCCAGTCTGTCGCAGATGGCTTCAATCTCCTCCCCCAGGTCGTTACGGCAGGCCTCCGTCAGGTGGTGTAACCCGGCCGATTGTCTGGCAAGTGCCACTTCTATCTGCGCCCGTTCTTCGCGGGACTGCATTGCCTGTTCGCGCGCCCTGCGTAAGCTCTGATCGGTCGTCTCGAGGCTCCTGCGCTGATCCGTCAGGGTCAGGGTCAGTTGCTCCAGGGTCTGTGCGGCCTGCCGTCTTCTGGCTTCAAGCTCCTGAATCTGTGACTCTACCGATGACGCCGTGGAATTCAGCTCGCTGAGTTTTTCCTTTGTCTGTAAGACTGTCATCTGCTGGCGCCCGATCTTCTCCTCCAGCTCGCGGCTTTCGTTTTCGAGCCTGCGCAGGTCGTTCTGCAGCCCGCGCCTGCGCTCGGTCAGCGCTGCGAAATCAGCGCGACGGGTGGCCAGTCTGGAGTTTCGGCTCTCGGCCTCCCGGCGTAATTCGGTGATTGTGCTGTGTCCGGCTGATATACGCTGCTCCAGTTGGGCCTGTCTGTGTTCCGCCTCGGACGCCTCGCGGGATGCGTGTTCGAGTTTCCGTGAGAACTCCTGACGCTCTGTTTCAACCAGTGTCGCTTCTTTTCTGACTATTTGCAGGTGGGTGGAGGCGCGCTCGCTCTCCTTTTCGGCCTGCTGGAGTTGCGCGCGCAACACCGCGATCTCCTGCTCGAGTTTTCGCATCTTTGCGTCGAGTTCTGCGCTCTGTGCCGTCAGCCCGGAGAGCTTCTCTTTGCTCGCCGCCATTGATAGTTCGGTGCCGGTCACTTCGGCTGACAGGGAAGTAATGCGTTGCCGCAGCTCGGCGATCTCCCTTTTGAGGGTCAGAATGCCGGTGCCTTTTTCGGTTGAGCTGCCGCCCGTGATGAGGTGTCCGGCGGTCGCCCTCAGCCCGGTTTTTGTGAGGAAGATCCTTGAGTTATCGGCCGCTGACTGTTCGATTGCCAGTGTCTCGTTGTCAACGATGATGGCGCGGGCGAGCTGGGGGAGAGCGCGCTCGAATGCCGCTTGGAGTTCCGGGCGGAGGCCCAGCAGGGAAATGAGTGAGGTCTGGTTTTGTTCAGGCGCAGCCGGCCTGTCGGACTGACCGTCCTGGCCGGGAGCGGCTGTGGAGTCATTTTTTGCGCCGGCATCGGGGTCTGTGGGAGGGCCGATAAGCGCGGGGTGGGACTCTCCGCCATGCAGGCCGACGACCAGAAATGTTGCTCGGCCATGTTCGCTGGTTTTCAGGTACTCGATGGCTGACAGTGCGTCGTCGAAGCCGGGGACCAGCAGGTATTGCAGCTCCTCATGCAACACCGATTCGATCAGCGATTCGTTCCCGGGGGCGACCTGAACGAAATCGGCCAGGGTACCGAGGGCCTGGAAGTAGTGCTGATGGGGCAGGGGAGTGTGATGGCCGGCGACCTCGGGCGTGAACTCACCCGCCTGCCGCATGACTGTCTGGACTGCTTCCGGGAAATAGGCGCGGCGATGATCAAGTTCGGAAAGTGACTGGTGTCTCTGTTCGGCTGCCGCCAGGTTGTGTTGCAGGGAGGCCAATGCTGATTGGATCGCGGTTTGACGTCTGTCTTCTTCCCTGATCTGTGTGCCTACGGCATTCAACCGGTCATCAAGTTCTCTGTAATGCAGGAGGCTGGCTTCGAGTCCGGCCGAGACTGTCTGGTGCTGCTCCATGGTGCTGGTCAGCTGGCTGGTGGCTCGCTCGCCTTCCGCGGCGAGTCCCCTGAGTCGCTCCTCGCACCTTTCGACGGACTCCGTAAATTGTCGTTCGAGTTGCCGCCACCTTTCGAGCTGGGTGGCGTTCTGGTACAGGTTGTGCTGCAACTCGTTGAGCGTTCTTTCGGCTTCCTGATCCTTTTCGATAGCGGCGAGGGATGACTGCTCCTCGCTGATGAGGGCGGCGCTTTCGTTGTTGATCTCCTCTTCAAGTCTGCGCAGTTCAGCCCGCAGTCTCGACAGCTCATTGGCGATTACGCTGCTTCGCTCACTGGCAATTTCCTGCTCCCGGCTGAACTCACTGGATTGTGACGAGAGCGCCTGCAGCTGTTCTGCGATCCGAATTTTCTGCTGGCGTGTCCGTTCCAGTTCCACTTCGGTGGCGGCGGCAGCTTCTCTCGCCCGGCCGAGTGCTTCCTCTGTCCGGCTGGCCGAGCCGGAGACTTCTGAGTGCAGTCCTTCCATCTCAGTAATCTGGCTGAGTTGCTCCGACTCCAGTGCGGCAGTGGTTGCGAGTCTGTCTTCCAGACTGGTGATGGTGTGCCGGGTAGACAGGTAGTCCGAGGCGTATACGGTGCGTAGTAACTCTCTTATCTGTTCTCTCAGGCGCTGATACCGGCGGGCGCGGGCGGCCTGTCGCTTCAGGCTGTTCTGCTGTCGATCCACCTCCGCGAGGATGTCTGTAATGCGGGACAGGTTTTGTCTGGTGGCTTCGAGCTTGAGTTCGGCGGACCTCTGCCTCATCCTGAATCTGGATATCCCGGCGGCCTCTTCGATGAGGGCCCGGCGGTCGAGCGGCTTGGCAGACAGTACCTGCCCGATGCGCCCCTGCTCGATAATGGCGTAGTGGGCGCCTCCCAGACCTGTTCCGGCAAACAGTTCCTGGATGTCCCGGAGGCGGCAGGCTCGGCCATTCATTTCGTATTCGCTTTCGCCAGTGCGGTACAGGCGGCGCCCAACGGTGATTCGCTCTCCTTCCTGGAAGTTTGCTGCCGGTTGTCTGTTGCCGGCTGGCTGGCGGGATATTTCACCTGTTGGTTCGGCGGCGTCAGGGGACACCCCGAAGGCGGGTGGAGTAAGGGAAAAGCCCTGCCTGACGACCATGGTCAGGATTACTTCGGCCAACCCGGCTGGCGGGCGGTTTCGACTTCCCTGAAAAATAAAGTCCTCCATCCTGCTCCCGCGCAGTGCTTTGGCTTTCTGCTCTCCGATTACCCAGCTGATTGCATCTGATACATTGCTTTTCCCGCAGCCGTTGGGTCCGACGACGGCTGTGATGGCTTCCTGGTCGAAGATGATTTCAGTTGGATCACAGAAGGATTTGAACCCTTGTAAGTAAACTTTTTCGATTCTGAGCATGGAAGACCGGGACAGTGGCGCGACCTTTGAAAATGTGATTTGCAGGCAGACCACTACTGATTGAGTATTGTGGCAGTGACGGCCCACTATAGGGTAGCAAATGTAGATTGTCAAACAATGTGTTTGATGAGTCGGTCACCCGCACAGTGAACCTTGCGAAACCAAGGTTCACTGTGCGAACCTTGGTTTCGCAAGGTTCACTATTGACTTGATCTTTGGTTGCGCTGAGTCTGATAATGCTTGGCGGATTACCCGTAAGGCCGCCACCCTCCTTAGCAGACTGCAGACTCTAGAGGTCTATTGGGTCATAATATTGATTATCAGACGCTGCTGCTCTGCATTATGCGAACTCGTCAAAAGCTTATCGGCTACAACTCGCCAACACTAACAATATACTTCCTGAGGGAGACAATACCCTTTCAACTGCTGGCACTAGTCGTCCTGACATCCGTCATATACATTCAGCAGCTGATTCGCCAGGCAGACAGCCTGTCGGTCGAAGCACCTGTAATTAGTACGCTCCACATAATGTACTACATTCTGCCCGGAGTGCTGGTCATCACCATCCCACTCGCAACCCTGTTGGGAACTCTCCTGGCAATCAACAGGTTGGAGAGCGATCTGGAGATCACCAGTGCCAGATCATGTGGAGTCAGTTCTAAAGAACTGGCACTTCCCTTCATTGGCACCGCATTGATAGCCGCAACACTGACCGGATGGCTGACCCTGAAAGTTGTCCCATCAAGCCTTCAGGAACTTCGCACGCTCAAGACACAAGCACTAAAGCATCTGCTGGAATTGCGCGTAAGACCACAAACCCTGTCCACAGCTTTTAACAATCACCTCATCTTCGTCAAAGACATAGACCCCACATCCGGAGACTGGATAGGGGTCTTCGTTCTGAAACAGGCCACGCCGGAAGAGACACAGGTATTAAACGCAGAGAGAGGGCAATTGAGGATAATTCCCAGCGAAGGAGATGCCGTCAGCATCAGGCTGATCAACGGGACGGCAGTCACAATAACCGAGGGACTCCAGCACCCCAAGACGGTCGGAGTATTCAGCAGGCATGACACAAAACTCACAGGCGAAAGCGTCCAACCGGAAAACACCGCTAACCCGCTCAGAAGAACTGTTCAGGAATCAAGCACGGAGGAACTGACAGCCCGCCTGCGCAACACGCCACCCAACCCTCAGGAACAGAGGCAAACACTTGTCGAATGGCACAAGAGGATCGCTCTCCCCCTCGGGGCTGTCCTACTTACTCTCACTGCCATTCCGATGGGACTCAGGATGTCAGGAACGCTGAGCCGAACCTCCATGCTCAGCATAGGATTCGGCTTGGCCGTCATATACTACCTCATCCTGATAGCCGGACAGAATCTTGCCTTGGCAGGGTCACTCCACCCCATCATCGGAGTCTGGATGGCCAATCTGATCTTCGTCGGAACCGCAATAACTATCAGCACCTCCCCTCCGTTACCAAAGATATGGCGCAGGTCAGCACCGCATCCTCACAAACCTGAAAAACAGGAAACAGGGGCCGGCAAACAAAAGTCCGACAGTTACTTCCATAACTGGAAAATACTGGACATATGCAATTACCTGCTGCTCAGCGAGGTAGTGAAGTTCACCCTCTTCTCCTGCGGAATCCTTGTCATTGCGACTCTGGTCTTCACCCTCTTCGACATCGTCCCCTCAGTCGCCAGGAACAAAATTCAGGCTGGATTTGTCGCCTCCTACCTGTGGTATCTCTCCCCACAGATCACCTACTTCACAGCCCCTTTCGGCCTGCTGCTTGGACTCCTCGCGACCTTCAGTATCCTGTCGCGCTCGAACCAGCTGACAGCACTCTCAGCCCACGGGCAGAGCAATTACCAGCTCACCCTGCCAGCCCTGGCCGGCGCACTCATCGCCTCCATCAGTCTCTTTCTGATGGCTGAGACCATCCTCCCACAGTCAAACCGCGAGCAGGACAGCAGATACAACAGCATCAAGGGCAGGAAGGGCGAACAGGCAATCCAGGCATTTGGCTACCGATGGGTCTACGGGGCAAACCAGATGATCTTCCAGTACCAGCACATAAATGACAACAACCAGCTGCTTAAAGCAACAGCTTATAAGTTTAATAGCGCACCCCACAGGCTCTGCCAAATCATTCATGCAGATAAAGCAGAACAAACCGGACCTGACGTCTGGACGGCAATTGACGGGGGGTGGGAGGACAACCTGTGCGAACGCGAGCCAGAGGCAGGCCATCAGGATAGAGCAACACCATTGGAACAATCATCAGCAGGCAGCATCACCCTCAGGGTTGATGAAGGTCCCGCGATCTTCAGAAGGACAGTCAATGAGTCAGCCAAGATGAGCCTGAAAGAACTCAGGACGTATATCCGGCAAATCTCCCGCGCCGGGGACAGAGCCACAACTCTGCGCATTGACTACGAAAAGAAAAAAGCCTTCCCCCTTTCATGTATCATCCTGACCATCCTGACCCTGCCATACTGCCTGACCCTGACACGCCGCAATACCATAAACAAGGTCAGCCTCAGCATCGGACTGAGCCTGGCTTTCTGGGCGGTGGTCAGCATACTGGAGACCTTTGGCAAACAGGAACTGCTGCCAGTCTGGCTCGCAGCCTGGGGAGGGCAGGCCGCCTTCTGCGCAGTCGGCATGTATCTGTTTTTCAGAGCAGCGAGGTAACCAGGCATCAGGTCCCCAACCGCCAGCTGTTCATATACTCAATCTGGTCAGGAGTCAGCTGATCAATGCGCAACTGCATGGCGGCAAGCTTCAGGCGCGCGATTTCCATATCAACCTCCTCAGGTAGAAGATGAACATCCGGCTCAAGCGTCCCCCTCTTCTTCACCAGATACTCGACAGACAGAGCCTGATTAGCAAAACTCATATCCATCACACTCGCCGGATGGCCCTCAGCCGCGGCCAGATTAATCAGCCTTCCCTCCCCCAGAACCACTATACCTTTGCCACCCTTCAACCTGTACTCTTCAACAAAAGGACGAAGTTCAATCCGCCCATCAGACAGATCACTCAACCCCATAAGATTGATTTCCAGATCGAAATGACCGGAATTACAGACAATCGCCCCGTCTTTCATGCACTTGAAATGCTCGACATCAATCACATGCCGATTGCCGGTCACCGTTACAAAAACGTCGCCAAGACCGGCGGCTTCCGCCAGTTGCATCACTCTGAACCCGTCCATAGCAGCTTCCAGAGCTTTAACCGGATTGACTTCAGTGACGATGATATTCGCACCAAGGCCACGCCCACGCATAGCCACTCCCTTGCCGCACCAGCCATAGCCCACCACCACAATGGTCTTCCCGGCAAGGAGTATGTTAGTAGCCCTGATCACACCGTCAAGGGTACTTTGCCCCGTTCCATACCGGTTGTCGAACATATGTTTTGTCTGCGCGTCATTAACGGCAATCGCAGGAAACCTCAGGACGCCATCACGCAGCATCGCCCGCAATCGGTTAATCCCTGTAGTCGTCTCTTCAGTACTTCCGATGACTTCATCAACCTGCCCAGGCCGCTCCTGAACCAGTGTCGCAACGACATCGGAACCATCATCTATGATCAACTGAGGCTGGTGATCGAGGGCCTGGCGCACATGCTTGTTGTAAGTCTCCGTACTCTCACCCTTGATGGCAAAGACCCTGATGCCGTATTCCTGAACCAGAGCGGCAGCCACGTCATCCTGCGTACTCAGTGGATTCGAGGCGATCATGACAGTCTCAGCTCCCGCCGCCTGCAATGCGCGCGCCAGATTGGCCGTTTCGGTCGTGATATGAGCACATGCAACCAGCCTTATCCCTTGTAATGGTCTTTCATTCTGAAACCGCTGCCGGATCATCTTCAGAACAGGCATTTCCCTTTCCGCCCACTCAATCCGCTTCCTTCCCGCACCCGCCAGTTTGATATCCTTTATTTCGAAATCCATACTCCGCAAATCCTTTCAGCTCAGATTAGTCAATCGCTTACACCCCGGCGTCCCGTTTCAGTCGTTCTGCCCTGTTAGTCATCTCCCAGGTAAATCCGTCTTCCTCCCTGCCAAAATGGCCAAAAGCCGCAGTAAGCTTGTAAATCGGGCGCCTCAGATCGAGTGACTCAATAATCCCACGTGGGGTCAGATGAAAATTAGCCCTGACAATCTCAGACAACTTTTCCTCATCAACCTTCGAGGTCCCATAACAGTCCAGATAGACCGAAACAGGGTCAGCCACCCCAATGGCGTAAGCAAGCTGAACCTGGCACCGGGTGGCAATTCCGGACGCCACTACATTCTTGGCAATGTACCGGGCCATATAGCAGGCTGACCGATCAACCTTTGTCGGATCCTTGCCCGAAAAAGCCCCGCCGCCGTGCGGCGCAGCCCCACCATAAGTATCAACGATAATTTTTCGCCCCGTCAGGCCGGTGTCTCCCTGCGGCCCGCCAACCACAAAACGCCCGGTCGGGTTTACATAAAACCTGGTGTTGCGATCCAGAAGTTCCGCCGGAACGGTCTGCCGGATAACTCTATCCACAACGTCCTCGCGCAACCGCTCAGTTGCAACTTCGGGGCTATGCTGCGTGGAAATAACAACGGCATCCACTCTGACCGGCCTGCCACCATCATACTCCACTGTCACCTGCGACTTCCCATCCGGCCTCAGATAACTTAATTCCCCCGAGCGCCTGACTTGGCTCAAACGACGAACAAGTTTATGCGCCATCTGAATCGGCAACGGCATGAGTTCTTCGGTCTCATTACAAGCGTAGCCAAACATCAACCCCTGATCCCCTGCCCCCCCTGTATCAACGCCCATTGCGATATCGGGGGACTGTCTGTCAATGGTTGAAACAACCGCACAGGTATCGCTGTCAAATCCGTACTTTGCCCTGGTATAACCAATCTCCCTGACGGTCTCACGGGCAGTGCCGGAGAAATCCACCTGCGCCCCGGTAGTGATTTCACCGCTGATCATAATCAATCCAGTAGTAACCAGCGCTTCGCAAGCCACGCGCCCGGTCGGATCCTGGCGCAATACTTCATCCAGAATGCTGTCAGAAATCTGGTCAGCAATTTTGTCCGGGTGCCCCTCAGTCACAGATTCCGATGTAAACAGGAATCTCCCTTGTTGTCTCATCGTTCGATCTCCTCACATGCATGTTGTAATGATTGCCCTGACAGGTAAATCCACAGCGCAACAGTGCCAGTACTGCCAGAATTCCGTTGCGGCCACGAAAGCTGCATACATTGACAGGTGTCTTTTCACACCTTAAGCTTCAATGTCACGCTTCAGCTTGAATTACTAAGGATAAGCGATTATTGAAGTGCTTTCGGGGTTGAAAGAATTGCATAGCCGCTACAGAGAGTCAAGCTTGACCGATAGTTAGACAATTGTGCAACTGATTGCGTATAGTCACATAAAACCTGATGTTATCAGACTCAAGCCAGCATGCCAATAAAACTCGGTGAGATCGCCAGACAACTCAACTGCCAGTTACTCGGAGATCCAGAAGTGATTATTACCGGCGTTTCGACTCTGGAGATGGCCTCTGCAAGCGAACTCTCATTTCTCTCAAACCCTAAATACACTCGGCAGGCTGCCACCACCCAGGCGGCAGCAATTATTACCGGTGATGCGTTGCTGGTCCCAAAGAATAAAGCATCCCTGGTTACCACAAACCCCTATCTCGCGTTCGCCCATGGGCTGGAACTTTTCACCCATCAGTTCAGAACTTTTACGGGCGTACACCCTACGGCAGTCATTGCCCCGACGGCATCTATTGGGGAGAACGTTTCAGTCGGCCCCTACTCCTTTCTTGGAGAAAGGGCAATCATTGGGAAAAACGTTTCTATATCTTCCCATTGTGCTATTTATGAGGGAGTGGAAATTGGCGAGGATTGCACGATTCACTCCCACAGTGTAATCCGCGAAAGATGCCGATTGGGTAACCGAGTTATCCTTCAAAACGGCTCCGTCATAGGGAGCGACGGGTTCGGATACGCAAAGAGAGATGATCATTCCTGGCACAAAATCCCTCAGACCGGAATTGTCGTCATCGAAGATGATGTAGAGATAGGGGCCGGCTCCTGCGTGGATCGTGCAACCATTGGGGAAACGAGGATCAGGCGTGGCGCCAAAATTGACAATCTGGTTCAGATTGGGCATGGATCATCGGTCGGGGAAGATTCACTACTGTGCGCACAGGCAGGGCTGGCTGGAAGCACTACCGTAGGGAGCGAGGTAATCCTGGGCGGACAGGTCGGAGCAGCAGGCCACCTGACTATCGGGGACAGGGTGGTTGCAACTGCCCAGACAGGCATTCCAAACTCAGTCAGGCCTGACTCCGTCATCTCCGGCTACCCGGCCATCAATAATCGCGACTGGCTAAAGGCGGTGTCCATCTTCGCTCAACTTCCCAAACTCTATAAGGAGTTCTTATCCCTGAAAAAAAAGATAGACAGCATTGAAACCACCAGTCGGTCAGAAAACTAACTGCGCTTTATTCATCAGGAGTCTTTTGATTCATGAGCGTCAAAATCGAAAACAGGGCGACAATCAAAACCCCGCCCCAGACGGAACCACTGATCAACAAAATCCTCGCCACAGTTCCACGTGAACATCTCAGAGGCCTGACCAGGATCATCCTCGTTGATTCGATCATCCCGGATCAGAGAATACAGATCCCGACCGGGACAGAATTGCCTGGCCTGTACCACCCTAAAATGAATAACCTGCCCCCCTGGTTCGAAATCTCACTGGGTGTACTTCTCCCGCGCGACAGCTTCTTCAAGCGTCTGGCCGCAAGATTGAACTATAAAGCCAACCTCGCCGGGATCCTCCTATCCTTACAGGCCCAGCACTACTGTCTGACCATCGCACACGGGATACGGAAAGGACAATTGGAGAGTGCGGTCAGGTCATACACCGAAAAGTATTACGAAGTCTGGAGAGAGTCACAGGGGGGGCTCAGGGCGCGGCTGTTCAAACCATTAAGGCCATTGCTTGATCGGTGGGCGAAGAGTCTGAGAAAGAGATACGAGTCGGAGAAGAAGAAGAAATAAAGAGGGCTGAGCTACGGGATCCTGTTCAGCCGCCGTCGGCACGTAACTCGGCCAGCAATCGCTCAAGCACTCCGATCACCTCATCACGGCTGACAGAGGATCGGCGGAATTTCAACTCCAGAGTGAACTCTCTGGTCTCAGGCTGGTGCCTGAAAACATACGGCTGCGGCCGGGCCTGCTTCACATCTCTGGCGCGACGCGCCTCGTCGCGCGTCATGCCCTGCTCAATAACACGCCGCACAAAGGCGAGCATCGCATCATCGTCAGGCTGACGCGCGATCTGGAGCAACAGCGACTTCGAACTGATGTCGGCGCGCCGACACAGCTCACGGACCTCTGAGGGCAGTCCCGCCAGCGAGAGCGCTTCGGTAACAGACGATCTCGCCTTACCTATCTTGCGCGCGACTTCCTCATGGGTGTACCCGAAGCGCTCAACCAGCATGGCAAACCCATCAGCCTCTTCGAACGGCGTCAGATCCTTGCGCTGCAGGTTCTCGATCAGGGCGATCTCCGCCACCGCGCGATCATCAACTTCCATCTCAATGCAGGGCAACTCCCGCAGACCGGCTTCGCGGGCCGCACGATAGCGCCGCTCGCCGGAGATGATCATAAAGCGTCCGCCCACTTCCGAGGGGCGCACCAGCAGGGGTTCAAGTACGCCTTTCTCCCTGATTGAGGCAATCAGATCCGTCAAATCGCCGATCTCAATGCGCGGCTGCTGAGGGTTCGGCTCCAGCCTGTCTATCGGTATCATCCGGCCGACCGGCGCGCCGCTGCGTGACGACAGTTCCTCAACATAATGCCGGTCATGCCTCATTTTCAGGGTTGTCGGAAGACCTCTATGTTTACCAGACACGTTGAATTACCTCATCACACAGGTTGGCATATTCAATCGCCCCGCTGGAGGCCGGGGCAAAAGTAAAAATCGACTCCCGGTAGGCCGGGCTCTCCTCCAGACGCACCGATTTCGAGATGGTGGTCTCAAAAACCTTCTCTCCGAAAACGTGGCCGATCTGCTCAAAAATATCGCGCGACAGCGTCGTCCGTCGGTCAAACATTGTTACAAGCACACCGATCACTTCGAGTTGCGGATTGGGGCGAGCCTTGATTCGCTGGATGGTTTCAAGCAGGTCGTCAGTCCCCTCGAGGGCGAAATACGAAGCCTGGATCGGAATCATCAGATGAGTCGCAGCCACCAGCGCATTGACTGTAATCAGACCGAGGGTCGGAGGGGTGTCAATAATGACCACGTCATATTTCCGAAGCACGGGATCAAGCCGATCCTTGAGGCGGAATGGTGCATCAAGTTCTCCGACCAGCTTACCTTCCAGTTTGGCCAGACTGATTCGCGCCGGCAGAACTTCAAGATTTGCGATCTTGGTCGGCCTGATGACATCCTCGGGAGAAACATCTTCACCGGCCAGAAGGTCATAACCTGATAACTCAATCTCCTTCAAATCCAGAAACGAGATGGTACTGTTCCCCTGCGGATCCAGATCAGCGAGCAGAACACGCTTCCCCTTTCTGGCAAGCGCCGCAGAAAGGTTGATCGCCGTGGTCGTCTTACCAACGCCCCCCTTCTGATTGGCAATGGCAATGGCTGTCCCTCGCAATCAGTTCTCCTGTACGAACATTGTCCCTGACACTATCAATAGAATTGTCAGCAGAATAAACAGGGCGGAACTCGCAACCGCCGACCGGCCCGCTGATCCTATGGCAGCGATCACAATATGTCAACACGAACAACCACCCGGGACACTACATTTTGTAGTCGCTGACATCATCTATCTCCTCCGGCCACTCAAAATCCTCGTCATCAGTCTCGTCATTATCGTGCCCCCCCGAATCACTCCGCTGAGAAGATTCAACCACCTCTTCACGGACAAAAATCGGGCAGTCCGCTCTCAAGGCAAGGGCAATGGCGTCGCTCGGACGGGAATCAATCAGGACCAACCTCCCTTCAAAGCTCAGTTCAATCACCGCATAAAAGGTGTTTTCCCGCAACTCAGTCACAACGACCCTGCTGACGGTGGCCCCGAACTGGCTGATCACATTGCGGAGCAGATCGTGAGTCATCGGACGTTGCGGGGCGACCTTTTCTATCTCTGAGGCGATTGAATTTGCCTCATACGGGCCGACCCAGATCGGCAGCATGACATCACTGTTAACATCCTTGAGAATAACTATTGGTGAATTAGTGGTCGGATCCATTAAAAGGCCTCGAATCTTCATCTCTCTTTCCATAAACTGCTCCTTTTATCAAACCAATGAATATCAGCAGTTAGATGGCACCTATTGACCCAACACTTTAGCCAGGTGTCCATACAGACTATTGCGTCGCACCCCGTCAACCAATACTTCAACTCTCCGACCGGAATGATCTTCATCACAGGGGAAGTTGACAACCTTATTACATCTCGTATGACCGGTCATATCTGCCACAGACCGTGTACTCAAGCCTTCAACCAATACTTCAACCGCACGCCCCAGGTACCGGGCATAACGTTGCTTCTGGATTCTCGCCTGAAGTTCCTGTAACCGGAGAAAACGCTCGGTTTTGACCTCACTCGGAACAGAATCAGGATAAGCAGCGGCGGGAGTTTTCGGGCGTGGAGAATAATTAAATATATACAGCCCGTCATATCCGACTTCGGCAACCAGTTTCAACGTCTCCTGAAAATCATCTTCAGTCTCACCCGGGAAACCAACAATGAGGTCACTGGTAATTGAAATATCCTTCTTCGATCTTTTGACAAACTCCACCTTCTGCATGTATTCGCGGCGGGTATAGCCACGACGCATCATCCTCAGAATACGATCACTACCGGCCTGCACGGGGAGGTGAATCCATTCACACAGACTATCATGGTCATCAATTACTCTGACCACCTCCTGATCAAAATCACGCGGGTGCGAGGTTGTAAACCTGATCCGGGGAATCCCGCTCTCTCTCGCCAGCAAATCAAGCAACTGAGCAAACGTGATCTCCCCATTATGCCCCGCCTGACTGTCCCGACTGATATTGCCGCGATACCGTCCGCTCAATCCATAGCTGTTGACATTCTGCCCGAGCAGTTGAACCTCCTGATAGCCACGTTCCGCCAGGGATTGTGCCTCCCTGAGAATGCGGTCGGCCGGACGACTGCGCTCCCGGCCCCTCGTATATGGGACAATGCAGAATGAGCAGAACTTGTTGCAACCTTCAATAATTGAAATGTAAGCGGCGTGCGGCGTGCGGCGTGCCGCAGCGTCCAGCTCGAAAAAGTCCGCGTCCTTTGTCAGTCCGACATCAATTGCCCGTGCGAACCCCCGCTCAAGCTGCCCGACCAGTTCAGGGAGCCTGCCGATGGACTGCGTCCCCAGCACCAGCCTGACCCCCCGGCTCCTGTCAAAAATCCGCTCCGCTTCAGCTTGCGCCACACACCCCATCACGCCAAAGATCGGCAATCCCCGACCCGGCGTGGACGCAGAGGACTTCCGCCTGAGTTCATCAATCCGCTTGAAGACCTTCTGTTCAGGCTTCTCTCGTACCATACAAGTGTTGAGCAGGATCAGATCGGCCTCCGCCGGATCAGCAGTAGCCTCATAGCCGGATGCCGCCAGTGCGTATGCTGCCTTCTCGCTGTCATGCACATTCATCTGGCAGCCATGTGTTTCGAGATAAAACTTCTTCATTCCAATTCCATTCAGGCAGTCGGTCAAAGCACGCAGGGACTCGCAATTTCTGGTTATATAACAACTCCCCCCCGACCACAAGACGGCTGATCCCGGCCGGTTTCTTTGCTGTTTCAATCAGGAGATTTACCCGCGGGATTTCAGCAACTCGCGCGCGTGTTTCCTGACTACGGCGGTGATCTCCGAGCCTCCGATCATGCGGGCCAGTTCTTCCACACGGTCAGATGGCAGAAGTTCAAGCACTCTGGTCGTTGTCCGATCCCCACTGACTTCTTTGGTCACCTGAAAATGAGCATCAGCGTAACGAGCAATCTGCGCCTGGTGGGTAACACACAGCACTTGATTCGTCTCGGATAATCGTTTCAATCGCAACCCGACAGCCTCCGCGACCCTCCCGCTGATCCCGGAATCAATCTCATCAAAAATCAGCGTGCGTGGGAACTGAGTAGGCGCAGTGATAGTCTTCAGGATCAGCATCAGTCGGGAAAGCTCACCGCCTGATGCGACAGCACGGATTGGACGGACGTCCTCACCGGCATTGGCGGAAAAGTAAAACTCGACTTCCTCTCTTCCGTAACGCGTGGGCACGCCGATATCGCTCTCATTCATCCACCCGCCAAGTTTTTCCATCAGTCCGCTCCTTGAAGGCCTGCTCAAACACACCTGAAACTGCGAATTATCCAACGCTACTTCCGCCATCTCAGCTAGAGCTTCCTTCTCGAAAGAGCGCACTCCGGCCTTACGCAACCGACTTAGTTTCTCTGCAGCCATCTCATATTGTTTCAGCGATCTGCGTAGTTCAGCTTTAAGTTCAAGCTCTCTGTCTTCATCATTCTGCAAAGACTCACGTCGGAGTTTCAAATCACTCAGCTTCTCGATTATTTCGTAAAGTCCGCCAGCATATTTGTGCTTCAACCGATCTAATTCAACCAGACGGTCCTCAATCGATTTCAAGCTCTCAGGAGAAGCATTAATATTTCCCGCGTAATCTCTTACAAAAAAAGCCGTGTCTTCGAGTGTATATTTAGTCGCTGACAGACATTCCAAGTGAGATGAAAATCCTGCATCTACCTGCACAATTTCACTCAGCCGACGCAGAACAACTCCCAACTGCGTCAGAATTGAATGTTCATCATCATATAGCAGACTGTAAACCTCAGAGCATAAAGCAACTAATCTCTCTGCATTGGCCAGCACCTGACGTTCAGCTTCAAGTTCAACATCTTCATTAACCCGAATATTTGCGCATTCAATCTCTACCACTTGGTAATTTAATAGATCCAGCAGCTGCAGTCTTTCAGACTCGGTCTTACGCGATTCTTCAAGTGCCTGTGCCAGATCTACCAGCAATTCATAAAAGCTTTCAACCTCTTCACGTATCCCCTCAGCTCCGGCAAAAGCATCCAACAGTTTCAAATGGGCTTCAGGCGACAACAGACTTTGCTGATCACCTTGTCCATGAATATCAATCAGATGTGGTTGAATCGCCTTGAGTAGTGATAATGTTGCAGACTGGTTATTAACAAAGATACGCCCCCTGCCACCAGACTGTATCTCCCGTTTGATAACAACTTCCTCACTGTCAGTAACAATTCCTGATTCTGCCAGCAGGTCAAGTAGTGGAAGATTCCCCTCAACACTGAAGATTCCTTCAACAAACGCCCGCGTTTCGCCTGTTCGGATCATCTCCGCCGAGGATTTCTCCCCGAGTAATAATCCAACTGCATCAACAACAATAGATTTACCAGACCCGGTTTCTCCACTGAGGATGTTCAGCCCACGCCGCAATTCAAGCTGTAACTGATTTATAACTGCAAGGTTGGAGATGTTAAGGTATTTCAGCATAGCAGGCAGTCATTAAGACATATCTCCTCTTTTTTGGCAACCTGTTCGTTTCAACCACTCAGGGTCTATTCATTCTCGGTGTGGAAGCTCGCAGATGCGGGCTAAGTTATTGATTCTTCGTTCGGCTTTCTGAGAATGAACAGACCTTGTTCAACCACTATTATAGCAATCAGTCTGCCTATGTTATATTTTCAAGCCACCATCTTAAGTCTGGAGTTTTACATTCAACCAGCTATAGTCTACATTTAATGTATTACGTCAACTCCTGCCTGTAAATAGTTTTCTGCTAACATTTGATTATAGAGATAAAGGAGAAAATCAGATGGATTCAACCGGACTGAATTGCGACCTGATTGCCAATATTACCAGACTGGTGTTTGATAAAACTGACCGGACCGCTTATACTTTTCCGGTCAAAGCACCCCTTTATTACTAATGAGCTGATGCAGTAAGGCAACGAAGCCAGAGGAAGGAGGCAGATTGATGAAGAAGTATGGATTTTTACTGATTCCGGTCGTTTTACTCGTGATGGCAGGGGCACTACCAGCAGGGGGAGAGAAGGAACTTATTATCAGGTTGCAGGGCGAAGTTCTAGTCCTCCAACGGCAGGTTCGTGATCTTCAGGAGTCCTTCGATAAATCTCAGGGACAAACGACTCCACTGGTTCAGAAGATCTCAGACAATTCGGATAACACGCTCCGAACATTAAACTCTCTTGAAGAAGCACTTAAGCTTGCTCAAACCACTCAAAGCAATAATCTCACCGGCACAAACTCCAGAATCAACCGCCTGTCAGAACAAGTTACAGCAAGCGAACAGCGTACCGGTCAGATCCTTACACAGATCAACAGCCTGAAAACACTGCTTGAGCAGCAGCAACGCTACCTTGACCAGACAAAGCAGGAAGAAGCATCTCCGCGATTTGATAACCCGGAACAGCTCTACGCTTTTGCATATGGACAATTCGTCAAGGGCCAGTATGAACAGGCAGCGGCGAACTTCCAGCGATATATTGATGCCTACGGCAACACTGAGGCCGCTGACAATGCCCGGTTCTGGATCGCCGAATGCTTTTTCAATCAGTCAAAATATGAAGACGCACTGCGAGCTTACGAACGGACGATTACTGACTACCCCAAAGGGGACAAACTGGCAGCCGCCTGGCTCAGGAAGGGCATCACACTCCTGAAGCTCGAACGACGGGACGAAGGAGTTACAACTTTGCGCGCAGTCATCACACAGTTCCCAAGGTCACAGGAAGCGGCGACTGCCACAGAGGAACTGAACAGACTCGGTGAAAGCATTCAGTCACCTTCGCCTGCGGTTCCGACATCCAAACCCGGGACACGCCAGAAGCCGGGCAGAACCAGCCCCTGATCCCGGTCACCGCTTCAACACATCGCAGTATCAGAATCTCAAGTCAATCCAATCAACTGGAGGGAGCAAATGGCATCATTCAACAAAATCACCATTGTCGGCTATCTGGGGAGAGACCCGGAACTAAGATACACGCCACAGGGAACAGCCGTCTGCAACTTTTCGGTTGCGACTACCGAAAAGAGAAAGGACAAAGCCGGCGAGATGCAGGATCAGACAACCTGGTTTCGGATCTCCGTCTGGGGAAGACAGGCAGAAGTAGCCAATCAATATCTTTCCAAAGGGAAGCAGGTCTATATCGAGGGACGACTCAGACAGGAAGAATACACCGACCGCGAAGGCAAGGTCAGGACAACTCTGGAGGTATTTGCGAACGACCTGCAATTCCTCGGGTCGCGGGGAGATGAATCAGCGGAAACTTCATCCGGCCGGGCGGCTGGAAAGGCCGCCGCGAGGTCAGCCGGTCACGATGAAGAGGCCGGCGCTCCGGCCGTCTCCGATGATGATATCCCCTTCTGAATTGCCCCTGAATCTGTGAATGGGAATGTCGGCGTGCCGACATTCCCATTCATCATCGACAATTCATCTGGGTCACATCTAAGGTCAATCAGCTGGGATAAATCGGCCCATCGCCCGGAATTTTTCATACCGCCTTGCCAACCGCTCTTCAATCTTCATCTCTACACTCTTTCTGAGTCCCTCATCCAGACAATCACCCAGCAATTCGGCGGCTTTATCCCAGTCTTCATGTGATCCGCCCTCCGGTTCCGGCACAATCCTGTCCACCAGACCAAGCCCCATCAAATCTGAGGCAGTCAGTTTCAAACTGGCAGCCGCCTGAGGGGCCAGTGCGGTATCCTTCCACAGGATCGCGGCGCACCCTTCAGGCGTAATAACCGAATAGACAGCGTTCTCCATCATATTAACGACATCACCGATTCCAATTGCAAGTGCCCCGCCTGATCCTCCTTCACCTGTCACCGTGACAACCACCGGGACGCGCAGCCGAGACATTTCGCGAAGGTTGCGGGCAATGGCCTCAGCCTGTCCCCTTTCTTCAGCATCAATCCCGGGGTAGGCCCCCTGAGTATCAATCAGGGTAACAATCGGGCGATTGAATTTCTCAGCCAGTTTCATCACGCGAAGCGCTTTCCGATAACCATCGGGTTTTGGCATGCCAAAATTCCGGAGCTGACGCTCTCTCATATTCCTTCCCTTCTGATGGCCAATAACAGCCACCGGGTGGCCACGAAAAAGTGCCCAGCCGGCCACTATGGCCGGATCATCGCGGAAATTCCTGTCCCCATGAAGTTCCTGGAATCCTTCAAAAAGCCTCTCGATAAAATCAAGCGTATAGGGCCGACGATCGTGCCGGGCCAGGCGGACCCGCTCAAAGGGCTGGTTTTCATCCTCACCGGGCTTCACCAGATTGATTACATTATTGTCTGCCATAAAGTTCAGATCCAGTCCGAGTTCAGGTAATCCAGTCGCCAGACTTCCAACTCATCCATTCACGACCAGATCAACAATCCATTCCGAACAGTTTGCCCTGACCGCGTCCAGCAATTTCTCCGAGGTTCTGACACGGAGGTGATTTGGCCTGATATTAACCAGCAAACCATCCTGAGTCACAACCTCAAAATATATCGGGATATCACCCTGCTCCGCGAGGCAAAGTTTGTCGAGTGCATCAAGGTGTTCGGCCGTTACAGTCCCTTCAATCATCCTCAGCGAAATTCTTTTTGCAGCTCTGACACGGGCACTTTCCAAAGGTTGTAGTTCCTGAGCCACTATAGTGGGGGCCCCTTCATCCGATATTTCCAGCCTGCCCTTGATCAGCAACGCCTGGTCAGCCTGAATGAGGGCTCTGTACTTCCCATATTGTTCGGGCCAGCATACTATTTTGACCGCCCCGAACTGATCCTCCAGACGAAAAAGCGCAAAGTGATCCCCCTTCTTTGTTGTCTTTACCGCCAAGTCAATGACGATCCCGCCCATCGCAACCTGCCCGCCATGAGCCTGCGCCACCACTATGCCCTCACTATCAACATTCGCCAGTCCTTTCAATGATTCAACGTAATCTTCAAGCGGGTGACCGCTGGCATAAAATCCCAGTGCCTCTTTTTCAAAAGTGAGCATCTGACGCCGGCTCCAGGGGGGAACTTCCGGCAAGGCGGGCTCCTCAAACGCTGCCGGGGATGAAGCCGCGACCGTCGCAAACAATCCCACCTGACCTGATGTGCGATCGCGCTGAGCCTTGGCCCCATGCTCCAGTGCCCGATCCACCAGAGCATAGAGACTGGCCCGGTCGCGAGCCATACTGTCGCAGGCCCCGGATTTGATCAGGGACTCAAGCACCCGCCGATTTACGCCCTTTTGATCCACTCGATCTGTCAGATCAAAAAGTGACCTGAAGGCTCCTTTGTCTGCACGCGCACTGATGATTGCCTGGACCGTTGCGGAACCGATTCCCTTAATCGCCGCAAGACCGAACCTGACAGACTTACCGACAGGGGTAAACCATTCATTACTGCTATTGACATCTGGAGGCAGTAACTCTATGCCGAAAACTTTCATCTCGCCGATATAGCGCGCAATCTTCTCTGTATTCTGTGCTTCATTTGACAGGACAGCGGCGTAGAAATGAGATGGATAGCGAGCCTTGAGATAAGCTGTCTGATAAGCCAGCCATGCGTAGGCGAAAGAATGTGAGCGGTTGAATCCATAATCGGCAAACTGTGACATCAGGTTGAAGATCTTCTCGGCCTTGTCTTTGGGGATGCCACGCTCTACAGCGCCGCCGATAAACTTGGCCTCATGCTTGGCCATCTCCTCCTTCTTCTTTTTGCCCATTGCCCGGCGCATCAGGTCGGCTTCGCCCAGCGAGTAACCCGCCAGTTTCTGCGCCAACTGCATAATCTGCTCCTGATAGACCAGCACCCCATAGGTATTTTCCAGCACCTCTTTCATTTGTGGGACGATGTACTGGACGCGTCGGCGCCCGTGCCGGCGCTCAATATAATCATCAACCATTCCCCCATCGAGCGGCCCGGGCCGATAGAGTGCATTCAAGGCTGACAAGTCCTCCAGAGTTTCAGGCTTGAATTTGCGGCAGATTTCAACCATCCCCGAGCTTTCAAACTGGAAGACGGCATTCAGGTAACCATCCGCAAAAAGCTTCAATGCCGCCTGATCATTCAGCGGAATCCCGGCAAGGTCAGGTCGTTGCCCCGTCTCCTGTTCAATTGTCTGCAGGCAGTCTTCGATGATCGTCAGAGTGGTTAATGCCAGAAAGTCCATCTTGAGCATTCCGGTCTTTTCCAGATCAGACATGACAAATTGAGTTGTCAATTCATCATTCTGACCAGTACATACGGGAATAAGCTCATGTAATGGCTTAGGTGAAATCACCACTCCGGCAGCATGAACTGAAGTATGACGTGAACATCCCTCCAGTTTACGCGCGATTTCAATCAACTCTGCCACTTGTTGATTATTCTGAATAACAGTTTTCAGATCCGGATTCTGCCTGATTGCATCATCAATCGAAACATTACGGCCGCGTACTGGCGGCGGAATCATTTTGGCAACTTTTTCGACCTCAGCATAAGGGACTTCCAAAGCACGTCCGACATCCTTGATTGCTGCTCGTGAAGCCATCGTCCCGAAAGTGATAATCTGGCAGACATTCTGCCGCCCATATAGATCACTAACATAGTTGATGACGTCTGCTCGTCCGCGCACACAGAAGTCAATGTCAATATCCGGCATACTTACCCGCTCCGGGTTGAGAAAACGCTCAAAGAGCAGGTCATATTGTAGCGGGTCTATATCAGTAATCCTCATGCAATACGCAACCAGACTTCCGGCAGCAGACCCCCTGCCTGGACCGACAGGTATACTCTTTTCCTTTGCGTAACGGATGAAGTCCCAGACAATCAGAAAATAGCCTGCAAAGCCCATTCGCTTGATCGTGTTGATTTCATTAGTCAACCGCTCCCTGTACTTACTTAAAGTCTGCTTCAGAGAACCACTCTTTTCCAACAAATCCCAGATTTCACGCTGACGATCGGCGAATCCGTCCCAAGCAACTTTCTCAAAATAGTTTTCAATAGTGAAACCTTCAGGCACCGGAAAGAGTGGAACCTGATCAATCATCTTGGGGAATTCCAGATTACACATCTCTGCAATTTCCAGACTGCGGGTCAACCATTCGGTCTCCTCACGAAATGTTTCCCACATCTCATCAGCGCTACGGAGGTAATATTTGGGAGAGCCATAGGTCAGACGATTCGGGTCATTGATGGTTTTACCAGTTCCAATGCAAAGTAGCACGTCGTGAGCTTTCACATCATCAGCCATCAGGTAATGTGAATCGTTGGTGGCGACGATAGGGATACTGGTTTTCTTCGAAAGCTCAACCAGAGGCTTACGGATGCGATTTTGCGCGTCGAGGCCATGATCCTGTATTTCCAGAAAGTAGCTGCCTTTTCCGAGAATTTCCTCGAACTCTTTGGCAGCCCGGGCAGCTTCATCAAACTTATCCTGCAATAAGAGTGAGGGCGGCACTCCACTGATGCAGGCAGAAAGTCCGATCAGTCCTTCGCTGTGCTGTGCCAGAAGTTCTTTGTCAAAGCGCGGCTTTCGCCAGAACCCTTCCGTGTAGGCATAGGACGAGAGTTTGACCAGGTTGTGATAGCCTGTCAGGTTTTTAGCCAGCAGAATGATATGATTGGTTGCCCGCTCACCGGCAGGAACTGACCCACTTCCCTTATCGTGCCGACTCCCATGAGCGATATAACCTTCCATGCCGACAATTGGTCTGATCCCCGCATCCCGCATTTTGTGATAGAAAGAAAGCGATCCAAAAAGATTGCCATGATCAGTCAGGGCTACTGCCTGCATCCCTAACTCTGCTGCTCGCTTCGCAAGAGGACCAATTTTAATTGCGCCATCCAGAAGGCTGTAATCAGTATGAAGATGCAAATGTACGAACTTATTATCCATATCAAAGGCTAAGCAGAGTATTAAATACTTAAGCAACAGGGCATCCCATTGCAAACGCTTTAAGCGATAAGTTAAGCACAATTATTCCCATTCTATTGTCCCCGGCGGCTTGGAGCTGATGTCATAAACAACCCGATTAACGCCTTTCACTTCACTGACTATCCGGCCGCTGATCCGTTCAAGCACATCGTAAGGAAGTCTCGCCCAGTCAGCAGTCATCCCGTCCAGACTCTCAACAGCACGAACAGCCACCACATATTCATAAGTCCGTTGATCGCCCATCACGCCGACAGACCGGATCGGCAAAAGAACGCCAAAAACCTGCCATAGCGAATTGTATAACCCCGCCCTGTCGATCTCCCCCTGTATAACATTATCAGACTCTTGAAGCAGTCGAATTTTATCTGCGTCAACTGGCCCAAGAATCCTGACAGCCAGACCGGGACCGGGAAAGGGGTGACGATTGATCAGATCATTGGGCAGGCCAAGTTCGCGGCCGATGGCACGCACTTCATCCTTGAAAAGCTCCCGTAACGGTTCAACCAGTCGGAGCCGCATTTTTTCCGGCAATCCCCCGACATTGTGATGACTCTTGATCACCGCGGACGGACCTTTAACCGACACCGATTCGATCACATCAGGATACAGGGTCCCCTGCACCAGAAAATCATACTCGCCCAGCCGGGCAGCCTCGTCCTGAAAAACTTCAATAAACTCATGGCCGATGATCTTGCGTTTGCTCTCAGGATCATCAACGCCTTTGAGTGAGGACAGAAATCTTTCGCCGGCGGCAACCCCCCTGACCTTCAACCCGCCATAATCCTTGAAAGCCCGAAGAACGTTCTCAAATTCATTCTTCCTGAGCAGTCCGTTATCGACAAACAGGCAGGTCAGCCGGTCTCCAATAGCGCGAGCCACCAGAGCCGCCGCGACTGCCGAGTCCACCCCGCCCGACAACCCGCACACAGCTTTGCCGTCACCAACCTGCTCGCGAATCCTGGCGACAGCAGATTCCACAAACGAAGCAGGAGTCCAGTCCCCTCGGCACCCACAAATCCCTTTCACGAAATTTGACAGGATGGTTGCGCCGAGAGGCGTATGAGCGACTTCGGGGTGAAATTGCACGCCATAGAGGCTTCTGGCAGGATTTTCGACAGCCCCCAGTGCATTATCGGTTTCTGCGATGACGTGAAAGCCAGGGGGGGCAACCGTGACGTGGTCACCATGACTCATCCAGACGGGGAAGCTGTCCGGCATATCTTTCAGCAGAACACTTCGCCTGCCGGCGTCCGTCAACCTGGTGATTGCTGCCCCATATTCCCTTCTGGACGAAGCTGCGACTTCCCCGCCTGAAAAATAACTGAGCAATTGCACCCCATAGCAAATCCCCAGAACCGGCACCCCCATTCCCAGCACTCCCCTGTCACAATGCGGGGCGCCTTCCTCATAAACAGAACTGGGGCCGCCGGAGAGTATTATTCCGCGAGGCCGGAGATTTCGAATCGTCTCCAGAGAGGTATTGAACGGGTGAATTTCGCAATACACGCCGACTTCGCGAACGCGGCGGGCAATGAGTTGTGTATATTGGGCACCAAAATCAAGAATGACGACGGTCTCGAACGAGGCGGCCACGAGATCGCTCCTTTATTGTTGCAAGTGGTCAAAGGTCAGGGTCATTGAAGAGATCAGGCCGCGAGTATACCGCGAGAGATCAGACGACCTCAACCTCGCCCCAGGCAGATGCCGATAAATCGTGAAAGGATAAAAGGCCGGGTTCTGGTTACATCTCAACCGTCGTGGTTGAAGCGGGGTCTTCGGACGAGTGTGGGCCGGAGCGACGAAGCCGATTAAGCAGATTTCCCAGTTTGATTGCCGGGCCATGCAGCACGTAAAGTAAGGCGATAGTCAGCAACACCCACTCTGAATAGAACAGAATCCCATACACCAGCAGAGCCAGCAGCGGCAGGATAATAAAGGGCTTGTTACTTCTGGCTCCGACACTCTTGAAGCTGGTATAGCGGAGCGTGCTGACCATCAACACTGAGAGCGCGGCGACAACAAAGATCAGGATCCAGCTTGCGGCGCTTCTGTGCGCCTGCGTGACCAGGTCTGAAAGATGACCGGCAGAGGAGACCGGGAAGAGGGGGGCCGGGAAGAAATGAACTGTCCCCGCAATCAGCCCGGCGGCGGCGGGGATAGGCAGGCCGACGAAATACCGCTTATCGAGCTTGGGACTCGCCCCCGGCGCCGAAAACCGGGGGGCACGAGCCAGCACATTGAACCGGGCCAGACGGAGCGCCCCGCAAATGACAAAGAAGAAGGAGGCGGCCCAGGAAAGTCGTTCCAGACCCGGAGTCGAACCATACCCCCAGGTAAATGCCAGCAGGGCCGGCGCGATCCCGAAACTGATCACATCCGCGATACTGTCCAGTTCAACCCCGAACTCGCTGGTCGCCCCGGTCAGCCGGGCGATTCTCCCGTCCAGCCCGTCAAGCAGAACCGCATAGCCGATGGCCCGCGCCGCGTTATCGAAGAGGCGAGCCGCGTCATCAGGGTGATCGAGTACCCGATAGCCTTTGGCTGAATTGATGACGGCATAAAACCCGCAGACGATATTGCCAATCGTCAGCGCGCTCGGGAGCAGGTAAATTCCCCGGCGAATACCGCGGCGCGGCGGGCGCGCTTCAGCGGAATGACCGCCCGATTCATCGCCTGCGGACTTCTCATCATTCATTGATTTGATCTCCGCAATAACTGCTAAAAAGGCCGATTGACTTTCCCGATTGTCGTCACTCCGCCCCTGACGCGATCACCCGGTTTGACACAGACATTGACCCCCGGCGGCAGGATGAGATCAGTGCGTGATCCGAATTTGATCAGTCCGATACGCTGTCCCCGTTCGACCCAGTCCCCTGCCTTGTGCCAGAAGACTATTCGGCGGGCAATAACTCCGGCGATCTGACTGCAAGTCACCATCAACTGTCCGTTTTCCACCCTGACAATGTTTTGCTCATTCTCGACTGAACAGCGATCATTGAGCGCATTCAGAAATTTCCCCGCCCTGTATTCAACGGCAGTAATCCGGCCGGCAATCGGCGAGCGATTGATATGGACATCGAAGACGGAAAGAAAGATGCTCACCAGTGTCCCGGCCCGCTCATCCTGCGGGTCTGCGGGTTTGACAAACATAACCCGGCCATCTGCCGGAGAGACGACAAGTCCATCCCCCTGTGGGATGGCTCTTTCGGGGTCCCTGAAGAAAAACCCGACGAAGGCAGCCAGCAGCACCAGCAGCACAGTTCCTGCATAAAAACCCGGGGCGAGCCACCACCCGACCAGAAGGCAGATTAAAGCAAGGACCAGCAGGGGAATTATAAAAGTATAGGCGTCACGGAGCATGACCCGATTTCCTCACTTGAAAGGCGAAGTTATAAAACCGCAGAAAAACAGCTTGGCACTGCGCCTCGTTATCGGACTCTGACTTCAAAAAGCGCCCGCCTCACCCGGTAATAGAAACTGTGACGACGAATTTGCCACAACAGAGAGTCAAAAGAAAACGGGAACACCTTGTGTTCCCGTTTTGACTTTGGATTATGGGAATCCGAATAACTATGTGGTGCCGGACCGTCCGGCAGGATATCGTGATTAGTGCGCCAGATTACTGGTTTTGTACCTGGCAGCGATTATTTCCATCTGGTCTTTGAGGAAAAGCTTTTTCTTTTTCAGGATGTTTTCTTCAAGAAGTTCGTCTTCACTCGGATGCGGTAATGCAGCCAGTTCAGTCAGCCTCTGATCGTACCTGCGATGCTCGGTGACAAGTTCACGATACCGATCATCGTTTTTGATCAGATACTCTTTGATGGAAGCTTCGCTGGCTGTAGCCATATTGCTCATTGGCGTTTCCTCCTTAGCCGATTGGATGTTGATGTTCGGTGAAATAACTGAAACCATACAGTGCAGCGATAGTAATACAAAGTCAGAGGCGATTCAAGAATTGATTTCGGTCGAGTTGATTGTAACCGTACAACCTTCCGCAAATTATCAGCAGAAGTATTGCCGGCTGATAGACGCCCTCATAACGACGGGGCTCAATCAGAGAAACCGGGGCGGATCGGCAACATCTCCTGTGAGCTGCCGCGACGTGGCCGGGGACTGTCGCATCCACTGCAATCACCCCAGTGATGATCGGCCTGAGCGTGCGCTGCCTGAGTGCATCATCTTAATAACGGCCCGCCGGCGTGCCGGGTCATCCCGAAAAACCGCCGGCCTCTTTATCAGAGGCGTCCCACGCCCGCACTCACGCGGCGGACATCGGGCCATCCCGCGGCGGCCCGAAAAGGCCGCCGCGGGATGGCCGTTGCGACCGGTCACGCTGCAAACCTCGCTGTGCCCCTCCCGGCAGCGGCCCGGGTTCGCGCCCGATGATCCCGCTGCATAATCGAACGTCCATCTGATGGAGATCATCCTTGTGCAGTTCCGGCTTCTGCACGTTCTGTTCAGTCGAAGGATTGAGGACAATCAGGCAGAGGCAGAGACAGAGGGCCCGCCTGCACACCGGCTGATGACGTCGGGCGAAGATTGAAGCAGTCAGGCAACGGACAAGGCCATTCAGTTTTCCCCGGAGAGGTTGAAAAATGCTTCACCAACAAATAAAGAGTGTTGAGACAGGCCGTAACGGGGATGCCACCCCACGGCCTGAAACAACACTCTCTAAGGTGAAGCGATGGTATCACGCGTC
>DASRDU010000095.1:0-75515 GCA_035652435.1 Blastocatellia bacterium
TGGTCAGGGTGTAGTTGATCTGGCTGACCAGCAAGTATTGACAATAGTCGAGTCGGCTCACGGAATCGCTCATGAGCCGAGACTGTACCCGGTTTTCAATGATCAAGCGACTCTTAACGTCGCCTCTGCGTAAGTCCTAGAAATAATCCGCTCAGGCCCCGAATTCGGATTGAACGAATCGTTTATGAAAAGACATTTTTCAGGATCAGCCAGGCTGTGCTGGGAGACATTGAAGAATACGTTGCGTACCTCGGCGAAGTCACACAGGACAAGGTGACTCCGGATGAGATCGTGGATCGGGGGATGCAGCAGTTGTTCGCGACTGACCGGGGTTTCCGTCAGTGGCAGAAGAAGAAAGCCACACAACAGGGAAATAGAGAGGGGAATAAACGGGAAGACCAGAGCGTGAAGCAGGCAGAAGCGGGAATTGTTTTCGAGCCGGAGCGGGAAATATTCCCGGATCGGGTTGTCCAGTGAATTGTCCGGCAACTTATCAGCGTCCGTCAGGCTGCTGCCGATCACTGATCTTTTCCGCCACAGTTCCTGCATCCACGGATGAATCCGCGGATGTTGAAATCATCCATTCGACAGCTGACTGAATAATGTCGCCGTGACATGGGACATGACGACCTGCGTTTTTGCACCAGCAGATCAGGACAAGGTCGCCCTGCGTGGCTTTGGCAGCCAGTTGCTGTAACTCCCGGTACACCTCGCCGCGCAACCTGATCTGCCGCCACAACCAGCTTCGATAGCGAGCGATTACTTCCTCGCGTGTTCCGTGTTCGCCGATTCTGAAGGGATTGCCGAGCAGCGATGGCCTGCCGATGTAAACGCCCTGGCCGCGATACGTTTTTCTGTTCTCGATCCGAATCATCTCTGTTTCTCCTTTCGGGTGGAAATCACAGAGCTACAACCAGCCGGAATCTGTTTGCATTCAGCAGGCCATTCGGATCGAGAAGAGCGATGGCCGCTTCATCAGTCGTTCGCTGCCATCGCTCCTGGTTTTCACAAAGGGGATGCGTCAGAACGGAATGTCACTTTCACCAGCTGTACCTTTTGAAGTCCTGCTTTTCTTTTTGCCGGGTCTGGTTTCCTCTCGCTCTGCCGCATCCGGTTCCGCGTTCGCCTCAGTGTTTTCTTCCGCGCGTTTCTGGGTCGGCACGAACTCGAACGAGTCGGCGACCAGACAGGTTGACGTGCGCTGCTGGCCCTCACGATCCACGAACGATTCGGTTTGCAGGCGACCGTTGAAGGCGATCGCGCTGCCTTTCTTTGCGTACTGCGCGATCACTTCCGCATCCCGCCCGTAAACCGTGATGCGAAACCAGTCGGCAACGCTGACTCTCTCACCCTCAGCGCCCTTTTTCTGCCGGTTGCTGGCGACGGAAAGATTGACGACCGGATTGCCGCCGTTGGTGTAGCGCAATTCCGGGTCCTGACCGAGACGGCCGATGAGCTGTGCAAAAGCGGGCATGGTGTGCCTCCTTGTTAGTGGTGTCGAAATTGATTGTTGATGCTCACTGTTCCGGAAGCAGGCGATCGCTCCCCCGTGAGCAGGAATTACCACCCGCGACTTTTTTTCATCGCTCTTTGTACCAGCAGTAAATCAGGCTGCTTTTCTGAGAGGGGGAAAGTTTTCCCTGCGGGCCTTGAGTGCCTGCCAGGCACGCGATCTTTCCTGAGCGGAAAGTTGATGAACCGGGTGAGCGGGCTGATTGTTGCCGTAAAACGCCCACGACAAATAGCGCAGCCTCGCTGCAGAGGCGAAGTTGATTTCGTTGATGAGCTGAAATGCGGCTGGTGAAAGGCGCGCCGACTGGAGCCGTTCACGTTGCAGGGTCGCGGCAGCTTTGAGCGCGGCAAAGTGTTTGAGCGGGAGCGTGCCGGCCTGACGAGCTTCGTAAGCCTGCTTCATGGCGTCGCTGATGACTTTCGTGTCTTTTGCGCCGCGAATGGTTTTGTGAAACTGACGATAGGCACGATTGGTTCGCAATGCCCTGAGATGGAAATCCTGCTCGCATTCATCCAGAATCGCTTCCAGCACCTGTCGCGTGAGGTGTTGCAGCTCACGGTTGGCGTATGAATAGAAACGCTCGCCGTTTCCCATTCTGCCGCTCACCGGAAAGATGATTTCGATCTGCGCGTTGATCTCATCCCGGATGTCCTCAATCCTGATTCCGCTGGCATAATCACGCCGCAATGCTCCGGCGAGATGCCGCGCGCGTTCCGGCAAATCTTCGGCAGTGAATTCGGGGTCAATGCAACCGCAGGCGACCGTGCGTTCGTGACTCGACATCACGATGATGGCGCCGCCTTCGTCGTATTGATTCAGCGAATCAACGTGAGCGAACGCGTCATCCAGATCCTCAATGTTCGCCCCGCTCGTTTCCAGATCGTGCAGCCATTCGGCGTACTCGTCGTGAACGAAGCAGGCGCTCCTGCGGCGACCGCGAGTCATTCGTCTGATCGTCTCTACTTCTTCCCGAACGAATGACTGAATGTTGTCTGCCTTGTCTTCATCATCCGCAACGAATGAGGCCTCACCGCCGAAGTCCTTGTCGAATGCCGTCGTCGTCACGTCCGTTTCGCTGACTTCAATGACTGATTTGAAACTGGCAAGCTGCATCGCCAGCAGTCCCATCTCTTTTAGGATGTCACTCGTTCCGCGTTCAGCGCTTTCGTGGTAGTAATACGAAGCGACAGTCTGGCGGCAACGCGCGTCACCGTCTTCGCAGATTTCATTCAAACACCGAATGAACTCGGCGGCGTCCTCGGCATTGCCCAGCTTTTTGAGCGCGTAGGCGAGTGCTCCGATCCGCGCTTCCTCATCCTGCTGACTGACGGGCAGGGCGTCGCTTTCGACTGCATAGATCACTTCGCCTGCAACCCGGCAACGCTCGAAATCGAGACGAGCAATCTGTCCGAGGTTTGAAATATGCGTCACCAGACTATTGTGTGGCGATCCGGTGTCGCGCGGGGTGAAGATGCCGCGGTTGGAGCGGGTCAAAGCAGCTGTGGATAACATGTGTCTTCCTCCATTGTTTGTGTGAATCGAAATGGTTTGTGCGCATGCACGTTTGTCTGACGCTGATCAATTCTTTATTCACAGCTGAAATCTTTGACCGTCAGCAGGCGTTTAATGGAAGACAAAGGGCGCGATTGGAATACTTGAGGATGAAACAGTTGGGTCAGGTGACAGGAAGCCGCTTCACCTTACGCAGCTTTCCCCGGACCCGGAGCAGATGGGGAGAGCAGCGATGACAGGCCGGTCAGGCGATGGCTGTTCGTGAGGCTGACTGCCCGCGCGAAGGCGCGACGCGAGCCGATGAGTACGACCATCTGTCTGCCACGAGTCAGCGCGGTATAGAGCAGTTCCCGCGTCAGCATCACGTTCTGGCTTTCGTGAACGGGAATGATGACGAACGGGTATTCCGATCCCTGTGAGCGATGGATCGTAATGGCGAAACCATGCAGCAGGTCTGCGTGAAAAGCCTGCTGGTAAGTGACGAGACGATTCCCGAATCTGACCTGAGTGGTCTTATCAGCCACTTCCTCAACAAAGCCGCATTCGCCGTTGAAAAGCCCCAGCCGGTAATTGTTTCTGGTCTGCAAAACGCGATCCCCGGCGGCGAATGGCGATTGCTCCGATGTTATTGCCTTGTCGCTTGCGCGCCTGACCAGATAATTGAGTACAACTGTTCCCAGCGCCCCATTGCGCATCGGCGTCAGGATTTGAACATCCCGGTACGGGTTCGCGCCGCATCTGACAGGCAGACTGCGAGTCGCGGCATTGACTACGAGTTGCTGAATCTCAGTCACGTTGTCGGCTTCAATGAAATAGCAGTCAGCCTTTGCTTTGCCGGGTGCGGGCAGTTCGGGTACGCGTCCGGCTTTGATGTCACGGGCTGCGGCCGTGATCCGGCTCTGTTCCGATTGCCGGAAGCGCGTCGTCAATTCAACCACCGGGAGACACCCGCTGGCGATCAAATCCTGCAACACCTGACCGGGGCCGACCGGCGGCAACTGATGCACATCGCCGACGAAAATCAGTCTGGTTCGCGGCGAGCAATACCTGACCAGTCGTTCGGCGAGAAACACATCCAGCATCGAAGCCTCATCCACGATGACGACCTCTGGTGGACGACCAACAATCAGATCGCGAAGCGTCCGCTGCCGGGGCTGGTGGTTGTGCAACAGGCGATGCAACGTTTGGGCAGGTCTCCCCGCAGCTTCCGCCAGCCGCGCCGCGGCCCGCCCGGTCGGAGCGGTGAGATGAATGTGATACCCGGCTCGCTCGCAAATTGCCGTCAGGACTTTGATCGTGGCCGTCTTGCCCGTGCCCGGGTCGCCCGTCAGGATGGCGATGGGGGCAGTCATCAACAGCCGGATCGCCGCGCGCTGCTCATCAGTCAGTTGCTCACCTTCCAGCCTGATCCATTCGTTCACTCGTTCAGCTTTGACCGGCCGTAAACGCCGCCCGATCTGTTGAAGGCCGTGTGCGATGGTTTCTTCGGCGCGTGCGGCGTGTGACAGTGAAACCTGCCCGATGCGCTGCCAGACGCGCACCCGGATGTCGCCGCGTTTATTCAGGTGTCCGAGCGCAGAGAGAATTTCTGATTCCGGGGCATTTGAATGGCAGGATTGGAGGCGGCAGATGATTTCATTCAGCGGAAGGCACGTGTGGCCCTGTGTCAGAGCCTGATTGAGTAAGGCAAGGATCGGCTCTGCAAGTCGGGGCAGTCTCATTCGCAGTTCCTGCGATGGCGCCGCTTTCCGCTCATCAGCGTCAGGCCGGACGACAGGACGCAGCAAAGCGATCAATGAAAGCAAAGCCTTCAGTTTCTGGCGTAATCGCAGAATCATCACTGCTCCTTATCGCATCATCCGGGCTTTGGATTTGCTGACCGCCCAGTTGTGCTGATCGGAAGCAGAATTGGGTAAAATCGGGTATATTTGCGGGTATGGCGAAAGACAGGACAGCGGCGCTCGGCCTTCAGGTTTCGCACGAAATGCCGCAGCTGATCGCCGGGCCAGGCGAGTTCAAAGGCTGGTGGGAAGCACTAAAATGCTTTCGACGGAACGCTTCGCGCGTTGCGGCACGTGGCGGCGATTGAAAGCGTCGGCTCTTCCACGCGCATCGAAGGCGCCCGCTTCCTGAAGATCAGCACGCATTGGTGAAAGATGCCTTCATCCGCTTTTTCGCTTCAGCAGGAGAAAGCGCGATCAACCCTGCTGAGAACAAGACCATCCAGACACGCGCGTATAAACCGCCAACCTCCCATTCACGTGCTATTGCATGAAGCCCGGCGATGCTCCGCCTGTCGGATTCGCATCTGCTCTGATGGCAGTCAAAATATGCGCATCCGAATGGGGATGCTGCGTGGATGGAGCAGCGATTGTTTTCGCCCAGAAATTTACATGCACCATCAGATTGACGCTGCGGAACCAGCGTCGGAATCTGAAAGACCTGCCCATCAGCCATCACCGTTGCGCCGGGGCTTGCCATCAGATTCTCCATGGCGAATCGAAGCAGGTCATCGTAGCCGAGATGGCTGACGATGTTTTCGAGATCGGAAGGAATGAGATAGCCGGGGATGTAACGACAGTTGAGTACACATTCTTCGCAGTCGCACTCAGTGCGAGAGAAGCCGAAAGCAGTTCTCGTTTCAGGCATGCGTACCTCCATTGCTGATTGAAGTTTTGAGCGACGGGGACTGCTGTCTGGTTGCGATGTACTCTGCTCAAAAGTCAGGCCATCCGGGTGGATCGGTCTCTCTGAGCTTTGCTGCGGACCCGGTCTGTTTGTCTTCCGACAGACCAGGACTGAGAGTTGCTTCATCCATTGATTGCCCCGCGCTTGCGTCCCGCTCTTCTCGGCTTTCGTCAGGCAGGTTGATCACAGGCTCTTCGAGTGGCCCGTCGCGGGACTCATTGTTTTTGCCTGTCATATTTCCTCCCGGTCAACAGCAATCAGCAATGGTCAGAGCCCGGGTCTCTGCAAGGCATCAAAATGTAGCGCGTGAGACAGCCGTCATCGCTGGCAGGCCGAAATTCGACACACGAGTTTTCGTCGGTGTATTTGATCGTCAGCGATGCACTGGTCAGGGTGCGCGCGAAATCCTGAAGATAGCGACCATTGAAGCTGATCGTTGTCTCTGTGGTTGCGCTCGTGGAAAGGGGCGTGATCTCTTCGCGGCCTTCGCTGCCACTGGTGTCAACGCTCTGCAATTCATAACTGTCGGGCGCGAAGCGGAATTTGATCAGCCCGAAATTGTGGTGACCGCCATCAATGCCAAAGACTGACATGCGGTTGATTGCTTCCCGAAAAGCCGCACCATCCAGCGCCAGTTCGCGCGGGAATTCCTGTATAAGGATCGAGGCGCAGTCAGGAAACTGCCCTTCGAGCATCAGACAGGAAAGCTGCTGCGCGCCCTGTTGAAAGAACAGGTGACTCCCATCAAGCCCGATCCTGATTTCGTTATTGATCTGGTTGAAAACTCTGACGACTGTGCTGAGGCTGTGGCGCGGGATGAGCAGAGCGATTTCTTCGTCACGCGTGACATCGGATCGCTGTAGTGAGATCAGCCGGAACCCGTCTGTGGCAATCAGGCGGATGCCGTCCGGCCCGATGGTCAGTTGCGCCCCTTCGAGCGCGTAGCGTCCGGCGCTGCTGTTTTTCTGTGCGGAGAAGATCGCGGTGCGAATCATCGTCAGCAGAACTTCGCCTGGGACAGCGGTGATGAATTGTGCTTCGGCGGGCAGTTCGGGGAAATCATCAGGCGGCAGCGCATTGAGCCGGAAACGACTGCTGCCGCATTTGAGCGTGACTGTGCCCTGGTCACTGCCCAGGCTGACCGTTTCAGCAGGTAACTGTCGGGCGATTTCACAGAGCTTGCGCGCGGGCAGGCAGACGCTGCCTTCTTCCAGTACGTCGGCTGCGATTTCGGATTGCCAGCTTTGTTTCAGCCCGCAGGCTTTGAGAATGAGCCGATGGTCAGTCGCTTCCAGCAGCAGATGGTTCACGACGGCTGCCAGAGAATTCTTCGGTTCGATGACTTCCGCAATCAGGTCGAGTTCCGCGCGCAGCAGGTGGCGATCAAGCTGAACCTTCAGTCTGCCGTTACTCACTTTTACGGCATCGGCAAACAACAGACTGGCGGGCTGAAAACTTTCGGGAGCAGTCACAGTATTTCGCCCGGTATCCCGGTCTGGAGCGCAATCTGCTGGGACGTAACGGCTGGCTTCGCAATCTGCGCCTCGCCATTATTGATTACGAAAACACTCTCCACCTTTCGCAATACAGCTGAATCAGGCTTTCCGGTTCTGAATCCGGGGCGTGATATTGGAACGCGCATAAAACTCTCCGGTGTTCTCTTCGCGCTCCGGCTGTCCGAGCAGCTCAGTCATGATCTTCGCGACATCGGCACACTGCGGCCCCTGGACGCCTTCGACCTGCATCTCCATCTCGCCGGTCTGTTCATCAATCGTGAAGTTGATTTCAGGCATGACGACCTCCTTGTCAGTAACGAGCCCTGATTTTGACCACACCGCCTTCGACCGTGCGATGAATCGTGCCGCGCAAACGAGTCGCTACTTTGCCGACCACTCGCTCGTTGTAGGCAGCCCGAAGCCGCGTGATGAGCTGACTGCCCAGCGCACGGTGACGATCAAGATCATCAATCACCGGCGTGTAATCACCGGCTTCCATGTGCTGAAAGCCGATGTCACCGCAGCTGTTCCCGATGCTGTGACGCGGAATGATGATGTCGGCTCTTTGCAGCACCTGCTCCGAATAGTACTGCCCCATTTCCAGACTCTCGCCCTGCCGGATGTCCCGGCAGCCGATGTCTGACAGTGCAGCAACCAGCAGCTCGCGGTCTTTGAAGACGACTTCAGTGAAGGTCAGATACTTGCTCATAAACTCTGCTCCTTTCAGTCTGGTGCTGACAGCTACATTTCCAGCGCGCGCGCGACCTGCACTCGCTCGCTGATGGGGGCAATGCCGGAACCACCTGCCCCATTTGCCTGAACCGCCATGTGATCCTTTGCCCAGTTGCGTAAGGATTCAACCTGCTCGCGTTTGATGACGCTCGTCGGTTGAATGCTTCTGGCGCGGTCAGCGATGTCGGCGGTGGTCACTTCGCGCTCGCCATCCATAAAGGCGCGCAGCAGTCCTGCCTTGACTGCTGCTTCAATCTCCCCGCCGGAAAAACCGTCGGTGACTTCTGCGAGTTCATCCAGATCAAAGACAGCGGGATTGCGTTCGCGCTTGCGCAAATGCACGGCGAAGATTTCACGCCGGTCTTCCAGCGTCGGCAGATCAACGAAGACGATGTGCGAGAAGCGCCCCTGCCGCGTCTGTTCGGCGGCCAGCCCGCGCACATCGTTGGCCGTGCCGATGACAAAGACATCCGACTGCTCCTGCATCCAGTTGAGCAGGTACGCAATCGTGCGTGCCGTCTCGCCAACATCGGTTCTGGCCGAGGATTCCAGACCGCCAACAGCTTTCTCGAATTCGGGTAGTCCCCCCGTTGTGAGTTGATCTACTATCTCCGGCACTATGAAAAAGCCGGAGAAGAAAGAAGGGGACAAGCAGTTAGCACTACCTGATTCCTTCTGTTGGAATGAGCAGTGCGCAGAGTACGGGCGCATCAACGCCGGTCACCTGCGTAAGTTCGGATTCACGCGTAAGGGGCGCCAACGCTGGCAGTGCAAGACCTGCGGCTCAGTCGTTGCCGCCACGCGTGGGACGGTCTTTCACGGCAAAAGGCACGACGAGAAGACGATCCTTGAGTGCATCGCCATGCTCTGTGAGCGCAATTCATTGGCGGCCATTGGGCGCGTCAAAGGCCTCAAAGATGAAACGGTGGCGGCCTGGCTCAAACAAGTCGCTCCGCAGATGCAGCAACTTGAAGAAATCCTGCTGCGGGATTACAAGATGAGCCGTGCGCAACTCGACGCGCTGTGGACTTACGTTGGCCACAAGGGCGAAAAAGGGGGCGGCCGGAAGAGCCTGAGCGTGGCAGCTTCTGGCGCGGGACAACCCTCGATTGCCCGACGCGGCTGCGCGTCGGGCGCGCCCTCGCTAAGACCGAAGAAGAAGTCGCACAAAGCTTGATGACACAGCTCAAAGAACGCGGTCATCCGAACGTCCCGCCGCCGATGGCCACCGATGGTAAAGGGGCTTATCGCGAAGCGCTGGTCGAGACCTGGGGTCAGGTGCCACCAGCCAAAGGGCGTGGACGCCCGCCTGAACATAAGCAGCCACAAGCGGGCTGGCATTACCTGCAAGTAGTCAAACACCGTGAAGGCGGGCGCGTTGTCAAAGTCGAAGTCGAGGTCATTTATGGAGACGAGACGACCCTTGAGTTGGTGGGTGGCCACACCGCTTACGTCGAACGCACCAACCTGACCGCCAGACAGATCAATGGACGGCTGGTGCGCAAGACGCTCTCCTTCTCGAAGAAGAAGGAGATGCTCGAAGCGGCTTCGGTCCTGGAGGATGCGGTTTACAATCTGACACGACGCGGCAAGACCTTGCGCCTGGAAGTCAACCAGGAGCGACGCCGCTTCAAAAAACGTTCGCCCGCAATGGCAGCGGAGTTGACTGATCATGTTTGGACTATCAAAGAGCTGTTGATGACAGTGGCGCCGCCAGACTAATCAACTCACAACGGGGGGACTACCGACTTTTGATTCCGCAGGCAATCTCTACTTCACTGATCTGGGCAATTACCGCATCCGTAAAATCACGCCGCAGGGTGTCATCAGCACGGTGGCCGGCAACGGCACTCTCTCGCCGGGACTGGTGGTGAATGGTGACGGCGGCCAGGCCACACAGGCCAGCCTGCAATACCTGCGGAGCCTGGTGGCCGGAAGCAACGGCGATCTATACTTCCTCGAAGGCTTCACCCATCTGCGCCGGGTCGCAGGCGACACGGGCATCCTCAGCACCATCGCGATGGTCGGCAACGTGTTTCACCCGGCTCAGGACCTGACGCTCGACGCGCAGGGGAATTTCATCGTGAGCGGCGGCGGAGAGAATCGGCTTTTCAAGGTTTCTCCGACTGGCGCGGTCAGCACTTTCGCTGGTACAACCGCAACCCAGTTCGGCGCCGGCGGCCCGGCCCTCCTGGCGCGGCTGAATAACCCGCGCGGCATTACAACAGACGCGTCGGGCAGCATCATCTTCGCCGATTCGTATCAGGGGCATGTGCGGAAGATTACGCCGGACGGCATCATCAACACCGTCGCAGGGAGCGGTGAGACTTCCGGGCTCTCAGGCGACAGTGGCCCGGCCACCGCAGCGAAGATTTTTGCCAATGATGTCGCCGTTGACGACAAGGGCAGTTTGTACATCACGGGCGGTTACCGGGTGCGGAAGGTCTCGCCGGACGGCATCATCAATACGATTGCCGGGAACGATTCCGGCTTTTATAACGGCGACGGTCAGGTTGCGACTTCTGCGAGCGTGGCGGCTGACGGCATTGCCGTTGACAAGGCGGGCAACATTTACATCGCCGAACCTTCAAACCACCGCATCCGCAGGCTCATGCCGCTGTCCATTGCCGACAGCACGCCTCCGGTCGTGACTATTACCGCTCCGACGTCCGGCCCCACCTGGACGACGCTCGGCGGAACGATCTACCTGAGCGGGACAGCGACAGACAACGCCCTGCTCACGCAGGTTGTCTGGCAGAATGACCGCGGCGGCAGCGGCCTGTTCTCCGGCACTCTGTCTGCCTGGGCGACAAACATTACGCTGCAACCGGGCCTCAACAACCTGACCGTGACGGCATGGGATGTGGCGGGCAACAAGGGCAGCGCGACACTGGCAGTCACCTATAACGCCCGCGCGGATTTCAGCACGGCCGCGGGCAGCCCGGTCGTGATCTCGGCTACACCGAGTTCAATCAGCGGCGGTTTCAGTGGCGACGGCGGCGCGGCGGCGGCGGCCCGTCTCGACAATCCGCGCGCGGTCGCCAGCGACAGGGCGGGCAATCTCTATGTGGCTGACACTGTCAACCAGCGCATCCGGAAGATTGCGCCCGATGGAATCATCACCACCTTCGCAGGCAGCGGGCTGATCGGTTCCGAAGGAGACGGGGGGCCTGCCACGGCCGCCTCGCTAAACGAACCGCAGGGGCTGGCCGTTGACGCGGCGGGTAACGTATACATTGCCGACACACTCAATCATCGCGTCCGCCGCGTGACCCCGGCCGGTGTGATCAGCACTTTCGCCGGAACCGGCGCCGAAGGCTTCAGCGGCGACGGCGGCGCGGCTGCTTCAGCCCTGCTGTCCTCGCCACTCGGGCTGGCAATGGACGGCGCGGGTGATCTGTACATTGCCGATTCCGGCAACCACCGCGTGCGCAAAGTGACGATCAGTTCCGGCGTGATCACAACGGTGGCGGGCGGCGGCTACGGGTTCGGCGGGAATAACGGCCCGGCAACCGAAGCGCTCTTCAAATTTCCGAGCAGTCTCGTCTTCGATCAGAACGGCAATCTTTACATCGCTGACACGGGCAATTACGTGATCCGCAAAGTTACGCCGTCGGGCCTGATCACGACCGCCGCCGGGACGGGCCAGTCGGGCTTCAGCGGCGACGGCGGTGCGGCAACGGCAGCGAGAATTTCGGAGGTCGGCGGCCCGGCAGTGGACGGGCAGGGCAACCTGTACGCGTCTGACCGCTACAATCAGCGCGTCCGCCGGATCACGACGGCCGGGATGATTATGACGCTGGCCGGTAATGGGACTTCTCGTTTTGATGATTTCGGCGCTGCGGCCGGCGACGCACTGGCCGCACAGCTCAACGGGCCCACCGGTCTGGCAGTTGATCCGACCGGCAGGCTTTACATTGCCGACACCGGCAACCACCGCGTGCTGGCGGTTAATGTTCTGCGCGAGACGCCGGCCCTGGCCAGCGTTTCGGCTGCCAGTTATTTCGGAACGGTGGCAGCCCCCGAATCCATCATGGCGGCATTCGGCCCGAACCTGACGAGTCGTACAGAGGTTGCTCAGACGCTGCCGCTGCCGTTCGAACTGGCCGATGTCAGCGTCTACGTGCGGGGCTTTTCCGGGCCGGCCCGACCGTCCCCGCTTTTCTTCGCTTCGCCGGGTCAGATCAACTTTCAGATTCCGGCGGAGACACCTCCGGGCCTTGCCTTCGTCACTGTCTACAATCGCATTGGGGAAGTTGCGACCGGCTCAATCTTAATCACCACTTCGGCGCCGGGGCTGTTCGCGGCCAACTCCGACGGCCAGGGCGCGGCGGCGGCACTGGTCCTGCGGGTCAGGGCTGACGGTTCGCAGAATTATGAACCAGCCGCACAATTCGATTCCGCGCAGAAGCGTTTTGTGACACGTCCGATTGACCTGGGGCCGGACACTGACCATCTCTTTCTGGTCCTCTTCGGCACAGGCATTCGCTACCGCAACCCGCAATCGCCTGTCACCGCGAAGATCGGAGAAGTTGACGTCGAAGTACTTTACGCCGGGGCGCAGGGCGGTTATGCGGGACTCGACCAGATCAACCTGCGCCTCCCGCGCTCACTGGGCGGGCGCGGCGCAGTTGATGTTGTGGTGGCGGTGGGTGGCAGGTCAGCCAACACGGTGAAGGTCAGTATTAAATGAAGCTGTAATACGGAATACCCATTCCTGTGAAGTAAGGATTTATGGCAAAGCTGAAGAGGTTACCGTGTGCAATCGGTCTGTCACTGTTTGCCATTTACGTCTGCCAGTAGCTGACTCGGCTGACCGAAGGGCGCCGCGAGCAGCCCTCGGCGGCGATCCTCGACAGCCGGACGATCCAGTCCACGCCCGAAAGCGGCCGCCCCGGCCGGCTACGACGGCGCGAAGCGGCGCAAAGGCAGTAAGGTCCATCCGGCTGTGGACACGCCGGGCCACCTGCTGGCGCTGTACGTCGCGGCGGCCGGTGAGCAGGACCGGGCGCAGGTCGCCGAGTTGTGTGAGCAGGTGCAGGAAGTGACGGGCGAGAGTGTCGAAGTCGCCTTCGTCGCTCAGGGCTGCACGGGCGCCGCGGCAGCCGAAGCGGCCGCGGCCCACGGCATCCGGCTGGAGGTGATCAAACTGCCGACGGCGAAGAAGGGTTTTGTGCTGCTGCCGCCAAAGTCAATAACAGGCTCCAGACGATTGACGCCAGCCGGTCACAGGCATCCTCAGGAGCAGCCGGGCAACCTGTTCTGAATCCATCTCGTTTATAATGGGAAATGCCTGAACGGGAACGGGGTAAAAACATTCCCAGGCTCAAAAGCATCGTCAATTTAACATAACTCTCTGAACCGGGACGCATTCACCTGAGGACGAGCAGGCGAAAATTCAGCACTCGTGGCAGTCTCCGGCGCCGTTTCCCGCCTTTAGTTGAAAGCAGGAGATATGAACGGAGGAAGGGGCGTATTGAAAATACCCGGACTCCGGTGAGAACACAGTACTCCGCAGCTGATCTTTGAAACGATTGAGCGGTAAGAAGCAAGCCCGGGTTACGATGATCCAAACCCAAAACGCGACCGGATCAGAGGCGCTGACCTCTGATCCGGCGGTCAGTAACAGAGAAGAAGTGGTGGCGTGTACGGGGCCGGCACCCGTGTTCTCTGCCCTGAGAGAGCGAAAATGGCATGTCGAATGGGCGTGGAGCAGGCCGGGGCAGCCGGTCTCGCAGCATCCTCAGCTTTCCACATACCGGTTGATCATCGGGCTCAGGAATTCAAGGTCTTCAGGTTTGCGGACGTATTCCTGTGCGCCGGCGGCCAGTGCCCGGGAGCGATCCGTTTTTGAGTCCATGCCTGAAAAGATGAAGACGGGAGTCTTCAAATCAAAAGACCGTATCCTTGCGCACAAATCAATGCCGGTGCCGTCAAGGAGCAGATGGTCCAGCAAAAAGACATCGAACTGTCCGTTCCGGCTGAGTTCGAAGCCCTCGGCCACCGTCCGGGTCGAAACGACGTCAATGTCATCCACGGATAGCATCAGAGTAACAATCTCAATCGTGTCTTCATTATCCTCAACAAAAAGGATCTTTTTCCGGTTCACGGGCATCACGTCCTCTCCGTCTGAATGTAACTGAAGATTATCGGGCAGACCCTCCGGGCTGATGAGGAAACGTGACGGGCACGAAGCTGAGGGGTCGTCTTATTCGTCCATAACCCGCACGGCAGCCTGGTAACTGGCCAGGGTCAATTCACCCTCCCGGCAGTATCCCGGGGCGCAGACATCGCGACCCGCCAGTCCTGCCGAAAGGGCCGTTTGCCGAAGCCTGTGCAGGCCCCGATGTCTGCGCTCCAGGGAGAATGAATTGACCCTGATAAGCGGGCGACATTACTATTCAAACTGCGCTGGAATGGCGCGGATCATGACTGGGGCTTGTCAGGAATTTCACAGCAATATAAGGTAATGTGGTATTCACTTGCGCTACGACCTGCGCGCAGTATGGTTTTACACCCGGTTTTCGTGGGCAAAGTTTGTGCCGCAGGACGTCCAGCGTCAGTGAAAAGGCAGTGAGAAGTGAATTAGTGAAGCCGCTTCCGTTCAGAAGACAGGCACAAACAACAGGAACTTTCTTTCAGCAGTTTTTTCATTTTCACTCTGCTCAGGCATTGATTGATACTACGATCATCAGGCCGATTGATGCAGAATGCCGCAGCATAATTCGGCGCGACGCATAATGCAGCAGGTCAGCGATGGACGGGGCAGCCGGCATCAGCGGTGAATTTACATTGTCGCCCCGAAGGAAAGTAAAATTCGATGGAAGTCCCCGTGACCATACTTCAACAGGCCGGGTTCAATCAGCCTGTTGTATTTCAGCAGTTTCAGAGTCCGACCCTGCGAAGGTAATTTGCAAGTCTGATTAAAGTCGCCCCCGGTTTGATATTTACGCCACAAATCCCGGAGTGCGGCATGGCAATTGCCGCCGCTTTTTTGCACCTCACGATAGAGGTCTGCCCGGAAGTGGAGCAGAGAAATAAGTAGTCAGCTACTGCCTGCTGGTCTGCCCGCTATCTACTTCATTAAGCCTCGCCTGCAATCCGATAAAGCAGCCCCCGGTGCATTCTGCACCTGTCAAACAGGAAATTGGTCTTCGGCAGGGTTGATCCTCGTGTACTGATTGTGCCCATACAACAGATGAATGCGACGACCCTGCCCGCCCGGCTCCAAGGAGTAGAGATATGAAAACCCGGAAGAACTGCCGCGTAATTTCAGGGCTCCTGATCCCTGTCCTGCTGGTTACTTCATTGACAAGTGTGATCAACGTTCCTCTGCGGGCCCGTAGTTATCCGCGCGGCGGCATAGCGCGGCCTGCAGAACATGGTTCGTCTTCATCGAAGATTTCCCCTGACCTGCTGAAACTGGCGCGAAATAATGGTTCGAATGGGTCACGTATCAAGGTAATAATACAGGCAAATAATGATCCAGATAGTGAGGTGGATAACTTTCTGTCCGGACTGGGCGCGCGTTTTGAACACAAATACTCCAACCTCAGAACCCGCGCCGTTGAACTTCCGATATCTGCCGTCGAAGCCCTGGTTGCCCACCAGAGAGTGAGTTTCGTGTCGCCGGATCGGGATCAGATTCCGTCCGGCCACATCTCCCTGACGACGGGAGCCGACGCAGTGCGCATCGTCAACGGCACCACGACCAATGGACTGGATGGCACAGGCGTCGGCATCGCCGTACTCGATTCGGGGATTGACACAACCCATCGTTCATTCCTGGACCGCAGTAACGGCCTGCGTGTTGTCGTCAGCCGGGATTTCACAGGGGAGAATCGGACAGATGACCCGTACGGGCATGGCACGCATGTGGCTTCGGTCGCCGCGGGGAACGGGCGTATTTCAAATGCTCAGTACATGGGCATTGCGCCGAATGCCCGGATCATCAATCTTCGCGTTCTCAATTCGGCGGGCGCAGGGTCGTCTTCAGCCGTCCTGGGCGCGCTCGACTGGGTTCTGACAAATCGGGCGGCCTACAACATCCGCGTAGTCAATCTCAGTCTGGGCGCGCCCGCCATGGATTCATACAGGAACGATCCGATCTGTCAGGCGGTCCGCCAGCTGGTGGATGCCGGCATAGTCGTTGTCGCGGCGGCAGGCAACAACGGGAAGAATGGCTCGGGGCAGAAGGTGTACGGACAGATTCACTCGCCCGGCAACGAGCCGTCGGCGCTCACCGTGGGGGCCGCCAATACGTTCGGCACTGACGCGCGCGGCGATGACGGGGTCGCCACGTACAGCTCACGCGGCCCGACGCGGAGCTACTGGACTGATGAGCAGGGCATCAGGCATTACGACAGCCTGATCAAACCTGATCTGGTCGCGCCCGGCAACAAAGTCGTTTTTGCCGAAGCCGCCAACAATCATCTCGTCGAACAGAACCCCGCGCTCGACGCCGGGATCAGTCCCGTTGACGGGCGGAAGATGATGTTCCTTAACGGCTCCTCGATGGCCGCCCCCGCCGTGGCCGGAGCTGCCGCCCTCCTGCTCCAGGCCAATCCTTCACTGACCCCCAATCTGGTGAAAGCAATCCTGATGTACACGGCGCAGCCGCTCGCCGGATTCAATCACCTCGAGCAGGGTGCGGGTGAATTGAACATAGAAGGTGCGGTGCGACTGGCGAAGCTGGTGCGGACCGACCTCTCTTCGGCGTCGGCCCTCGGCGAAGCTTTGTTGACTACGACTACGCCTCCGGCACCGGAAACGACTATTGCGGGCTATACCTTCGGCTGGTCCCGCGGGGTCGTGCTGGGCCACACGTTCGCAGCGGGAGAAGAGCTGATCACACAGTATCAGAGGATATACGGGGCCGGAGTAATTTTCGGCGACTGGCTGACGATGGCCAGCGGTGTGATTTTTGGCGACGGGACAATGATCTCCAGCGGGGTCATCTTCGGCGATCACATCCTGACCGCCGATGGCTCCATCATTACCGGCGGGTCAAACTTCCTGAGCGTCAATTCCCTTTTTGATGACGGGGTGATTTTCGGAGACGGGGTGATCTTTGGTGACGGGATCGTCACTTGTGACGGGGTCATCTTCGGCGATCAGACACTGCAAAGTGACGCCGTCAGCCAGGCGCAATCGTCTTCAATCAATGGTGACTCGACCACGTCCATGTCCATCTCGGCGGATGATGGCGTGGACTATCTGGAATATTGAAACTACCAGGCGCACTCCCCGAGTACCTGCATTCAGTGAGATACCCACCCATGAATGAAATTTCTTCACTGAGGGAGGTCGAATGCAAAGCTCGCAGTCTCTCCCTGACTGTCAGCCCTCTGACCATTTGCCCCCTCACTCGCGCGCAGAAAGCTGAAGCACTTGCCCTTCTCGATGTGGATTCGATTCCCGGGCTGGTCATGAGCAGCCTGATTCTGGACAACGGGCTGGAAAATCCACTTAACCGTGGAACGTTCTACGGCTGCCGGGATATTGATGGTCAGCTCCGCGGGGTCGCCCTGATCGGACATGCCTTACTCATCTCCGCTTGGAGCAGGTCCGCTCTCAAAGCCTTCGCCTTTCTGGCCCGAGGATACACCTCCGCACACGTCCTCATGGATTCGCCGGAAAGGCTCGCACAATTCTGGCATTACTACTCGACAGCCGGTCAGCCGCCGCGGCTCCTCTGTCGCGAGCTGTGCTTCGAGCAGCGCCGGCAGGTCAGGCCCGCCCTGCCCGTGGCGGGCCTGCGACTGGCGACGGCAGGGGATCTGGATCTGGTCATCCCGGTGCAGGCTCAGATGGCCGAGGCAGAGAGCGGCGTCAATCCGCTGACGGATGACCCTTCCGGCTTTCGCGACCGCTGCCTGCGCCGCATCGAGTGCGGGAGGATGTGGGTGTGGGTCGAGCAGGGGCGCCTGATCTTCAAGGCCGACCTGCAGGCCGAAACCCCGGGGGTCGGCTATCTGGAAGGCGTGTGGGTCAGTCCGCAGGAACGCAATCGCCATTACGGCCTCCACTGCCTCCAGCAATTGACCTGCGAGCTGCTGCGGAGCAGGCACACCATTTACCTGCTGGTCAACGAGCAGAATCAGAACGCTCAGGCCTTCTACCGTCGCGCCGGCTATCGCCAGTGCGGCTCTTACGAGACCATCTTCCTGCGGCCCGGCAGGCCGAACGCCGCAGGTCACGCCCTGGAGAAGTAGAATGATTGCACCGGACCGGCAACGTTTCGCCCGGCCCTATATGCTGGGTATCATCATCATCGGCATTGCCGTATGCTCACAGGCCGTTTACCACCTGCACGTCAGGGAGCTTGATACTCCATTCTGGCTGCTCTCCATCATCACCGTGACGCTGGCCCCTCACATCTCCGTCCAGATGCCCGGGATCAACGGAAAGATCACGGTGTCAGACACCCTGATCTTTCTCACCATGCTCCTCTACGGCGGGGATGCGGCAGTCCTGCTGGCGGCGGCTGAAGGCATCCCGAGCATGTTCGGAATCGCCAGGAAGCCGATCACCTTCTTCTTCAATTCAGCCGTCATGGCCTGCTCCACTTTTCTTACTGTAGTGGCTCTGCGGTATCTTTTCGGCACGATTCGCCCCCTGCCGCACGAGGCATTTTCAGGGAATGCGATCACGGCAATCTGTGTTATGGGGCTGATTCAATTCCTCACCAATTCGGTCCTCGGCGCGTCGGCTCAGGGACTCAAAACCGGGCAGTCCGTCTGGCAGGTCTGGAGAAAATACTGCCTGTGGGCTTCGATCACGTATTTCGCGGGAGCTTCGGGAGCTTTCCTGATTGCCCGGCTCGTCGGCCTGGTCGGCTTTTATGCGATTCTGGCCGTCACCCCGATCATTGCCATCATCTACTTCACCTACCGCACCTACCTGAAAAATATCGAAGTGATGGCCGCCGCGGCCAAGGCCGAAGCGGAAGCGGCGGCGAGGGCGGAGGCGGCCGTCACTCAGGCGGAGCAGGCCAGACGCCACGTCGAAGAACTCAATCATTACATCGCGGAGCAGGAGCGCATCCGCGAACAGTATTCCCAGATCGAGAAGCTCTCGGCCCTGGGGGAGCTGGCGTCGGGCGTGGCGCACGACTTCAATAACACTCTGACGGGGATTCTGGGACGGGCCCAGCTCCTGCTGCTTATGAAAGAGCCGGAAAAGATCGAGCATGGACTCCGCCTGATCATCAAAACCGCGAAGGATGGCGCGCGAACAGTCCGCCGCATTCAGGATTTCGCCCGGCAGCGCCGCGATCAGGATTTCGCCCCCCTCTGTGTTGACCAACTGCTGACCGACATCAGGGAGATTACCCGCCCGCGGTGGAAAACCAGCGCCGAGGCCGCCGGCATTCAAATCAACCTGAATCTGGAAATTCACTCGCACGCTTTCGTCATGGGGGATGAGTCTGAGTTGCGCGAGGTGCTGGTCAATCTGGTCTTCAACGCGGTGGATGCGATGTCCGACGGAGGGACGCTCACGCTGTCAACCCGGGAGACCGACAGCACGGTTGAGATTTCAGTCAGCGACACCGGCACCGGCATGAGCGACGAAGTGCGCGGGCGCATCTTCGACCCGTTCTATACGACCAAGGGGAAGGCGGGCATGGGGCTCGGTCTGGCCGTCAGCTACGGTATTATCCGGCGCCATGAGGGCACCATCGAAGTGGAATCCGAGACCGGTCGCGGCTCCCTGTTCCGCATCAGGCTGCCAAAATTTCACGGGGAGGCCGGCGCCACCGCCGTCGGTGAGGCAAGCGCTTCACTGGTCGCCACATCCTCAGCCGTCCGGACGAAATTTCTGGTCGTTGACGATGAAGAGGATGTGCGCCTTCTCCTGCGGGACATTCTGGAAAGGGCGGGCTACGAAGTCACACTGGCGCAGGAAGGCCGGGAGGCGCTGGCGCTGTTCGAACAGAAAAAGTTTGACGCCGTCTTTACCGATCTGGGATTGCCCGGGATGAGCGGCTGGCAACTGGCGCACTCCATTCGCGAGCAGAACCGGAAGATTCACATCGCGATCATTACGGGGTGGGGTCAGGCGGTAGGATCATCCGCGCAAAGAGAAGCGGAGGTTGACTGGGTCGTGAGCAAGCCTTTCGACATTGAACGGATTCTGGAAATCGCGAGGGAAATTTCCCTGCGCACTTCGCCGCCGCATTCGGGTGCCGGGCACAACCCGTCTTCACGGGCGGCTGCGTAGGCCGCGCCACTCTTCTACCTGCTCACCGTCAAACAGACGACCCTGAGGCTGCGGAGGAATCCGGTGTGCTATCAGAATCAATCCCGTATCGTTTGATCATTCGCTGGAGCGTGGTGCGGTCTATGCCGAGAATCCGCGCCGCCGCCTGCTTGTTGCCGCCGGTGTGCGCGAGTACGCGAGTGATGTGCCGTGCCTCCAATTCAGCCAGCGTAATCAGCTCCTGATCAGCAGATCGTGTCTGTGCCGGGACAGTTCTGCCGGCCACCTGCGCGTCAATCTGAGAGCTGCTGCGGATCCGTTCGGGCAGGTCTTCAGGCCGGATCATATGATCACAGAGGGCGGCAGCCCGCATAATCGCATTTTCCAGCTCCCTGATATTGCCCGGCCATGAGTACTGTTCCAGCAGTTCAATGGCCTCCGGCGAGAAGTCCGGCGGCGTCCCCCCGGGACGAGTGACACGTCTGGCGAAGTGCCGTGCCAGGGGCAACACGTCCTCACGGCGCTCGTGCAGTGGTGGCAGGCGGAGAGTCACCGCGTTGAGGCGGTAGAGCAGATCCTGTCGAAAGTGCCCTTCCCTGACCGCCGGTTCGACATCCCGATTGGTTGCGGCAATCACGCGCACATCAACCCTGATAGTGGAATTGGACCCGACCCGGCGTATTTCGCCTTCCTGCAGGGCGCGCAGCAGCTTGACCTGAAACGCCGGGGTCGTCTCCGTGACTTCGTCCAGAAAGACCGTGCCGCCGTCAGCCTCCTCCCACAGCCCGCGGCGGTCTGAGGTCGCGCCGGTAAATGAGCCGCGCACATGCCCGAACAATTCCGACTCGATCAGTTCCGACGGGAGCGCCCCGCAGTTGACCGCCACAAAGGGGTTGTCCGAGCGAAGGCTGCGGCGATGAATGGCCCGCGCCACGACTTCCTTCCCGGTGCCCGAGGCCCCCGTGATCAGGACAGGGAGGCTGGTCGCTGCGACGCGGCCCACGAGTTTCATCATTTCCACGAAGGCGGCGCTCCGCCCCACCAGATCCGTCTCTGACGTGTAAACAGGCGATGATTTCGTCTCGGACGCTGAGGCAGGATTCGCCTGCCTCTCCAGACTCAGGCGGACGGCCTGCGAGATCTCCATCACCCGCTCGATGTCGAAGGGTTTCATCAGGTAGTCGTAAGCGCCGGAGGAGACCGCGTCGAGCGCGCCCGCCGCCGAACCGTGGCCGGTCATGACTATGATACGGGCCTCGGGTTGTTCTTTGATGAAACGCTCGAGGACGATCAAGCCATCCCTGTTATCCTCCGCCCCCAGCCTGATGTCACAGAAGACCAGATTCCAGCGGCCACTCTGCAACAGACTCAGAGCGCGTTCGGCCGACTCAGCTTCGCTCACCGCCCACCCGTCGGCGCGCAGTATTTCGGCCATGTTTTCACGGATCAGTGGTTCGTCATCTATAACCAGTGCGTTCATTTGTCTGTCGGTGGTCAGGGACACGAAGCGTTAGCCTGTGTAAACAGGAGGGGCAAATCAATAATCACGGGTGGCTTGATGATACAGGATTGAAGGGGCAACCGAAAGCAGCGGGCGGCTTGGACCAAAACGACGCCAGGTCAGAGGCGCTGACCTCTGACCCGGCAGGTACTAAAGATAAGGAATGGTAGCGCGTACGGGACTCGAACCCGTGCTCTCCGCCTTGAGAGGGCGGCGTGTTAACCAGTTACACCAACGCGCCAAAGATCAAGCAGAAACTCAAATGATGCCTGTGTATAGCACGGCCAGCCGTGTTTTTTCAATGGCCGGCCGCGGGCTGGAGGGTTTGACGCCTGGCGCTCGGGATGCTAATAGACTCTTTCCATTCCACCGCATCCGACAGGGAGAAAAAGGAAAGTATTCAAACATGTCTTCATCACTCGCCGCTCAAATCAGGCAACGACTGCTCGCGCTGGTGGGCGAAAATTTCAACCTGCAACTCGACGATGCCGCTGCCGAAGTGCCGCCGCGCACCGAACTCGGCGACCTCGCCTTCCCCGTCGCCTTTGAACTGGCCAAACGGATCAAGGCGGCGACCGGCGAGAAGAAGAACCCGCGCGAAATCGCCGCAAAACTGGCCGAAGGTCTGAGCAGCATCCCCGGCGTCGCCAGGGTCGAAATCGCGGGCGCCGGCTATCTCAACGTTTTCTTTGACCGCGCGCAGATGTTCACGCAACTCGTGAACGAACAGCCGGCCGCCGACCGACAGCCACCGGCCACCGACAGCAAGCTGATTGTCGAACACACTTCGATCAATCCGAACAAGGCCGCGCACATCGGCCACGTGCGCAACGCGGTGCTGGGCGACACGATTGTCCGCATCCTCAAAGCCACCGGTGACAACGTCGAAGTTCACAATTACATTGACAACACCGGCGTGCAGGTCGCCGACGTGGTCGTCGGCTTTCTTTACGTCGAAAACAAATCCTTCGATGAGATCAAAGCCATCGCCGAAGGGCCAGACAAGTTCGATTACTACTGCTGGGATTTGTACGCCCGCGTCGGCCAGTGGTACGAGGAAGACAAGGCGCGGCTCGAATTCCGGGCGAAGACGCTGCACGAACTCGAAGAAGGCGGCAACGCGACGGCTGAAGTCGCCGAATACATTTCGTCACGCATTGTTGACTGCCACCTCGACACGATGTCGCGGCTCGACATCAGCTACGACCTGCTCGCGCGTGAAAGCGAGATTCTGCACCTTCAGTTCTGGGCGCACGCCTTTGAAAAGCTCAAAGCGAGCGGCGCGATCGTCTACGAGACCGAGGGCCGCAACAAAGGCTGCTGGGTGATGAGGGCGGAAGAGAGACAGGGGGACGGGGAGACGGGGGGACAGGGCGAAGGCAGCGATAAAGGCGATGAGTATGACGCCGACAAGATCATCGTGCGCTCGAACGGCACGGTGACTTACACGGGCAAGGACATTGCTTATCACCTCTGGAAGCTTGGCAGGCTCGGTCTGGATTTCCACTACCGCGAACTGAGGAACGACCACCGCGGTCACAAAGTCTGGATCACGACCGGCGATAAAAAGGCCGCGGTCGCAGAGCATCCGCAGTTCGGCAACGGCACCGCATTCCTGAACGTGATTGATGTCGGCCAGTCCTACCCGCAAGCCAACGTCAAACGCGGCGTGATGATGATTGACCACGACGAGCGCGTGGCCCGCAGCGCGCATCTGGCTTACGAAAAAGTCACGCTCACACCGGCGGCGGCGGCAGAACTCGGGACGGAGTTGTCGGAAGCCGACGCACAGCGGCAGCAGATCGGGATGTCCGGGCGCAAGGGCCTGGGCGTCAAAGCCGATGACCTGATTGACCGGCTGGAAGAGAACGCGCTGAAAGAGGTGCAATCGCGCCACGCGGAACTGGGCGAGGCTGAACAAAAGAAGATCGCGCATCAGATCGCTGTCGCCGCGCTGCGCTACTTCCTGCTCAAATTCACGCGCACTTCGATCATTGCTTTTGATTTCAAGGATGCGCTGAGTTTCACTGGCGAGACCGGGCCTTATATTCAGAACTCCATCGTGCGTGCCAAAGGAATCTTCCGCAAACTTGGCCGCACCCCGGAAGAAGTGCGTGGTGCTTTCGCCGGACTGACGACTGAGCAGATCGGCGAATTCTTTTCCGGCGAAAGTGGCAACGATCTGTGGTCGCTGGTTTACTTTGCGGCGCGCTTGAATGATGTCGCACAGCTTGCGGCAAATGGCTTTGAGCCGACGCATGTGGCGAAGTACACCTTTCAATTGGCAAAGCAGTTTCACCTCTTCTACGAGAGCCATCACATTCTCAGTGAAACGGACGAGGCGCGGAAAACGCTGCTGCTGTTCGTCGCTGATGTGACGCGGCGCAGGCTGGAGCAGGCCCTGGCGCTGCTGGGCATCGAAACACCTGAACGCATGTAGTCGTCCCGAAAATCAGATGACGAGCAAACCAAAGTTCACCTTCATTGATCTGTTCGCCGGCATCGGCGGTTTTCGCCGCGCGTTTGAATGTGTCGGCGGGCGTTGCGTATTTGCCTGTGAGTGGGACGAGTATGCGGCGGACACTTACGAAGCCAACTTCGGTCACCGCCCGGCCGGGGACATCACGCGGATCAGGGCGGACGAAGTACCGCATCACACCGTCCTGACCGCCGGGTTCCCCTGTCAGGGATTCAGCATCGCCGGGGTCTCGAAGAACAACGCGCTCGGCAGGGCGCATGGCTTTGAGCATGCCACGCAGGGCACGCTGTTTTTCGACGTCTCCCGGATCATCGCGCGCAAAAGGCCGCGCGCCTTCCTGCTCGAAAACGTCAGGAATCTGAAGCACCACGACCGCGGGCGCACGTTCGCCGTGATCATGCAGACGCTGCGCGAAGACCTGGGCTATCACGTGCCGGAGCCGCAGGTCATTGACGCGGTGACGCTCGTGCCCCAGCACCGCGAGCGCGTTTACATCGTCGGCTTCCGGGACAAGGCGGATGCCTGTCGGTTTGACTATCCGCGGATGCCGGACAGGAAACCAAAGCTCCGGGACGTCCTCGAAGCCAGTGTTGACGAAAAATACACGCTGACCGACAGGCTCTGGCAGTACCTGCAGGATTACGCGGCGAAGCATCAGGCGAAAGGCAACGGGTTCGGCTACGGGCTCTCTGACCTCGACGGCGTCGCGCGGACGCTGAGCGCGCGTTATTACAAGGACGGTTCAGAGATTCTGATCCCACAGCCGGGGAAGAACCCGCGCCGCCTGACCCCGCGTGAATGCGCAAGGCTGATGGGTTTTTCCGAAGAACAGCGGATCGTGTGCAGCGACACCAGAGCTTACAAACAGTTCGGCAATTCCGTCGTCGTCCCCGTCGTCGAAGAACTCGCGAAGGCAATGGTCGCGACGCTGTTCAGCGAGGCGAAGAGGAGGCGACGGCAGGCCGGTGAGATGCCGCAGCTTCCGATGTTCGATCCCGTCTCTGTGTAAGAGCAGTCCGCATGGTTGATGTTCTGACCAAAGAACAGCGCCGCCGCAATATGTCCGCGATTCGCGGCGCGCACACGAAGCCGGAGATGGTCGTCCGTTCGCTCGTGCATCGGCTCGGCTACCGCTTCCGGCTGCACCGCAAGGACCTGCCCGGCAAACCCGATCTGGTCTTCCCGGCGAGCCGCAAAGTGATCCTTGTGCATGGCTGCTTCTGGCACATGCACGATTGCCGTTACGGCCGTGTCGTGCCGGCGACCAACGCCGAATTCTGGCAGAACAAGCGGATGTCGAATGTCGAACGCGATGTGCGTAACCTGAAGGCCCTCAGGAAAGAGGGGTGGCGGGTGATGGTGATCTGGGAGTGTGAGATCAAAGAACCTGAAAAGCTGCAAAAGCGGCTGACCAGATTCCTCAGCCGCTGACGGTCACGAGGTCAATTACCGGATTACTTACCTGATCTTCTGTTCGAGCGCGGCGGCGCGCTGCTCAAATCTCTGTTCGAGCGCCGCCACCCGCTGCTCGAATCTTTGTTCGAGCGCGGCGGCGCGTTGTTCGAACCTCTGTTCGAGGGCATTCACTCTTTGCTCATATCTCTGTTCGAGTGCAGCCACCCGCTGCTCGAATTTCTGTTCGAGTGCGCTGACCCTCTGGTTAACGGCTGCCAGGTCTTTCGGTAATTCTTCTGCCATAGATACTTTCCTTTCCAGGTTCTGATTATTCTCCCACATTTTGCGGAACAGTCAGGATTATTACTTGTTCGCGAGCATCCGATCCAGCGCGACCCGGGCCCAGGTTGCCGTCTCTTCATCAACCTTGATCTGATTGACGACGTGCCCGTCAATCAGATTTTCGAGCGACCAGAGCAGGTTTTCGGGCGAGATGCGGAACATCGTCGCGCACATGCAGAGGTCGGGCGCGAGCAGCGTGACAAGCTTGTCCGGGTTGCGCGTCGCCAGACGGTCAACCAGATTCAGCTCGGTGCCGACGGCCCACTTGCTGCCCGCCGGGGCTTCGTTGATCGTCTTGATGATGTATTCGGTCGAGCCGTTGAAATCAGACTTGCTCACGACTTCGTAGCGGCATTCGGGATGCACGAGGACGCTGATGCCCGGGTGTTCCCTGCGCCGCTCGTCAACGTGGCGCGGCAGGAAGCGGCCGTGAACCGAACAGAATCCCTTCCACAAAATCAGCTTCGCCTCGCGCAACTGCTCCGGCGTGTTGCCGCCGAGTTCGAGCCGCGGGTCCCAGACCGCCATTTTGTCGAGCGGGATATCGAATTTGACGCCCGTGTTGCGCCCGAGGTGTTCGTCGGGGAAGAAGAATAGTTTTTCGCGCTCGCCGAGCGCCCAGCGAAAGAGCGTGACGGCGTTTGACGAAGTGCAGACCGCGCCGCCGTGGCGACCGCAGAAAGCCTTGATGTTCGCCGCCGAGTTCATGTACGTGATCGGCATGACCGAATCAATGCCAAGGTCGTGAATCTGCTCCCACGCGGTTTCGACCTGCTCAAGGCGCGCCATGTCGGCCATCGAACAGCCGGCGGCCAGATCGGGCAGGATCACCTGCTGGTGCGGCGCGCTCAGGATGTCCGCGGATTCGGCCATGAAATGAACGCCGCAGAAGACTATGTAATCGGCCGCGGGCCGCGAAGCCGCCTGCTGTGCCAGCTTGAATGAATCGCCCTCAAAATCGGCGTGGCAGATGACGTCGCTGCGCTGGTAGTGATGCCCTAAAATTACCAGCCGCTCACCCAGGGCACGGCGCGCGTTTTCGATCCGCTCATACAATTCAGTTTCGCTGAGATTGACGTAATCACCAAGCGGCCTGATCTCGTCCCGGCCGAGCGCCAAGGCCGGAATCACTGCGTTCTGATTACCCTGATCTGTTGCAATTTGACTGGTGCCGTTCATTTGCCTGCCCTCCCGTGCTGACTTAGTGTACATCCTACACTATGGCGCATAGTGTACATAAGACACTAAGTAAATGCAAGCCGGGGGCGGTAAAAATTCACCTGCGTGGGTTAAGTTTTCCCTGGCCGGCTTCACAGACCCGGGTTGTCACATTGACAATCCGGATGGCTCGGCAATAATCAGTCTCGCCATCAACGCGAGATCGCTGCCATCCGTCAGTTTCAGCCGTGCCAGCGTAATGATTTGATTGACCGGGGTTGCTTGTCGGAGTTTTTCTGAAGCCTGAGGTGGGAGGTCATAATCAGGGACGCGTCCGGGGGTGTCCGCGGGGCGCGTGGAGTTTACGATGCAGAAATACGATCTGATTGTCATCGGTTCCGGCCCGGCAGGGCAGCGCGCCGCGATTCAGGGGGCGAAGCTCGGCAAGCGAGTCGCCCTCGCCGAAAAACGCGAAGTCGTCGGCGGCGCGTGTATCAACAACGGAACCATCCCCAGCAAGACGATGCGCGAAGCTGTGATGCACCTGTCGGGTTACGGGTATCAGGGCCTGTATGGGATGAGCTACCGCGTGAAGGAGAAGATCACCGTCGCCGACCTTTCATTCCGCGTGCAGCACGTTATCAAGACCGAGACCGACGTCATCCAGGCGCAGCTCTCACGTAACGGCATCGAGGTCGTCAATGGCGCGGCCAGCTTTCTTGACCCGCACCGGGTCCGGGTCGAAAGTTCGCGCGGGCAGTCGGAATACGAAGCGGACGTGATCGTGATTGCGGTCGGAACGCGGCCCGCCGAATCGCCGAAAGTTCCGGTCAACAACCGCACGATCATCAACAGCGATCAGATTTTCTCGCTGCCCGACATTCCGAAAACCCTGCTGGTCGTGGGCGGCGGCGTGATCGGCGTCGAATACGCCTCGATGTTCGCGGCGCTCGGCGTGCGCGTGATCCTGATCGAAAAGCAGCCGCGCCTGCTCAGTTTCGCCGACGCGGAGATAATTGAAGCTCTGTCTTATCACCTGCGCGATAATCGCGTCACGATGCGGCTGAACGAGGAGGTCGGGAGCGTCGAGGAGGCGCCCGACGGCACGGTCATCGCCAATCTGGAGAGCAAAAAGAAAATTTCCGGCGACGCGCTACTCTTCGCCGTCGGTCGTCAGGGCAACACCGACGGCCTGAATCTGGAAGCCGCCGGGCTCGAAGCCGACCCGCGCGGGCGGATCGAGGTTGACGGCGAATACCGCACGAAGCAATCCCACATCTTCGCCGTCGGCGACGTCATCGGCTTCCCGCAACTGGCTTCGGTCTCGATGGAGCAGGGCCGCCTCGCCGTCGGTCACGCCTTCGGCCTGACGCTGGAGAGCGATCCGGCCCATTACCCTTACGGCATCTACACGATTCCCGAAATCTCCTTCGTCGGCAAGACCGAAGAGCAGCTGACCGATGAAGACGTGCCGTACGAAGTCGGCGTCGCGTATTACCGCGAGATCGCCCGCGGCCAGATTCGCGGCGACACGACCGGGCGATTGAAGATTATCTTTCATCGCGAGACGCACGAAATCCTCGGCGTCCACATCATCGGCGAGGGCTCGACGGAGCTGTTGCACATCGGGCAGGCCGTGCTGACGCTCAAAGGCAAAGTGGATTATTTCGTCAACACGGTCTTCAACTACCCGACGCTCGCCGAATGCTACAAGGCGGCGGCCTTCAACGGACTGAACAAGCTGACCAAACTGACCGGGCGGCCCGGCAGTTCACTGGTCTGAAAGCAGGACGGGCTATGCAGAAAACGATTGGCGCGATGGTCGCAGAACACATCGCCGTCGGGCTGGTGGAAAACAACCAGCTGGTCGGCAGGCTGCTGGTTTTTCCCGAGGCGGGCGACGACTCAGACTATCTGACGGAGATGCCCCCCGAACAGATTTTCGAGCGGCTGGCGCAGCAGATCGAAATCGCGTCCCAGCGCCAGGAGATCGCGGCCGTCGGGATCGGCTTCCCCGGCATCATTCGCAGCGGGGTGATCGAGGACTCGCCGAACCTGATTCAGACCAAGGGGCAGGACGTGGTCGGCCTGCTGACTGAATCGCTCAGGAAAAAGGGCCTGTCCGTGCCGGTTGGCATTTTCAACGACACGGACGCGATGGCCGCCGGGATCGCCGCCACGCGGGGGCACCTGGACAAAATCATCCGCGTCTGGTGGCTGGGCAACGGCGTCGGCTTCGGGCGCTACCCGCAGACGGAGGGCGTCTGGGAAGGCGGCCACATCGTGGTCACGCTCGACCCGAAGGAGAATTTCTGCGCGTGCGGAGGCGTCGGCCATCTGGAAGGCATCGTGGGCCACCGCGCGATGCGGCTGCGCTTTCTCGATCTGGAACCGGAAGAAGTTTTTGAAGAGGCGCAGCAGGGCGACGCCCGCTGCGGCGATTTCGTCAAACTCTGGCACCGCGCACTGGCCGCGGCCATCGCCAGCAGCGTTCATTTTGACGGGCCGGGGAAGTTTTATATTTCAGGTCCGAACGCCAGATTCGTCCAGCTCGGTCTGCTTGATCTGAACCTGCACGAGATGGTCAAGATGAGCCCGTTACAGGGCAGCATGATCGAAGTCGTCTCGACCAGTGACGAGATCGCGATCATCGGCGCGGCGGTGAATGCGGCGCTGGCCGCTGATTCGGCGCATAACTGATCACTGCTGACAATTATCTGATTTACAGTCTGAGACGGCAGCCAGCAACTCGAGCTTGTTTGCCGCGACAGATGACGGCAGGGTCTTCGTCAGGCCATTGCGGTAATGACCAGATCGAACCTCGCGGGATCGGGGCGGTCAACTACAAGACCGCAGACGTGGAAAGAGTGTTGACGGCATCTTTCCACGCCCCCCTGTCTCAACGGCGCGTCTTCACTCGCCGGAACATTCCATCTCAACTACGACTACACTGTTGACTGTGGCAGTTGAAGAAGTATCACAGGATCAGCCATGACTGTGGCGCCCTGTCCTATGCTCCCGTCTCGTCAACGAACCCAATCAGACACACTGGTGGAAGAAACGATTTCGGGAGGCAGGGATGCGAAGGGCGTACACGAAATTTTCTCCGCGAATGCTCGGGGCGATCTATCGAGCCCTGCTGCTCCTTTCTTCGCTCTCCGCCCTGCCGCTGACGTGCTGGTCTCAGGGCACGGGCCTTCAGCCGGATAGTGATGCGTCAGCGTCAAAGCTTCGGCTCGAACGTGTGCCGGTGGAGGGCGGGGCGGAACTGCTGGTTATTTTCAGCCGGCAGGGCAGTGCGGAAAGCCGGGAAGCCGCCGTGCCACTGGTTGCCGTGCTGCGCGATACGCTGGGCGATGAAAACATTGAAAATGACCGGCTGCGTTACGTCTGGTCATTCGGTTACACGCGCCCATCACTCGCGCAACGTGTGGCGGCGGATGTGCCATTCTTCTACTTTGTGGGCGGCGGTGAAAAACACGCAGGTAGTCGGCCTCCGCCGCCACTGCTGGATCTGGCCGGGGATAAAAACAGGTTCTGGCGAAAACTGCTGTGGGCAGCTTTACGCAGCGCACTGATTGATCCGCGGAGCGCGCTGATTGGGACGGCACTCCGCAACCGGCAACTCAATGCCGACGATTATCGTCAGGGCCAGCTCACGCGCACGCTGGAGATTTTCTCTCTCCTGGAAGCTCAGGCCACGGCTTCACCCGTGTTCACTCCCGAAGAATTGCAGAAGATTCAGGCGCGATTGAGGCTGGCCGGGAAAGCGACCGGCGGAGTCGTTGACGATCTGCATCTGCGGGATGCCGGTGAAAAGCTGAAGCGCAAAACAGAAGAGATTCGCGGCCGCAACTGGGAGCTGCTGCGACAGCGCGCTGAAGCAGAAGGGCTGTATTTTGAGCCGCTCACTCTGCCCGATGGCCGCGCCACGCATGCGCTGCTCTGGATCGCACAAGGGCCGGATCAGCAGCATCGGCTTCAGCCGACGCGGCGCTTCAACCCGCGTTTTCTGAACATCACTGACCCCGGGCGCGACGCGCGATTGCGCCGCTGGGAAGGGTACACGGAAACGCGCTGGTTTGACGCGGACGATCAGAGAGTCGGCCCCGGCACGGCGGGCGCGCGCGCGGTCGAGATGATTCCGCTCGCGATTTACGGGCTGGATCATCCGCGCCTCCCGGCCCTGTTGATTGACTTCCGCGACCGCCTGAATCCACGACATCGCGAAGCGTCATTGCGCGTGATCAATGACCTCGCGGCCCTGTCCGGCTTCGGCAGCCCTTACTTCTCCATCGGTCACACACTTTTCGATTTCGTGGCCGGGCGGCGCGGCGCAGACATCAGTCAGCCGTCGCGGCTGCGGGCGCTGTCACAACTGAGGCTGCTGCTTTCGCTGGACGAAAGCCTCGCGCCACAATTACGTGAAGAGATCAGTCGCCGCCTGACACCCGTCTCGCTCAGCCCGCTGGAAAACGAATGGCGGACGGAAGCGCAACTGGCGCGCGAACAGTTCACGGCCCTGATCGCCTCGGCACGTCGTTCAGGTGGGTTGCCGGCCGGACTCGCACGTGATCGCCGGGCCGAGATGATGCCGCTCGCGCACGGGCGCGCCGGGCGATTTTTTTTCCGCGCGGCCAGTCTCGTCAGTTTCGGCCTGTATCAGCACCGCGAATCCCCCACGCCGGAATTGATGGCGAAACTCGATCTGCATCGGCGACTGCAATTTCACGAGCGCTTCCTGTCCGAAGCCGTCCAGTCAGGCACACCGCTCGAAGTCGGCGAGAACATCGCCGACGTGCGCCGTTCGTTGCAATTCATCTCCGCTCATGGCGCCGCGGCAGATGACAGGGCGGCGCGCCTCATCGCCCGCGTCCTCAGGCTCACAAACGATGAAGAGACGCGCCTGCTGTGCCGGCAGGCTCTGGCGCGAATGAAGAACAGAACCGCCGGCGCTGAATTGCGGAGACTTCAGCCCGACCAGTGCGGCGAAATGATTGAGCAAAAGGAATGCGACCAGGAAAACAACTACTGCGCTTCGGCCACTCATCACTGAGCCTGGCCCTGCTGATTACTTCAGCCCTGGCGCTGCCCGCTTCAGCCACCGAATCGGGGAGATCAGGGCGCGTGGTCATAATCAAAGTTGATGGCCTGCCCGGTGAACTCCTCGACCGCTTCGTGAATGAAACCGATCCGCGCACCGGCAAAAGCCGCCTGCCCTGGGTCAGGCAACTGTTCTATGAGGGCGGCACCCGCGTCGCGAATTTTTACACGCGCGGCATCAGTCTTTCGGCGAATTCGTGGGCGATGCTCGAATCAGGCCGGCATTCGCCGATCAAAGGCAACATCGAATACGATCGCCTGACGTTGCGCGCCGACAACTACCTCAACTTCGTTCCGTTTTACCTCGATTATTTTCGTGAACGGCGCGCCGATAAACCTGCCGTTGAAGTGCTGGATGAAGCCGGCATCCCGCTGCTGAGTGATGCCTGTCCGGATCAGGAGAAGTTCCGCAGCTTTATGCTGTTACAACGCGGCGTGGACTGGGGCAGGCTGCGACAGAGCGTCGGCAATTACTTCAGGGGGCACTCGGCGCGCGAACTGGCGGCGGAATGGACGACCGGTTTCGAACCGCGCCGCGTGCTGGCGGAGGAGACTGAACGCGAGTTGATCGCCGGGCTGGCCGATCCGCGCATTCGCCACCTCGATTATTTCACCGACGAAGTTGATCACTACCTGCATGCGAATCATGACGCGGCGACGCAGCGATACGAACTCGAAAAAATTGACGCGCTCATCGGACGCATCTGGACGGCAATTCAGAAGTCACCGCTGGCGGATGAAACCATGCTCGTCCTCGTTTCCGATCACGGGATGAATTCGGGCGAGAAGATTTACAGTCAGGCTTATGACCTCGTCTCGCTGCTCGGCTGCGCCGCGGGCGGCGGCCACCACGTCGTCACTAAAGGGCCGCCGCTGATGAATCACACGATCAAGGGTCTTGATCCGTTCGCCGGCCGGGTGACGACGCCGGCGACGGAGTCGCTTTATCTGAAAGACCGGAGCGCACAATACCCGACCGCGCTGCTTGATCTGGATGGCAACGAACGTGCTTCATTGCACCTGCGCGACAGCGATCTGAATCTGCTGCACATCCTCTGGCAGCAGTTGGGGCGCACAGACCTTGCGCCCCCGTTGCGTCGCGCGGCGATTGAAGCATTCTTCGCCACCGTCGAACGAAGACGCGCGCAATGGGGCAGGACCCGGGATGAATTACAGGCCGAACTTGAAGCGCTCCGGCGTGTCATCGCCGGGCGGCAGAAATTCAGGCAGTCACAGCCGAAGCAGCGGTCAGACCTCGACGCGCGCCGTGAAATTGCGCGGCTCAATATCTGGCGCGAAGAAGAGCGCGCTTATTCCTGCTACCTGCGAACACTGACCCGCCTGCTGGCGCTGCGTCGTAAAGGTTTCGATCCGACCAGGGTCAAAATTAACGAAGTCATTGCGCCGCGCGCGATGGGTGAGGCGAATACGATTCATCAATTGCAGAATTACGTCGTCGGGCTCGCGCCTGCCGGACTCGCGCTCGACAGCAATGGAGGGCTTGATCTGTCGCGCAGTTTTCAGCGGATTGATTATTTCGCATTGCTCCGCTCGATCAGCGTCCGCAACAACCCTCAGCCCGGGGTGACGAACCGGCCGGTGGATTTCATCGCCGTGCGCATTCCACAGGCGGCGCTCACTTCCGCCCTGAGTGCGGATGAGATGCCTGATCGGGATACGGTCTGGCTTGACGGCGGGGACGAACGACAGGCTTTGCTGCTGGCCCGGGGTGATGCCGGGGGGGGGCTGCAATTGCGCTACCTGCCGGTCGCTCGATTGAAACAGCAGGCCGATGGGACGATCCGGCTGACTCGCGCCCGGTGGCCTGACGGGTTGCCGTTGAAATTGTGGGAGGATGAAAAGCTGGGGGTGCCAGCGGCGAATCGGGCTGAGTGGTTGCAACAATGGCATTCCGAAACAGAGTGGCTGCGCGCCACGCACGAGACGAAATACTCAAACGCGGTGATCGGTCTGCACGAACACTTCCTGCGCCCTGTCACTGAAACGATGGATGACGAGGCTGCGCCATCATCGGGGGACGAGCGCCTGTTGCGACGCTGGCGCAGCAGGCGCCGGCGGCTGGTCGAAGCCGACCTGCTGATCCTCGCGAATGATCACTGGAACTTCAACGCGCTCACCCCCAACCCCGGCGGCAATCACGGTTCATTTTTCCGTAACTCGACGCACTCGACGCTGATGTTCACGGGCGGCCCGAAAACAGGCATTCCGCGCAGCCTGGTCATCACCGAGCCGTATGACAGCCTCAGTTTCGTGCCAACGATCCTGGCACTCACCGGACGACTGCCCGGCGGACAGCCGGCGCCGGAACTTCGGCAGAAAGGCTTTCGGAATTTTCCGGGGCGCGTTATTCAGGAACTGCTGCCTGAAAACATCCGCGTCCCGATCATTGCCCCAGCCGCCTGTTTCTCAATGCCCGTTGTGCTTCAGTCGTCTCCTTAAGCCGGATATCGCGCCGCGGACCCGCACAGCATCGCGGGCTGAAAAGTGTGATTGAGATTATTTCCCACCGGGCAGGCACCGGAGCGCGATAAAGGGAGTAAGGAAGTAACGCTCCGTATTTTACCGGGCTGTTATCCGATGGCAGTCAGCTGATATTGAGGTTCCTGCTCTTCAACAATCACCCGGCAGGGCAGGCTCAACGGCCATTGCTTCCGGCTCGCCAGCAACTCGCCCGCCGCCGCCGCCGCGACCGGTCTGGAGAAGTAATAACCCTGCCCGTACTTCCCCCCCATCTCCCACAGCCTGAGCATCTGGTCCTTTGTTTCCACGCCTTCCGCGATCACGTCCATCCCGAGGTTCTTCGCCAGCATGATGATCGTGCCGACGATCTCCCGGTTCTCGTTGTTCTCGTGCATGCGGCTGACGAACGAGCGGTCTATCTTGAGCGTGTTGAGCGGGAAGCGGTGCAGGTAGCTGAGTGACGAGTAGCCGGTGCCGAAATCGTCAATGCTCAGGTCAATCCCCAGCCGGCGAATCTGCCGGAGCATTTCGATGGCAACTTCGACGTTATCCATTACCACGCTCTCGGTGATCTCCAGCTTCAGGTGACTCGGGTCGAGGTGAGTCTCATCGAGGATTTCCCGGATCTGCCCGATCAGGTCGGGTTGCAGGAATTGTTTGCCCGACAGGTTGACGCTCATTTGCAGGGGGAAGCAATCCGGGTAGCGGTCCCTCCATTCGCGAATCTGGCGACAGGCTTCGTGCAGGACCCAGCTCCCGATCGGTACGATCAGGCCGGTCTCTTCTGCGATGGGGATGAATTTGGCGGGCGAGACGAGACCCTGTTCCGGGTGCTGCCACCTGACGAGCGCCTCGAACCCGCGCAGCCGGCCCGTTTCGAGCGTCACAATCGGCTGGTAATGGACGATGAACTCCTGGCGTTCGACGGCGCGCCGCAGGTCTGTTTCCATTTGCAGCAGGCCGAGCGAATTGGCATTCATCTCCTTCGCGAAGACTTCGTGCTGCGCCGCGCCGCGCGATTTGGCGCGCGACATGGCGGTTTCGGCGTCGCGCAGCATGTCTTCCGGCTGCTCGTAGCCGAGCGCGCTGTGGGCGATGCCGATGCTCACCGTTGTGAAGACTTCGTGGCCGCTCAGCTTGAAGGGCTGCGCCAGTTCCTGGCGGATCCGCTCGGCCATGGCGGTCGCGTCGTTGATGTCCTGGCTGTTATTCATCAGCAGGGCGAATTCATCGCCGCCAAGACGCGAGACGCGGTCGCCCGAGCGCAGGCAGACCTCCAGACGGCGCGCCAGCTCGACCACCAGCTGATTGCCGAACTGGTGCCCGAGACTTTCATTGATCAGCTTGAAGCGATCCAGATCGAGCAGGAGGACGGCGAACGGGCCGACCTCCTTGCGCTGTGCGCGTTCGAGGGCGACTTTCAGATACTGAGTGAACAGGGCGCGGTTGGGCAGCCCCGTCAGCGCGTCGTGGAAGGAGTCGTGCAGCAATTGCCCCTTGTCGCGCTGCTGCTCGGTCATGTCCTGAATCTGGAAGATCAGCCGCCCGGTCTTCGCCTCCACGTCGCGTACCAGCGAAACGCTCCAGTGCGCCCAGCCCGTGTAGCCGAGCTTATGCACGTAGCGCTTCTTCATTTGGAATACCTGTATGCGGCCCTCGAGCATCAGGTTGATCTGCTGGAGCATCGCCGGCCAGTCCTCCTGAAGGACGATCAGGTGGAAGCTCCGCGCGGTCAGTTCGCGCGATGAATAACCCAGAATCCGGCAGAGCGATTCATTCACCTGTAACCAGCGACCGCTCAGGTCAACCATCGCCATGCCGATGGCGGCATGCTCGAATGCGCTGCGGAACCGCGCCTCGCTGCGCTGAAACTCCAGCGCATGCAGACGCGCCGCCTCAAGGTAAGGGCGATAGACCAGGTAATGAATCAGGAGCAACGGGGCGACAAAGACGATTGCATGGAAACCGAACTCAGTCATCAGCCAGGTGACCACCCCGGCCGTCACCGCCCCGGAGCAGTTGCGTGACAGCGCCTGCGAACAGCCTTCGCGCCACGCGCGCCCGACCGGCCGGCCCGTCCCGAGCGCGCCGCCGAACGTCGCCAGAAATGAACTGATCAGCCCATGAGCCGCGACGATCAGGCTCAGTGCCAGCACGTAAAGAAGAAAAGTTTCCCTTTGCGACCCCAGCACGCGCTGGTCACCAAAGAGAAGATTCATGAGCGAGCCGGCGACGAAGAACGGGCCGCAGATGATCCCCACATTCCCGGCGAGCGTGAGCCAGCGTTTCGTGGATCGGCCGTATTCGCCCGCCGCAATCAATGCGGCAACCACGGTCGCCGCATTCACGCCGCACAGCAGCAGGGTCAGAAAAAGAAATGCTTCCGGGAACGATGCCTCTTTCACGATTCCGTGAAGTCTGGCCGAGAGGAGCCGGTTGCCGGCCAGCCCGAGCCCGGCCAACGCCAGCCAGCGCCAGTCGAATGGCTCCCGGATCAGGCGAAACACTGCCAGACAGAGAGCCCCTGCGCCGATCAGCACGAGCAGCCAGGCGTGGATTCTCAGGTACGTTCCTCGCTCGACGATTCTTCTCATAACATTGCCGACATCAACAGCTTTATTGCCGGAAACGGTGCGCTGCCCGGCCTCGGTTCAGGGCCTGAAGCTAAAGACATTTTGTTACGAAGGCATGATTTTTATGTGACAAACCTGAAAAGGATGGGAATCGGGATGGATTCACCGTGTCTGCCTCTGCTGTCTCATCAGACGACACCAGAACAACTGCTATGAATAACATTCCGACCGGCCCGCGTTGCATCACGCCCGGAGGGCGCAATCTTCATCGGGTCTTTACTACTTCAGCCGATAGCCACTCCTGCCGTAACCCGGGAAGCGGCGCGTCCCCCGCCGGGCAGCCCCCCCTCTCTTTCTGGCAAACGGCGTGGAGCGGCGCCAGAAGCTGGAAAAAGTCGCATTCTGAACTTCAAGATTGACCAGCAGCACCGGGCGGATAATGGGACCGGACGTGCCCTGCGGCGGGGCATCAACTGCATCAACGGGGCCGGTCATGGCTGGTGAGGGCATGATGACCTGATCAATGACTGATGAAGGTGTGACGACTGAATCAACGGCCGGGGGCGGTGCGACGAGTGAATCAACCGATTCCTGATCAGCAGACAGGAAATCTTTCCAATAAAGCTGATCTGCCATCACCTCTGTCTCTGCGGTATCTGATTCCGCTGTGACCTCTGATTCAAAATCTGACTCCGCCGGCCCCAGACCCCATTCTTCCTCTACTATCGGAACCGCCGGGTGGGCGGCGGTCAATTCAGGAGGCGCTTCCGCTTCCTTCACCACTTCCAGTTCCTTCACCACTTTTGAATATTGAACCATCTCGCGCGGCTGGCTGAGAGTCGCCGGCTCTGTCAGAGAATCATAGAGATGATATTCGGGGAAGTATGGAACCGGCAGGTCAGCAGACTCTTGATACGGGACTGACAGATCGGCGGACTCGCGAAGTGCAGTGGCCGACAGGTCAGCCAGCTCCCGAGGCGCGGTGGTCGACAGACTGGAAGGCCCCTGATACGGCATATTCACCTCTTCCGGAACCGGCTTACTGTGTGACGGCGGTGGCTCGTCGGTGTCGGTGATCATGACGATCATGCTGCTCGGCAAATCCTCGTCCGCCGGCAGCGGCTGGGCAGGCAATGACGTGGCCACATTCTGATTGCCCGCAGCCGGCCGGGGCTGACCGGGTCGGACTTCCGCTTCGAGTTCGATCAGCTGCTGGACTGTGCGAAGTTCAATTTCACGCTCGCCCCGGAGGCCGGCGGCCTCAGCGAGCAGGCGCAGCGTCTCGAACAGATTCTGCTTGTCGCCGATCCGGGTATAAATCGCCGCCAGCCGCTCGAGCGCGCCAGGGTGGCGGGCATCCCGCCTGAGCGCCTCGCGCAGGATCGGGATGGCGCGCGCCTCCTCGTTCTGCCGGCACAGGATCTCGTTGACGTAATCAAGCGGCCTGAAGACGCTTTCCAGATCCCCGTGCTGCACCATGTAAGAGGCCAGATTCAGCAGCTCCTGAAAGCGCCCGGGGTCGAGCGTCACGGCGCGCCCGATGGCCTGCACCGCCGCGTCAAAGTCTTTCGCCTCGCAATAAATGTAGCCGAGCAGGCTCAGCAGCTCCGCATTGTCGGGCAGCAGCTGGAGCGACTGCCTGACGAGCTTCAGGGCGGCCTGCACCTCGCCGCGGTGAAGATACAGATTGACCGCGGCAATGGTCGCGGGCCAGCTCTCGGGTTTGATCCGGAGCGCCTTCAGGTAAGTCTGGAGCGCTTCCTCGTATCGGCCCTGCCGGTGTAGTTCGCTGGCCGCGGTGAAGAATGTCGCGTAGGCCCGGCCACACGTCGAGACCAGCTCGACCTGATATTGCAGGTACTCCGAAACAGGCTCGTCCGTCTCAGAGACGGCTTGTCTGGCTACTTCAAGGTCGTGGCCGACCTGGTGGACGCGCGTCAGCAGGTTCAGCAGGACAGGGTCGTTGGGATGATCCTTGAGCAGATGCCTGAGGAGCGCCTCGGCGGGGCGCGTCTCGGCGCGCCGCAGGTAAAGGTTGATGGCGGACGTCAGCGCGCGGCGATCATTCGGGCTGGCCTTGAGCGCTTGAAGATAGGTCTTGAGCGCTTCCTCGTGTTTCAACTGCTGCCCGAGCTGGTCCGCCGCCGCGACGAATAACTCGCTGGCCTTGGCCGGCTCCTGAGCGCGCAGATAGGCCTCAGCGATTCTGATCTGAAGCGCCGTGTTGGCAGGGTCGAGCTGAATGACCTCCTGGTAAAGGCTGAAGGCCTCCTCGTTCTGACCTGTGCAAAGATACTGCTCGGCGGCGGCCAGAAAATGCTGCTGCGCCTCGACCGGGAGATTCTGCTGGAGGTAGAGTGACCCGAGTTTGAGGCCGACCTCAACGCTGTTCGGCGCCACTTTGGCCGCCTTCTTGAGCGTGGCGATGGCCTTCGGCACGCCGCGCTCCTTCAGGTACCTTTCGACAATCTGCAGAAAAACTTTGACGGCCTCATCCGTCTCACCGACTTTCGCATAGAGGTCGCCGACCACATTCAGCGTGGCGATGTCGCCCGGGTCCGCCCGCAGGATTTCGCGGTATTCCGCGAGCGCCTCCCTGAGTCTGCCCTGCTGAACGAGCTTCGATGCATTCTGGAGTGTTCTGGCCTTATTCAATGACATGGAGTCCGATGCTGTTCTGGTAATCTGTAGTTTCAGGCAACGCCCTGTACGACTTTCCAGAGAGGCTTCTGGGGGAACTTCCTGAACTCGACCGCGGGTCAAAGCTCAGGTTTTTATCTTCAACGGTTCGACCTCTGCTGACAGCGGGGACTTGAGGCGGTACTGCAAGCCGGGGGCTGACTTCACTTTATGCTCGGGCAATCTTCTCTCGCGGTTGTGATGAATCTGTGACAGGGCTTTGACAAAGGAAGGAATCCGGACGGCATTTTGCCCGAGCAGAAACGAGTCGGTGGAAAAGGTGGCGGCTTAAAGTTCGACGATCCCTTTGATGAACCCGGCCTCCGGATTCAGCCAGTCGGGGAAGCGGTCAACCGTTTCGGCGAAAGGAATGCGATGCGTGATCCAGGGATTGATGTTGATCCGCCCCGATTCCATCAGCGCGATGATGCGCCTGAAATCGGCCCCGGTCGAATTCCGGCTGCCGAGGACGGTCAGCTCGCGGCGGTGAAAGTCGGGATCGTGGAAGGTCACATCCGCCTGCACCAGCCCGACAAAAATCAGCCTCCCGCCATGCGCGACCAGGTTGAATGCCTGCCGCATCGAATCGGCGTTGCCGGTGGCGTCAAAAACAGCAGTCGGCATGTCGTCACCGGTTATGGCTTTCAATTTTGCGATGGCGTCATCCGTCTGCACGTTGGCGGTCGCCGCCGTTCTGTAATGCTCGCGGCTGAAAGCCAGCCGGCCTTCATTAACATCCATGACGATCACTCTGGCCTTTTTCAACTGCGCGAACTGAATGACGGCCAGCCCGATCGGCCCGGCGCCGATGACCAGCGTGAACTCTCCGTCCCGTAACTGCGCGCGCTCGACGGCGTGCGCGCCGATGCTGAGCGGCTCGACGACGGCGAGTTGTTCGCAGGTCAATACCTCAGAGCGGTGCAGTTTATCCGGTGGGACTGAGATGTATTCCTGCATTCCTCCATCGGTGTGGACGCCGAGGACGCGGAGACTGACACAGCAGTTCGTTTTGCCCGCGCGGCAGGCGACGCAATGGCCGCAGTTGAGGTACGGTTCGACCGCACAACGGTCTCCGACCCGCAGGCCGGATTCGTTCGGTTCGATTGCCGCGATCTCGATGCCCAGTTCATGCCCAAGGATGCGCGGGTAGGTGAAGAACGGCTGCCTGCCGCGAAACGCATGCAGATCAGTCCCGCAGACGCCGATGCGCCGCACACGCACGACGGCTTCCGCGGCCGAGGAAGCGGCGGGCGAAACGGACTGGCCGAAGGCGAGGTGGCCGGGTTGTTCGAGGACAATGGTTTTCACAGGGGCGAAAGGCTAACATCAATTCCACTTCAGGACAATCTGCGGCGGGTCAGCTATAGTCTGGCGGAGTCGGACGGCGGCCTTTCCACGCCGCTGTATATTTTCAGGGGAATTGTTTTGAGCAGGGAATACGATTGCGCCGAGTGCGGGCTGTGCTGTACGCAGTACGGCGCGACACTTTACTTTTACGAGGAAGACATCGAACGCTGGCAGCGCGAGGGCGAGGGGAACATCCTGAAGCGATTGCACGTCATTCAGGGGCCGGCGGGCGGAATCTCGAACGGCTGGCACTCGCCCGATGACGGCAGCGAAGAGAAAGCCTGTCCCTTCCTGAAATCAGCAGAAGGTTATCGCTGCTCAATCTATCCCACGCGGCCACTGGTCTGCCGTCATTTCGCCAACGGCGGTTCGGCCTGTCGCGAATTGCGGGCGAAGCATGGGCTGCCGGTTGACACGGACTGGTGAAGGCTCAGAGTGAGCCGGTGACTACGCCGGCTGAAAATGAGGCTGCAATCCGTGAAAGATTGCAGCCCCTGATTTTTCATCCCAGTTTGTTTGCTTGTTAATAAAACCTGCACTCACTTCGCCAGTGAGCGCGTGCCGTGCAGCGCGCTCTCAAAAGCAGCCAGCGAAGTTTCTCCAGTCACTGCCCGGTTATCTGAAAACCCCAGCAGCGCTTTCACTGCGCGCTGCAAACGGGCGGCAGGCATGTTTTTTGGGAACGGCGTTCCAGGCAGTCGCCGCATATTCTCAAGGAAATCCACCGCCGCCACGCGCAACCCGACGTCGCGGCCCAGCCGCTCGCTGATCAACCATTTGTGATCCAGAATCTGCGGCCAGAGCCTGAGCGCCTCGCCCGGCGGCAAGGCCACCCCGGTCAGTTCCTTGAACACACTCCGTTCACGCCTTCCCTGATTGAACATGGTGGCCCTTTCAATCACGTCATCCAGTTTGAATTGTATCGGCATCACAGGAATCTCCCTTCGCCCGCAATCGCGGGAGTTTTCGGTCAAAGCCGCGCGGCCAGCGTGTTTCCCCGGGTTCCGAAGCAAGCGTTATTGTCCCCGCCCGGGTGTCATTTGTCCAATTCATTGTTATAATCTGTGCCATTAGCACCCTTAATGGCTATGACATGAATCTGACAGGGGGTGGATTATGGAGATGTCGCAACTGCGGACGTTTCGGGCGGTGGCCGAGACCTTGAACTTCACGCGCGCGGCGGAACGGCTGCACCTGACCCAGTCGGCAGTCAGCCACCAGATCAAGGCGCTGGAGGAAGAGCTGGGCGAGCCGCTCTTCATTCGCGCCAAGCGCGGCGTGAAGCTGTCGCAGGCCGGGAAAGCCGCGCTCGGGTACGTCGAGCGCATCCTCGACGACACAGAAGCCCTGCGCGAACACGTCGCCGGGCGCGAACGTTCGCCCGCGGGCCGGGTGCGCGCAGCCGCCGCAACGCAGGCGTTCGTTCATCTGTTCGCGCCCTTGTTCGAATCGTTCATGCGCGCGCACCCCGGCGTTGAGCTTTCCTTCCGCACGACGGTCAGCACCGAACAGACGGTGGCAGACATCCTGAACGGAGCGGCGGATGTCGGTTTCGCCTCCCTGGCGGTTTACTCGCCGGCCCTGCAGGTGACGAAATTTTTTGACGACGAGTTGATGCTGATCGTGGGGCGGGGGCACCGGCTGGCGGGAAGACGCGCGGCGACGATTGCCGACATCGAGAGTGAGCGCCTGATCCTGTTCGAGCGCGGCGCGTCAATCCGGCGCGCCACAGATCAGTTCTTTGATCAGGTCGGGGTGCGGCCCGAACTGGCGCTGGAATCCAACGACACTTACTTCATCAAGCTGATGGTCGAGCGCGGGATGGGCATCTCGCTGCTGCCGTCGTGGGCCGTGCGTGAGGAAGTCGTGGCGGGCAGGCTCGCGCAGCTGCGGATCAGCGGTCACCGGCTGCGCCGTTCGGTCGCGATGGTCTCGCTCGGAAAGTTTCAGCCCTCACCGACTCGCGCGTTTCTGGCCTTCATGCTGCGCCACAAGGCGAAAGTGCAGGCGATGGCGGCGGGGAAATAAAAGTGGTGGCGCGAATCAGAAAGTGATGTTGTGACCCTTCTTGTGTTCGCGGCACATCTTCTGCGCGGGAACCGCCTTGCCGGGATTGCACAGGCCCAGCGGGTTGAAGACATCCTTCACCGCGATCATCGCATCGAGCGATGACTGGTCGAAGATCAACGGCATGTAATTGATCTTGTCCATCCCGACGCCGTGTTCGCCGCTGATTGACCCGCCCGCCTCGACGCACAGTTTCATGATCTCCTTGCCGGCTTTGTGAACGCGCTCGACTTCGTCCGGGTTGCGCCCGTCAAAGTTGATGTTCGGATGCAGGTTGCCGTCGCCCGCGTGAAAGACCGTGGAGAGTCGGAGCCTGTGTTTCGCGCCGATGGCGTAAATGCCGGCGAGAACTTCCGGCAGCTTCGTGCGCGGGACGACGGAATCCTGAATAAACAGATCGGGGCTGACCCGGCCGAGCGCGCCGAATGCGCCTTTGCGACCCGCCCATAATTTTTTGCGTTCGGTTTCGTCGCGCGCTTCGCGCACTGAGCGCGCGCCGTGTTCACAGCAGATGCCAGTCGCCCGCTGCACTTCCCTGTCCATCCCGGCGCGTAACCCGTCGAGTTCCACGATCAGGCACGCGGCGGCGTCGCGCGGATAGCCGGCGGCATAAACCGAGTCCTCGACCACGTTGACCACTACCTTATCAATCATTTCAAGCGCGGCGGGCAGGATGCCGGCGGCGATGATCGCCGAGACGGCGCGGCTCGCGTCGTTAATGTCCAGGAAATCCGCGAGCAGCGTGACGACCGTCTGCGGCGCGCGCATGAGTTTCACTATCAGCTTTGTCGCGATGCCGAGCGTGCCTTCGCTGCCGACAAAAGTCCCGAGCAGATCATAACCGATCGTGTCGGCGCCCCCGCCGCCCAAGGTGACGACGTCGCCGTCCGGCAGCACGACTTCGAGGCCAAGGATGTGGTTGGTCGTCATCCCGTATTTCAGGCAGTGCGGCCCGCCGGAATTTTCCGCGACGTTGCCGCCCAGCGTGCAGGAAGTCTGCGAGGACGGGTCGGGCGCGTAATAATACCCGCGCGCGGCGACCGCCTGCGAGAGCCTGATGTTGATGACGCCGGGCTGGACGATGGCGCGCTGGTTGGCGTAATCAATTTCGAGGATGCGATTCATCCGCGCCATCTCGATGGTGACCGCACGCTCGCCCGCCTCGCAGCCCGTCGCAAGCGCGCCCGAACTCAGGCCCGTGCCCGCGCCCCGCGGCCCGAAGGCGATGCCGTTATCGGCGAGCAGCCGTACCGTGCGCGAAACCTGCTCGGTCGTGGCGGGAAAGACGACCGCGAGCGGGCGAATCTTCTGGATCGTCAGCCCGTCGCATTCGTAAACCATCAACTCGGCTTCATCGGTGATTACGCCGTCCCTGCCAAGGATGTTCTGCAGCTCGGTGAGGATTGATTTGTCGAGTGTCTGAGGCATAGAGAAATCAGATGAAAACTTCCGTGCGCCGCCGCTTGAAATCGTGTTCGGCCAGCAGCCGCCTGATTGCCGCCGCAATCTTTTCGCCGCCCCGGACCGAAGGCTCAATCGGGTTGGCGTAGTCGTTGTCATCATTACAGATCAGTCGCAGATCGAGCAAAGGCAATCCGGCGGAAATCACTACGCGGGTGATGCAGTCGTTGAAAACAGTCAGCGCCGTCACCGCGAGCCTTTGCAGCGCGGCTTCGGGAAAGCGCGGGTAGTAAATCGTGCAGGCCGCGGTCGGCAGTCTGCGATTGAGGACTTCGTGCAGCATCGCCCGATAGTTATGCTCGAACTGATCACCGACGCTCGCGAGCTGCAGCACCGCATCCGCCGTTGACTGCGCGCCGCGGGTGAGGATGTCGATGGAATTGAGCGCGTCGTTTCCCCCGACGCTGACGATCAGGAAATCGGTATCGGCTGGCAGCCTTTCCAGTTGGCTGCTGACGTTGGTTGTAATGCTTCCATCAACTGCCCGCAGCGTGGCTTTCCAGCCTGCCGGCAGTTTCGCCTGCAGCTGATTGATCACATCGGGCCCCTCGCCGACGTAGGATTTATTATCGAAGATGGAATCTCCGAGCAGAACAACGTGACTCATTTTTCAGCCTTCACAATCTGCCGGCCCGCGTTTTCTTCGCCACCCTCTTCACCCGATTCCCGGCAACCAGGTATTTCAAAATCAGTCTGTGCGATGTCTGCCCTTCGCTCAGTTCCCGCCTCGTTGCTTCCGTCATAAATTTCAGCGTGAACGTGTGAGCCGCCAGGTTGAGTTCGTAAACCGGATCATCCACACCGAGGTAGATAATTTTTTCCCCGCGGAGGATGACTTCAGGCCGATCCGGCTGCGGCCCCGGACGTGAAACCTTGTAGCGGAGGCCCTGCCAGTTTGAAGTACACCACGGATTGACGTTTGCTGTCACAACAAAAAAATCACCCCGCCTGTCGGGCGCTGAAATTACATACCGGAATCGCCCCTGTGCGCCACTGACCTCAGTGTAGCCGTCGCTCTCATCCGCCAGAATCAGCTTCCAGGCCCTGCCCTGTTTTCTGAAAAGATAAAGCGACGTGTCTTCGCCGCAGCAGACCCCGACGGTGATGGTCGCAGCCAGTAAATCGTGATGCCCGGCGGGTCGCCGAATCTCAACCCCGTAAATGTCACCGTATACGTAATCTCTGTCCTCATACTTTTCATCAACCACTACTTCTTTCGGCTCTTCGACTGCGACACCGATCTTTTTCAACGCCGCCTGAATGCCCGCCTCTGACTGTGCCGGAGTTGGTTGTCCTTCATTCTGTGCGTTGAGTTTCGCAGAAACCAGATCGCGCAGTTGATGCTTGAGGCGGCGGAGCAAAGGGATCGCGGCGGCAGGGAGGGGGTCAGCATCGCTCGTTTTGATCTCGCGCAGACTCCCGACCGTCTGCGCGATTGATGGCTCCTGCGCGGGCGCCGGTGTGGTCAGGACAACGACAAGACAGGCGATGGGCAGCACGATAATTCGGACACGCAACTTCATTACTTCTTCTTCCCGAAAAGAATCCCGATCCGCGATTTGTAAACCAGCCGGTTGCCCGCCGGCGTGACGCCGACGCCGATGCCGAAATTCCAGACGATGTTTTCACTGAGCTTGAGGTCCCAGCCCGGGTAAAACTGGTGTACCTGCTCGTCGCTCGGCAATGGATCACCGAGGGGGCCGGTCGCGCCGTAATATTCCAGGCTCAGATCCAGTTTCTTAGTTGCCTCCCAGCCGAAGCGCACACCCGGCTCGAACTCCCAGCCTTCTTTAGTGCCGGGGCCGCGCAGCGCCCGCGCCACCACCGGATTGAAGTCGAGTTGCAACCGGCCCAGCTTCTTCTCTATAATCGGCCTCAGTTCAAACGTCACCGAATTCTCCTCGTAAACCTTGCGCGGGAACCCGATCTCGCCGCTCAGACTGATGTCCACGGGCAGCCGCCATGACTTCGGCAGGCTCACGCGCGGGCGCAGGCGCCAGCCGACGCATTCAAAGCCGCCGCCCGGGCGGTACGCGAGTACCAGATAGCCCGCCATCTCGAACTGATCCGTAATCCCGCGCGTCAGCTCGAAGGTCAGATGCCCCTGATTGTTGGTTGGCGCAACCGGGCCTTCAAATGTCTTCGTGCCGCGCCCGACGTAATTGATGTGGGTTTCGAGATTCCACATCCCTTTGGGCACGGTCTCGTATTCGTAGACCTGAATCTCGAACGCATCCTGCGCGCGGGCGGCGCCGGCGGTCAGGATGAGAATGATCGAGGCCAGCAACAAATTGAGGGCGGTGAAAGGACTCCTGATCTTCTGGTTCAATGCGGGCTCCTCGTTTCGGGTAAATATCGCGGGCTGCTTTGCAGGCCGGCCCGTTGATTCAACGGCTGCTTCGGTAAAGTTTTGTCCAGCGTGACTGACATTTAAGGTCTGACGTTGCTAGAATATTGACGGCGAATTCCGAAAGCAAGCCAGAGTGCGATCAAGCTTATGAACTCAGTGACCCCGTCAGTCATTCTCAAGGACAACTACGGCCGCGCGATCCGCGACCTGCGTATTTCAATCACCGACCGGTGCAACTTCCGCTGCTTTTACTGCATGCCGAAGGAGGCGATGGAGTGGCAGCCGAAGGCCGAGATCCTCAGTTACGAAGAGATCATCACGCTGGCCGAGACCTTCGTCGCTCTGGGCGTCAACAAACTGCGCGTCACGGGCGGCGAGCCGATGGTGCGGCGCGACCTCGAAAGTCTGATCGAACGGCTGGCGCAGATGCCCGGCATTGCCGACCTCGCGATGACGACCAACGCGCATTTCCTGCGCGGTCGCGCCGAAGGTCTCAGGCAGGCAGGATTGCAGCGGATCACGATCAGCCTCGATTCGCTCCAATCGGAGCGCTTCGCGCTGCTCACGGGGCGCAATGAACTGGGGCGGGTGCTTGACGGGATTGATGCGGCCATCGAGGCCGGGCTGCATCCGGTCAAAGTCAACAGCGTCGTGATCCGCGGCATCAACGACGATCAGGTGATTGATTTCGCCGCGTTCGCCCGCGCGAAGGGAGTCCATGTCCGCTTCATCGAATTTATGCCGCTCGACAACGGCAAAGTCTGGCGGCGCGAGATGGTCGTGCCGGGCGAAGAGATCAGAGAGCGCATCAACGCAGTATTCCCGCTTGAGCAGGTGAAGCGCGAGAACCTGAGCGAGACCGCGCGGCGCTGGCGGTTTGCCGACGGCGCGCCGGGCGAAGTCGGGTTCATCAACCCCGTGACCCAGCCCTTCTGCGGCCATTGCAGCCGCATCCGCCTGACTGCCGACGGCCAGATTCGGACCTGTTTGTTTTCGACCGTCGAACACAACGTCAAGCGGCTGTTGCGCAGCGGGGCTTCGCGGGATGAATTGCTTGAGTTCATCGTGGCGACGGTCGAGAAGAAGGAAGATCGCCATCACATCAACGACCCCGAATTCGTGCAACCGCTGCGGACGATGTCGTGCATCGGTGGATAGAGTAAGGGAGGTTAAGAAACTGTGACTGCTGTCATCGAAGTACCGACAGAAATGCGAGTTGAGAATCAGCCCCCGCTGAGGAATGGTCTGAGTCTGCGCCTGTTCACCGCCGAGGAATACGAGCAGATGGCCGAACTCGGAATCATCGGCGAAGACGAACGGATTGAGCTGATCGAAGGAAGAATAGTTCAGATGGCGGCGAAGAATGTCAATCACGCATTGGCAACGACTCGCGCGAACCGCTGTTTTTCCAGACATCTCGGCGACCGGGTTCTGGTCAGAGTGCAGGATCCGATTCTGCTGAACGATTTTTCTGAGCCCGAGCCGGACATCGTCCTCGTCGCCCCGCCCGATGAACGCTACCTCGAACACCCCCCGACGCCGAAGGACATCTTCCTGGTCGTGGAAATCGCTGACAGCGGCCTGGCCTTTGATCGTGATGTAAAGTGCCCGCTCTTCGCACAGAACGGGGTCATTCAATTCTGCCTGCTCAACGTGCAGGACCACGAACTTGAGGATTTCCGCAGCCCGGGGCCGAAAGGGTTACCGCAGCAAGCAGACTTACAACGAAGACCAGAGCTTCAGTCTGGTCTCTTTCCCGGAGGTTTCAATCAGGGTCGGGGATTTACTGCCGCCGATCAAAGCTTCAAAAAAATCTCGCAGGAGATAAACTCACCAACACTGTCTTTCAGGGGAGCCGTTCTTGCGGCTGAGAGTTCGCCGGTGGACTTAATTCAGAGTCTCAGGCGAAGACCCTATGAACCTGATACGGGTAATGCCGTCGGAGGGAGAAAAACCATGAGCGATAATTCAGTCAATACAGCCTCTTCAGAAACACAGCTTCCAAATTCACGCCGTATTTACAAAGAAGGCACACAATCCGGCATCCGCGTGCCGTTCCGCGAAATCAGCCAGCATGTCACCAAAAGCCTGAATGGTTCCGTCGAAGTCAATGAACCCGTCCGCGTTTACGAGACGAGCGGCCCCTGGGGCGATCCGACATTCAGGGGCGACGTGCGCGACGGGCTGCCCGCGTTGCGCCGCGCGTGGGTCATCGAACGCGGAGATGTCGAAGAGTATGAAGGCCGCACGGTTGAGCCGCGTGACAATGGCTACCTGACAGCGGGCGCGGAGGAGTACGCGCGCGGCAAAGCAAAAGGAAAGCTCGAAGATTTCCCGGGCCTGCGCCGCCAGCCGCTGCGCGCCAAGGCCGGTCGCTGCGTGACCCAGATGCATTACGCGAGAAAAGGCATCATCACGCCGGAGATGGAATTCATCGCCATCCGCGAAAACCTCGGGCGCGAGGCCGCGTTCGAGGCAATGGGTAACGGCTCGCGCAATTCGCTGAGTCACCAGCACCGCGGCGAAAGTTTTGGCGCGGGGATTCCGAGTTACGTCACACCGGAATTCGTCCGCGATGAAGTCGCCCGTGGCCGCGCGATCATTCCCGCCAACGTCAACCATCCGGAAAGCGAGCCGATGATCATCGGCCGCAACTTCCTCGTCAAAATCAACGCGAACATCGGCAATTCGGCGGTAGCTTCCTCAATCGAGGAGGAGGTTGAAAAGATGCGCTGGGCGACGAAGTGGGGCGCGGATACGGTGATGGATCTGTCCACGGGCAAAAACATCCACGCCACGCGCGAATGGATCATCCGCAACTCGCCCGTGCCGATTGGCACCGTGCCGATTTACCAGGCGCTCGAAAAAGTCGGCGGCAAGGCCGAGGAACTGTCCTGGGAGATTTATCGCGACACTCTGATCGAGCAGGCCGAGCAGGGCGTGGATTACTTCACGATCCATGCGGGCGTGCGGCTGCCGTTCATCCCGCTGACGGCGAAACGCACGACCGGGATCGTGTCGCGCGGCGGCTCGATCATGGCGAAGTGGTGTCTGGCTCACCACGAGGACAGCTTCCTCTACACGCGCTTCCGCGAAATCTGCGAGATCATGGCGGCCTATGACGTGTCGTTCTCGCTCGGCGACGGGTTGCGCCCCGGCTCTATTGCTGACGCCAACGATGAGGCGCAGTTCGCCGAACTCGAAACGCTCGGCGAGTTGACGAAGATCGCCTGGGCGCTGGATTGCCAGGTGATGATCGAAGGGCCGGGTCACGTGCCGATGCACCTGATCAAAGAGAACATGGATAAGCAGCTCGCGGCCTGTGACGAAGCCCCGTTTTACACTCTCGGCCCGCTCGCGACCGACATCGCGCCCGGTTACGATCACATCACGTCGGCGATTGGCGCGGCGATGATCGGCTGGTTCGGTACGGCGATGTTGTGTTACGTCACGCCGAAAGAACACCTCGGGCTGCCCGACAGGAAGGACGTGAAGGATGGCGTGATCGCCTACAAGATCGCGGCGCATGCCGCCGACCTGGCGAAAGGTCACCCCGGCGCGCAACTGCGCGACAACGCGCTCTCGAAGGCGCGCTTTGAATTCCGCTGGGAAGACCAGTTCAACCTCTCGCTCGACCCCGAGACTGCGCGCGAATTCCACGACGAGACGCTGCCGCAGGAGGGCGCGAAGGCAGCGCACTTCTGCTCGATGTGCGGCCCGCACTTCTGCTCGATGAAGATCACGCAGGACGTGCGCGATTATGCGGCGCAGAAGGAACTGGGTGAGCAGGCCGCGCTTGAAGCCGGGATGCGCGAGAAGGCCGAGGAGTTCAAGCAGGCCGGGGCGGAGATTTACGTCAAAGCCTGATACTGACTGAAGGTATTGCCGGAGTGCGGGGCGCGCAGCATAAGAGAGATGCTTCCCAGCACCCCGCGTCAGGCCGATGATGTTCCCCCAACTACTGATCGAAGCCGGGTTCGCTGGCTCAACTCCTGTCGTTGATCAGGATCATCGGGCCGAGCGGAGTCAGACGAATCTTCGCCCTCCCCTGATTGGGCGCGGCGAACGGGTGCCCGTCAATTGTCGCCTCGAACTGCGCGCTGCGCAGTTCCAGCACGCCTTCGCCATGACGGATGCGGCCCTGCCCCCTCAGCGTCAGCCCCCCGAGCCGGCAACTGAGGAAGATATAATCGCCCGTCATCGAATTGAAACGAAGCGAATCCCCGGTGGTGTCATCCTTCAGCAATATATCAAGCTCATCGCCGACAACCTGAACAATCCTGCCAGTGAAAACTTCGGTGATAAAAATGTCGCCGGACTTCGGGTCGCGCGTCATCCCGGAAGGGCTGATCAGCCCCGTAGCAACTATCTGCGGGGCCCCCGGCGAATCGAACCGTAGCAGACGCCCGGGCGCCTGAGGTTGCGCCAGGAAATTCGTGCTGAATTCGAGGACATAAAACTGCTCGCCGCCCGCCCTGGTTTTCACCGGCACGACATCAATCGCCGTCGTCAGGCCCCCGATGAAGGTGCTGTTGCCGCCCGGCTCCGTGCCGGCCCGGCGCACTTCGGCCTTCCCAGCGGGAAAGGGGAAGCCAGTCAGCAGCGTGACCAGCAGCTGATTGTTAAAGAAGCGAATGCCGTCGGGGACGGCCTCGAAGATGGGCGGCCCGAAGGGGAGCGGGTTGAGCCCCGGCGCGAATCCGGTCAGCGTCGAGACGGCGCCTGTGTTGAGGTTGATCTTCGCGATCAGGTTGAAGCTCGCGTCGGCCACAAACAAATTGTCGCCGCCGAGCGCCAGGGCGTACGGGTTTGAGGGCCGCGCGATGGCGAAAGGGTCGTTCACAAAATCAGGAAAATCAGCCAGCAGCCTAATGGTCGCCCTGATCCCCTGGGCGTTCGTCAGGGTGAGCGGCGCGGTTTTGAGCGCCGCATGACTAGCCGGCGACAGGCTGAAGCCGCTCGCGAGCTGATCAACCTCCGCTTCAAAATCAATCTGCAAAACCGAACTGAGGATCGGCGAAGACGGCCCGTTCGGATTCGGCACCGTGGTGCCGGGGAGAGGGCCGGCCACTACTTCGTCACCGGCGCCGATAGAAATGAAGAGTGTATTTCCGCGCCTTTCAATCCCCGACGGGCCTGAGTTTTCGCCCTCGGGCGCGATGCCCGCGGGCAGGCCATCGAGCAGGGTGCGGCGTGTGCCGCAGCGGTTGACGAGCGAAATGCGGCCGGCATTGCGGCCCGTGCCGGCTTCGGCGACGAGCAGATTCCCGGCGTCAGTCATGGTGATCTTGGCCGGGTTCTGCAACCCGGTGGCGAGGACTGAAGCGGGTTGCGCGTTCGCAATCAGATTGCCGATCAAAGCGGCCAGCGCGAGGGTCGCGGCGAGCTGCAATGTTTTCAAGCGAGTCATAATCGTTTCTCCTCTCGACTGCAAAATCTGGTTTCGGGAATAACTGTTCTCATCTGCCTGAATGCGTCGCCGGTCTTCTGGACGGCTCACGGCTGCGAAAATTTTCTTCCGGCTGTCTCCGGTGTGGGTGATTCGGGCCACGATGCTATAATCCGCCGCAGATTCATTTGAGCCTCATCAAAAGGTGGGCTATGACTACGTCCTCTCCGCGCGATGTCACAGAACTGCTCCACGCCTGGAGCCGGGGTGATCAGGCGGCGCTCGATCAGCTGATCCCGCTCGTTTACGAGGAACTGCGCCGGCTGGCGAAGCGCCACCTGGCCGGGGAGTATCGCCGGCATTCGCTCGAGACGACGGTGCTGGTCAACGAGGCTTATCTGCGGCTGGTCGGCGCCCACGACGTGCAGTGGCAGGACCGGGCGCATTTCTTCGCCATCTCGGCGCGGCTGATGCGGCAGATTCTGGTGGATTTCGCGCGCTCACGGCGCCGCCTCAAGCGCGAGGGCGCGGCCCGTCAGGTGACGCTCGACGAAGCGCTCAACGTCGCTGAGGCGCGGGGCGCTGATCTGGTCGCGCTCGATGACGCCCTGCAGGCGCTGGCTGAAATTGACCCGCGCAAAGCCCGGATCGTTGAGCTGCGGTTCTTCGGCGGGCTGACCAATGACGAGATCGCCGAGGTCCTCGGAATTTCGCCGGCCACGATCAAGCGTGAATGGCAGACGGCCAAAGTCTGGCTGTTTCATGAGCTGAAGAAAAAAGAGACGGGATGAAGAACGAGCGCTGGGAGCAGATCGAGCAGATTTATCTCGCCGCGCTGAAACGAGCGCGCGACGAGCGCGGGGCATTCCTCGCCACGGCCTGTGCCGGAGACGAGCTGTTGCGTCGCGAAGTGGAATCACTGCTCGCGTGTGAAACCGAAGCCGAAGACTTCATCGAGCAGCCCGCAATCGAAGTGGCGGCCGGGTTGCTCGCCGAGACGCAGACCGGGGTCGCCGCCGGGCAGACGCTCGGCCATTACCGCGTCATCTCCCGACTCGGCGCGGGCGGGATGGGCGAAGTTTATCTGGCGCTCGACCTGCGGCTCGGGCGCCGGGTGGCGCTCAAGCTCCTGCCCGAGCGCTTCGTGAGCGACGCAGACCGGGTGCGGCGCTTCGAGCAGGAGGCCCGCGCGGCCTCGGCGCTCAGCCACCCGAACATCATCACCATTTTCGAGATCGGGCAGATCAAGGAGACACACTTCATCGCCACCGAGTTCGTTGACGGCCAGACCCTGCGCCAGCGCGAGGGGCGATGGAAATTACTTGACGCGCTCGATGCCATCAGCCAGACCGCGAGCGCCCTGGCTGCGGCGCACGAAGCCGGGATTGTGCATCGTGACATCAAGCCGGAAAACCTCATGCTGCGGCGCGACGGCCTCCTCAAGGTACTGGATTTCGGGCTGGCCAGGGTGACCGAACGCCCCGTTTCGACGATTGATTCTCAGCTGCCGACTTTCAGCCGGGTCGAGACGACGCCGGGGACAGTGATGGGGACGATCACCTATATGTCGCCGGAGCAGGCGCGCGGGCTGGAAGTGGACGCGCGCACCGACATCTTCAGCCTGGGCGTCGTACTCTATGAAATGATCGCCGGGAGCCCGCCGTTTGCGGGCGCGACGACGGCCGATGTCCTCGCCGCGATCCTGCACGTGGAACCGGCGCCGCTCAGGCAGCGCGCACCGGGTGTTCCCGAGATGCTCGAAGGGATCGTCAGCCGGGCATTGCGCAAGAACCGTGAAGAGCGTTACCAGACTGCCGGGGAATTACTCGATGACCTGAAGGGCCTCAGGCACCGGCTTGAGATTCAGGCTGAACTCGCGCGGGCAGTGCAGCCGACGGAGATGGTTGAGGCGGTGACAACCGGGGGTGGCAGCTCGGCCCTGCCTGCCGGACAACCGGCTGCGAATACCGGCGGGATGATTCCTGCGCGCACGACTTCGAGCGCTGAGTATCTGATCGGCGAAATCAGGCGCCACAAAACCGGCGTGACACTCGCCGCGCTGGCGCTTGTGGCTATTGTCGTCGCCCTCGGCTTTGGTCTCTATCGGCTCATCAGCCGGCGCCCGCCCGCCGCGCCATTCCAGACGATGAGGCTGGCCAGAATCACGGCCAGCGGCAAAGCGGCGGAGGCGGCGATTTCGCCCGACGGCAGATACGTCGCGTATGTGATGGATGACGAGGGCAGACAGAGCCTCTGGCTCAGACAGACGGCCGCGAGCAGCGCCGTGCAACTCTCTCAGCCCGCCGAGGGGCAGTACTACCGGAGCCTGGTCTTCTCGCGCGACGGCAATTACCTCTGCTACCTTAAGGGCGGGCGCGGCGCGCGCATGACCCTGCACCGGATGCCCATCCTTGGCGGCCCGGAGCAGAAGCTGATCGAAGACATCAGCAATCAGGACGCCGGCAGTAACTTCAGTTTCTCGCCCGATGGCAAACGGGTGGCTTTCATTCGCCTGGATGCGCACTTTGATCGCGCCATGGTGGTGATGAACCTGGACGGGAGCGGCGAGCGGCAGCTGACGACGCGCAAGATCCCGCGGTTTCTGGCCGGCACCGCCTGGTCGCCCGACGGGAAGATGATCGCCTGCATAGAAGGGGATTTTGGCCCGGGCAATCCGAAGGCGCTGCTGGCGGTGCGGGTGGAGGATGGGAAGGCAGAGCCGCTCTCTTCGCAGAGATGGGCTCGCATCGCCGCCCTGACGTGGCTGGCTGACGGCAGCGGGCTGGTGATTTCGGCGGCGGGAAGGGACGGGGCCGGGCAACTCTGGATGGTCTCTTACCCGGGAGGCGAGGCGCGCCGGGTCACCAACGATCTGAACAGTTATTCGGGCGTGAGCCTGACGGCCGACGGCTCGGCGGTGGCGACCGTGCAGCAGGACCGATCCCAGTACCTGTGGCTCCTGCCCAACGGGGACACGCAACGCGCCAGGAAGATTACGGCGGAAGCGGGAAATTACGACGACATTCACTGGACGCCTGACGGGCGAATTCTTTACAGCTCAGTCGAGAGCGGCAATCCGGACCTTTGGATCATCAACGCCGACGGCACGGGGAAAAAACAATTGACCGTCAATCCCGGCATTGACGTCGCCCCGTCGGTGTCGCCCGACGGGCGCTACATTTACTTCAGCTCCAACCGCACCGCTCAGGATGACGGGCCGGAGCGGGAAAACCTCTGGCGGATGGAGAGCGACGGCAGCAATCCGAAACTGTTGTTCGACCGTGAGGCCTATTTCCCGGATTGTTCACCTGACGGCCGGTGGATAGTTTTCTACAGTGATCATCAGAACGGGCCGTTTCTGTGGAAGCTACCCACCGAGGGCGGTGAGCCGGTGCGGCTGACGCACAAGGATGGTGTTGCCCGCCCGGTCATTTCACCCGACGGCCGGTGGATCGCGGGCAACTACCTGATCAGGGAGGCAAACACCCAGATCCGCATCGCCATTTTCCCCTTCGCCGGCGGTGAGCCGGTGAAGACTTTCGATATTTTCGGCTACGCGATCCGGGAATTGCGCTGGACGCCGGACAGTCGCGCCATCACTTACCTCGACGCTCGCAACGGCGTAGTGAACATCTGGGCGCAGCCGATTGACGGCGGCCCGCCGAAGCAACTGACGGACTTCCGGTCCGATTACATTTTCTCCTGGAACTGGTCGCGCGACGGCAAACAGCTCGTCTGCTCGCGCGGCGCGAGGGCCAGCGACGTGGTCGTGATCAGCGATTTCAGGTGATGAAATTGACGGTACGAGGCGCCGCCTTGCGGCAGCAGGGCGGGACGCGTTATCGTTCGATCATCCTGACGAGATGCGAAAAGATTATCCCGGCCCCCGGGGCCTGCATTTCTACTGGCAGACACGAAGTAAAAACTCAACATTCAAAAACCACGAGGAGAAAAAATGGCTGCAGTTACCTTTAAGGGAAACCCCGTCAAACTGGAGGGAAATGAAGTGAAAGTCGGTCAGACGGCGCCCGACTTCAAAACCCAGAAGAATGACATGAGCGATTACACGCTCGGCTCTGCCTCCGGCAAAACCAGAATCCTTCTGTCAGTCCCTTCGCTCGACACGCCGGTCTGCGACATGGAGACGCGGCGCTTCAACGAAGAGGCGGCGAAAATTCCCGGCGTCGAGATCGTCTGCGTCAGCATGGATCTGCCGTTCGCCCAGAAGCGGTGGTGCGGCGCGGCGGGCGCGGACAAGGTCATCACGACCAGCGATCACCGGGATGCGTCGTTCGGGAAGAATTATGGGGTGCTGGTGAGTGGCGGGCCGCTCGACCGGATGCACGCCCGAGCAGTTTTCGTCGTCGGCCCGGATGACAAGGTCAAATATGCGGAGTACGTGAAGGACATTACTGAACAGCCGAATTATGAAGCTGTTCTTGAGGCGGCAAAATAACAGGCCGGACGAGCATTAGTGCGGAATTGCCGGCGGGTCTTATCTTCGACCCGGCGATTGAGTACCATCTGTCATTCAATCGCCGGGTCGAATTTCATTCGGGTCAGGAATTGAAAGCTTCCTTCAGCTTATCCAGTCGCCGCGCCAGTTCCAGCCTGATTTCAGCCTTGACCGCCCCCCACGTGGTCGGGTGTTCGGGCTCGCCCTCGAAATAAAACGGGCAGGGCGCGGGCGCGACTTCCTTCTGGACTTCCCTCAAATCAATCGGGTCAATCGGGAAGGTCACGCACGGCGGGACGGCGTGTCTGGTCGTGTAGACCATGCAGGCCGTCGTTTTGCCGTCCTCATAAAAGAAGGGGCATTTGAAAACGATCTTGCAGCACAGGCCGCAGCGGTTGCACCCGCCGCGCTGATAGGGCTTCCAGCGATAAAGAATTTTGTCAGGCAGAACAGTGGAAAGCACCCAGCGCCGCGTCGCGCCCCAGGAATGCGTCGTGTAAAAGAAGCCGAGAATTTTACGCAAGGTCACGTAAGTCTTCCGGCGATAAACCCACCAGTCGGATGGGATCGGCGGCAGATGAATGTCCGTGACCGGGTTGGGCGAAAGCTGATTCTGAGTTGAAGGTGAATGAATGCCTTCACTGCCCTTCTTCAATGGTTCAATCTGGACAAGCCCGCCTGGTAGCTGATTCGGGTTAGCCATTGGTTTTCCTTCGCCGGCTCCGTGCCGGTTGCGGGGCTGGGGGAAGCCCGGGGCTGCTGGTAAGGATGCTTACATCAGTGTCACCAGTTCGGGAGCCTGCGCTTCCTCGTGGTGAATCCCGATGGCGGCATCCAGTTCGGCTTCGACATCTCCCGTCATAATCCCGCTGACTTTTGAGATGGCTTTGAAGTCAAAAAGTTTCGGATCAAGCAGGTGAGTCGGCACACTATTGCCGAGGGCGGTCAGCATTGATTTGCGCACCCTCGGGATTTCCTTCTGCAATTCGTCAATCAGCCGTTTGACCCGCCGGCGCTTGAGGTTCTCCTGCGAGCCGCACAGGTCGCAGGGTATGATGGGGAAGTTCTGCGTCGCCGCGTAAGCGGCAATATCCGCCTCCCAGCAGTACGCCAGCGGGCGGATCACAGTGTTGCGCCCGTCATCGGAACGCAGCACCGGCGGCATGGCCTTGAGCGTGCCGATGTAGAGGAAGTTGAGCAGGAAGGTCTGCAGGATGTCGTCGGCGTGATGGCCGAGCGCGATTTTCGTGCAGCCTTCCTCGACCGCCACGTTGTAGAGAATCCCGCGCCGCAGTCGCGCGCAGACCGAACAATAAGTTTTCCCTTCGGGGACGAGCCGTTTGACAACCGAATAAGTGTCGCGCCGAACGATGCGGAAAGGCACGCCGGTGCCGCTCAGATATTCAGGCAGCACGTGTTCGGGGAATCCGGGCTGCTTCTGATCCAGATTGACTGCGAGCAGATCGAATTTGACCGGGGCCTTCTTCTGCAACGCCAGCAGCAGCGAGAGCAGCGTGTAGCTGTCCTTGCCGCCGCTCAGGCAAACCATAATCCGGTCGCCGTCGGCGATCATTCCGAAGTCCCTGATCGCCTCGCCCATCCGGCGCAGTAATATCTTCTGTAACCTTTCGGCCTGATCCATCAGGTTTTGTTTCCTCGCAAGCTTTTTCAAGGGGAAGAACAACGCGGCAAAGCTTAGGCTAATGGCCTGAGGCGCGTCAAACGCCGAGCGCCGGTTGTCAGGCGGATCTCACTCAGGCGAAATGGTCATAGCCGCGCGCCCTTAACGGTTCAATGCGGCCAGCCTGTCTCAACAGCAGGGGAGACGCGCAAACCGCCGGGTCAATTGCCACGATTTCTCCGATGCGAGTGAGAAGCAAATTGCAAGCCTGAGCGATTTCCTTCAGCACGGTTTCATCCCTGCGGTCTGCGGTCAGAAGTAATTCATAATCCTCTCCGCCGCTGGTCGCCAATGTGAATGCGCTTTCATCGCTTTCTGAAACGAGGCGTGTTTCGGCTGCCATCGGCACTTCTGCGTAATCAATGATCGCGCCAACGCCGCTCTCTTCGCAGATGTGACCAAGGTCCTGAGCCAGACCGTCGCTGACATCAATCATTGCACGAGTCAGCCCGGCTTCGCCGATGCGCCGACCGAATTCCACGCGCGGTTGCGGGGTCAGGTGCGCGCGTAACGCACGTTGCAGGGCACTGTCCTTATTCTCACTGAGACGTTCGCCGCGTCGCAGCAGTTCGAGTCCTGCGGCTGATGCGCCGAGTTCGCCCGTCACATAAATGCCGTCGCCGGGCTGCGCGCCGCTGCGACGCACGGCTTTCCCCCGGGCGCAATTCCCCATCACAATCGAATCAATCACGAGCCGGTCAGGCGCGGCGCAGGTGTCTCCACCGATCAGCGTGACCCCGAACTTGTCCGCGAGCGCGAAGTACCCGGCGAAAAACTCTTCCCATTGGGGATCGGGATTTGGGAATCGGGACTTGTTTTTCGGAATGCCCAGTGTGAGCAGTGCGTGGCGGGGCTCGCCGCCCATCGCCGCAATGTCGCTCAGGCTGACGGCCAGAGCTTTGTGGCCGAGGTGGCGCGGCGGCGTGTAATCGGATTTGAAGTGAACGTCTTCGATCAGCAGGTCGGCAGTGACGAGCATCTCGCGCCCGGCCCGTTCAGTGATGATTGCGGTGTCATCGCCGATGCCGCAGACGAGATCGGCCGAACGCAGCGCAGCCCGAGAACGGATGCGATTGATAAAGGCGAACTCGCTGTTCATCGAAAGGAAGGTCGGCCTGCAAAGGTCGCCTCAGCGCGCGGAGTAAGGCTGGGAGCAGGGTGGTATTCCCGGCACTGTATTTTCCCGCGGCCTCACGGCTAATTCTTATTTGTCACCGGAGCCGGGGCGGCTTCGCCGCGCACGACGCCGCGCCCGATCTGATTCAGTTTGATGACCGCTTCGGCAACGCGTTTGATGTCGTCCTTTTTGACGGCGCGAATCAGGTCGGGCTGCGTTTCGACGTCCGAAGGCTTACGTCCGAAGATGATCGCCCGAGCATACTCCAGCGCCCGCGCCGGGTGCGCCTGCAACGCGATGGCATAAGACCCGATCGCCGCATTACGGCCCCGCTCGAACTCCTCATCCGATGGTGGAACCCTGATCAGCTTTTCAAACTCGGCCCGCAGGGCGTCGTCCGCCCGCTGTTCATTCTCGGGCAGCGTTGCGGTGTAGGCGACGAGCGCCCCCGAAGCCAGGCGCGGCTGGCTCGAGAGCGTCACCGTGTAAGCCAGGCTTTGCTTGTCGCGCAGTTCGGTAAAGAACCGGCCGCCCAGACCGGAAGCGAAATTCTGCATCACGGCCAGCACGTAGTTGTCATTCGATTTGCCGTCGGGGCCGCGGAAACCGATTGCCTGGGCGGTCTGTTTGCGACTGCGCTGCTCGACCTGCTCCTGCGGCACGCCGACGCTTGGCAGACTGACCTTGAGCGTCTGGTCGAGGTTGCTGCTGCTGCGCTTGAAACCTTCGGTGAAGATGCTGGCGACGAGCGCCGAGCCGTCAGTGTCGCCGACCAGCACGACCAGCGGGAACTGACGCTTGACCGTCCGGTTGTGCCAGGCTTCGAGTTTTTCCTCGCTCATTGATTTGATCACGGCGGGCAGACCGTAACGCGGCAACCCGTAAGGGTGGTTGGCGTAGAGCGACGCCCACAACAGCTCAATCGGCCGCTGCAAACCGTCGTCGCGCTGCTGGAGCTGGCGCGCGAGCAATCCGTCGCGTTCGCGCGCGATCTCGTTCTTGTCGAAGAACGGGTTCTCGACGATGTCGAGCAGCAGCCTGACCGCGTTCTCGGCGTTGCGCGACAGCACGTCGAGCGTGAACCCGAAGAAATCCGGCTCGTTCACAATCTGGATTTCTCCGCCGTAACTTTCCAGTTCGTGCGCGATTAGATCGGCCTTGCGCGTGGTCGTGCTTTTGAGCAGGCAGCGCAGCATCATCTCGGTCGTCCCGCCGGTCGTCTGGTCTTCGATCAACCTGCCGCCCTGAAAGAAAACTCCGACGCTCAGTTTGCGGCGCGAATGGTCTTCGCGCACGTAAGCGCGAGGGCCGCGGAAGACGGAATAATCCCTGATCGGCAGCGGGGCTTCGGCGACGGTCACGTTTTCATCACTGCCGCCGCGCTCCGTGCCCTGAATGACCTTCTTCAGCGCGACGGCCGGTTTAACCTCCTCGGGTTTAACCGGCTGTCCCGCTGTCGGAGCGAAGACGCCGATCACTTCGGCGAATTTCTCGGGCGTGAAGGTGCGCGCCTGGGCATTGCGCGGTTCGTATTCATGAACGGTGGTGTTGCCGAGCCCCAGGTATTTCGCGGCGGCCTGCTGGACATCCTTCCCTGTGACCTCGCGGATGCGCGAGACCCAGGAATCGAGCAGGCGGAAGTCACCGTACTGTGCCTGGAAGCGCGCCAGCTCTTCGGCCTCGTCGTTAGCCGACGTGATCGCGTCGAGGTGGCGTTTTTCCAGCATTGATTTGGCGCGCTGCAATTCCCCGTCGCTGAGCAGCTCGCGGCGGAAGCGTTCGATCTCACGGAAGTATTCGGCTTCGGCGCGGTCAAGGCGTTCAGGGTCGAGCCGCAACTGGACACTGAACACGCCGACGCCGGGCAGCGGCAGGTATTCGGTGCTGACATCAGTAACCACGCCCTGCTTTTCGCGTAACGCCTGACTGAGCCGAGCGCCGCGCCCGAGCCCAAGTACCGCGGCCAGCACTTCCATTGCCGCCTGTTCCCTTAGTCCTTCCTGAGTCGTCGTCAGTGCGGGAACGTGATACCCGACGGTCACGACCGTCTGCCCGATGTCGCCGCGCTCGTTGCCGTAACGCAGCTTGTCCTGCGGCGGCTCTTCGGGCCCCTGCGGGTTCTGACTCTGAACGGTCTGAGTCTGGGCAGGCTGCGCTGGTGTCCTGGCAGGCGCGGGCGGCGTCACGGATTTTTCAGGCCAGCCGAAATTGCCGTAAAGCTGCTGCACTCTGCCGATGACCTGTTGCGTAATCAGATCGCCGACGATCACCAGCACGGTGTTTTTCGGGCGGTAGTAATTCTGATAGAAGGCCTGCAACTGTTCGCGCGTCGCGGCCTTGAGGACTTCGTCCGAACCGATGCGCCAGCGTTTCATCCGGTGCGCGGTGAAAGCGGTCGCGTACATCCGTTCGAGCGCGAGCGCCGTGGCGTTGTCCTGCTTGCGTTTGCTTTCCTGAATGACGACCAGAGTTTCTTTCCTGAGTTCTTCGGGGTCGAAGGTCGGGTTCTGCAGCAGGTCGGCCTGAATCTCAAGCACCTTCGACAGGCTCTCGGCCGGCGCGATGGTGTAATACGAAGTCTTTTCGTAGGAGGTGCTGGCGTTCAGCACGCCGCCGAGCCGCCGCGTTTCAGTCGCGATGGTTCCGACCGGACGGGTCGCCGTGCCTTTGAAGAACATATGTTCCATCAGATGCGCCAGACCGGCGACCTCATCTGCTTCGTCGAAGTATCCGGCCTTCACGTAAGTCGTCACCGCCGCGAGCCCCGCTGACGGGCGTTCACGAATGATGACCGTCAGGCCGTTCTTCAGGACGAATCGTGAAGTCACATTGTCGCCATCCCGCCTCACAATCTGCCCTCCCTCGGGAACGTTCAGCACGGTCGGTTTGTATGGATTCGGTGTTTTATCCGAAGGCTTTGGTTGTGTGGGCTGTGGCGGCGGGGCGTTGCGGCGACCGCGACCGCTCTGAGCGATGACAACCGGGACGCTGGTCAGGCCGGCAATGACGAGCGCAAGGGCCAGCGAGAGCAACCTGATTTCTTTCTGGTACATCTTTATCCGCGCCTTTTTCTGGTGACCTGGTGTTGTTCGCAATTTGAATTTATCACGAAACGCACCGGAGATGGCAACCAGAAGGTTCTCTGACAAGTAATCCCCGGGGGCTTCGATTAGAAGCAGGGGTCTGTTTTGGAGTTGCTGCGCGCCCGGGGCAGAACCGGCAGACCGGACCGGGAATGCTCGGGGGGGCAAGGATTTATTCCGGCAGGTTTGACGCCTGTGATATACTTGGCGCGGCAGTCAGCGAAGGGCTGCCAGCGTGTCACGCGATGTTTGAGATTGTAAAATTACTCAGCACCAGCATGAAGGCTGTCAATGGTCTGTGCCGTTGAAACTCGCCTGTTCGACGGCCATTGATTTCCCTGCTCCACCCCGCCGGCAGGGGAAGTCTGGTAATCCTGGTTTTCAAGGCCGCCAGCCACACAAGCGGCGTATGTGAGGCGCGGCTGGGAGTAGTAGCAAGCCTATGGAAGAGAAAGACAAACGCCCTGACATCAGTGAACTGCTCGCCGCCCACAGGCGCGAGCGGGAAGAATTAAAGTGGGAAGGAACCTTCCGGGACTACTTCGAGCAGGTCTTATCCAATCCTCGTATCGCGCAACTTTCTCACGCCCGAATCTGCGACATGATCCTCGACGCCGGAGTCGAAAAGATCAACGAAGGCAGTCCGGACGAAGTGTCCCGCTACAACTTTTTCAGCGAGGAACTCTTCGGGATTGACGAGCCGATCTCGCAGGTCGTCGAGTATTTCAAGTCCGCGGGCCAGCGCCTCGAAGTCCGCAAGCGCATCCTGCTGCTGATGGGCCCGGTCGGCGGCGGTAAATCAACCATCGTCATGATGCTCAAGCGCGGGCTCGAGCGCTGGACGCACACCACCCCCGGCGCGGTTTACGCCATCAAAGGCTGCCCGATGCACGAAGAGCCGCTGCACCTGATCCCGGCGGAGTTGCGGCCCGAAATCGAAAAGCATTACGGCATTTATATCGAAGGTGAACTCTGCCCCCAGTGTCGTTATTATCTGGAACACAATTACAACGGCAGGCATGAGGACATGATGGTCGAGCGCATCGTCTTCTCCGAAAAAGACCGCGTCGGCATCGGCACCTTCGCCCCCTCCGACCCGAAATCGCAGGACATTACCGAGCTGACCGGCTCGATTGACCTCTCCACCATCGGCGAGATCGGCGTCGAATCAGACCCGCGCGCTTACCGCTTCGACGGCGAACTCAACATCGCCAACCGCGGGATGATGGAGTTCATCGAAATCCTCAAGTGCGACGAGAAGTTCCTCTACTCGCTCCTCACGCTCTCGCAGGAGCAGAGCATCAAGACGGGTCGCTTCGCCATGATTTACGCCGACGAAGTGATCATGTCGCACACCAACGAGAATGAGTACAACGCCTTCGTCGGCAACCGTAAATCCGAAGCGCTGCAGGACCGCATCATCATGATCAGGGTTCCCTACAACCTGAAGGTCTCGCAGGAAGAGAAGATTTACGAGAAGCTTCTGAGGCAGAGCGAAGTACTGCGGAACGTCCACATCGCCCCGCACACGCTGCGTGTCGCCGCGATGTTCGCGGTCATGACCCGGCTGGAAGAGCCGAAGAAGGCCAGTGTGGACATCGTCAAGAAGATGAAGCTCTACGACGGCGAGGACGTCGAAGGGTTCAAGTCGCGCGACGTGCGCGAGCTGAGGACCGAAACCGTGCGCGAGGGGATGGATGGCATTTCGCCGCGCTACATCATCAACCGCCTCTCGAACGCGCTCGTCCGTGACGGCGTGACTTACATCACGCCGATTGACGCGCTGCGGACGATCAAGGACGGCTTCGAACAGCACACGGGCATTTCGAGCGAGCAGCGCGAGCGCTACATGAACCTGATCGCGCTGGCCCGCCGCGAGTACGACGAGATCGCCAAGACCGAAGTGCAGCGCGCTTTCGTTTACTCGTTCGAGGAGATGGCGAAGAACCTCTGCAATTCATATCTTGATAACGTCGAAGCCTATTGCAACAAGGAGAAGTTGAAAGACCCGATCACCGAGGAGCCGATTGAGCCGGATGAGCGTCTGATGCGCTCCATCGAAGAGCAGATCGGCATCTCCGAGAACGCGAAGAACACCTTCCGCCAGGAGATCCTGATCCGCATCTCTTCGTATTCGCGCAAGGGCAAGGCGTTCGAGTACAACTCGCACGAGCGGCTGAAAGAGGCCATCGAGAAGAAGATCTTCGCCGACCTGAAGGACGTGGTTAAGATCACGACCTCGGCCAAGACGCCCGACGCCGACCAGCTGCGCCGGATCAACGAAGTCATTGACCGGCTGGTCAAGGATCACGGGTACACGACGGAGAGTGCCAACGACCTGCTGCGTTACGTCGGCACGCTGCTCTCGCGGTAAGCGCGGGCGCGCACGGTCGGAACCAGTCGTCACAGCAGACGCCCGCACGGCCTGTTTCAGGGGTGCGGGCGTTCTGGTCTTTGGAATCACGCGCAGGAAGGATGTAAAATCCTGCCGCCCGAATTGCCCGGGGGCCACTTGAGGTAAGCATTATGTCAGTTCAACGCAACGACTGGTCGCTCCAGCGCAAAGGCATCATTGACCAAGACCGCCACAAGGAGCGCGTCAAGGACGCGATCAAGAAGAATCTCGGCTCGATTGTCTCCAATGAGTCCATCATCCTCTCGAACGGGCGCAAGACCGTCAAGATTCCGATGCGCTCGCTCGACGAGTACAAGTTCCGCTTCGATTACCGCAAGCGCAAACAGGTCGGACAGGGCGACGGCAAGACCAAGGTCGGCGACGTGATCGGGCGCGAAGGCCAGCAGGGGCAGGGCCAGGGGTCGGGCGAAGCGGGCAGCAGCCCCGGGCAGGATTACTACGAAGCCGACGTCAACATTGACGAGATCGCGGCACTGATTTTTGAAGACCTCCACCTGCCTTACCTCGAAGAGAAAGCGAAGCAGGCCGTTCAGGCCAAGACGACGAAATTCACCGAAATTCGCCGCATCGGCGCGCTCTCAAACCTCGATAAGCGGCGCACGATTCTTGAAAACATCCGCCGCACCGCGCGCGAGCAGGGGGAGGCAAAGCTCGGCAAGTTCAAGAAAGAGGACATGCGCTTCAAGAGCTGGGAGGAGGAGTTCAAGTACGAATCGAACGCCGTCGTGCTGGCCATGATGGACGTCTCGGGGAGCATGGGCGAGTTCAAGAAATACATCGCCCGCAGCTTCTACTTCTGGATGGTACGGTTCCTCAAAACCAAATACGATAACGTCAAAATCGTTTTCATCAGCCATCACACCGAAGCCAAAGAGGTCACCGAAGAAGCCTTCTTCACTCAGGGCGAATCGGGCGGCACGGTGGTCAGTTCGGCCTACAAACTCGCGCTCGAGATCATCGCCGAACGCTTCCCGCCGCGCGACTGGAACGTCTACCCGTTCCATTTCTCTGACGGCGACAACTACTATTCGGACAACGATGAAGCCGTGAAGCTGGCCGATAAGCTGATTGATACGTGCAACCTGTTCGGTTACGGCGAAATCGGCGAGGAAGGTTCGGCGAGTTACCGCCGCAGTTCGGGCGCGCTGCTCTCGATCTTCAATGACCGGCTGAAGAACAAGGAGCGTTTCGTCGGCGTGCGGATTGACGACAAGGAAGAAGTCTATCCGGCGCTCAAACAGTTCTTCGGCAAGCGCGGCATTGAAGCCTGAGATCACAGATCAACAGGACGCGCCGGAAAAGCGGCGAACTATTCAGCGTTATCCGGTCAGCCCGGCCCGGGATCGCCTGAAGATCAGAATGCCCAACCTGTTTCATGCCCCAGTCCCTTGATTACCCCGACAATCAGACCCTGATTGCGGAACTCCGGCAGTTCACTTCCCGTCGCGAGTTTCAGACGTCGGAGGCCTGGAGGAAGCACCAAGAGCGGCTGACAGAGTTGCTGGGAACCCCACGGCTATTTCCCGCCATTAACGCCCGGCCCGTGCTGCGCGATTTCCTTCGCATTGCCCACTGGAACCTCGAAAAAGGCAAATACCTTGACGCCGCGATTGAAGCGTTCCGTCAGCACCCGGTGCTGCGTTTCGCCGATCTGATCTCGGTCAACGAGGCGGATGTCGGGATGAACCGTTCGGGGCAGCGATTCGTCGCGCGGGAGCTTGGCGAGGCGCTGGGAATGCACGTGGCGTTCGCCCCGGTCTATCTGGAGTTCTCGAAAGGTTACGGCGACGATCTGGAAATGCCGGGGGAGAATACGATAGCGCTTCAGGGCAATGCGATTCTCTCGCGGCATGAATTGCGGAATCTGCGCATCATCAGACTACCGGTCTGTTACGACCATTTCGGGCATGCGGAAAAACGCATCGGTAATCGCAACGCCTTGGCGGTGGATCTGGAATTCAATGGCCGCCCGCTCGGTTTTGTCACCACACACCTTGAAGTGCGCAACTCACCTGCCTGCCGCGCCAGACAGATGGCAGCGATCATCTCTGAGCTGGAAAAATCCGGGGCGCCGCACTCATCCGTCATTGCGGGAGATTTCAACAGCAACACGTTCGCGCGCGGCGGGCGCTGGCGCACGCTGCGCGGGTTTGCGCGAATCCTTCTCTCCAGGCCCGAAAAGCTGATGCACGAGATCGCCGCGCCGCAACCGCGCGAGCCGCTTTTCGACCTGCTGTACCGGCACGGCTTCAGCGAGCGGGGGCTCAATGGCGAAGGGGTGACCTGCCGCGTGCCGCTGACCATCCTCGAAGACAGATCGCGCCTGCCCGGAATCTTCGCCGAGATCATCGAGCGCAAGCTCGCGCGGTATAACAATCAACTTGATTTCCGCCTGGACTGGCTGATCGGGCGTGACGTGGTGCCGCTCATTGACGGTGAGGTGATTGACCAATCAACCGGCATTGCGAGCCTGTGCCCACAGACGGTCACGGGCCTGAAGAACGAAAAAGGGGGGCAGATTTCCGATCACGACCCGATCACGGCCGATCTTCGCATTGACTGATTGATGACGGGTCGCAGGCAGCACCCTGTGGCGCAAGGTGAAAGTAACACTCAGCGATAAATGTGTTCGCCCCGGTTGTTCTTCCACTCACGCTCGAAGTACGCAGCATCTTCTTCATTACGCGAGTTGACGCCCATCACGATGCCGCCTTCATTGATGCCAGCCTCGTAGGCTTCGGCATGCTCCCTGAGGATGCCTGCCCGCTCCATCGCGTCAATCGCGCTGCCTGTCAGTTTGCCCGCACCGGCCAGCGCTGCCCAGAGCGGCCCTGCGATTACGATGCCAATACCCGGCAGCGCAAGCATGCTTCCGACCGCGGCCACGGCCCCTGCGATCGCGCCGATTTTACCGCCAGTCTTACTGGCGGTCTCCGCGTCTTCCTGAGCCTTGCTGTCCAGCCCGGTCTCAGTCTCATCAGCAAAATACTTCCGCCGCGTCTCATCTGACATCAGCAGGCTGATGTCGTCTCTGTCATAACCACGATTGACGGCTGACTGCCAGGCGCGCTCGGCGCCCTCCTTGTCCCTGAACAGCCCAGTCACCATCCGTGATTCCTTAGTTGATGAAGCTGTTGAATTTGCCATCCCGTTGCCTCCTGAGTTGTCGCTCGACCGCTGTCAGCGGCCCGTCATCGCCCCGGCTCATCCACGTGTTGCCTGAACTGACATCTCTATCGGAATACTTCCCCGTATGTCTGTCCGGTTGCGTACTGAGGCGAATAAAACGTCGTGTCCCTGCTCCCCCGGGGAACCCTGACGGTTCAGGCAGATGGCCTTGAAATTTTATCCGGATGAATCTGGCAAAGCGGGGGCGATTCGTGGAGAATGTGCAACCGGGAACGACGACCACAACACCTCCAGACCGCAACATCACTTGCTATGGCAACACCAAAATTATCCCCTCAGACTTCGCCGCCCTTTCCCGGATTTGAACTCACTGTCTCGTGGCAGGCACGCCTGACTGACGGGAGTCTGATCCGATGCGCCATCGGCTTCTGCTCCGAAGAAATTGCCCGGAAGTTTTACCAGCGGATCAATGCGGCGACTGATGATGTCCCTGAAAAAGTTCTGCTGCGCGGTGACTATACGAAAGTGAAGCAATGGGCTCCCGACGCCGTGATTGAAAGCGTCGGCTGAGGGCCGCAAAAGCTGACCATCTCGCCCTGCCCGGCATCCGGTTGCTCCTTCAACGGAAGTTCTGGCCCGAAATGCCCCTTCATTGTCCTCGGCGGGCCTCGTCGCCGGAGAATCAGGCTGTTAGTATCGGCCCTTCCCCCGGGGACGCGTTACGCGACGGTCATCCGACCGGGATTGACCTTTAACCCAGAGGAGACGCGACGAGATGCTTTTACCGACAGAGATCCCTATTCAACAATCAGCGCTGCTGGTGATAGATGCTCAGGATTCCTTCAAAGCGACGAGCCGCTGGGAGCGCCGGAATAACCCGCAGTTCGAGGCGAACGTCGGACGACTGATTGAGCTTTACCGGGCCGCGGGCCTCCCTGTTATCTATTTCCTCCACACCGACGGCGACGAGGGCTTCGAGACCGGCAGCAGGTATTTCAAGCTGATGGATTTCATCTCGCCGCGCGCGGACGAGCCCGTCATCGTCAAGGACACGCGGAATGTCTTCACCAGCACGGGGCTCGCGGCGCTGCTGCTCGCGAAAGGCGTCAGAAGGGTGGTCATTACAGGCATCCAGATGGAACAATGTTGTGAGACTTCGGCGCGCGTGGCCGCCGATCTGGGCTACGCGGTGGATTTCGTGACCGAAGCGACGATGACTTTCCCCATCCCGAATCACGACCGTCCGGGCGAAGAGCTGGGGGTGGATGCGATCTGGGAGCGAACCGAATACGCGCTGCGTGGCCGCTTCGCCCGGATCACCACGGTTGCCGAGCTGGCCGGCGAGTTGAAAGGAGCGTCCCGCTTATCCGAAAAGTAGTCTTCGCCTTATTCCCGAAGTGTGAAATCCTGGACATCGCCGGCCCGCTTCAGACCTTTGACGAGACCAACGCCTGCGGCGGCGCGTACAAAATAATCCTCTCTGCGACCGCCGGGAGCGTCGAGACTGCACAGGGTCTCATGATGGCCGGGCTCGAGCCTCTCCCTGCCCCCGAAAGCGGCGATCTCGTGGTGGTGCCGGGGTTCAGACTCCGGGATTACAATATCCCATCATCTCTGAAGAAGTGGCTGCAGCTCGCCGATACGAGAGGCGCTTACCTTTGTTCTGTCTGCACGGGGGCGTTTGTGCTGGGGGAGGCGGGACTGCTGGATAACCGTCACTGCACCACGCACTGGAAGCGGATCGGCGAGTTGCAAAGCCGTTTCCCGAAAGCGAGGGTCGTTTCGGACCGGCTCTTCGTTCATGACCGGAACATCACCACGAGCGCGGGGATCGCTTCCGGAATTGACATGGCCCTGTCCTTCGTCGAACAGCATCACGGGCCCCTCGTCACGGCGGCAGTGGCGCGGGAGATGGTCATCTACATCCGCCGCGACGGCCATCACAATCAGGAGAGCATTTACCTCAGCCACCGGACGCACCTGCATGCCGGGATCCACGAGGTGCAGGGCTGGCTCATCGCGCACCCGCAGGCGAAATCCTCGCTCTCCGAACTGGCCGGGCTGGCCGGAATGAGTCCCCGCAATCTGACGCGCACCTTCAGACAGGCGACGGGAGTCTCGATCAGCGAATTCAGGACGCGGCTGAGGCTCGAACTCGCCCGCAATCTGCTCAATGACCCGGCGCTGACGATGGAGATGATCGCGGCCAGAAGCGGGTTCAATGACGCCCGGCATCTGCGCCGGAGCTGGAAGAACATCTTCGGAGATTCGCCCGCACAGAGCAGGAGAAAACGCTCGGGACAGGATCAGCTCAGCAAAGCGTCAGTCAGGGCTTAATCCTCATCATCGCTGACAAAAAGATTGAGTACGGCGCTGACTATAGTGATCACCAGCGCGCCCACGAAGGCCGACCAGAAATCGGTGATGCGGAAATTGATGCCGAAGGATTCAGCGAAGACAGCCGTCAGCCAGAGCATCGCCGCGTTGATGACCAGCGTGAACAGCCCCAGCGTCAGGACAATCAACGGGCAGGTCAGGAATTTGATGACCGGGCGCACGAGCGCATTGAGCAGGCCGAAAATCAGGGCCACGATGCCGAGTTGCCACCACTCGCCTCTGAAAGCCAGCCCGGGCAGCAGTTTCACCGCGGCGAAGATCGCGACGGCTGTGAATACCCATCGCAGAAGCAGCTTCATAATCTCCCCTCCATTCCTGCAGCTGTCTCTGGTGATAAACCGTTGATCTCCTGCAGGCGGCCATTAGTCATTCCCCCACACGCTACGGCAAAATCTCACGTAGGGGTTCCTGTCTTACCAATGAGCGAGATACTATCACCGAGGAGAAGATGACGTAACCGATGGTCAGATCTCAGGACAGGAGCGCGCAATGATTACCAGTCAGGATCACCGGTCACGGTGATGACGCAAATGTGAACGTTGTCAGGTTGAACTTACTTTCGAATCAGCCAGACTTCTGCCACCTGACAGCCGCGCCCGGCTCCACGCGTATCCGGGGCCTGTGTCCAGGCCAGATCCAATTCGCCGTCGGCGGTCGCCTCGCGCGGGATGTCGAATTCCAGCGGGCGATACTCCTTCCGAATGAGCGAGTGTATTTCAAACTTATCGTCGGCGACGAGCCGCATTTCGCGCCGGTCGCCGGTGTAAACGACCCGCACTTTATACTGTGCCGTGCGATCAAGGCCGGCGTAATGCATTCTAAGCGGCGCGTCGTAATATGATTCCGCCACGTCCCACCACGAAGACGGCCCGACTGGTTGCAGGCCCATCCCGATCAGGGCGAAGTCGTTGGGGGTTGGGCTGGCCGAGCCTTCCGTCGTGTTGACGATGCTCGTGACGCTTGACGCGAGGAACGACGGGTCTTTATCAAAGCCCTCGCCGCGCACCAGATGCGGTTGCCTGACAGGGTTGCCGAGGTCGTCGTAAAACCCTCCGGGTCCGGGGTTCTTCCAGTTGATGATCTCGTCAATACGTCCGGCACGTTCGCGTTCGGGGGCGGGCTTGCGCAATTCGGCGAACTGCTCTTTCAGCCACAGCCGGTTGTTAAGCGGGAAATCAATCGTATTGAGATTCGCCCCGCGACCGACGGCGATGGCCTGATACTTCTCAATGCTCAGCTGCATGCGGATGCTCTGAAACAGCGCTTCGCCGAGTTCGAAGACGCGCGCACGCAGGTCCTGCGCGACCCGTTCGGTCACGGCGCGGTCCAGAACCTTTTCGGCCTCAGCCATCGCCGCGAGCGCACCCATACGGCGGGCGTCACGTAGTTTCTCGAGCGCCTGCTCTTCCAGCGAGGTTTCGTAAATCAGACGGCTGCGCACGTAGGCATCGTAGTAAGCACGATAGAGCGCCTGCTGGAAGCGCCAGTTGAGCAGGTCCTGCGGCGTGGCCGCGCGTTCGAGGCTCTGGAATTGTTGCAGCGTCGTCGTGATGCCGCCGTTCGTCAGCACCGGCCCGACCCAGTTGCGTTCGAGCGCGAGCAGGCCCTGCGCGAACTGATCTTCCAGCACCGGGCCGATGAAGTAGCGGCTGTATTCGCGCAGGATATCAACGACATTGGCCTCCGGGTTCCACCCCAGGGCGCTCCAGACGACCTTGTTCACGTCGTCATTGCAGCCTTCGGAATATGTAATGAAGCCGACCGTATAAGGTTGCAGCAGGCGGAAGATGCCCGCCATCTGCGTCGGCCGCGGGTTGATGATCTCACGAGCTTCGGTGAGCGCAAAGGCCGTGTCCCAGTCGGGCACCGGGAACTGGCAGTGCCGGCTGTGTGTGATGTCCGGGTAATGGCGGATCGGATACTTCTCCGGGACGGCGGCGCGCAACTGCGGCAATGACAAACGGCATTGGGGGCCGTAAACGACCCCGGAGAGCCAGCCCGGCCCGGTCTTCACGATGCCGAGAAATTCGTCCATCCACTGCCGGCTGAAGCCCTGTGGCGCAACCCACATCCCGGCTTTCGGGTGAGAGCGGTGCAGGTTCCCGGCCTGCTTTTCGAGCAGGGCCATCAGGTATTTCGGCTGCGTGTGGCCCGGATCGCCGCCAGGCACGAGGACCGCGTCAATCCGCGGCAGCTTTTTGAAGACCCCGCCCCATTCGTTCAGGGCGAACTCCACGGTCTTCGGGTCGGAGTAATCCTGATCGAGGGCCGGGTACCAGATCCACACGTCAATGCCGTATTCATCGCAGATGCGCGACATAGCCACCATCATGTCAATCTGAGGCAGCGGGAAATGCGGGCTGTCGGCGGCGTCATCAGAGCGCGGCGGGATCAGCTCAATTGCGTTCGAGCCGAAGACGATCAGGTCGCGGATGTACTGCTCCCACATCTGCGCCGTCCACCCGTCGTAGGAGTTGGTCTTCGGGCGGAAGCCGAGCTGGTGGCCGCGCAGCGGGTACTTTGGTGCGGTGCTGATGTTGAGGTCGCCCGTGATCGTGACTCTGCGCTTCGTCATGCTCATCGCCCGCAGCAAATGACCGACGCCGAAGAGTATTCCACGCGCGTCATCGCCGGTGACGGAAACTGCCCCGCCCGCGGCCTTGAGCCGATAGCCTTCGTGGACGAGCGGCGCTTTCGGGCCGGCGCGGTTGATCGAGATGACCGTCGTGCCGTCGGTCGGGGCTTTCGCCACTCGCTGCCAGCGAATCTGCGTGCGCCTTTCGACCTCTTCAATCAGCATCTGCACGGCTTTGTTTTCGGGGCCGCTGAAATCCGCCGGCGCGAAGACGACGGCGCTGGTGAGGTCAATCTCTGACTGCGCGGCGCGGGCGAGCGACTGGTCGTCGAACGGCTGATATTGGGCACAACACAACACGAGCGACAGGACAGAGGCTCTCAACAGAAATCGCTCTGAAATCATTTTTTCTCCTCCCGGAATTTCCGGATGTTGCGACGAATGGCGGCGGGAATCGTAACCCTGCTTTGCGCCGGGATAATATAATGCCTTGGTTCCTGTGTTCCATGCCGGGCCTTTCATGACCGACACTTTTTTCCGCGTCCGGTCGTGAATTGATCAGATTCCGGAGAGGATGGCACTTCCTGCACTACCTGAAAGGACAATGAGGTGGCTTGATGAACGGATCACAACTTCGAGCGGCGTTGCGCGGCGGGCAGCGTGTTTATGGCACCCTGATCATCTCCACTTCCCCGCAATGGCCCGCGGCGGTCAGGGCGACGGGGGTTGATTTCGTCTTCATTGACACCGAACACATCACGATTGACCGGACGACGCTCGCGTGGATGTGCCAGACGTATCGCGCGCTCGGCCTCGCGCCGGTCGTGCGCATCCCCGAACCCGACCCGTATCAGGCCACTGTCGCGCTGGACGACGGTGCCTGCGGCGTGCTGGCGCCTTACGTGGAAACGCCCGGACAGGCGAAACGTCTGCGCGGCGCCGTCAAACTGCGGCCTCTCAAAGGCCGCCTGCTCGAAGGTGTGCTGAATGGAGAGCGCCAGCTTGCCTCGCCCCTCGCCGAGTACGTTGACGAACGTTGCTCGAACAATGTCCTGATGATCAACATCGAGAGTGTCCCGGCCATCGAGGCGCTCGATGAAATCCTGTCAGTCCCGGGAATTGACGCCGTGCAGGTCGGGCCGCACGACCTGTCGTGCAGCCTCGGCGTGCCGGAGCAGTATGAAGACCCTCGCTTTGAGGGGGCGATCCAGACGATCATCGCGAAATCGAGGGCGCACGGCGTCGGCGTCGGAGTGCATTTCTGGGACGGCATCGAGCATGAGATCCGCTGGGTCAGATCGGGCGCGAATCTGATTGTGCATTCCGGCGACATCGCGCTGTTCGCCAACGCGCTGCGCGCCAGCATCCGGCGATTCCGCGAGGAGTTTGGTGATATTACTGGTCAGCCTGCCGGGAGTAATCTGATTGTCTGACAATGAGGCACCCCAGCCCCGGAGGCCTGCTCTGATGAGGTGCATTTCTGGCTACTTCAAAGTGAATCGAAAAGTGAGGACTCCCCGCATTCTGACAGGCGTTCCCGAAAGCTTGGGGGCTTCAAACAACCACTGCTTTGCGGCCTCCAGTGCCGCCTCGCGCAGTAACTCAGGCCCACTCACAGCCGTTGCTTCAATAACTTTGCCTTCTTCGGAGACAGTAATCTGCACCCGGACTTCTCCGGCGACGCCCCCAGCTCTTGCATCAGGCGGGTAGGCCGGTTGCACTCTCTTTCTTGATTGCCCTTGCAGCACTCCGCCTGAGACGGGCAGGTATCCGGGCTTCGGCTGACTGGCATCAGGAGTATCACTGGTTTTCGCCGCGTCTGCCTCAGAGATCAGTTTGAACGAGCCGAGGTATTTAGTAGCGACCTTGTCATGAAATTCGACAATCGGTTGAGGCAGCCCTTCATCTGGTGGCATAAGGATGATCGCCTGATAGGTGCGTTGACCGGCAATCACAAAGACTGATCGGATAATCTGTTTGTTCGAGGCGCTGACCTTTAGCTCCAGCGCAGGATGGCCACCGAGTGTCATCGGTTTTTCGCTGATGACTTTCCCATTATAGAGTGATGCATTGATAGCTAAACCTCTCAGAGGTCTAATCCGGCACCGGCAAAGAACGACTGGATCAGACTCGCTCTCTTCCGTAAACGGTTGACGGCAAGGTTCAGCTCAATGGTCAAATGCGGCAGATCACG
>DASRDU010000096.1:0-15819 GCA_035652435.1 Blastocatellia bacterium
CCCCTCGCTGTAGAGCCCCGCCAGCACCATCATCGTGTTCTCGCCTGAGACGCCCGGCGTGACCGAGACCAGCGCGTAATCCTCAATGAGCATCCCCGTCCGCTGGTCGAAGGCCGCCCGGTATTCCCGCTCCTCGCCCGCCCGCGGGTCGAGGTTTTCAATCGTCCCGTGATCGCTGTAGACGAAGTTCTCCCTGATCGAGAGCGGCTTCGACCACTGGTTGGAATAGACGCTGCCGAGCAGGATGACGTCGTACTGCTTGAGGTCATCGGAGCTGATGTTGCGGCTCTGTTTGAGGAGGGTCTGCTCGCCGGCGGCCTGGAGCAGCCCGGCGAGGCGGTAGATGCCGATCGCCTCGCCGATCCCCGTGTACATATTGAAAGCAGGAATCAGTTGCACCGGCCGATCAGGCTTAACAGGCAGCCTGTTCCCGGCGGCGCTGGTCAACTCGCGCGCCTGTTCCGGCGTCAGTCTGATCCCCCTTCTGGTCACTACTTCAGGGTCAGCTTCGTTGGCCGAGCGATGAACGGTCGGGTTGCTCAGGATGAGCAGCGTCGGGGCATTGTTACGGACGAAGGGCTCCCAGACCGCGCCGTAGCCGGCCTGATCCTTCACTTGATTGTGGGCCGCCTGCTCGACCTCACGCTGGAGCCGGCGATTGATTACTACCAGAATCACCACGGCCATAACCAGCAGGGTTGCCATGCCACCCACCAGCCACAGCCACTTCCCCGCGACGCCACTCTGTCTGCTGTCCGCGCCGCCGACAGCTCCCTCGAACGATAGTCCTTCACCCTTTTCCTCCGTCACCCCGGCTCCGGCATCCTCAGGCTGCCTGCAAGCGGGCTGTCTGAGGAAGACGGGCTCATAACTGCCGACCGGCACCACCAGCCGCAGCGCGTCGCCAGCACCCTCGCCCTGATAGTAGAGTTCCAGTTTCTTGCGCACGTCGTGCGCTCCCACCCGCACGATCGGGTCGGCCGCCGGGTTGTAGCTGTTGTCGCGCCCGAAGACCTCGCGCCCGAGCAGGTACTCGTTGAGTTCCCCGGCCCGCCCCGCCAGATAGAACTCGCAGATCAGGCGGATGAACTTCTGCTTCTTCGGCGCGTGGACGAAGTGCCGGCTCTCAAGCACCCGCGCGAGGACCTCGCTGACCTCCGCGGGCGATGCCTCCGAAGCGGGCTGCTGTTGATCTATCCGAGCTGCCACGGGCTCTCCCTTACTCCTACTCTCTGAATCTCTCGGCGCTTGAGATCAGTAGTGGTAACCAATGAGTGAACTGCTGCGACCCGCGCCTCAGGGGTTGAAAGGCAAGTCACTGATTATGATGAACGTTAGGAATCGGACTTAACGGTTAGATAGCCGTAAACAGATTGACTATTGAACGACAGTCACAGTAAGTTGCGCACTGTCGTCTGACGGCGTGATTATAGCCGAAAGACTTTCACCCACCAAACTTTGCTGGGAATCTGAGTTGGAATGATCGGAACCGACAGGGCAGCTCACAGGCCTGCCCTGATGGTGTTCCGATTGTTCCCTCTCGCAAAGTTGTCCAAATTTTTCAGCAGATCAGAAATTCAGTCTTGATCAAAACTTGGCAATCAGGTCAAAGCAGCATCCGCCGAGGCGCCCGTTTCGGCCTGAAAGAAATCCGGTGGTTCAAAACCCATTCCGGACGAGATTCTGTTCAGGAAAACTCCCGGAGGTGATTTCCATGCCACCTCTATCGGTCATCTGTTTCACAACAGTCATCATTTTCGTCAGCAAAATCAGCCGGCAATGGCTCTGACTGGTATTGATGTCCGTCCGGGTCAGGCGCCAGTCCTGACTGCGGGAGCGAGCCGGCACTGCCCCGTCATAATTCCGGCCTTATGCCTCTGACCTGAAGGGGTCTGCACAGGGCGTCTGAACCTTTGATTCGGTTACGCCTCGGGCAGGAATGTTTTCTCTGTAGGACGTTCCCGGGTCCTGGATTTCCCGGGTATATCCACGAAAGGAGCAGTTCATATGTTACAGACCGTTGCATTGAAAAGTTCTGATGCTACCGGATTTTGTGGTTAGCCTGAGACGGTAAAAAATACTGGGATGGTAGCGCTCAAATGTTCCACACTGTCGGGTGATGAGACCAACAGTACCGGAACAACGCCAACCATCCCGTGGGCATAAGCATATCTGTTTGCCCTTTGAGAGTGAAGCTCACTACCAGGCTTGTCTCGCAGACCTGACGAAGTATCGCGCGCATCTGACAACCATGCAGCAGCAACACCGGGAAATCTTCCCCCAGGCGATGGCCGCCGGCTTCAGCTTTCACGACCGCTACCGCTCACGCAAGCTGGAGGGGCTCGAACTGCGGCGGATCAAACTGAGCGAGACCGGCGCGGTCTTCACCCTCCGCCCTTCGTTCGTCATGCCCTGGCTGATCGGACGCAGCGAGGAGGTTGAAAAAGCCCTCTATCTGCGTCAGTGGGACGTGCCCTTTGACGCTCTCGCCTATGTCTTCGGGCGCGATGCGATGTGCTGGTATCGCGCCTGGCTGGCCTTCGGCCGACCACACCTGGTCGGCACCACCGTCAAAGCGGCGGAGCGGATGCCCGCGCATCTGGTCGCCGATGAGAAGATCACCTGGCTTGACGGCGCGGAGGTGAGCGTGTCGACCACGGTCGGCCGAAACTGCGTCCTCGGCATCGGCCTCGCGCGCGATGAAGACGGCGCCGCGCTCAGAGCGGCTTAGGGCGAGTTCGCCGAGGAAGCCGCCGAGATTTCCCCGAACTACGCGCCGCAGTCGGTCTGTACCGACGGCCGGGCGGCGACGCGTGAAGCCTGGCGAGCGCTCTTCCCCGCCATCACCCTCGTACTCTGTTTCCTCCACGCGGTGTTCAAGATCCCACGGCGCTGTCGCGGGGCGGGGCGGCACGCGGTGCTTGACCGGGCCTGGGAGGTCTATCGCGCCCGAACGAAGTGTTCTTTCGCGCAGCGCGTCCGCCGCTTGCGTGAGTGGTCGGGGGAGCATCTGAGCGGCCCCGCAGCAGAGAGGGTCGCGAAGTTGTGTGCGCGGTCGGCAGATTTTCTCCCGGCCTATGACTGCCCCGGAGCGGCGCGGACCTCGAACGCGGTGGATCGCCTGCTCAATGTCGTGGATCGGCATTTGTATGCGATGCGGTACTGTCATGGGACGCAAGGGAGTGCGCGGCTGGCGGTGCGTGCGATGGCGGTGCACTGGAACTTTCACCCGTACGGCCATCGCCTGCGCCACAACTAACCAGACCGGGCCTCGCCTTTCGCCGATCTCAATGGCTTTCAGTATCACAGCAACTGGCTGCATAACTTCATGATCGCTTCCTCAATGGGGGGCTTGCGACTATGACCACAAAATCCGGTAGCATCAGACTTTTCAATGCAACGCTCTATAAAAACGCGCTCTACCACAACAATCACGACGGCACTTTCACGGACGTGACAGACAAGGCTGGCGTCGCCGCCGCGGATTACGACGGGGATGGCCGGGCGGACCTCTACGTCACGAGCTATGGGCGCAACATTCTTTACCGCAACAACGGCAACGGGACTTTCACCGACGTGTCGGAAAAGGCCGGCGTGGCCGCGCGCGGCTGGTTCACCTGCGCCGTCTGGTTCGACTACGACAACGACGGCAGGCCGGACCTGTTCGTCTCCAGCTTCGTCGAATACGATAAGTCGCAGATTACGCTCTGCACCGATGAGAAGCGAAGCCAGCGTTATTACTGCGTGCCGCGCCTCTTCAAGCCGACCCCGAGCCGCCTCTTTCACAACAACGGCAACGGCACGTTTACCGACGTGAGTAAGGAGTCCGGAATCGCCGCTCACCCCGGCAGGTCATTCGGCGCGGTGGCGACGGATGTGAACAACGACGGGCGGATGGATCTCTTCGTGGCCAACGACACGATGCCCAACTTTCTCTTCATCAGCAAAGGCGGCGGGAAGTTTGAAGAGATCGGTCTGGCCTCCGGCGTCGGATACAGCGACGCGGGGAAACCGCGCTCGGGGATGGGGGTGGATGCGACGGATTACGATGGGGACGGCTGGCAGGACCTCTTCGTCGCCAACATTGATCAGGAATTCTTCAGCCTCTACCGCAACGGGAAGGATCTGACTTTCACCGATGAGCCGGGAGAGCCAGGCCCCGCCACGCAGCTGTTGAGCGGCTGGGGGCTCAGGTTTTTCGATTACGACAACGACGGCGACCGGATTTGTTTCTCGCGAGCGGCCACCCTGACGACCTGATCGAGATGCGCGTCTCGCGTGTCAAGTATAAAGAGCCGCTGCTCGTATTTGAGAACACCGGGCGCGGCTTCAGAAATGTGAGCGCACAATCGGGTGCCGTTTTCGCCAGGGATTTCTCTGCCCGCGGAATGGCCGTTGGCGATTTTGACAACGACGGTGACCTGGACGTACTGGTCTCGAATAACGGCGAAGCGCCGCTGCTGCTGCGCAACGAGGGTGGCAATCGGAAGAACTGGCTGGGGCTGAATCTGGTCGCCACGAAGAGCAACCCCGGCGCGGTCGGCGCGATCATCATGTGGACTGCGGGAGGGGTGAAACGCAGTCGCCTGAAGACGAGCGGCGGCAGCTACCTCGCCTCGCACGACCCGCGCGAAATCCTGGGCATCGGCGGGGCCGCGAAGATTGACGGCGTCGAAATCCGATGGCCGAGCGGCAAAGTTGACAAGCTCGCGAACCTGCCGGTTAATGCTTACGTCAAGGTCATCGAAGGTGAGGGCGTCGCAAAGAGTGCGGCGGCGAAGTAACCATCTGCCGAAGAGGTGACGGAACAAACCAGGAATCCAACCTGCGGACAATCTGCCCCGGAGGAATTACCATGAAAAAGCTGGTGTGCGTGTTATCACTGATCACAACCCTTTATGTCGGAGCCAACATGACTTTTGCACAGGACGACTCGATGCCGGTGAAACCGCCGGTCGCGAAGAAGGAACCAAAGACCACGACCATTCACGGCGAGACGCTGGTTGACGATTACTTCTGGCTGCGCGACAGGAATATCAACGAGCCGCAGAAGATGAACCCTGAAATCATCAGGCATCTGGAGGCGGAAAACGCCTGGACGGCGGCGGTCATGAAGCCGACTGAAGCCTTTCAGGCGTCGCTCTACGAGGAAATGCTCGCGCGGATCAAGGAGACGGACGTGAACGTGCCGTATCGCGAGGGCAATTACTTCTACTACACGCGCACCGAGCAGGGAAAGCAGTACCCGATTGTCTGTCGCAAAAAAGGCAGCACCGAGGCCGGAGAAGAAATCATGCTGGACGTGAATGAGCTGGCAAAGGGCAAGGCATTCATGTCGCTCGGCAGCACCGCCGTCAGCAACGACGGGAACCTGCTGGCATGGACGAGCGATGACCTTGGCTTCAGGCAGTACAAACTGAACGTCAAGGACCTGCGCACCGGGCTGCCGCTGCCCGACACCGCCGAGCGCATCACCTCCCTCGCCTGGGCGAATGACAACAGAACGATCTTCTTCACGACCGAGGATCCGGTCACGAAACGCTCCGACAAGTTCTTCCGTCACAGACTCGGTGAGAAGCAGAGCGAGTTGCTGTATGAGGAGAAAGATGAACTCTATCGCATCTTCTGCCAGCGCTCGCGCAGCCACGGCTACATCTTCCTGACCTCGGCCAGTTCGACCACGAGCGAAGTGCGGTATGTTTCTGCCGACCGCCCCAACGAAGCGCCGAAGGTCGTCGCGCCGCGCCGTGACGGCCACGAATATTACCTCGAACATCACGGCGACCTTTTCTACATTCGCACCAACGACAGGGGCAAGAACTTCCGGCTCGTGACGGCCCCGGTCAAAGATCCGCAGCAGAGCGGCTGGAAGGAACTGATCGCGCACCGCGACAAGGTAATGCTCGAAGACGTTGACTGCTTCGCCAGTTATTACGTCGCTTCGGAGCGCGAGAACGGAGTCCCGCAGCTGCTCGTGACTGAAATCAAAAGCGGTCAGTCGCATCACATCGAAATGCCGGAGCCGGTTTACGTCGCGGGGGTCAACGTCAACCGCGAGTTCAACACCACCACGCTGCGCTTCAGTTACGAATCGCTGGTCACGCCGAATTCGGTCTTCGACTACGACATGAAGACGCGCCAGCGCAGGCTCATGAAGCAGCAGGAGGTGCTGGGCGGTTACGACCCGAAGCAGTACCAGTCCGAGCGCATCTACGCGACGGCATCGGACGGCACGAAGATTCCGATCTCGGTCGTCTACAAAAAAGGCACGAGCCGCGACGGCCAGCACCCGCTGCTGCTCGAAGGTTACGGGTCTTACGGCATCTCGAACGACGTGGATTTCAGTTCCGCCCGCATCAGCCTGCTTGATCGCGGCCTGATCTTCGCCGTCGCGCACATCCGCGGCGGGGGCGAACTCGGCAAGGAGTGGCACGATCAGGGCAAGATGATGAAGAAGAAAAACACCTTCACCGACTTCATCACCTGCGCCGAATACCTGATCAGCGAAAAGTACACGTCAAAGGACCGGCTGGCGATCACGGGCGGCAGCGCCGGGGGATTGCTGATGGGTGCGGTCACCAACATGCGGCCCGACCTTTTCAAGGTCGTGATGTCCTACGTCCCGTTCGTGGACGTCATGAACACCATGCTCGACGCCACGCTCCCGCTGACGGTGGGCGAGTATCTCGAGTGGGGCAACCCGAACGAGCAGGAGGCATACCGTTACATGAAGTCCTGGTCGCCTTACGACAACATCGAAGCGAAGGCCTACCCGACGATGCTCGTCAGGACTTCGCTCAATGACAGTCAGGTGATGTACTGGGAGCCGGCAAAGTATGTCGCCAAACTGCGGGCGATGAAGACTGACAACAACCCGCTGCTGTTCAAGATCAGGCTGGTACCGGGCGGGCACGGCGGGGCCTCGGGCAGGTATGACAGGCTGAAGGATACGGCTTTTGATTACGCATTCCTGCTCAGCCAGTTCGGGATTACGAAGTGAAGGACTGAGGGCGTGAATGACCTGCGGGGGCCGCGTTCCCTGCCGGCTTGAAAAACGCAGGATGAGGGCGGAAGACGTGTCAGTAGCCCGACCGTGAGGGGGGTACTGACACATCTCATTGAGGCTGCTACTGGCTTGCGTGCTTTAATTCAGAGAATCTCTCTCGCATCTCCCACGCGGCGCGTCACGCGCTGGCGGTCGAGGTATTCGAGCAGCGGGATGGCGTACTTGCGCGAGACTCCGGTCAGATCCTTGAATGACGCCACGTCCATCTTCGGGCCGTGTTCGGCCTTGAAATTCTGTAGCGTCGCTCGCAACCCTTCGAGCGCGCCGCGGTGAAAGAGCAGATCGGCGACGCGCACCAGTTCGCCGCTGTTGATCAGCATCTGCGCGAAGCGCTGGGCGCGCGGCAGGTCAACGCCGAATTTCGGCCCGGCCTGTGCGATTGCGTCTTCGAGTGGCACTGGCTGCAACGCGGCCTGGGCGTACACTTCCGCCAGATGATCCTTGAGCGCCTTTTCTTCGGCAGACAATTCGACCTTATGGCTGGACAGGCGCAGCAGATCCTTGTCGGCGACGACTTCGCCGAGCGCGGCGAGGTGTGCGATCACCGCCTTGAAAATCTCCGCGGGCAGCCGGGCGAAGATGCGCTCGCGTAACTCTTCGCGCCCGAGGCCCGCTTCGAGCGGTGATTTTTTGTGAAATTCCTTGAGCCGCTCGCGCACGCGCTTTGCCAGCTCAGCGAACGGCCCTCCGGCGATGAGCAGCAGCGGATTATTCGACGCCACCGCGACACGACGACTCTTTGCGAGCGCGGCGGCAGCCTGGCTGATTGTTTCATCATTCGCGCCGCTGCGCGCGGCGATTTCAGCCTGATTCATCCCGCGCTCGCCGGCCATCCCGATGAACAGGGCGATGCGTTCGGTTTCATTTTTCTCCCCGTCAGCGGCGGCGAGCTTTTCGAGTTGTGCGACGACCTGCGCGCTCTCGCGCAAACGGTGTTTCAGCGGCAGGGCGTCAACTACCGTCCCGCCGCCGATGGTGACGGCCGGCGAATAGCTGCGAATGATGTAATGGTCTCCGGGCAGCGCCAGCACCGGGGATTCCAGCCGCAGTTGCGCGAAGCCGGCGCCGCCCGGCGCAATTTCCGGCTGCCCGAGCAGCACCACGCGCGCCAGAATTTCGGCAGTCCCGAGGTGCAGCCGCACACGTGAGCGCGTGCGCAAGGGCCGGGGGGCATTTCGCAGCAAATGCAGCTTCACATCGAGCATCTGCGTCGCGTGCAGGCGCCCGGCTGGCGCGAGCGCCTGGCCGCGTGAGGCCTCGGCGATGTCAATGCCCTGCAAGTTGACGGCGGTGCGCTCGCCGGCTCGGGCTTCCTGCGTGGCGTGGCCGTGAACCTGCAGGCCGCGGGCTCTGGCGCGGCGGTGATCAGAAGGCAGCAGTTCCAGTTCATCGCCGGCTCTGATGCGCCCCGCGATCAGAGTGCCGGTCACGACCGTGCCGAACCCCCTGATCGTGAACACGCGGTCAATCGGCAGCCGCGCGACGGCATTCGCGTCGCGTTCGGCGGCTTTTTTCGCCAGGGTGGCGAGCGTCTTTTTCAGTTCTTCAATCCCCGCGCCCGTGCGTGAGCTGACGCGCAGCACGGGCGCGCCTTCCAGAAATGATCCGGCGACGAAATCCGCGACTTCGGCTTCGACCAGTTCGAGCAGTTCCGCGTCGGCGAGGTCGGCTTTGGTGATTACGACGAGGCCGGATTTGATTTCGAGCAGGCGGCAGATGTCGAAATGCTCGCGCGTCTGCGGCATGACGCTCTCGTCGGCGGCCACAACCAGCATGACCAGATCGAGGCCGTGCGCCCCGGCGAGCATGTTTTTGACGAAGCGCTCGTGGCCCGGCACGTCCACGAAGCCGAAATGCACGTCGCCGACCGTCAGGTCGGCGAATCCGATGTCAATCGTGATGCCGCGCTCCTTCTCTTCCTTGAGCCGGTCGGCGTCCACGCCCGTCAGCGCTTTGACGAGCGCAGTCTTCCCGTGATCAATGTGGCCGGCAGTGCCGACGATGATTCGCTTCATAATCTGTGATCAGCAGCTCTGGATTCGCAACTTTTTTTCGATTGTGACAGCTTTTCACCTGGGTGACAACGGGGCCGTTTGACGGGAAATATGTCGCGTTGACAATCCCCGAAGCATCATCTACGCTCACGGCGAAATGCTCATAAATCACGCGCGGCACTGATCGGGGGACTTCAACCAGCCGGTGAAGCTGTCACGTCCTGCGCCCATGGCCGGGACATTCGGGAAGGAGAAGGAATTCATGCCAAGATTTTGTACGAACTGCGGGAACCAGTTGACCGAGGCGGTGAAATTCTGCAACAAGTGCGGCACGCCGATCGGCGGGATTCATTCCCACCCGCCGGCCCCGCCGACTCAGGTGACGCCGATGGCCGCGCCGCCGACTCAGGTCGTCCGGCCTGACGCGCCGGCGACGCAGGTTTACCGGCCCGAAACGCCCGCGGGTGAGGAGAACTGGCAGGGCGCCGGACACGCGGCGCCCGCGACACAGATTTATCCGCCGTCCTCGCCTCCGACGCAGCCGCAGCACGCGGCCCCGACGACCCCGCAGTACGAAGGGAACTATCAGGCCCCGCCCCCACAAACGCCGCCGGCGTATGCGCAGCCGCCATATCAGCAGCCATCCTATCAGGCCCCCGCCGCGGGTTCAGGGCTGCAACCGAACGTTGCCGGGCTGCTTTGCTATATTACATTCATCCCGGCGCTCGTCTTCCTCCTGCTCGAGCCGTACAACCGAAACCGCTTCGTCAGATTCCATGCCTTCCAGTGCCTCTTCCTGACCCTCGTGCTTTTCCTGTTCAATATTGCCCTTGCCATTGCCCTCGCCATCGCGGGGGTGATTCTGCCCTGGCAACTGATCTCCCTGGTGTGGGCCGTGGTCCGGCTTGGCAGCCTTGCACTGGTGATTCTTCTGATGGTCAAAGCTTACAATAACGAAACGTACAAGCTCCCCGTGATAGGCGATATGGCCGAGCAGCAGGCCCAAAGGTAACGATGAAGTCTGAAGGATGAATGAGGTCGGTCATTGCCCGCTCATCATTCATCCTTCAAACTTTCCTCTTTCAATGATCACCACCCTCGTTCTCAACCGCGACTCAAGGACGTTCACCAGCGTCAGCGATCCGCACGAAATTCACAGCCTGTGTGACGTCACGCGGAACGTCCTCTGGGTGGACGTGCCCGACCCGACGGGCCGGGATTTTGACGAACTGGTCGAGCAGTTCGGCTTCCACCCGCTCGCGATTGAAGACTGCAAGAGCGGGCATCAGCGCCCCAAAGTTGATGAGTACCAGGGTTATTACTTCATCGTGCTGTATGAAGCGCAGCTGGTCGAGGAGCAGCGGCTGGAACTGCACGAGCTGAATATCTTTCTCGGCAAAAACTACCTGGTCACGGTTCACACTCAGCCGATTCGCGCCATTGAAACCGCCAACCGGCTCTGGCGCGGGTGGACGGATCTGGCGGAACGCGGCACGGGACTGGTGGCTTACCTGCTGATTGACGCGATCGTTGACGAGTACCTGCCGCTGCTCGACACGATGTCGGATCAGATGGAGGTGCTGGAGGATCAGATTTTCGAGGACTTCCGGTCGGAGGCGATTGAAGAAATCTTTCGTGTCAAGAAGCAGCTGCTCTTCCTGCGCCGCGCCGTGACGCCGCTCAGGGACGTCTTCAACACGCTGCTCAGGCGCGAGCAGCCGATCTTCTCGCGCGAGACGCTCGTCTACTTTCAGGACGTCTTCGATCACCTGATCCGCGTGGCCGAGACGATTGACACGCTGCGCGACCTGCTCAGCTCCACGATGGACGCTTACCTGTCGGTCTCCGGCAACCGCATGAACCTGATTATGAAGCGCCTGACTTCGATCTCGACGATCCTGATGTCCGTCACGCTGGTTGCGGGGATTTACGGGATGAACTTCGAACACATGCCGGAACTGAAATGGAAGTTCGGTTACGTCGGCGCGCTCTGCTCGATGCTCGTCATCGGGCTGGCAATTTATTATTACTTCCGTAAAATCAAATGGCTATGATGAACCCTCTGGATCGGATCAGAAGGAGGCGCAGGCGCGAGGCCGTCACCGGCGGAACCACCCGGCTGACAGGTAGCCTGAAACTGCCCGAAGGGCTGCAGGCGGCGAATGGGGCGACGGCCGACACTCGCCCCGGCGACGACGGAATTATTCGCCTCAAAAACACCCGACTTCACGTATCATCCGACCTGCTCGAATCAGGCAGGGACGCCTCAAGCCAGGGGACAGATAAAGTGGTGATAGTCATAGTCGTCTGCTCCCTGATCTTCATCGGCATCATCGCCTGGTTTGTCGCTCACGAATAATATCTTCCAGCACCGACGGCCCATCCCCTTTCTCGGACTAATGTCTGCTTTCCTGCTCTTACCCTACATTAAATACCTTCGGAGTCTCTGGTTATTGGAATTATATTCACTATAACCAGAGCCCTGCTGGTACTCAGCATTTAATGGAGACAGAGATCAGATGTCCAAAGTAAGACGAGCAGCCATCAAATCAAATCAGGAACAGTCTGCCCGGAAGCAATCACCCGGGCAGGACAAAGGGCAGAAAGGGAGTGAGCGTGAAAAGGCACCCGGGGGCAGGCCGTGGGGATTGCTCGCCGTCTCCGCAGGCGCCTTCCTGCTCGCCGTGGCGGTTTACGCCCTGCGACTGGATCGGGTGGTCGGCTCCACCTACGTGGATGACGCCTACTACGTCATGCTCGCGAAAGCGCTCGCGACAGGGCAGGGCTATATGCTGCTCAACACCCCGTCGCCGGGGATCGTCCCGATTTACCCGCCCGTCTTCCCGGCGCTGCTCTCAGTGGCGTTCCGTATCTCGCCGCAGTTCCCGAACAATCTCTGGCTGCTCAAGTCGGTTTCAATTGTCGCGATGCTGGGGGCCGGCTTTCTGACCTGGGTTTACTTTCGGCGTGAGCGCGGGACGACGGCCGTGCTGGCGTTAGGTGTGGCTGTCGCGACGGTTCTTAACCCGGGCATCGTCGGTCTGGTGACCACGAGCGTAATGTCTGAGCCGGTCTTCCTGTTTTTTCTGATGCTGACGCTCTTCCTGATCGAACGGGGAGTCCGGCTGAGCAAAGGGAAGGAGTCCTCAGAGGAGCCTTTGAGGCTCCTCTGAGGAGCCTCAAAGGCTCCTCTGAGGACCGGGTCAGCGATGACTTACCTTCTGCTCGGGGCAGCATTCGCTTCTGTCGCTTTTCTGACGCGCTCAATTGGCATCACGCTGCTGGCGGCGGGTATGTTATATCTGATCAAGGAGCGTCTGCTGCGCGCCGCATTGATCTTCGCGGCAGTGGCTGCTCTTTGCTCCGGCCCGTGGATGCTGTACTCAAGGACGCACGCCCCGACGCCTGAACAGCGGCAGGAGCAGCAGGGTTACATCGTCAGCAATTATGCCGACCAGTTCTGGCAGCGCATGGCGGGTGACTCCAGGGCCGGTCAGATCAGGCTCAGCGAGTTGCCGCAGCGAGTCTGGAAGAACACCGCACAGATCGCCTCGGATAACGTCGGCATGCTGATGGCCTGGCCGCTGGCAATGGTGATCGGGCCGGGCGGCCTCGCGGTACTCTCGGTCCTGCTGAGTCTGGTGATCCTGCTCGGCTACGTCTCGGCGGTGCGCGAGCGGATCACCGCGGCAGAAATTCTGGTGCCGCTCTCGCTCCTGCTCACGGTCCTGTGGCCCTGGGACACGACGCGCTTCATCTTCCCTCTGACCCCGCTGCTGGTTTATTACCTGATCGTGGGCGTCGGTGCGATCATGCGCCGGCTGTTGCGCAACAGCTACACGCTGTCGAAGGAAGGGCCACTGGGAGCGATGAGCGTTGCCGCGTGGGTGATCGCAGCCCTCGCCATCATCGGCAACCTGCAATACATCAGCCTGATGGATCACCCGCGCTTCAAAATGGTCGGCGAGCAGGGCAGGCAGGCTGAGGTCGAGGCCATGCTGCAGTGGGTCAATGAAAAGCTGCCCAACGACGGCATTTGCGCGTCGCTCAACCCGGCGCTGGTCTACCTCTACACCGGTCGCAAGACGATCTCCGGGCAGGAGCTGATCAAAGACTGGGAGGCGTGGCAGCGGATGGATGTTCGTTATCTGGTGCTGACCTCGCCCTACGGCGTGCCGGAGCGGGATTCGGCGGGGAACAAGATCAACATCCTGTATCAGTCGAAGCGCGATCCGAGTGTCAGAGTGTTTGATCTGGGCAGTAAGGTGACACGCGCCAACTGGGACCCGTCAGCGACTCCAAGGTGACGCACCAGCCGGAAGGTTGAGAAAATCTGTGAGGGATCGAATGGGCAAAAAACTGTTGCCGGCATTATGCGCACTGATGTGCCTGCTTTCCTTCGGGCTGGCGGCGAATGCGCAGGAGCTTTACACGCAGTGTGAGGCGCTCAAAGCCGAGGGCGAGCCCGCCGCCGGCGTGAAGAAGGATCTGGAGGCGCTGAAGGACAAGGACGCGAAGGCGCGCGAGCAGGCGGCGCGCTCACTCGCCACGTCGTGCGACAAACGCGCCACCGGGCCGCTGGTCAGCCGGCTCGGCGATCCCGATCCCCGGGTGCGCGCCGCCGCCGTCGAGGCGCTCGGCAGACTCGGCGACCGTGAGGCGATTGACCCGATGATCGAAGCGTTCATCAAAGAAGAGGACTGGGCTGTCAAGTACGCCTATGCCCCGGCGCTCGCTTCGTTCCAGATTCATCGCGCCAGCTACGTCGTCCTCAACGGCATCGCCGGTACGATGGAGAAAATCAGAACCGAACAGGAGATGCGCGCCCGGTGTTATGCCGTCCTGATAGTTGACCAGCTGCGCGACGTCAATTTCTCACGCAAGGGCGTCAGCTATCTCTTCGGCTATCTTGATTACGAAGACCCCGCGCTGCGTAAGATTGCCGAGCAGACGATGGTCGCGCTGAAAGACACGCGCAACGGCAAACACGAACTGACAGGCATTCTCAAGCAGAGCCACCTCCCCGACCACCAGATCAAGGCCGCGACCTGGATCGGCAGACTGGGCATTGAAGACGCCCGCCCCCTCCTCGAAGAGATGGCCGCCAGGGATCTGGATCCCCGCGTCCAGAAGGCCATCAGGGAAGCCCTGGCCGCCCTCGATAAAAAGCAGACGACACATCAGTGATCGGTGGTCAAATCACCCGGGGTGGCTGTGATCAGTCTGTCAGCCGGTCAAATCGGGCGGGTTGAAAGTCATCAAACAGGGCGGGCTCTGAATAGGGGAGCAGATTGAATCTGCCGTTGAGCAGTTGCGTCAGACGAGTGCCGGCAGGCGCTGACTGGTGGCGGTGCCGAAAAATGTGAGAGGGGGAGCCTGGTTGAGGCTCCCCCTCTCACATTTTTCGGCCGTGCTTCCCTGGCGAAAGTCCGGGAATCAGTTGCAGCTGGCGGTAAAGACCGGAATCTCGAATGAGCCGGCAGTCGTGTAGGTCAGCTTGTGCAGGTTGTGACCGCCGGTGAATGAGGCCGCGCCGCCGCTGTTACTCCGATTGATTACCGCGCCGAGCAGGGCGTTGTCGCTCGTCGCCCAGAACTTCGTCCAGCCCGTGCCGCCCGCCGGGATCACGCTGCTGAAGCGCGGGATCGTGCGCGGGAAACTGTCGCTGTAGGAAGACTTGAACTGGCAGCTGCCGGACGAGAAGCTGTAGCTGCGGCCGATTTCCTGATCGTCGAACATAATGCCGAAGACGCCGCCGATGGAGGCGACGCTGGAGAGCATGCTGCCCCCGATCCGGTTGATGACGAGGATGGTGTCGTTGCCATCCCTGACGCTCGCAAGGCTGTCAACCGCCAGCGTGCGGGGCAGCGCGTTGTACTGGACGTTGTCAAAGTTCACCGTGGTGGTCGCCTCGGCAGTGACTGACAGCGTCGAGAGGTCAATCGCCGAGATGGCCTCCGCGCCGAGGTTGGCCAGGTGGCCGCCTGTCAGTCTGATGTACTCGTCGCCGATCAGGTAGTTGAAATTGATCGGGAGGCTGTCTCCGTTGATCGCGATGGCGACTAGAAACCCCATGACGTCCGGGTCAATGTCGGAGGCCAGCAGGCTGGTCGTCTGACTCCTTGAAAGGCAGAGGAATGAGTCCGCCGCCGAACAGGTGCGGCCGTCAATGAAGAACAGGTGGATAAACACGCTGGTCGTCGGGTTCGTGTTGGTGATGTTGAGGCGGGTATTTTCGGCCGCCGGGTTAATCGAGCTGGAGGAATAGAAGTTGTAGATCAGCACCGAGCCGGCCTTCTGGTCGCTGACGATGCCGCTGGCCGGGAAAGGCGTCCCCGGATCAGCCGCCAGAGTACTGATTGACAACATCATCAGGGCTGTCGGCACGAGAAACACGTGTGTGAGTTTCCGTGAGGTCATTATTTATGTCTCCCTGAAAATATCTGAGGGCGTGAAGGGGGCAGGCCTGTAATCTCCGACTTCGCGGATCATGAACTCTGTTGCGTAAAATGATCAGTTGCGTCAGGGGCAGACTGTAAGCATCCCGGGGGCTCTGCATCCCACTGAAACTGACAATCCCCCGGCCATTCCAGTGTTTGCCGGGAAAATCCGGTGAAAAAAGAGACAGGGGAAGCCCTTGCGGGGCTTCCCCTGTCGGTCGTGTTTGTTACCCCCCGGAGGAGGTCTCAAACTCTTACTGGCACATCGCCGTGAAGACCGGGATCGTCAGCGAGCCCGTCGTCGTGTAGGTCAGCTTGT
>DASRDU010000097.1:0-11550 GCA_035652435.1 Blastocatellia bacterium
TCACACCAGGCGATGGTCTGTTGCCGTGAGTGAAAATCAACGCCACAATAGATCGGCATGGTGCCTCCTCTCTCTTTCTCTTGCTCACCGCGATTGTAACCCTCGCGGCGAGGGGAGGCATCTGCTTCATCACATCACACATACTCTTTGCCGGTGACGGTGGCGGTGGTGACGCGGACGGATTTTTTCTCGAGCATTCTCGCGTCAAAGACTTGGTCGAGTTCGCGGACGATCAGGTAACCGAGCGTGACGCAGAGCAGTGCTGCTCGCCACGGTTTCTGCAGCAGAGAGTTTGGCAGGTCAGCGGAACAATGGGCAGCCGCGCACCAGTCCTGTTACGACAGGGCCTGTCGGTCGGCTGATGGCTCACGTTTGTGCAGAGTATTGCCCTGTCCGTCCGGCTTCAGTTCAGGTGCGCGGGTCGGTGAGCTTTTCGTTTCCTTCAGGGGCACGGATATTGCACAACAGCAGTGCAGGGGACCAGTACACAGCGAATCGAAGTTAGCGTGAAACAATGAAGAGAAGTTGAGCGGGAACTGAGAACGCCACGATACGGGCTGCCCTGATATGGCTCCGGCCGCAGGGCACGGTTGCGACCGGAATGATTGAAACAGCCCGCGCGATTTGTCAGCGCGCGGGCCGGCAAGCGGAGGTTGCGATGAAAGACCGAATGAAAATTCTGATCGCTTATAACGGCTCGGAAAACGCCGATGCCGCGCTCGATGATCTCGGTCGGGCCGGCCTGCCGCGCCGGGCCGAAGTTCTGGTGCTGTCAGTTTACGACCACTGGCTCCCGGCGCCGCCGAGCTTCGGGATGGTTGACACGAGCTTCCCCGAGCAGGAGCTGCGCGAGGAGAAAGAGACGCTGGTGCAGGCCGAGCGCGGCCGCGCCGGAATTCGTTCACTCTTTCCCGACTGGGAAGCGAAGGCGGGGGCGGCCATCGGCTCGCCGGCCAGTGTCATCGTTCAGCGGGCCGATGAATGGAAGGCGGATCTGATCGTGGTCGGGTCGCACGAGCGGACCGCACTCGGCCGGCTCCTCCTTGGCAGCACGTCACAGTCAGTAGTGAATCACGCACACTGCTCGGTGCGCGTGGCGCGCGGTCGCCCCGTGGAAGCCGACACGCCGGTTCGGATCATCATCGGCGTGGACGGGTCGAAAGGCGCCGAGGCGGCGATTAATGCCGTCGCCGGGCGCCACTGGCCGCCGGGTAGCGAAGCGCGGATGGTCAACGCGGCGTGGACAGCACCGCCGGTCGTCTATGATCATATGGTCGGTCAGGTCGCCGCGTGGATCGCCAGAGAGAATGCGAAAGTCCAGGGGATGATCGAGGAGGCGCTCGGGAAGTTGCAGGGCGCGGAATTGCTCACTTCCGTGGTGGTCAGGGAAGAAGAGCCGAAGAAGTTGTTATTGGCCGAGGCCGAACGGTGGGGGGCAGACTCAATCTTCGTCGGGGCCAGAGGGGGCGGGGCGTTTGAGCGCTTCCTGATCGGCAGCGTCTCATCCGGCGTCGCCGCGCGCGCTCATTGCTCGGTTGAGATCGTGCGTGTAGTGTAACCCGGTCCGGCCGGATACCGGGTCGGAAGATTGCGCCCCGGGGTAACGATGAAAGGAGACGAGGGATGTCTGAGATGACTGACAAGTGTGCGCACCATGCCTGCCATTGCCCGGCGCGCATGGACAACGAATATTGCAGCGATCACTGCGCGAGCCTCGAACACGAGAACGAAATCCATTGCCACTGTGGGCACCCGGAGTGTCAGACGATGAAGGAAGAAGAATAAACCGCGAAGCGGCGAAGAAGAAAACCGGCGGCAGCGCGCTGCCCTCTCTGCTTCATCTTCGCCGTGCTTCTGAAAATCCTTTCTCCCGGAATCCGGGGGGCTGACGGAAGCTCAATCACCGCCCGAGCGCAGAATACTCCACGCCAGGTACACGCCCAGCACGACCGCGAAGAAGAATCCGACGGCGAACATCAGGCCCGCCCATTTCTCCGAGCCCGACGGGCGGTAGACCGAGAGCAGCGTCGCCAGGCTGACGATGAAGGCCGCCGCGAGAATCCCCAGCACGATGCGGTTGGTCAGGCGTTCGAGCCGGGTAATCAGCGGCTCGAAGCTCTGCGGGCGCATCCCGATCTCAAAGCCGCCGCGCTGGATGTCGCCGACGAGCCGCCGCAACTGCTGCGGCACTTCGACGCCGAGCCACGCGAGGTCTTTCCCCGCGCGACCGAACTTCCGCACCCAGCGGGCCGGCGAGTATTGCCTGAGCAGCAACTGGTCGGTGTAAGGCCCGATCACGGTGATCAGGTGAAATTTCGGGTCGAGGTGAACGCCCAGGCCCTCGGTGATGATGATCGTTTTGACGAGCAGGACGAGGTTCGGCGGCAGAATCAGGCGGTGGTTGCGCATAATCTCCAGCGCCTCGTTGAGCAGCGGCGTCAGCTCAATCTCGCCGAGCGGCCGGCCCATGTATGGCGAGACGAGGTGTTCCAGATCGCGCCGCAGCGCGAACCGGTCCACGCGCTCTCTGGTCACGCCCATCTCCAGCAGCGCGTCCACCAGCTGGTCATAATTCGTGTGCGTGAGCGCGAGGACGAGCGCGGCCAGGTGTTCCTGCATGCCGTCATCGAGCGTGCCGACCATGCCGAAGTCAATCAGGCCGAAGCGCCCGTCGGCTTCGATGAAGAAATTGCCCGGGTGCAGGTCGGCGTGGAAGAACCCATGCTCAAGCGTCATGCGGAGAATCACCTGAGTGCCGCGCACGGCCAGCGCCGGGCGGTCAATGCCATGACAGTCGAGCGCCGCGAGGTCGCTCACCTTGGTCCCGCGGATGCGTTCGAGCGTCAGCACGCGCGACGTGGTCGTCTCCCAGCAGACCCGCGGGATGTGGACCAGCGGGTCGTCCGCAAAGTTCGCGGCAAAGCGTTCGGCGTTGTGGGCCTCCTGCAGGTAATTCAATTCCGCCCGCAGGGTCTGCGCGAATTCCTGCGCGAGCCCGACCACGTCGAAGCGTTGCGCGAATTCCCAGTGGCGGCTCATCGCCGAGGCGAGGTTGAGCAGGATCTCCAGGTCTTCCTCGACCTGCTCGACGACGCCGGGGCGGCGGACTTTGATGACGACTTCAGTCCCGTCGGGCAGCGTGGCCGCGTGCGCCTGCCCGATTGAAGCGGCGGCGAGCGGCTCGGTGTCGAAGCTCGCGAAGAGGGTGCTGACCGGCTGGCCGAGTTCGGCCTCGATTCTTTCCTGTGCGACTTCCGAAGAGATGGGCGGCGCGTCGTCCTGCAACCGGGCGAGTTCGGCCTGATATTCGGGCGGCAGCAGGTCGGCACGGGTCGAAAGAAACTGCCCGAGCTTGATGAAGGTCGCGCCCAGTTCTTCGAGCGCGAGGCGCAGGCGGGCCGGCGGCGTGAGTGCTTCGGCCCTGCCGCGCAAGCCGGCGGGGAAGGGTAGGAAGCGTTCGAGCCCGGTGGCGTCGTGTAGCCAGCCCAGGCCCTGACGCGCCAGGACTTCAGCGATCTGCCGGTAACGACCCAGGTGTAAATCCGACACAGCCAGCGTACCCATTCTTGTGATCCAGACTCCTTCCTGCGCGCAGCCGTCGTGACTTCAGATCAATCAGCAGATGAAAGAGACGAGCCGGTCGAAGCCTGAGCAGGCCGTCAGTCCCCGCCGCTGATTGTTCTTTATTACCTTGTGCCGGGTCTGTGATCAAGCAGTCTTCACTGTTCCGCGTGTCATTGCTGCCGGCTGGTGAATGGCAACGGCTCGGGCTTTGGCAGGCCGCCTTCGTGAACGATGACGACCATGCCGACGGTTGCCATCTCGAAAAACTCCTTCGCCGCGAACATCGGAATGCGCACGCAGCCGTGGCTGGCCGGGCGAGTCGGGACCGCCGGGTTCCCGTGAATCGCGATGCCGTCGTAAAAGTAGCTGGGATAATAGAGCAGGCCCAGCGGACTTTTGTGCAACTCCGCGATCTTCCGCGTGATTTTGAACCTCCCCGTCGGCGTGACGGCCTGCCGGGTGCGCCCGCCTTCAGTGAACCACTCGCCGGAGCCGCTCGACACGGGCAGAATCCGCAGGATCGCGCCGCAGCAGTCAACCACGAACAGCACCTGGCGGCTGAGGTCAACTTCGATGTGCGGGTAACCCGATTCCAGAGCCTGCGGGCGATTTGCCATGCGCAAAGCCTCGATCTCTTCACTCGTCAGCCTGCCTGTCAGGTTGCGGCCTTCGACTTTCTGAAAAGCGATCAGCGCGTGTTTGAGCGACACGTCCAGCCCCTTCGCTTCCGGATCAACCCAGTATCCGAGATCGCCGAGCAGCGTCCTCGCTTCCTGAATCTCCGCTTCAGTCAGTGCCGGGCGGGCCGGCGCGGTTTTGCGCTTCTGTTTTGGCTGCGGCTTTGCCGGTGGCCCCTCAGATACCTGCCCATTCGCAATGCCCGATCCGAACAGGATGAAGATAGAAAATATCAGCACAGCCAGACACGCCGCCGCCGCGCCCTGACGGCTGCGCAATTCATTCAAGGAGTGATGAACATGCTCTTTCATACACTCCTTGTCAGAGCAATTTGAAGGCCACACGGAAGATGAGAGATGCGTCGCCGATCTGCCTCAGTCGGCGGGAGGTGGGTGAATTTACCTGCTGATGAGTGGCGTCGGGCGGAAATTACCGCAGATCGGAAGCCTGTTCCTGCGCCGGCTGCGGGCGATACTCCCAGTGCCAGGGCTCATAGAAGTACGGGTGGAAGCCGAAACGTTCAGCATTTCTCACCAGCCACTGGTACACCCGCGTGTTGACCTGAATCGCGCGGTTCTGATCTTTAGTGCTGACCGGGTCGCCGCCGACATACACGTCGAGCGCGAGCCCGGTCGAATGCGGACTATGAAGCGCGAGCCCGGCGCGCCCCGCATGCGGGCTGCGCTGGCGGAGCTGCGCCTGGTAAGCCGGCGAGCGGTAGGCCGAGATGATGCTGAGAAAATGATCAGAGGGAGACAACTTCAGCGACTGATCGGCCGCCGCCGCGGCCACCATGCGTTTGTACGCGGCATAAGCCTGACGGTCAACGTAACGCAGTTCATCGGGTCGCGACGGGTCATAGAATTCCGAAGCCGGAACCTGAACGAGTTGATCGGATGAAGGCGCGGCGCCACCTTTCGGGCGGCGCGCCTGGAATGTCGCGACCATCGCCATCCACGTTTCCTGATCGAGAATGCCTGATGGCGTGAGCCCCGCCGCTTTCTGCCAGCGAGACAATGCCGCCGCAAATTCGCTGCTCTCGGGGCCGCCCTCAGTCGCGATCAGGCGGCAGATCAATGATTGATAAAGATACCAGCCCCGCTGCGACTTGCCGCCGAAACTCCAGCTCAACTCACTCTTCAGCCGGGCGTTCTCTTCAGCCGCCGGCGCAAACGCAGAGTGAGCCGTATCTGAATTGACCGGCGCTCCTTCCCCGGCATGGGCAGGAATCATTGGGAGAAATAAAACGACAATCGCCAGCAGGCGGAGAAAATACTGAGCAGGGGAGAAAGACTTCATAGTTCAGCTATTCGACTTCTTTAAGACAGAATTGATTTCAGGCTGGGGGTAATTTTGAATACAGCCACGACGGTGAAGATAGTAATGCTTTGGCTGTCGGTCAGGCAAGTACCGATTTGATGAAGGCAGATCAGGTCGGTCTGCAAAACTTCATGACAGGATTGACAGGATTGACGGGATCAGGCCGCCGCCAGCAGGGCTGATCGTTCTGTCATCCTGTTGATCCTGTCAATCCTGTCCAATTATCTTTGTCCATCAGGGTGCGGCGCTCAGTTCGGCCAGCGCTTCAAAGCGCAGCAGCGTCTTTGTGCCGCCCTCGTCCTCGATCTCAAGCGCCTCGTCTCGGCCGTCGGGGCTGCGCTTCGGGGTGATGCGGCTCGCGCGGGTGACGGTGTGGGTCAGGTGTCGCGGGTCAATGAGCGAATTGCCGCCCAGCATGATCTCGATTCGGGGCGCGTCTTTGCCGGTATTTTCCACGCTGATGCCGCCCAGTGGCAGATGCGACTCTTCACTCTGCGCGCCCAGTTCGCCGAAGATTTCCAGCCTCGTCGGGCGCGCATGATTGCGTTTGCTGAACTCCCTGAAGTAGGTGGCCAGTTCCTCTCTTCTGATTTCGCCCTGCATAATCATTCTCCTTTCGATATGGATTATTCCTGCTGGTGTTCGCGAGCGTCGCCGGTCCCGGACGGGCGCGCTACGAGTACCGGGCAGGGAGCCTCGCGCAGCACGCGATCCGCATTCGAGCCGAACAGCGCGCGCATGGTGAAGCCCGCGCCGTGAACGCCCAGACAGATCAGGTCAATCTCGTGTTCCCCGGCGTAAGTCAGAATCTCGTGGGAAGCCTGTCCGGCCTGGACGGCCTGTGTCACCCTGCACCAGAGACGCGCTTCGTCAGGGACGGCCTGTTCGAGCATCCGCGCGGCGCGCTGGAAATCACCCTCAATCGCCGGGGGCAGCGCCGTGAGCGCGGGCGCCAGTGTGACCGGCAGGACGTGCAGCAGGTGTAACTCGGCCTGATGTTCCTGCGCGAGCGACAGCCCGTATTGCATCGCCAGCTCCGAATCGGTCGAAAAATCATGCGCGACGAGAATCCGCCGGAGGTCAATTTCACCGCTCGTCGCGCCGACCCATTCGCGCTCGTCGGGGTGGACGACCAGCACCGGGCAGGGGGCCGCGTGGCAGATCGCTTCGGCCGTCGAGCCTAGCAGTGCCGCCGCCAGCGGCCTGCGCCGCGAACGCATCACGATCAGGTCGGCGCGCTGTTCCACCGCCGCACGCGTCATCGCGGTGGCGGGGTCGCCCTCAATGAGGACTCCCTCGCAATCGGCCGGCGGGGAGTGCGCGACTCCTGTATGAGATTTGATCAACTCCGCGAATTTCCTGGCGAAGCTGTCCTGCTCGACGGCGTCCGCAAAACCTTCCACGCAGTGACAGACGAAGAGCTTTGCCTCGTAAGTGCGCGCCAGCGCGATGGCATACCGTAACGCGCCGTCGGATTCGGTTGAGAGATCGGTCGGGCAGAAGATGCGCTCCAGTCTGATCATAAAAATTCCATCACCCGGACGGCGATGGCCTCCTGTCCTGCATTACTGCAATGAGCGTGCCTCGGGTCGCCTCGGCCTGATGGCGCAGGCAATGAACTGCGGGTGAAGACGGCGTAAAAGAGTCCCTGGCCAAAACAGTGCGAGACAGGATTGTGTCAGTCGCCGGTGCAGCAGCGGTGAGCGTCAGCGAGCGGAGGTTCCAAGGCCGCAGCCACTCGTCAGCCGCAATTGCGAATCGGCGGTTATTGTGGGAAATTCCCCGCGGCGGGCACGGAATATTTCGCAGTCGCGGAGTCGTCTGAAGTCACCGCCTGCCGACAGACTTTTCGATTAATTACCAATCCGCTGGAACTAATAACTGCCGGGTGGCGTAACTGTTTCGGGCAGTCAGACGCGCCCCGGGCTTCTGATCACGGGAGGGAAATCACTCATGCACACAAGCAGAACCTCGGCGAAGTTCGCTGCGCTCGTCGCGGCGTTCGCCATCTCAACGGCCGTCATTCAACTCGGCGGGTGCGCTTCGAGGCATTCACGCGCGGCCGGCCATGAGGACGGAGAGGCAACCCAGGCGAAGGAGGCGAAAGGCGATGAGCGCGACCTGCCGGTGAAGGAAAAGATTGATCAGACGTATCAGCTCTCGCCGGGCGCGCAGACAAGCATATCCGGGATCAACGGTTCAGTTGACATCGAAACCGCCGACACGCAGACCGCCGAAGTCCACGTCATCCGTTCCGCCCGCGATCAGGAGACTCTCGATAAAAACAAAACCATCGTCGAACACACGCCGGACAGGCTGGTCATCCGCAACGAAAATGACAAGCGCGGATTCTGGGATTTATTCAAAGGAGGCGGCGAGATGCGCACCCGCGTGACGCTCAAACTCCCGCGCCGGGTGAAACTCGATGTCAGCGGCGTCAACGGTTATGTCGCCGTCGGCGAGATTGATGACCGCGTTGAGGTGAGCGGCGTCAACGGCAAAGTGCGAGTCGCGCAGGCCGCCGGCTCGGGCTCCTTTTCAGGCATCAACGGCAAAATCGAAGTCACGGTCAAAGACCTCGGCAAAAAGGGCATTGACGTGAGCGGCGTCAACGGCCCCATCGAATTGCGCTTTGCCAGCGGAGTGAACGCCGACATTGATGTCAGCGGCCTGAATGGCGGCTTCAACGATCAGGGCGCGAACGTGGTGATGGGCGAGAAGCACAGCGAACACAACTTCACCGGGAAGATCGGTTCGGGCGGCGCGCCGATCAACATCTCCGGCGTCAACGGCTCCGTCACGCTGGCGAAGGCAGAAAACGCGAGGGCCGTCAGCGCATCGCCGTCGGCTTCGGCAAAGTAGTTATTCGGCTGGCGGTCAACTTACAAACACGGAGGCAGCAATGAAATTTCGTCTCACCACTTTCGCCATCGTCCTGTCCCTCGCCATCGTTTCGCTCGCCGGCACGCAAACGAAGCCGAACCTGAGTGGCCTGTGGAAAATGAACCCGCAGAAGAGCAACTTCGGCCCGAACGGTGGCCCCGACGGGATCACCATCAAGTTCGATCAGAAAGACTCGGAACTCAGCGAGACCCTGACCATCTCCGCCGGCGGCAACGAGCGGGCGATAGATGTGAAATACACCACCGATGGCAAAGAGGGTGAAGCTCAGATCGGCGGTGACGGCGCGAAAACCACCGCCAAATGGGATGGCGATGCACTGGTTATCGAATGGAAAAACGGCGAGCGCGTCTTCCGGCGCAAATTCACGCTCTCGGGCGACGGCAAAACGATGACGATAGCCGTCCACCACGTTGACCCCAACGGGGAACGCGACGAAACCGTGGTGCTGGAAAAGCAGTAAAAGCAAGGCAAAAGTAAGAAGTCGGGAAGGCCGCACTGCCCTGATCAACGTCCGACAGTTCGGCGCTCTGTCTTTTGTCTTTCACTTTTGACTTTTACCTTTTGCCTTCCGCCTTTTTACTTTTCACTTCCCCCTATGAATCCTGTCATTGAACTCAACAATCTGAGCGTCGAATTCGGCCGGCGGCGAATTCTGGACGGGCTGAACATTTCACTCTCGGGCCGCGCCATCGGGCTGCTCGGGCCGAACGGCGCGGGCAAGACGACGTTGATTCACACGCTGCTCGGCTTCCACCCGCCCTCGTCCGGCCAGGCGCGCATCTTCGGCCGCGACATTGCGACTGATGCCAGACAGGTGCGCGCGCTCGTCGGCTACATGCCGGAGCGCGATTCGTTCATCGCCCAGACGACCTGCGTCCATTTCGTGCGGCTGATGGCCGAGCTGTCGGGCCTGCCGCCCGACGCCGCGCTCGAACGCGCGCACGAGGCGCTGTTTTACGTGGGACTGGGCGAGGCGCGCTACCGCAAGCTCGGCTCGTACTCGCTCGGCATGAAGCAGCTGGCGAAGCTGGCGCAGGCCATCGTCCACGGGCCGAAGCTGATCATCCTGGACGAGCCGACCAACGGGCTCGACCCGCCGGCGCGCAACCGGATGGTCGAGCTGATCCGCGAAATTCGCGACTCGGGCCGCGCGCAGATCATGCTCTCGTCACACCTGCTGCGCGACGTCGAAGAGTGCTGCGACGAAATCCTGATCCTGAAAGACGGTCGCGTCGCCGGGCAGTGCAATCTCGAAGAAGAGCGCCGCTCCAACCGCAAGTTCATCGAACTCGAAGCCCGCGGCAACCGCGCAGCGTTTGCCGACGCGCTCGGCTGCGAATACGTACTCGTCGGCGACCGGCGCATCAAGCTGATCCTGCAGGACGGCGTCGAGATTCGCGACCTCTACAGGGTAGCCGCCGCGAGCGACGTGCAGATTCGCAGTCTGGATTTCAAGCGGGATTCGCTCCAGGACATTTTCCTGAAAGCCATGGAATGAACCGGAGGCATTCGATGTACTGTCCGGAATGCGGCACGCCCGCGAATGACAATCAGAAGTTTTGCCGCGCCTGCGGACTCAGCCTCGTAATGCATGCGCAGTTGCTCTGGTGGCAGCGCCTGATCAATGGGCCGGATGAAACCCCGGTGACGAGTCGTGACCTCGCTCAGTTGAAACGCCACCGGGTTCTTTACCGCGCTGCCTTCATCCTGGCACTGGCCGGCGGCGTTCTGATGTTGAATACGGGCATGGAAAATCTCTTCCGGTGGGGTGGCAGTCTGGGCCTGCTGGCCGCGGGAATCACGATCATGGCCATGTGCAGGGAAGTGCCGTTTCTGTTTTATCGTCCGCAGTTCCCGGAACTGGCCATCAGTCATGAGGCCGAATCCACATTATTGTCAGAAGGCCGGACAACAGCGCGGCTGGCTGAAATGCAGGTCGCATCAAGGGCAAGTGTGACTGAACACACAACCGCATTGCTCAGGCCAAACACAGAGGAATAACTCAATGGCTGTTTACGAACACACCTATCAGCCTTATGCCGGCCAGTTGACGCCGGAGCGATCCCGCTTTCTGATCATCCCGCGGTACGCTTATCAGGATCTCTTCAAGTCGCGGATCTTTACAGCACTTTTTGTGGTCGGATTCGTCCCGGTGCTGGTGGAAGCGGTGCTGATTTACTTTCACCACAACACCACCGCTCTGGCCATTATGGAGCTGAGCGTGGCCGACCTCATCTCCATCAACAATTCATTCTTCCGCGTTTTCACCTCGATCCAGTGCTGGATCGGATTTGTCCTGACGGTGATCATCGGCCCGTCACTGATTTCCCGGGATCTGGCCAACAACGCGCTGCCGCTGTATCTGTGCCGGCCAATTTCGCGGGCCGAGTACATCATCGGGAAAATCTCGGTGATCGCCTTCATGCTGTCAGCCATCACCTGGGTCCCCGGGCTCCTGATGTTTTTCTTTCAAAGTTTTCTTGGAGGCTTCGGGTGGCTCACCAGTAATCTCTGGATGGCAGGATCGATATTTCTCTACAGTCTGACTTGGATCATTCTGCTGGCGCTGCTTTCCACGGCGTTGTCGGCGCTGATCAAGTGGAAGCTGGCGGCCGGCGGGGCGATCTTTGCAAGCTTTATTGCCACGCTCCCGATGGCTGGGATAATTGTCGGCATGTTCCGCGCAGTCAACGGCTTTGTCATTTCTCCGACTTTTGTGATGTACCGGATAGGTGAAGGGTTTTTCGGGGTTGAAACTGATCTGACGATAAGGGATGCACCTTTGCCGGTCTTTTCCGCCTGGGTTGTGTATCTGCTGATCTGCGGGATCTGTCTGCTGATTCTGACTCGTAAGGTCAGGGCTTATGAGGTGATCAAATAAACGGAAGCAGTACCGTGATCCGGGTGGCCGGAAACAGACGCTCATTACAGTCACGGCCCTGAACTACTGAGCGTCTCATAATTTGCTAAACTTTTCTGACATGCTAAAACTACCGCATGTCAAAGCACCAATCATCAACCGGCTGGAAAGAAAGACGTCGCCTCCAGGCACTTGAACTCAAGCGCCAGGGCTGGAAGCAAAAA
>DASRDU010000098.1:0-4399 GCA_035652435.1 Blastocatellia bacterium
TGCTGGCCGAATCCCGGGAAGGTTACCTCAATCGGGATAATTGCCGGCACGCCATCATCCTGATCAAACAGGAGACCGGGAACGCCACGATCAGTGATGAAGCCACGGCGGACTCAGCAGCACCGTCACGGCGGTAAGGCTGGATCAGAAACCGGTCCCATCCTCGGGCGCAACCCGTCACGCGGCGGCAGACGGGCCACCTCCTGACCTGCCGCGATATCAACACCTGCCCTGATCATCCATCGAAAGGCGAAGACATGGCCGAAATTCATTTCACCGACATCACCATCACCGGCAACAACGTGGCCAAGCCGCCGCGCAAAGAAGGCAGGAACAAGGAAGGTAAAGACCAGTTCATTATTACGTTCACTCTCTCAAGTCATGCCAAAGGCCCCTGGATCGAGACTTTCAATCGCATCTGGGGGGAGTTCAATCGGAAGGCGCCTTCAATACAGTTGCCAATTGTGAGCGATGGCCAGGTTCAGCTCACCTGCCCTCTTGATGACCGGCTGCAGAATCATCTGGACAATCTCAAGGAGGTGATCACGACAACCAATCGGACGTACCGGCAGCAACTTCAGGAGGCGGACGACGAGAAACGCGGCAATTACGAGATACTCCAAAGGCTCAGGTTCTGACCCGGGCGAATGACGACTGAAAGGAAGCTGATGGCACTGGCTCGGAAGAGCGATGCGATGAAAATATTGCTTGTCTACCCGGAGTTTCCTGAGACCTACTGGAGCTTCAGTCACGCGCTCTCGTTCGAGGGCAAGCGGGCGGCCTTCCCACCGCTCGGCCTGCTGACCGTCTCCTCTCTGCTGCCGGACACGTGGGAGCGGCGGCTTGTTGATCTGAACGTCCAGCCACTCAGGACCGCTGACATCGAATGGGCGGACATGGTTTTCGCGAGCGCGATGCTCGTGCAGAAGGATTCGTTGCGGCGCCTCGTCGAACTCTGCAAGTCGCACGGGAAGCGGGTGGTGGTTGGCGGGCCGTACATTACGACCAATGCGGCAGACCTCCCCGAAGCCGACCACATCTTCCTCGGTGAAGCGGAAACAACCCTCCCGGAATTCGTGCGTGATCTCGAGTGCGGAGAGCCCAGGCGCATCTATCAGGCGGCTGAACGGCCCGCGCTCTCCGCGACGCCTGTCCCCGACTTCCGGCTCGCCGACCTCAGACGCTACAGCGCCATGTCGGTGCAATACTCGCGCGGCTGCCCGTTCCAGTGCGAATTCTGCGACATCATCGAAATCTATGGCCGCTCGCCCCGCACCAAGAGCAATGAGCAGGTGCTGGCCGAACTGGATGCGCTCCTGAACCTTGGCTGGCAGGGGATGGTTTTCATCGTGGATGACAACTTCATCGGCAACAAGCGCAACGTCAGGCAGCTGCTCCCCGCCCTCGCCGACTGGTCAGAGCGTCACGGCCATCCCTTCTCATTCATCACCGAGGCCAGCGTGAACCTCGCCGAGGACGAAGAATTGCTCGAAGGGATGCAGCGCGCCCGATTTCACCGCGTCTTCCTCGGCATCGAGACCCCGGTCGAAGCCAGCCTCAGGGAAGCTCAGAAAGGGCAGAACACGCGCCGCAACCTGCTCGATTCCGTCAGGAAGATTCAGAACCGCGGCTTGGAAGTGATGGCCGGCTTCATCGTCGGCTTCGACAACGATCCTGACGACGTTTTCGAACAACAGATCAGGTTTATCCGGGAGAGCGCCATTCCGCTGGCGATGGTGGGATTGCTGACCGCGCTTCCCGACACGCAACTCTGGCGCAGGCTGGAGCGCGAAGGGCGGCTGCTGACCGAGAGTACGGGCAACAACACCGACGGTTCGCTGAACTTCATCCCCGCGATGGATGCCGCGCGTCTGGTCGAAGGTTACCGGTCAATCCTGCGGACCATCTACAGCCCCGGCGAATACTATCAGCGCGCGCTCAACTGCCTGGAACGGGTGATCGGCAACACGCCCGAGCCGCGGCGCGGCGGGCTCGCCAGCGACCTGCTGACTCTGTCGCGCGTCGTCCTCACGCTCGGCGTGCGTGACCAGGCGCGGGGCGAGTTCTGGCGCTACCTGCGCCGCGCCTACGCTCAGCACCGCGAGAAGTTTGCGGCGGCGGTCAGGCTGGCGGCGATTGGCTATCATTTTCGCAAGCTGACAGAGATTGAAGTCAGGGAGTATCCGGGCTGACCGTGAAACTGCCCGTCTGAGCAGCCCCGTAGAGAGTCCCGGTAACCACCGATTGATTACGAGGAGTACAAAACAATGAAGGAAAGCATAATTGAAAACAAGTACTGCAAAGTGATTGCGGCCGCCCAGCGCGCCAGACAGATTCAGAAGGGCGCGCGGACGCGCCTTCAAATGCCCGGCGTCCGCGCGACGCGCATCGCACTCGAAGAGATCGAGCAGGGGCTGATCAGCTTCAGCTTCAAACCCGAAGAGAAATGATCCGGGCACTGATTGACGCCCTGAAAGAAAATGTCTGAAATACAAGAGGAGTTCTGAAATGAAGCCTGACAAAACAGGACTGAAGGACGCGATCACGGCCTTCCTGAATAAACAGCCGATCCCCGGCAAGCTGATCCGCTCCAACGGGACGAGCCTGCTCTCCACGGGCGGCTATGAGATCGCACGTCATCGCGACGGCGTACTCTACGTCCGCTCGCTCCGGTACGGCAGTAAAGGCCTCAACGTCACGAAGCAGATTGACGCGCTGGCGATAGCCGTGCGCGAAAACAGCGGGTTGATCGTCTGGTCGCATACTCCGATCACCAACTCCGTGCTGCATACGGTTGATGAAATCTATCTGGAACGGGAGAGGCCTGACGAAGGCGAGGTTTTACAAGCCGCCGCAGGAGACTAAGCGGCACCTGCCCGAAAACTTCATGATGCAGACCACAGCCTGCCGGTTTTTATTCGGCAGGCTGTTGTGTTGCCCTCGAAGGTCTTGAAGTGGCTCTGAAGCAGGCGGGGTCAAATTGTCCCGCTTGCTGCCCATGATTTGTTACTCGTCACTTTTTCTGACGAGCCGGCATAGTACGCGTTGGCCAGCCCGACTATTCGAGAGCGCCAGGCCCGGACGCTGGCGCCGTCGAGCGCTACTCCACGCCGTTGCGCTTGAGGAAATCGAGGACCGCCGGCCCCCAAAGAGCCGCATCCCTGGCGAAGCCGGCATGCACGCTCTGAAAATCAAGCTCGCCAGTGAGCGGGTCAATGTCCGGCTTCGGATACTCGTAAATAGAAGCTATAAACCTCTTGCCGTGCTTGTCGTCCGCGCCTCCGTACGCGTGCGCGTAGGCGAGGTCAATGGTCGGCCGCGTGTCGTAGTCCCATTTCGCCTGGAGGTAGAAGGCAGGCTCCTTGGCATTCGCCGCCGCAGTAACGAGCGCCGTCTGGGCGGGAGTTGGGTTACTCGCGCTCCTCTGCTCGCGGCACTGGCAATCATCACGTGGTGGCAGCCCTGGCGACGGATGCCGTCCGGCCAGTTGCGGCAGCATCTCATCTCATCGTTCCCCGGCTCGCACCGGGAAGCCGGTTTCTCTCCTGACGGCAGTCTGATTGCTTTCATCAATGATGCCGGCGGCGTGCCTCAGGTCTGGGTCAAAAACCTGGCCGAAGGCGACCCGATTCAAATCACGACCGGAGAGCTTCCTGCCCATCGCCCGCGCTGGTCGCCCCGCAATGATCAGGTCGCCTTTTCCCGCGGCGGTGGCAGCTGGTCGGTGCCGCCACTCGGCGGCGTTCCGCGCAAAGTGATTGAAGCTGGCTACAACCCCAACTGGTCATGGGACGGCAGCCGCCTGGTGTATGAAAAGGATAAGGGGATCTGGACGGCCAGATCCGACGGCAGTGACGAGCGAAAAGTGGAAGGCGTCCCGCAGGTGGATTTTCTCCTCGCCGACCGCACGCCTGCCTTCTCGCCCGATGGTTCTCTGATCGCTTTTTTTCAATGCAGCAAAGGACCGATCGGTGACATCCAGGTCATTCCGGCATCAGGCGGTCAGCCGCGACAGCTGACTTTTGATGATCACTATGGCGGCACCCCGGCGTGGACTCCCGACGGACGGTTTATCATCTTCTCTTCCCTGCGCGGGGGGAGCCGGATGCTGTGGAAGATTGCGGCTTCAGGCGGACAACCGGAACCCGTGCTGGTGAGCGCCGGCGAAGACGCCGACCCGGAGCTTTCGCGCGACGGCCGCCAGCTCATCTACACCAACACGCGCAACAGTTTTATTCTCACGCTCTGGAACCCGGCCACTACTGAGCGTCTCATAATTTGCTAAACTTTTCTGACATGCTAAAACTACCGCATGTCAAAGCACCAATCATCAACCGGCTGGAAAGAAAGACGTCGCCTCCAGGCACTTGAACTCAAGCGCCAGGGCTGGAAGCAAAAA
>DASRDU010000099.1:0-194452 GCA_035652435.1 Blastocatellia bacterium
AGGAACATCGAGCAGAAGTGGACGATGCCGATCGCGAACTGGCGGCAGGCGCTCAACCAGTTTGCCATCCTCTATGAAGACAGATTACCCTTAACGACGCTGACCATCTGAGCCATTTACACAATCTCGATTTTGCCCCCGACCGACACGGACTCGATCTCGTCGTGTCGGCGAGCGGATTCAATCGAGCGGGTCTGTGATGTCAGCCAGGTTGTGCATCGCGCCGCAGACTTCGCAGCAGACGATGTCGTCAACCACCAGCTTCCAGAAGCGGTCAGTGTTGCACCGCGCGCAATATTCGAAAGCGACGGGGATTCGACAGATCGTCAACTCGGCCTGGGGAGCGCTCACCTGTGACACACCCATCATCACGCTCATGTCGCTCATCAGCCTCTCCGCCATGCGTGCTAAAAGCACCATCGCGATCTCGCGGATGATTTCAGGCGAAGGTTCGTTATTGTTTTTCATCCCGCCTCAACATTCCGCCGCCTGATGTGCCGAAATAAATATCGCCGGTTTTCCCGATGGAGGCCAAGACAGGCCTCTCGGGGAGAGTGTCGCAGTGTCCCGTCCGACCTGAATTTCCCCTGAAAGCTTCACGCCGCCCCGGGGGGAGGGCCTGTTACACCAGAGACGCCGCCCGGGGAAATTAGCATGCCCCGGTCATAAAGTTTTTCACGATTGGATAATTAAAGAATGACTGGCAGGGGCCGGATCACCGTCAGGCCCGAAACCGAATCGCCCGTTCTCCCACACGGAAGTGGCAATCCCCAGGCCGACCGAAGGGCGCTCGTGTCCAGTGGAGAGGATGACGTGCCCTCTGCCTTTAACAGACATGGGCCGATCCGACACCGGGCGAAATGACATTGGAATGCGGGCTGGGTTTGATGTGGCGGACAATAGAAAAGGCGGAACCGTTAGGCCCCGCCCCTCGGCGACGTCCTCAGCCATAAGATACCGTCGCCAGTTGGCCGGAATTATAGGGGCAAAACTGCCCGGGCGAAATGGCTGCTACCGGTAACGGAACGCAGGCCTGATGAATTATTTTCCGGAAGGCCGGCGGGGTTTTCCGGCCTTCGTTCCCGCGCCTCCCGCACAACTCAGGGTGAGTAATCCCGGGTGTCCGGCCCCAAAGGAGCATGATCCGAATCGTCAGCCTGTCCCGACCGCACGGTGAAATACTGGCCACTTTCGGGCCCGGGATTCCCGCTTGTTCTGACCGGCAGCTCATCTCACTTCCCCTCGGGGTTCAGTCTCAATTCTCCCGGTCCCATTCCGCCCCGGTCTGTCAACGCCACAGCTTGTCCACGCGGCTCGTGAGCCAGCAGATCAGAATGAGCAGCAGGATGAAGAGGTCAGTCATTTACACTCCTTCGTCGCCATCCCCCTGACATGAGTTCCGGGCGGGGGCGGCGGTGCATTGACAGTATGGAATGGGGGAGCCTTTGATACTCCGATTGTTCACCGGTCAGATTCCCTGCCGGCGCGGCGTCTGATTTTCGGGCGGAGAAATCATCTGACGGGCGAGTGAACGGACCAGGCAGATGCGGATCACGCGCCGGCGCTGCCGGCGGTCGAGCATGCCCCAGCCCGCCAGCGGGCCATAACATTCACGGATCGCCGTGAGCAGATCGGGGAGCGCCGCGCCGCATTCGATCAGCGCGTTTTTGGCGCGGATATTCCAGCGGAGCTGCTGCCGGTCGGAGGGCGCTCCGTCAGAGAGGTAGAGCGCCAGCTCCGCGCCCTGATCAAGCAGCGGCGGTCTGTCTGGTTTGGCGACCATTGTCGGTGGCCAGCATCTCAAGGGCCGCGTCGAGCAGCCGCTCGCGCTCGCCGAGCAGTGCGCGGACGGCGGCGGCGCGGGCCGCGCATTCGTCACGCTCCGCCCGCAGGCGCTCACAGAGATGCGCCTCGATTGCCAGCCTGTTCTCAGGAAAGGGATGCAGTTTCGGTTCGGTCATTTGTGGTGTAATTTTGCCGGTCATCTCACGACCCTTTCACCGGTCACGCGCCCTGTCCGGCTCTCGTAAACCCTCGGATAGAATCTGTCATTTGTCCCGCAGACCACGACAACGCCATTCGGCCCCTGACAAAGTGCGGGCGGCAGCGGCGGCGACTGTGGGGGATCCGAAAAAAAGATCAGCCAGATCAGAAGCCATGTAAACATTTGGCGATTCTCCCCGGTGGTCAGAGTAAACGGAAGGCGACAGAAGCTGATCACGGGGAGAGCCGGAACTGCCGCTTCAGGCCAGTTATGCGTTTCACCTCTTTTCCCTGCAATCGGAGTGCCAGTGGGTATTGTCCGCTCCCGCAGTGCCGCAATTTATCAGTCGCCCCTGAAATGTTCCGGCGCCGTGGTCGCCCGAAGCGAGTGAGGCCGGGCTGGAGCAGTCGGATTTCATACGGCTCATTGCCGCGCGCCAGGCGCTCCCCTATAATCGCCGACTCAATTTCCACATCACCCTCTCTGACAGGAGCTGAAGTTGGCACTCAAAGACCTGATTTCGATCAACGACCTGACGACAAAGGAAGTCCGCCAGATCTTCACGACCGCCGCGGCCATCAAGGCCCGCCCGCAGGATTTTCGTGACGCGCTGGCCGGAAAGAGTGTGGCGCTGATTTTCGAAAAGCCCAGCCTCCGCACGCGTGTGACCTTTGACCTCGGCGCGACGCAGATGGGGGCCTCCTGCGTTTATCTCGACCACCAGGGCGTCCGGCTCGGCGAACGCGAGTCGGTCAAGGATATGGCGCTCAACCTGGAGCGCTGGGTGGATGCGATTGTGGCGCGCGTCTTCAGCCACGAGGTCGTGATCGAATTTGCGGCCCACGCGCACGTCCCGGTGATCAACGGCCTCTCGGATTTTTCGCACCCGTGTCAGGGGCTGACCGATTACTTCACGCTCACGGAAAAAGTCGGTGATGACCTCAAGGGGTTTCGCATTGCTTACGTCGGCGACGGCAACAACACCTGCCACTCGCTGGTTTTCGGTGCGGCGCGGGTCGGGGCACATCTGACGGTCGGAACGCCGAAAGGTTACGAGCCGGACGAGGAGGTGCTGAAGGAGGCGCGCAGGGATGCGAAAAAGACGGGCGCGAAGATTACGGTCGTCAACGACCCTGACGAGGCGGTCGAAGGCGCTGACGCCGTCTACACGGACGTCTGGGCCTCGATGGGCTTTGAATCCGAGACCGAAAAGCGGCGCGAAATCTTCTCCCGCTTCCGCGTGACGAAGAAACTCATGTCGGCGGCGCGCAAGGGCGCGTTCTTCATGCACTGCCTGCCGGCGCACCGCGGCGACGAAGTGGACGCCGCCGTGATTGACCGCAAAGGCTCGATAGTTTATGACCAGGCCGAAAACCGCCTGCACACGCAGAAGGCCATTATGTTCCTGCTGATCCAGGCCAACAGCTGAGATATTGCGGATTGCGGTCAACGCAGTGCGTTGAATTGGATTGCGGAATTGAAACCGCGCCGCTCCCCGCCAATCGTCATTTACTCAGGTTCCTGTCCGCAATTCGATGAGTAATAACCCTTCAACCACAGACTCCATCTCTCCAGATCCGCAGTCCGCAGTCCGCAATCCGCAATCCAAAAGCATCGCGCGTTCCGCCGGGGTCGTCAGCATCGCGGTGATGGGCAGCCGCGTGCTGGGGCTGGTGCGCGACCAGATCTTCGCCATGTTTTTCGGCGCGGGGTTCGCCAATGACGCTTTCATCATCGCGTTTCGCATCCCCAATCTGCTGCGCGACCTGTTTGCGGAAGGCGCACTGTCGGCGGCGTTCGTCACGACTTTTTCCCAGACCCTGACGAAGAAAGGCGAGCAGGAGGCCTGGCGGCTGGCGAATCTGGTCAACAATGGGTTGATCCTGGTGCTTTCTATCGTCGTGATTCTGGGGATCATCTTCGCGCCGGAAGTGGTGAATCTGCTGATGGCGAAAAGCCAGGCGGCGAATGACCCGGTCAAAGCCGCGCAGACCTTTCAGCTGGCAGTCACGATGACGCGGATTATGTTCCCCTTCCTGCTGATGGTCTCGCTCGCGGCGGTGGCGATGGGGGTACTCAATACCAAAGAACACTTCGGCGTTCCGGCTTCGGCCTCGACGCTTTTCAACGTCGGCTCGATCTTCGGCGGGCTCTTTTTTTCTTACCTGCTGGCCCCCGATTACATCTCCGCGATCATTCATAATCAGAAACCGGACGCGCAGGGCGCGGCGCGCGCCATCGTCGGCATGGCGATTGGCACGATGATCGGGGGCCTGATGCAATGGCTGATTCAGGTGCCGAGCCTGCGTTCGGTCGGTTACAGGTGGCAGCCGATCCTGAGCTTTCGCGATGAAGGCGTGCGGCAGGTCATGCGGCTGATGGCCCCGGCGATCATCGGCTCGGCGGCCGTACAGATCAACACGACCGTCAACACGGCCTTCGCTTCGTCCCTGGGCGAAGGCCCGGTTTCGTGGCTCCAATACGCGTTCCGGCTGATCCAGTTCCCCATCGGCGTTTTCGGCGTCGCCATCTCTACAGCGACTTTGCCGGTGACTTCACGCGCCGCCGCGCTTGAGGACCTGGGAGAATTTCGCCGCACCATCGCCTCGGCGCTGCGGCTGACGCTGCTGCTCACAGTCCCTTCGGCCGTCGGCCTGGCTGTCCTGAGCCGCCCGATCATCGGGATGATCTACCAGCGCCGGCAGTTCACCGCCGCAGACACGGATCAGGTGGCGGCGGCGCTGGTCTATTACGCCTTCGGGCTGACGGCGTATTCGGCCATCAAGGTACTCGCGCCGGCCTTTTACGCGCTCAGGGATACGCGCATCCCGATGCTCGCGAGCGTGCTTTCGATCATCACGAATGGCGTCGTCGCGTGGCTCGCGGTCAGGCAGTTCGGCATCGGGCACCGCGGCCTGGCGCTTTCGGTCTCGGCGGTGGCGGTGGTCAACTGTGCGCTGCTGTTCTTCTTTCTGCGGCGCAAACTGAACGGGATTGAGGGGCGCGGGCTGGCGATTGCTTTCGGCAAGGTGTTACTCGCCTCGGCGGTCATGGGCGCGGTGTGCTGGTTCCTCAGCGATCAGATCACACGGTTACTCAGCGCAGGTTCGTTGTTCGCGCGGCTGGTAAATGTCGGCGTTTCGGTCGCCGTCGGAGTGCTGGTGTTTGTGGTGACGGCGCGATTGCTCGGGGTGGAAGAACTTGACCAGATGGCCGCCATGCTCAGGCGCAGATTCGGGAGAGGGCGGAATCGCAGGTGAGCGCAGGTTCGACAAGCTGCCAGCTTGTCGGTGTCATCAGGTAAAGGCCGATTGGAATTGAAATGTGCCGGACAGGAATACTGCGACAAGCTGGCAACTCGTCGAACGTCATCTGACCTCAATCATCAATGGTTGTTCGGAGAGAGGCAGCAGGATTCTGGAACTGTCTGATGACGGGCGCAGGGCATAAACCTGGACGGTGTGCCTGCCCGCGGCCGGGCGCACGGACTCAAGCGTGAAGGTGAAGCCGTGAAGCCGATCATTTGCCGCGCCTGCTCTGACCAGATCGCCCCGACTTTCGTCCGCGTGACGGACGGCGACGAACTGGCCGTCAATGAAGAGCTGAACTTCAATCGCCTCTCCGGGCTTGCGCGGGTCAGCCACCCAACCCGCCACCCGATGCTCATCGGCCACGTCAATCGCGCCGCGCAACTGCGGGTTAAAATGCCAGTAAGCGGCGAGCGCCACCAGCGCGGAGACCACCAGAATTTCCAGAAACGATTTCGCCAGGACGGCACGCAGCAGCCGTGTCGCCAGCGATGACTCTGCCGCCGGCAGGCGCGAGATTTGAGTTGCTGGTTTCATCTCTGCTCGTGCTGCCCCGCTAAACCAGATCGCGCGGGCGGCCCTGATAATTCAGACATAGATAACCCACATCTGACCCCCGCGTCAGATTCCACGCGGCCTCGGCCAGTGCCGCGACCACCTTATCAAAACTGGCAAACCTCGCGTCCTGTGTTTGACCGTTATGGTAGCGGAAGAAGATCTGCTGGGCGACGACGGCCACCTTGAAGAGCGCGAAGGTTTCGTAATACGAGATCGCCGAAACATCACGACCCGTGCGCGCCGCATAACGTTCGACGATTTCAGCGCGCGTCATCCATCCGGGTGAGGCCGTCACGCTTCTCGCGGCTTCGAGCCGCACCGCCGGGTCGTCGGATTGCGACCAGTAACAGAGCAGGATGCCAAGGTCCACGAGCGGATCGCCGACCGCAGACATCTCCCAGTCGAGTACCGCAACTACCCGGGTCGGGTCGGCGGCGTCAAGCATCACGTTATCGAGCTTGTAATCGTTGTGCAGCAGCGTCGGCTGCGGGGGGTCGGGCGGGAGGTTTTTGATGAGCCAGGCGATCACCTCATCAATCGCCGGAACGTCGCTGGTTTTCGCGCGCTCCCAGCGCCCGGCCCAGCCTTTCACCTGGCGTTCGACGAAGCCCGCAGGCTTGCCCAGCCTGTCGAGCGCGTTTGCCTGTATGTCAATCGCGTGCAGATCGGCGAGCGTGTCAACGACAGACTCGCTCACGCGGCGGCGCAGTTTCAGATCGTTGCCGATCTCCGGCGGTATTTCGCGGCGCACGACGATTCCCTGCCGCCGCTCCATCAGGTAAAACGGCGCCCCAATGACGCCCGTGTCTTCGCACAACAGGTAAGGCCGCGGGGCCAGCGGAAAGACCGGGTGAATTGCCGCGAGCAGCCGATACTCACGCGGCATGTCGTGCGCCGTCGGCGCGACCGGGCCGACGGGCGGGCGCCGCAGCACAAACTCGCGTCCCTCAAGGCGCACCAGATAAGTCAGATTCGAATGGCCGCCGGGAAACTGCTCGATTGCGGATTGCGGTCGACGCAGTGCGTCGAATTGGATTGCGGATCCCTCTTCGCCGAGTAATTCGGGCAGATGCTCGCGCAAATACGCATTCAGTGCCTCCTGATTGAGTTCTTCGCCGGCGCGAATTGGTGTAGTATCAGACATAAGTAAAGCGGTCAGGGCTTCTGTCAGAAGTCTGTGACTTCTCGTTTGCAGCGGCGAGTGACAACTTACAACCGACCGCCGACCACTGGCAACTGACTGCTGCCTTTTTACCACCAGCCGAGTATCTTCCACCACGCCAGCCCCACTGTCGCCCAGATCAGGATGTTCGGGAGGGATGCGATCAGGCCGAGCTGCCACCATTTCTGCTGGGTGACGTAACCCGCGCCGAAATAGATCGGCCCGGGCGTCGTGCCGTAATGCGTGAGCGAAGCGGAGAGGTTGGAAAAATACGCGAGCAACAGTACGGCCAGATACGGCGGCGCCCCGGCGGCAATGATGACGGTCAGGAACGGGATGTTCATTGCCAGCGCATGCGCCGTGATGCTGGCGAAGGCGTAGTGCGCGTAAAAGTAGATCAGCGCCAGGATCGCCAGCGCCGCCCACCACTTCCATCCGGCGGTGAATTTCGCGGCCCATTCGGCGAAACGTCTGGTGATCCCGGTTTCGCCCAGGGCTTCGGCCATGCGCACGAGTCCCCCGTACCAGATGAACACGTCCCACGCCCCGCGCTCGGCCAGCACGTCTTCCCAGTCAAGCACCCGGGCGAGCAGCAGCACGCAGATTCCAACGAGCGCGACAACGGCGTAATCAATGTTGTGAAATTTCGTGGTCGTCCAGAGCGAGGCCACAAGCGCGAAGACGCAAAGCATCAGCTTTTCATGGAGCGAGGGCGGCCCCATCAGGTCGAGTTCTTTCCGGGCGAATTCGACCGCGCCCGGGGTGTGCCTGACTTCCGGCGGGAAGATCCGATAAAGCACGAGCCCCGTCACGACGAGCGAGACCAGACCCGGCACGATCCCGCCGACCATCCAGCGCGTGTAATTCAGGTCAATCTCGCTCACCTGTCTGGCGAATCTCTGGATGACCAGATTCCCCGCCTGCCCCGTCAGGAACATCGCGCAAATGATCACCTCGCACTGATAGACGAAGCTCATCAGGAACGCGCCGAGCCGCCGGGCCGAGGGCCCGGGTCTTGAGTCGTAAGTTTCGGCAATGCTTTTGGCGACGGGAAAGGTAATACCGCCGCATCGCGCGCCGTTCGACGGAATGAATGTGGCGAGGAGCATATCCGCTCCGACCAGCGCGTAGCCGAGTCCGAGTGACCGCCGCCCGATGGTGCGAATGAACAGGAGCGCAATTCGCCGCCCGAGCCCGGTCCTGGTCATCCCGCGCGACATAAAGAATGCCGCGAGGACAAGCCAGACGACCGGGTCGGCGTACCCGGCCAGAATTGATTTGAGGCGCAGCGTTTCAAGTGCCCTCGCGTCGGCGGCAGTCCTGGCGAGCGCTTCGCTGATCGGCATGGATCTGGTGAGTGCCAGTGCGCTGATGCCGAGCAGAACCATCGCGCCGCCGGACGCGGGCCGCACGATTGAGCCGGCGATGGTCGCAACGAAGATTGCCAGCAGGCGCCAGGATTCGGGCGTGATCCCTTCCGGGCGCGGTGACATGGCGACACCGAGGCCCACCAGCAGCACAATACTCCATTTAATCAGCCTGACCCGGCGTGGTGAAATGCGCGGCTCTGCCTGAGCCGACAACCCTTGGGCAGTGTCAGGCCTTGAGTCCGGGATAATTTCCATGAGGATTCGGCTCTCTGAATGAGATAAGGGGTTGTCAGCCTGTACGAGCGTCTGAATTGTCAGCGGCGCGATGCTAACACCGGGGCCGGCGCACGCACAAGCACCGCGCTCGGTGGCAATGAGTGCGATTTAAGATAGAAGACAGCAACCCATCAACACGTCCCGCGCGTCTAAGGTCGCGCCCTGATCCGTTCGGATCGGCGACTCAACCGACATTCAGGCAAGACCAGCACCCGGGCAGGGGTAGAGTTGGTTGGAGTCCTGAAAAAGCACAGCGGAGATAAAGCAATGACAACCAGATTGATGGAGAGAGGTTTGACGTTCGCGCTGACCATCGCGCTCACGGCGGTTCCCGCGCTCGCGCAATCAGCATCACCTGCGCCGCAGTCACAGCCGGAGAAACGCGAGAGCCAGCCGAAGCAGTTGCAGAAGCCGCTCGAGGACAAGCTCAACCCGCTCTTGATCGGCAAGCGCGACATCAACAAGGGGCAGCTCGATTTTTACTCGCTCGACAAAGAGATCGCGCTCGGCCGCCAGATCGCCGCGGAAACGGATCGTGATCTTCAGTTCGTTAATGACCCGGTCATCACCGAATACGTCAACCGCGTCGGCCAGAACATCGTCCTCCACTCAGATGCCAAAGTCCCCTTCACCATCAAGGTCGTTGATTCCAACGAAGTGAACGCCTTCGCGCTGCCGGGCGGAAACCTCTACGTCAATCGCGGGCTGATCGAGGCCGCCGACAACGAGGCCGAACTGGCCGGGGTGATGGCCCACGAGATCGCGCATGTTGCCGCACGCCACGGCGTCGAGCAGGCGTCGAAAGGCACGCTCATGAATTACGCCTCGATCCCTCTGATCTTCCTCGGCGGTCTGGGCGGTTATATCGTGCAGCAGGTCGCGGGTCTGGCGGTGCCGCTCACGTTCCTGAAATTCTCGCGCGGCGCCGAGAAGGAAGCTGACCAGCTCGGCGCGCAGTATATGTGGGCCGCCGGGTATGACCCGAATGCGCTGGTCACTTTCTTTGAAAAGCTTCAGGAGAAGAACAAAAAGAAGCAGAGTACGATTTCCAAGGCCTTCAGCACGCACCCGCTGACCGAGGACCGAATCAGGGAGGTCCGCAAACTGGTCGCTCAGTTCCCCGATAAAATGGAGTACGAGGTGAGTTCGTCGGAATTTGAGCAGGTGAAAAGTCGCCTCGTGACAATGCACGGCGCGAGGAAGGCCATCGGCGGGCCGGAAGACCCCCGACGCCCGACGCTCAAGCGTCGCCCGCAATCGGACAGTTCGAGTGATACGACGTCCACAGGCGATTCCGGTGAGCAGTCGGCGCCGGATCGCCCGACGCTCAAACGCCGCAGCGACAGCACCGATCAGGGCAACGATTCGAAAGTGGAAGCCGATAAGCCGAGCGACCAGCAATCAACCACGGGTCGCCCGACGCTCAAGCGGCGCACTGATCCGGACAATTGAACCCGCTGAAAAAACTCGGGACGCGGGGGAAGTGAAGGGCAAAACTCTTCACCCCCGCGTCCCGAGTTTTTTCACGCTACCGCCGCGCTGCCGGGCCGGGCAGCACCTGACCGGGACGCGCATCGGTCATCTGTCCGTTATCCAGAATCACCGTGCCATTGACAATGACAAAGCTGACGCCTTCGGCATACTGATGCGGGTCAGCAAACGTCGCGCGGTCACGCACACGCCCGGCGTCGAATATTGCGATGTCAGCCTTCATCCCCGGTCGCAGCAACCCCCGCTCATAAAGCCCCGTCCGCTGGGCGGGCAGCGAAGTCATTTTGTGAACCGCTTCTTCCAGACCAAGGACGTGCTTTTCGCGCACGTAAACGCCCAGCACGCGCGCGAACGTGCCGTAGCTGCGCGGGTGCGGCGCGCCACGTTTGAAGACCTCTACGCCGCCGTCCGAACCGATCATCGTCAGCGGATCCTTCATAATTCGCACTACATCATCTTCGTTGATGGCGTGAAAGACCGCCTGCCCGCCGCCACGAGCAACCAGCTCAAGGGCCGTTTCGGCAGCGTCTTCTATTGACGACGACCTGCCGCGCTCGCGCGTGATCTCGGCCAGGTTTTTGCCTTCGAGTGTGTGGTCCCACTCGCACCGCGCGACAACTACGTTCTTCGGGTCACCGCCGCCGCGGTCAAATTTGATGTTTTCGACAACGGCAGCCTTGATCTTCGCGCGGGTCGCCGGGTCGCCGAGCCGTCTGGCGACATCTTCCCGGCGGCCCTCCTGCGCCCATTGCGGAAGCAGCGCGGCGAGCCCAGTGCTTGATGCCGTGTAAGGGTACTGATCAATGCTCACATCAACGCCGCGCGCCCGCGCTTCATGAATCATCTTCAAGGTCTCGACGCTGCGGCCCCAGTTGCCGGTGCCGATGATCTTATGGTGAGTGACCTCGGTCGGCAGGCCCCCGTGTTCGCCGATGGCGATGGTTTCGGCCACGCTTTTGAGTACGCCCGCCGCCTCGTCGCGCATGTGCGAGATGTGCATCCCGCCCATCCGCCCCGCGACTTTCGCCAGCTCGATCACCTCTTCGGTCGGCGTGTAATTGCCGGGCACGTAAAACAGCCCGGTACTCAGACCGAACGCACCTTCCTCCATCGCCAGCCGCACCTGCTCCTTCATCTTCTCGATCTCTTCGGGCGTGGCTTTGCGGTCAACGTTGCCGATGACCTTCTCGCGAATGCTCCCCTGCCCGACGAACGAGCCGAAGTTGATCGCGATGCGAGTCTGAGTGAGTCTGTCGAAGAAAGGTTTGAGCGGCAGCGGCGAACTGCCGTCGTTCCCTTCAAACACCGTCGTCACGCCCTGCCGCACGTAATTTTCAGCCGACGGCGCTTCGAGGATGTTGCGCCGCGCATGGCTGTGTATGTCAATGAAACCGGGCGCGACGATCAGATCCCCGGCTTCAATCACGCGCCGCGCGGTGGCGTTGCCGAGCAGCCCCATTGCCGCAATCGTGCCCCCGCGCAGGGCGATGTCCGCGCGGAACCACGCGCTCCCGGTTCCGTCTACGACGCGCCCGCCACGAATAATCAGGTCGTAAGTCGGCGCCTGGCCGCCGGGCAGCACGGGCGCTATCAACAGCGCAGACAGCGCCATCGTTGCAAGAAAGCGGCTATGCGGCCATTCGCGAAAACGAAGAGTGATTTTCATCGTGTCACCTCCAGTGAGTAATACTCCGGGTGGATGAAAGGCAGCAGCGCGAAGGTCACGGCGGGTTTGTAGAGTTTGAGTCGTGTGATCCGGCCGTCAGACAGAATCCCGATCGCGCCCTCCTGCTGCTTTGAATTGCTGCGCCCGAAAAAGCGGTCATCCGCTTCGCCGAGTTCCAGCCCCTCTTCGCGGATCAGCCGCGCGACGCCTTCGGGGAGCATAAAGTGCCCGGTCTGGCCCTTGCCGATATTTCCCGCCCGATCCACGATCACAACCCATGCGTACGCCCACATCCCATCCTCAGTGTCGAGGATGCCGCCCTCAACGCCGACGCCGTAACTGGCCGATTGGGTTCCAGCCAGAGCCTGACGGGCGCGGTTGAGCGCGCCCATGAACATCTCGTGATCAGACGCGGGCTGCGCGCTGACGAGTGAGTTCGTATTGATGCCGATGGCGCGAGCTTCGGGCCAGAATTCGGCGGCGGCTTCGGCGACGCAATTGATCTTGATCGGGTTTTCAGAGCCGACAGCGAAGATGATTTGCTGTGTCATTATTGAATCCTGATTCGCAGCTTGTCGTCAGCGCGCAACGTGACCGGCTGATCGAAGGCAACGATTTGATGCTCCGCGATCCGCGCGCTCACATTCTTTCCGCTGATTTCAGCTTTGACGCCGGTTCCAGTCCCCGTCCGGAATCCAAGTTTCTTCAATATCAATTCACCGTGTCTGACTTCCAGCGTCGCCGTCGCGTCACGTTTCGTGGTCTTCTGACCGAAACTTCCCCACGCCCCGCCGGTCGTAAAGAGACAACGAAAATCCTGCCCGTTGATGCGGGGCGAGAAAGTCAGTTGCATTTCCGGCGCGGAGTAGCGATAACCCGAGAGCGCCGTCAGGAGCGACCAGCTTGAGAGCGCCCGCGCGTAATGCGAGCCGCATTCGACCTCATTCCACGGGTTGCGGCGCAGACCGTCGTAACGGTCACGGATCGCTTTCGTGATCGCCAGCCCCTCCATCACCAGCCCTTCGTAAATCAGGTGCGCGGCGACCTGGTATTCAATTCCCGTCCACACTTCGTCCGAGTAGACGAACGGCAGCGTCGGGCGCCGGCCGTGCGGCCAGCTGCACAGCAGCAATCCCTTTTCGTCATTGACGGCGTAGATGCGCTGCGTGTTCGGGTGGTCGTAAAAGCTGTGTTTGAAGTTGTGGCGGTAGATCGAAAGCAGCGTCTCGCGCACGTGTTCCGCCGGCAGCACGTGCCCGAGCCCGACGACTTCAGCGAACCACTGTCCGAGCATCTGATCGGACAAACACCCGTCGCCGTACTGATACTTGATCGCGCCCTGATCAATATTCTGCGCCTGCGCCTGCTTCGGGTCGGGGACGGTCTGCACGTAAAAGCCGTCGCGCCACAATTCGCGATCAAGTCTCGTGCGGCCCGATTCAAAAACCCTGCGGTATTCCGTCGCCGACTCATTGTCGCCCACGGCTTTCGCCATTCGTTCACCGGCGAGCAGGGCGCCGAGGTAGAGCGTGCCCATCATTGTGTTGGGGCCGTAAAATTCGATGTCGTAGGTGTTGTGCTGTTCGCCTTCCATCACGCCGTCGCGGTCGGCGTCCCAGTGCTTCCACGCGAATTCGATCGCGCGTTTCGCCTCAGGCCACAGCTCGCCGAGGAACCTGTCGTCGCCCGACAACTGCCATTCGCGATAGAGCTTCAGCACGCAGCCCATCTGCCCGTCGGCGGCGGGCTTGAAATCCCACACGCGTTTACCGGTCGGGATGAAAGTGCGGAAGGCCATCGAGCCGTCGGCGCGCATGTTGACCTTGAAATCGGTCACGCGCATCGAGCGTTCGAGTTCGGGAAACAGATGCGCCAGAGCCTGCTCGTAATTCCACACGTGCGTGCAGTTCATCCAGCAGCAGCCGCCGTCATCGTTCGTGCCCTCGAAGGCGAAGAACTGTTTGCCTTCGAGCAAGAGGCACGTGTTCGTGCGAATGATCGAAGCCTGGCTTGACACCGCATCAATCACGGCTGAAGGCAGGGTGCTACGCTTGAGCGTCTCGTGAAATGACCGGGTGCCTTCTTCCAGCCGCTTGAGGTTCGCGACCGCGTAAGCAGCCACGTCCCACGCGCCTTTGAATTTCGTCGCGTAATAATTCCGCAGCTTCTGCCCCTTCACTTCGGGCTGGTTGTTCCAGTAATTTTCGCGGACAGGGAAGTACCACGCGAGGAAGAATTCGATGTCGCGCGACTCTTTCGGTCTGAGGGCCAGACGCGGCGCGAGCGTCGTATAATTCGAGATGCCGTCCGCAGTCGCCTGTGGCTCCCTGGTGTCGGCGACACGGCCAGAGGCCGCGTATTCATTGAACCATTTCTGAAACGGATCCCACCACGCGCCGCCCTCCCAGGCGGTGCGGGCGCTGACTTCCGGGTGAGTTGTGACGAGCGCCATTTCGCCGAAGTGAATGTCATCGGGCTGATATTTTCCGGAAGTCATTTCGAGGCCGGTGAATTTCGATTCCCTCCGCAACCGGGTCAGGTTTTTGCCGAAGCCCGCGAAGTTGTTGCCGCCGAGCGACGCTCTGCCGTCGTAGCCAATCGGATTGAGCAGCGAGAAAGCGAGCGCCGCGTCAACCGGCCTGTTCGTGCGATTCGCGAGCCTGTAACGGAAGATCGCGACGGGAATTGCCGAATCGTCAGTTTCAAGCGGAATGAAAGGTGTGAAGGCTTCGAGCGAAATCCTCACCGGCAGCGTGTCATCTTCAAACACGATTTCGGCCATCGGGTACGTGCCCGTGAAACGCGCGCCTTTGAAATGGGGCAATCCCTGCGCCTGCTCACGCCGGTACCCTTGGGCGCCACGAAACGGGGGCAGCGGCGCGGCTTCGACCACTTTCATGGCGGGCATCTCTCCTTCACTCTTCGTCCACAGCGCGACGAAAGTGAAAGGCAGGGATTTGCCTTTGTTCGGGCGATTGAAAATTTCCCAGTCGCGCAATTCGCCGCGCCCGCCGAGTGAAACCGTGCCCGTGCCGATGCCGCCGAGCGGGAATGCGATCTCGCCGAGCTGCTGCCCGGTAAAGCTTCGCGCCTGCCCGCGGGCCAGCAACTCCCGCTCGGTAAACGGGATCAGCGAACCCGCAGGAGAGCGGAAGGTGCGGGCCTGTGGCGTTTCGGGCGCGACTGCTGTTTTCAATTCCGTGACTGAAGCAGGATTTTCAGTGGGAGCCACGGCCCCGATAATGGCGCCTGAACTTCCGGCGATAAATTCACGGCGATTGAGCTTTCTGCCTTTGGCCATAGCCATGGTCTCCGGGAAAGGCTCCCCGACCGCGAGGACGGCAGGCGTGTCTGGATGCTATGATTACCCGCCCGGCGCGCGGCTGAAGAAATCTGTGATTGTTACGGCACTCGTGGCGTCCCGAGAGGTAAGAAACGGACGCCTGACCCCGATGACAGCGGCGACATGCTGGCACAGTCCGCCGCGGCTCACAACGAACTCCGCATGATTTCATTACCCGACCTGCGAAACATCGCGCTGCAAATCTTTCACCGCACGCTCGCGGCGATTGACGTTGAATCCGTCGTGCGCGCATCGGTTCGATTGTCCGGCGACACGCTGATCGCCGGTGAAACCGAATGTGACCTGACCACCGTCTCGCGCGTCATCGTCATCGCTATCGGCAAGGCCAGCATGGCGATGGCCCGCGCGGTTGAAGGCGTTCTCGGTGATCGAATCACTGACGGGCTGGCCGTGACGAATGCGGTGATTGGCGAAGCGCCGCGGCGATTGCAGGTGATGGTCGGCGGGCATCCCGTGCCGAATGCGCAAAGCATCGCGGCGGCGGAAGCGGCGCTGAAGCTGTTGCACGAGAACGACGGCGCAGGCACGCTCGTGATCTTTCTGATTTCCGGCGGCGGCTCGGCGCTCTTTGAGAAGCCGATTGACGGCAGCCTGACGCTAGCCGATCTGCAGGAAGTCAACCGCGTGCTGGTCGGTTGCGGGGCGGTGATCGGCGAGATGAATGTCGTGCGCCGCCACCTTTCCGCGGTCAAAGGCGGGGGGCTGGCGGAAGCGGCGACGCATTCGCGGCAGATTTCGCTTTACATCTCCGATGTCAATGCGGATGACCTCGCGACGGTTGCTTCCGGGCCGACCATCATGGGCACTGCGACACAGGATGATTTCGAGCGCATCCTTGCGCGCTACGACCTGCCCGCCAAATTCCCGCCAAAAGTTGCCGCGCTGATTGAGTCGGGCGAGGTTCGGAGTATCGCCTTCAGGCGAGTATTTGATTTACATGAAGAAAAAAAAACGCCTGAAGGCGGCACTCCGAACTCTCTTCGCGCTCACCATCTGCTGCTCGACAATCGCCGCGCGCTGTCCGTCGCACAGGACATCGCCAGGAATGAGTTCGGCTGTATCGTCGAAATCGCCGATGACCTGATCGAAGGCGAAGTCGAAGCGATGGCGCGCACGCACCTTGAACGGCTGGCCGCGTTGAAGGCACAACATGCCGGCAAAACTGTCTGCCTGCTTTCGGGCGGCGAAGTGATCTGTCCGGTGCGCGGGGGCGGGCAGGGCGGGCGCAATCAGGAGTTCGTGCTGCGGGCGGCGATGGTACTCGACGAACAGCAGATGGATAACGTCATCGTGCTGAGTGCGGGAACTGACGGCATTGACGGCAACAGCCCGGCCGCCGGGGCGATTGCTGACGGTGCGACCGTCAGGCGTGCAAGAGAACCGGGCCTCGCGCCCGAACAGCATCTGCGCGACAGCGACTCGTTCAGTTTTTTCAACGCCCTTGGCGATGCGGTCATCACCGGCCCGACCGGCAATAACGTCCGCGACCTGCGGATTCTCCTCGCGCAGTGAGAGTGGAAAAAGAAGGCCACAGAAGCTCACAGTCTGTTTTTGATCCGCGAGTTTCTGTGGCCTTGAGCCTCTTGATGGAGAACGCAATCAGGGTTGCAGACTACGAGACCTTTCGCCCCGTCTCGCGCGGTTTGGGGACGACTCTGGGTGTTGATTTGAACCCTCTGTCGAAAACTTCGAGGATCGGATACCACGCGCCCTCGTTCGCGAACGGCACGTATTCGAAGCCTCGACCGAACGGGTCGTCGTGCCGGATGGTCATGTAATTGATGCCCATCGCGGCGTAGATCGTCGCCGCGATGTCTTCGTACTGAGTGGGTCGGCCCTGCGACCAGCCGGGGTCTTTGACTGCCCCGCCCGTATCTATTGTCTCGCCGATCACGCGCCCGCCCGCGACCCCGCCGCCCGCGAAAACGGCGAAGTGCTGGAAGTAATGGTCGCGCCCGGCCTGATCGGTAGGCTCGCCGACCGTCCGGCCAAATTCTCCCATCGCGACGACGAGCGTTTCGTCCAGCACCGAGCCGCCATTGACGCCCGGCGCGGCGGCCAGGTCGGTCAGCAGGTTCGCCAGCCCCTGGTCAAGCTCGGTGGCCGGGTCGTAGATGCCGCCAGTGACTCTGTCGTAAATGTCCTGATGGTTATCCCAGCCGCCGTGATTGATCTGAATGTAACGCGTGCCGAGATCGCCCTTCGCCAGATTGCGCGCCACGATGCACGAATTGCCGAAGGCGCTGTTGCCGTAGCGCGTCTGTTCGTCGGTCGTGAATTTGAAGGCGTCGCTCACGGCGGTGTCGTACATCATTGACTTGCCGCGGTCGTAAAAGCCCCCCATCGTCGTGACGTCATCGCCAAGCGGCGAATTCGTGCGCAGACTCGCGTCAATTGATTGCAGGACGCCGTAACGCGTATTGAATGTGTTCGGGCCGTCCGAGTTCACCAGACTGCCGAGGCCCGTCGGCGCCGCGGTCACGTCGAACGGCGAGTAAAGGCCGTTGAAATAGCCCGCGCCGACCACGTCGCCACCCGTGTTGAGCGAAACGAAGACAGGCAGCTTCTGATTCGGCTTGCGCTGCGGCTCGAATTCGAGCGCGACGACACTCCCCAAATTCGGCGCGACTTTGCCGAGCGCGGAACTCGGGCTGCGCGCGATCTGCGCCCACGTGCGTTGCAGCGGATGCACGAGCGCGGGCGCGCGCAGGTTTCTGACAATCGTCATCCGGTTGAGCTGGCTCGCCAGATTCGGCATCAGCCCCTGCGGGAACATAACCCCGTTGTAGCTTGTCGCGTTGAAATCGGCCGGCGTCCATGAGCCCACCTTCAAATCGAAGGTGTCAACGTTGCTCGGGGCGCCGGAAAGCAGGATGAAGATACAGTTTCTGGCTTTGCCGATCAGGTGCAGGTCTGCCGTCGGTCTGGCCTTCACTTCTGAAGTGAGCAGCGGCGTGAGGAAGTACCCGGCCACGCCGGCCCCGGCCAGTTTGAAGAAGTTGCGCCGGCCGGGCATCTCCGGGCCGGTGAGGGGTGAATTAACTCCCCGCAGGGGTTTGCAGGTCCCACATTCGTGTCCGTAATGATGATGTTTTGCCATGGTTCACCTCTTTCGTCCGCTCTCAATAGTTGAAGACAAAGTCCATCTTGTTGAGCAGCGCCCACTGAATCGCCTCAGCCGCCCCCTGCCTGCCCATTGATGTGAAGAGCGGGGTGAGCGTGTTCAGTTCTGTGTCCGTCGGGTTGCGCGAGAGCGAGTTCAGGTAGAGCTGGGTGATGACCTGCTGCGACGTCAGGCTCGTGTCGGCGAGCAACCGGGACACGGTCGAGCCGGCGTTACTGTTGTGAATCCGGGTCATCACGAAGGTGTGATTCATCAGGTTGAGCGCCTGCAAAATTGACGGCTCGAGCGAACGCGGCTTGACGTCGCGATCCCCGCGGACGAACGAATTGAGGAAGGCAAGCGCCGTATTGACCCCGCGCGGCTCGGACGTATCCGGAAGCTGCATCGCCCAGTTCACCGTGAAGGTGTTGTTGCCGAGCGTGTCACGCAACTGATAGGTGACTCCGATGCCCGTTGCCCTGAGAATCGCGTCGTGGACTTCTTCGGCGTCCAGCCGCCGCACGTACTTGCGCGCGTAGTAGGGGACGAGCGCGAGGCTCCACGTGCCGGGGTACTGCGCGGAGAGCTGATAGGCGCTGGATTTGACGATCAGACCGATCAGGCTGCGGACGTTGTAATTCTGCTTGATGAATTCGTTCGCCAGCGCATCGAGCAGTTCGGCGTTGGCCGGTTGCAGCGTCCACCCCGCAGGCAGCTGCGCCGCCGGGTCCAGGCGCGCCGGGTCGAAGGTGTTCGACGGAGAGACGAGCGCCTCGACCATGATCTTCTCCCAGATGTAATTGACCGCGGCGCGCGCAAACTGCTTGTCAGATGTGACGAGCCGCGCTATCGCCTGGCGGCGATTCTCGCCCCCATTGACGCCCCCGCCGCCGAGGATGTAACTCGGGCTGACTGTAGTCTGCGTGCCGTTGATCGGGGTGCGGGCCTGACGGTTGCCGGAGTTGGTGTTGAGCTGGTATTCGCCGTTGGCGTTCTCCGACACTATGTATTTCGCGTAATTGGGTTGGGTCGAAAGAACCTGCCGCGCGCGGCGCGTGCGGGCGAAGAAGGCGCTCATCCCCCACGCCTCGGCGCGGGTGCGCTGCGAGCCCCACAGGTTGACCGCGTCCAGATGCCCGGCGCCGTTGTGACAGAGCAGACAGTCGAGCGAATTGATGCCCAGAAACATAATCGAAGTGTTGACGGCCGTGCCGTCCATCGTGTCCTGCTGCGGCCCCATCGGGATGATGCCGCCGACGATGAAGTTCGCTTCGCCGTTGACGAAATTGTCGGCGCTGGCGGTGCTGCCGGCGGTGATCATTTCGGTCGCCATCTGCGAATAGCTCTTGTTGGCGGAGACGGAATTTTTGATGTAATTGTAAAAAGCATCGCGCCCGCCGGTGTAACGCGTCACGTTGGTGGCTCTGGCGGTGTTCCTGAACAGGTCGCCGAAGAACATCGTCCACTTGTCCACGTACTCCGGCGAGCCGACCAGAGAATCCACGAGCGCGTCGCGCTTGTTGGGATTGGTGTCACTGAGGAAACTGGTCACTGCCGACGCCGCGGGAATGCGCCCGGTCAGGTCGAGGTAAACGCGGCGGATGAATTCCGCGTCCGTGCAGACGGGGGCCGACTGCACGTTGTCGCGCGCCATCCGGTCAAACAGGATGTTATCAATGAAGTTTTTGCGCGGGATGTCCTGCGGCGCCGCCAGCTCAACATCGGGCATCTCCAAGGTGCTGGTGATCTTTTCAGTCGTCCGTGAAACTTCCTCACGGTGGCGGGCCAGCGCCCCGCGCAGGCTTTCCGGGTCGCGCAGGAAAGAGCAGTCATTTCTGGTGACTTTCGGGTATTCCCCGGCGCTCTGCTGTTCCTCGTCGGTTTTATCCTGCCGGGCGCTCTGCCGCTCGTCGGCTGTCTGCCGCCGTCCGGCTCTCTCCTGCCCCCCATCAAAGGCGGCGAATGAGATGGATCGCAGCCCCATCTGGTCGAGCGCGAATACTAGTGCAGCGATTACGAACACCAGCGACAGATACCGCTTTAATCGGCCAGCTGGCCGGCGTCCGCCGGAGATTCTTTTCGCGCCTGTCATTGGCATAAGACCCTCCTGTCGTCTGAAAAACTTTGCCGGGGAAGATATTCAACAGGCATGACCTGTCCGGAGGTGAGGTTTGAGTGTTTCCTGTCACAATGCCCGATTCCCAAAACAGGGGCGGGCTGTTTTCGTGTTTCGTCCTCCGGACTCTGCACTTGCGCAGGGGAAGCGGATCAGCCGAGCCCGCAGTGAACGAGGGGTTAGATCACCCCCGGGGCTGTTTGGACTGAATAAATTTTCGGCCCTGCCGCCCGCCATAGTTTCCCGTCAGGTGACACCGTGAACTAGCACTCAATCTCCCTGCCCGAGTCCTGATCACAGTCTGCAACAAGCACTTACCCTGCGGCACATTGATTGCCCGGGCCGTGGATGAAACTCCTCGCTCTTCGTCTTCAACAGGAGGAACAATCATGCCCGGCAGATCGAAAAGACAGGCACTGGTCGTTAGTCTCTGGCTGCTCGTGATGACAGGAGTCACGCTCGTCCCGCGGGCCACCGGCGGCCAGCAGGCATTACCAAAATCGGCAGCAGCAGAAGCGGCAGAACAGGCCCGGAGCGTTCTCCGCCTGCGCTGCTTTCAATGTCACGGCCAGAACGGCATGGCGGCGAAAAATGTCTTCGTGCTTGACCGCGCCCGGCTCGTCGCTTCGCAGACGGTAACTCCGGGCGACGCCGGCTCACTGCTTCTCAAGGTCGTCGAGAGCGGCGTGATGCCCTTGGGCGGGCCGGAACTCGCGGCGGATGAAAAGGCGGCGCTGCGCAACTGGATCCTGGGCGGCGCGCCGGACTGGGATTCGGGAAGCACGACGACAAAGCCGCGCGCGTTCCTTTCCGAAGCGTCTCTGCTGAAGATGATTCGCGACGATCTGGAACTGGCGCCCACACGTGAACGGCCCTTCCTGCGCTACCTGAGCCTCGCGCACCTTTACAACGCGGGTGTCGCGGACGATGAGCTTGATAATTACCGCGCCGGGCTGGCCAGGCTGGTCAATAGTCTTTCCTGGCACCGCGAGATCACGCAGCCCGCACCAGTTGACCCTTTGCGGACTTTGTTCCGCATTGACCTGCGCGATTACCAGTGGACCGCCGAACAGTGGCAGAAGGTTATCGCGGCTTACCCTTACGGCCTGATTGCGCCGGAAGCGGAACGCATCACGCGGCTGTCGGGCGAAATAGTGCCTTACGTGCGCGCAGACTGGTTTACGGCTCAGGCTTCGGTGCCGCCGCTTTACCACGAAATCCTTGGGCTGCCATTCACCGCGAGCGAACTGGAGCGGCGGCTGGGCGTGGACGCGGAGCGCAACCTGACCGAAGAGAAGAATGTGATCCGCGCGGGCGTCCGTTCGAGCGGCGTCTCGCAGAACAATCGCGTCCTGGAACGTCACGTTTCGCCCTTCGGCGCATACTGGCGGAGCTACGATTTCCGAGGCAGTTCCGGCGACCAGAACATCTTCGCCGACCCGCTGCGGCTGAATCCGGCGGGCGGCGAAATCATTTTCAACCTGCCGAACGGGTTGCAGGCCTACTTTCTGGCCGACGCGCGCGGGCGCCGGATTGACGCGGCCCCGGTCGAGATCGTCTCCGACCGCAACCAGCCTGATGACCCCGTGATCCGCAACGGGCGTTCCTGCCTGAGTTGTCATTACGCTGGGATGAAATCATTCAATGATGACGTGCGCCCGACCCTGTTGAAGGTAAATGCCGCGTCGTTTGATCACGAACGCGCTCTCGCGCTCTATGTTTCGCAGGCGAGACTCAACCGGAAGCTGGCGGAAGACGAGGAGCGGTTCCGCCGAGCCGAAGCGCAGATGGGCGGCAGGCCCGCGAGTAATGCAAACACGGAGCCCGTTAATGCACTGTCCCGCAGGTTCAATGCCGAGTTGTCTGTCGCGCAGGCCGCGGCGGAAGTCGGTCTTGAGCCGCGTGATTTTCAGGACCGGATTCGATGGAACCGCCGATTGGACGCGCTGGGGCTGGGGCAGCTGCTGACGGCAAACAGCGGGCTCAGGCGCGACGTATGGGAAAGGCATTTCGGCGAGGTGGTGCGCGAACTGCAACTGGGAGTGGTCGTGTCGGGAAGGGCCGCGGCGGCGCGAGGCACCTGGGCCGGCGCGAACGCGGATCGGCTGGCACTGACCGCCGCGAATCGCCGGGCCGCGCCGCCCGCTCAAGCCCGCCCGTTGTCGAATCCGAATGCTGCAAATAATGATCTGGCCGATCTGCTGAACGGGGCGAGGAGCGCCCTGATCAGGTCAGAGACCGTTTACCTGCGGCAGGAGCTGCTTGAAGCGGCGCTGCAGAAGCTGCCGCAGTTTCAGTCGCTGGGAATCGCGATTGTCAAAGACCCGCAGGCCGCCGATCTGGTGATTGACCTCAACCGCCCGCTCTTCACCTTCGACTTCACTTATTCGGTCACCCACCGGGCGACGAGCAGGCTGCTCCTGAGCGGCAAGGTCGTCGCCTTCGACGGCAACACCGCCGCGCCGAAGATTGCCGGGGAACTGGTCAAACGGGTGCAGGCCGCGCGCCCCCAGGGCGCCGGCTCAGGCCTGAGGTAAGAAGAGATTGCCTGTGATACTGAGCCCGGGTTTTGGCATGATGAGAGCGCAAAATCCGGTTCGGTATCACAGGCTCGAATGAAAATCTCCGTCATCATCCCGGTCCTCAACGAGCGCGACAACCTGCCCGCGACGCTTGAAGCGCTCGGCAAAACGGCGGCAGGCGCGGATGAGATCGCCGAGATCATCATTGTTGACGGCGGGAGCAGTGACGGCACGCGCGAATGGCTGGGTCAGCAATCGGATCTCCGCGTTCTTGATTCCGAGCGCGGGCGCGGCGTGCAGTTGCACACAGGCGCGCAGGCCGCGACCGGCGAGGCGTTATTGTTTCTGCATGGCGATTGTCTGCTGCCGCCCGGCGCGACGCAATTGATTGCCAGGGCGCTGTCTGACAAATCCGTCGCGGGCGGGTGTTTTCTGATCGGGTTTGCCGAACGGCGTCCGCCCTCGCTCGGCCTGATCGCGCGCGGCATCAACGCCCGCACGATTGTCACGCGCACCGGCACGGGCGATCAGGCGATCTTTGTGCGACAGGAAGTTTACGAAGCTGTCGGCGGGTTCAGGCCCTGGCCGTTGTTTGAAGACGTGGACATCGTCGCGCGCATCAGACGGAGAGGGAAGTTCGTCGTGCTGCGCTCCGCCGTGACCATCTCGGCGCGGCGCTGGATCGCGCACGGCCCCTGGCGGACGACGTTTCTGATGTACGCGCTGCGCGTCGGTTACTGGCTGGGCATTCCGCCCGCCAGGCTCAAGCAGTGGTTTGTGGATGTTCGGCGGTGAGGACTTCGATTGAATCGCCGGCGCGCACGATTCCGCCCGCAGTGATACGCCCGAGCAGGCCGCAGTTGCCGTAAAGGCGTTTGGGCAGGCGGTTGTCAATTCTGGTCAGGTTGCGGCAGGGAACGCGAGGTTCGGAAATTTCGATGACCGAGCTGCCGATGCGCAGCCGCGTGCCGACGGCGAGCGAGTCGAGCCGGATATTTTCGGTGATCAGATTCGCGCTGATCTTTTCAGCCGTCACATCGAAGCCTTCTGCCCTCAACGTCCCGAGCAATTCGCTTTCAAAGAGGCTGACCTGACGGTCCGCGTCGCGCCCGGCGTGGCTGTCGCCTTTGATGCCGTGGCCCGCAACGAGTTCAGCGCCCTCAATCGCAATCTTGGCCGCGCCTTTCCGGGTGCCGATGAAAATGCCAGTCAGTTTTCCTGCCCGAAAACTCATGCCGTCTTCAGTACGCCGCCAGATCCATGATTGCCTTCAGCACGTCTTCAGTCTGTGGCAGGGTCGCGTCTTCGACATCGGGCGCGTAAGCCACGAAGCAATCAAGCGCCGCCACGCGCCTGACCGGGGCATCCAGATATTCGAATAATCCGTCCGCAATCCTCGCGGCGATCTCCGCGCCGTAACCCCACGAGATCGAATCTTCGTAAGCCACGATCACCCGGTTCGTTTTCTTCACGCTCGCCTCGATCGCGTTCCAGTCGTAAGGGCTCAGTGAGCGCAGGTCAATCACTTCGACGCTGATTCCTTTTTCAGCGGCCTGCTTTGCGGCATTCAGTGAACGCTGCACGAGCGCGCCGTAAGTGATCACCGTCAGGTCGGTGCCTTCGCGCACGACTCTGGCCTTGCCGAACGGGATCATAAAATCGGGATCGGGGTACGCGCTCTTGTTGTAAGTCTGCCGGTACAGGTGCTTGTGTTCGAGAAACATCACCGGGTCGTCACAGCGAATCGCCGTTCGCAGCAGCCCGCTGGCGTCGAGTGCCGTCGAGGGCATCACGACGCGCCAGCCCGGGATGGACGTGAAAAGCTGTGTGCCGGACATGCTGTGATAAATCGCGCCGCCTTTCAGGTAGCCGCCAATCGGCACGCGCACGACCATCGGGCACTTCCAGGTGTTGTTCGAGCGCCAGCGCAGGAGCGGCGCCTCGTCGTGCATCTGCATGTATGCCGGCCAGATGTAATCGAAGAACTGAATCTCGGCGACGGGCTTGAGGCCGCGCACCGCCAGTCCGATGGCGCGGCCGATGACGTTCGCTTCGGCGAGCGGCGTATTGTACACGCGTGCGTCGCCGTATTTGCGCTGCAGGTTGGCCGTGACTTTGAAAACCCCGCCCTTGCCCTTGATACGGTTCAGGTATTCGGAGCGGCTGGCGTCGGCCACGTCTTCGCCAAGGACGATGATGCGCGGGTCACGCTTCATCTCTTCGTCGAGGCAGCGGTTGATCAGGTCAACCATCGTGCCCTGGCCGTCGGAGAGTTTCACGTCGGCTTCGGTGTCGAACTCTTTGCCGGTCGGGTCAACGTCCGGCGAGTAGACGTAAAGCGTCGCCGAATCGCGCGGGGGCTGCGGGTTCCTGAGGGCGCGGTCGGCGGCGGCGTTGATCTCGGCGTCAACGTCCTTTTTGATCTGTTGCAGCTCTGATTCCCTGACGATGCCTTCCTGAAGCAGGTAATTGCCGAACTGTAAGATCGGGTCGCGCATCGCGTCGGCGGCGCGTTCTTCTTCGGGGCGGTAGAGCTGCTCGTCGTCGGAAAGCGAGTGCGAATAAGGGCGAATGACGTGGGCGTGAACCAGCGCCGGGCCGCGCCGCGAGCGGCAATACCGGGCCGCGCGTTCGAGCGTTTCGTAGCTCGCCAGCACGTCCGTGCCGTCGCATTCTTCAATATAAAGGCCGGGGAAGCCGCGCACCAGTTTTGAAATACTGCCGCCTGCGGTCTGGACTTCGACGGGGACGGAAATCGCGTAGCCGTTATCTTCGATCAGGTATAAAACCGGCAGCTTGAGATTGCAGGAAGTGTTGAGCGATTCCCAGAACTCGCCTTCACTGGTCGTGCCGTCGCCGGCGGAGCAGTAGATGACCTCGTCTTTCCTGAAATGTTGGGCGCGGTCCTTGATCTCTTCGATGAGCGAATAGCGCATTCCGGCTTCGGCCGCGCCGACCGCCTGCAGGAACTGCGTGCCGGTGGCCGATGAGCGCGAAACGAATTGAAGCTCCCGGCTGCTCCAGTGCGACGGCATCTGGCGGGCGCCGGAAAACGGATCGTTCCGGGCCGCGACCGAGGCGAGCAGCATGTCGTCAGGCGTGATGCCCATTTGCAGCGCCAGCGCGCGGTCGCGGTAGTAGGCAAAGAGCCAGTCGTACCTGGGGCGCAGCACCAGACCCGCTGCAGCCAGCACGGCTTCGTGGCCCGCGCCGCTGATCTGAAAGAAAATCAGATTCTGCCGCTTGAGCTGGATCTCCTTGTCGTCAATCCGGCGCGAGGCATACATCGTTCGGTAAAGCCTGATGAGCGTCGCGCGATCAAGCGCCACACCCTGCTCGAGCTTCAGTTCAGTGACCATCAAAGTTGCTCTCCTCAACAGTCTGGTTTTGTCAGGCGGGCAAAGTTCGCATCCCTCTTAATGCGCCAGTCTACACAGACCGCCGCGCGTTGTGCAAGACTCCGACCGTATGCGAAGATGCATCTGAGTTGGGAGCATCCACCTTAGACCTGTCAAAGCCGGAATGCAGATACCAATTCATCAGAGCAATGCCGACCTGAGCCTGCTCAGCGCCATGATTACCCCGGCGGTGCTGATCTCGGCGTGCGGCACGCTGATCTTCTCGACCTCGACCCGGCTGGCCCGGATCGTGGACCGCGTCCGCGACCTGAGTTCGCAGATCGAGCAGGAGTGCGCCGGCGCGGTGACGGATTTCCCGCGGGAGCGGCGCGCCGAAATCGAGCGGCAGCTCGGCATCCACGCGCGGCGGAGCCGGCTCGTCCAGGGGTCTCTGACCAGTTTTTATGTCGCACTCGGCCTGTTCGTCGCCGCCACGGTCAGCATTGGGATAGTAGCGGTTGTTCACGCAGTGGCGTGGCTGCCAACCGTGCTGGGCATCGCCGGCACCGTCGTGATGTTTTACGGCAGCATGCTGCTGATTGCGGAAACCCGGCTGGCATTGCGGTCAGTCAGTTCGGAGATGGAATTCATCCTGCGGCTGCACGAAATGTATCTGGCGCGTCAGGCGAAAGCCGAAGGTGACGGCGCCCCGGTTGAACCGGAGAATCCGGGCGTACTCAGGCGACTGACGCAACGCCTGAAGAGCAATTAGTCCGACACCCGACCATGAAAAAAGTCAGGATAGTGTGTGACGGCAGCAGCCTCGGCAATGGCCGGGGTGAGACGCGCGCCGCCGCCGCGGCGGTGCTGGAATACGGCGGCAGGCGCAAAATCATCGGCACGTACCTGGGTAATGCCACCAACCAGCAGGCCGAGATCGTCGCCGCCTGCGTCGCGCTCGAAGCGCTCACAGAACCCTGCCGGGTCGAACTCATTTCGGATTCGCAGTACGTCATCAGTACGATGAAGGGACTGTTCAAGCGGAAAGCCAACCTCGAACTGTGGCAGCGGCTTGATCGCGCGGCGCAGCAGCATAAGATCGAATGGACGTGGACGCGCGGGCACGCGGGCCACGAGGTTCAGGAGATGTGTGACGAGGCCGCACGCCTGATCGCGGAAACAGGAGAGGTTGACGCGGAGGCGCTGCGCCGGATTCTGCAGGGCAGTGAGTAGCCCGGGCGCGCGGCGAAGTCCGCGGGAGAGCGGCAGGGAGGTAAATTTCCGGAGCCGGCCCTCCCACCTTGACTGTTTGCGGCTATTACTTCTATAGTACGCGCTCTTGTATCGTCCATGATCCTGTCAGTCTGTGACTGACAACTCAATGTAAAAATAACCGGTCGAGGCTCCGGTGTTTGCAGTCATAACCTCCGTTTGATCGGCCTCCAACAAAGAATCCGCTTGTCATAGCAGGAATCCAGACCGCTTGATCACCGAAAAAGCAGTCGGCTGGATGTCAAAAGAGAGTCTCCCTGAGAGTCCCAAAGGAGGCCTGATAGGATTGAGACGGATTCTGTGAAATAATTCTCTTGCCACTTTCGCTGGCGCTTTTCAGTATCGCACCGTGACTGCTGAAGGGCTTCAGAGGATTGATATGGAATCAAAACTGATCTTCCCGAAGTGGATCAACAAAGTGGTCGCACTGGTTCTGGTGGGCGGCGGTCTGGCGACATTTGCGGGCGCGGGGACGACTTATTTTATTTCCCAGCCCGAGTTCACCGACATCGGCTATCAGCCCACGCAGCCGGTCCCGTACAGCCACAAGCTGCACGCCGGCCAGATAGGGATGGATTGCCGGTTCTGCCACTCGACGGTTGAGAAGACCGGCTTTGCCGCGATCCCACCCACGCAGACCTGCATGCTCTGTCACACCGCGATCAAGAATGACAGCCCGAAGCTCGCCAGAATCCGCGAAAGCTTCGCGACAGGCAACCCCGTCGAGTGGAAGAAGGTCCACAAGGTCGCCGACTTCGCCTACTTCAATCACAGCGCGCATGTGAACGCCGGGGTCGGCTGCTCGACCTGTCACGGGCGCATTGACCAGATGGACGTCGTCAAACAGGTCAGCCCGGTCTCCATGCCCTGGTGCATTGCCTGTCATAAAGAGCCCGAGAAGGTGCTGCGCCCGCTCGACCAGATCACCAAGATGGACTGGGAGCCGGGCAGCGATCAGGTCGAGAAGGGGCGTCAATTCGTCAAAGATAGAAAGATCAAACCTCCCGTCGAAAACTGCTGGGGATGCCACCGATGACAGAACCAATCAGCAATAACCCAAAGAATAATCAGGTCACCGATCAGAAAGCCGGAAAGACGTACTGGCGCAGTCTGGACGAACTGGCCGACACGCCCGAGTTCCGCGAGTTCCTGCACCGCGAATTCCCGCCGGGCGCTTCGGAACTGGCCGACGGGATGGATCGCCGCCGGTTTCTCGTGCTGATGTCGGCTTCGCTGGCACTGGCCGGGCTCGCCTCCGGCTGCCGCCGCCCGGTCGAGCATGTGCTGCCACACAGCAAGGTCAGCGAACTGACGCTGGCCGGCGAAGCGCAGTACTACGCCACGATTATGGACCTCGGCGGGCAGGCGCTTGGGCTGCTCGTGCGCTCGAACGACGGGCGCCCGACCAAGATCGAAGGCAACCCCTCGCATCCATCCAGCCTCGGCGCGGCGAACGCCTGGGCGCAGGCTTCGGTGCTGGATGTTTATGACCCGGATCGCTCGAAGTTTGTCAGAAAAGACAGGAACAGGGTACTCGACGGCAAACAGAATGACATCGGGTGGCAGGAATTCACGAAGTTCGCCACAGATCATTTCGAGAAACTGAAGGCGAGCCAGGGCGCTGGCCTGCGGTTCCTGGGCGAATCAAGCTCTTCGCCGTCGCTGCGTGAACTGAAGGATCACGTCCTCAAAACCTTCCCGCAGGCGAAGTGGCACACTTACGACGCGGTCTCGCAGGATAACGCGCTCGAGGGGGCGCAGATCGCCTTCGGCCAGCCGGCGCACACGCATTACGCCTTCGATAAGGCGGATGTCGTGCTGGCGGTTGATTCCGATTTTCTCGCGCTCGATCCCGCGGGCGTCGCCAACACGAAGAAGTTCTCGAAGAAGCGCCGCGTGGCCGGCGTGAACGACGAGATGAATCGCCTCTACGCGGTCGAGAGTTATTTCTCGATCACGGGCGCGATGGCCGATCACCGGCTGCGGCTGCAGAGCGGCAGGATCGCGGGCTTCCTGGCGGCGCTGGCGAAAAAGCTCAACGTGACGGCGGGCGGCGTGGACGCGCTCGCGGGCAAATTCAGCGGCGACCAGAAGTGGCTCGACGCCGTCGCGAAAGACCTGGAGGGTCACAAGGGCAAATCAATCGTCGTCGTCGGCCCGCGTCAGCCAGCGGCCCTGCACGCGCTCGGCCACCTGATCAACCAGGCGCTCGGCAACACCGGCGAGACGGTCAAATACACGAAAGCCTTCAACGACACGTTTGAATCCGGCGTCGCCTCGCTCAAGGATCTGACGCAGGCGATTGACGGCAGTCAGGTGAATACGCTCGTCATTCTCGGCGGCAATCCGGCTTACACGGCGCCGGCCGACCTCGAGTTCGGCAAGAAACTCCCGAAGGTCGCGACGCGCATTCATCTGGGTCTTGACAATGACGAGACCGCTTTCGCCTGCAACTGGCACGTCAACGCCGCGCATTACCTCGAAGCGTGGGGCGACGGTCGCGCTTACGACGGCACGGCGAGCGTTCAGCAGCCGCTCGTCGAGCCGCTTTATGACGGCAAGACTGCGATTGAACTGCTCGCGCTGATTTCCGGTTACGAAAAACAGAAGGCTTACGACATCGTGCGCGCCGTCTGGCAGAAGCAGACTGCGGGCGGCGATTTCGAGAAAGCCTGGATGCGCGCACTGCACGACGGCGTGATTCAGAACACCGCGTTCCCGGAAACCAAACCCGCCGTCAACGCCGGCAATGTCGGCACCGAACTCGATAAGTTTGCCAACGGCACCGGCGGCACGCTGGTCGCCGCTTCAAATGACATCGAGATCAACTTCATCCAGGACGCGAGCCTCTACGACGGCCGCTTCGCCAATAACGGCTGGCTCCAGGAAACGCCCGACCCAATGACCAAGCTGACCTGGGACAACGCGGCGGTGATGAGCGTCGCCACGGCGAGAAGGCTCGAGGTCGGTAGTGAAGACGTGGTGAAGCTGACTTATCGCGGTCGCGAGCTTGAAATCCCCGTCTGGGTCATGCCGGGTCACGCCGACAATTCGATTTCCGTCGCGCTCGGTTATGGTCGCACGCAGATAGGCAGGGTTGGCAGGGGCGGCGAGTACACCTACCCTGACCCGATTGGCTCGGCCCTCACATCTTTCTTCGGCGGCGAACTCGGGCCGATTACGGGTGGCGGTCGCAATGCTTACCTGTTGCGGACTTCGGACGCGCCCGAATTCGGCATGGGCGTAACAGTGCAGAAGACCGGGGGCAGGTATGCGCTGGGTATGACGCAGGACCACTGGAGCATGGAAGGGCGCGAAATCGTGCGCGAAGGCACCTTGGATGAGTTCAGAAAGGAACCGAACTTCGCTCCCGAAAGGGTAGAGATTCCTCCCGAGACCGACCTTTACGAGCCGGTGCTGAAATTCGAGACCGGGCCGCAGTGGGGCATGGCGATTGACCTCAATTCGTGCATCGGCTGCAACGCCTGCATGGTGGCCTGCCAGTCGGAAAACAACATCCCCGTCGTCGGCAAGGAGCAGGTCAGGCGCGGGCGCGAGATGCACTGGATTCGGCTGGATCGCTACTTCACCGGCATCCCGGTAACTCAACTCGGCCCCGGCGCGAAAGATCCCTTGTCCAGTCCGGAATTCAACGAGGACCGCGTTCAGGCAGTCTACCAGCCGGTCGCCTGTGTCCACTGCGAGAAGGCGCCCTGCGAAAACGTCTGCCCGGTCGCCGCGACGGTTCACAGCGAGGAGGGCCTCAACACGATGGCCTATAACCGCTGCGTCGGCACGCGGTACTGCTCGAACAACTGCCCCTACAAGGTGCGCCGCTTCAACTTTGCCAACTGGCACGAGGATCTCAAGAACCCCGACAACGAAGTTCAGAAGATGGTCTACAACCCCGAAGTCACCGTCCGCATGCGCGGCGTGATGGAGAAATGCAGCTACTGCGTGCAGCGCATCCAGAACGCGAAGATCAAAATCAAGGCGGCGGCGCGGCAGAAGGGCGAGGAATGGCGGGTTGAGGACGGCGCCATCACCCCGGCCTGCGCGCAGACCTGCCCGGCCGACGCCATCGTCTTCGGCGACATCCGCGACCCGAACAGCCGCGTGTCGCAGTGGAAGGCGCAGCCGCGCGATTACAAACTGCTCGGCGAACTGAACGTCAAGCCGCGCACTTCGTATCTGGCGAGACTCCGCAACCCGAACACGGAGCTTGAGCCTGCGGGGGCGCACGGCGAGAAGAAAGAAGCGCACGGATAAAACCGGTTTCACGCGCTCCGCCGGCGCCCGGAGACTTACGGCCCCGGCAAACAGACCCTGAACAGGAAATTTGACCCCGGAACTTTCGGAGAGAACAGAATGCAGGAAGCCATTCGCACAGGTTTTCCCCTCGAACAGAAAGAGAGTCTGACGGCCCGACCCAATCTGGTGCTGGGCGATCAGACGCACGAAACGGTCAGCGAAAAGATCAGCGGCATCGTCGAAGGCCGGACGCCGAAGGCGTGGTATCTGGTCACCGGGATCACCGGCGCCATCACGGCGATGCTACTCTCGCTGCTCGCGTACCTCGTCTGGAACGGCATCGGCGTGTGGGGCAACAACGTCCCGGTCGGCTGGGGCTGGGACATCACCAACTTCGTCTTCTGGATCGGAATCGGGCACGCGGGCACGCTGATTTCCGCGATCCTTTTCCTGTTCCGGCAGAAGTGGCGCACCTCGATCAACCGCGCGGCCGAGGCGATGACGCTCTTCGCCGTGATGTGCGCGGCCATCTACCCGGGCTTCCACGTCGGGCGTTTCTGGATGTCGCCCTGGCTGTTCCCGGTCCCGTACCCGCACGGCGTCTGGCAGAACTTCCGCAGCCCGCTGATGTGGGACGTCTTCGCGGTCTCGACTTACGGGACGGTCTCGCTGCTCTTCTGGTACGTCGGCCTGATCCCCGACCTCGCCACGATCCGTGACCGCGCGCGGGGCAAGATCGCGCGGTTCGCTTACGGGCTCTTCAGCCTCGGCTGGCGCGGCTCGAACAGGCACTGGCGGCATTACGAGGTTGCTTATTTGATCCTGGCCGGAGTCTCGACGCCGCTCGTGCTGTCAGTCCACTCGATCGTGTCGTTCGACTTCGCGACCTCGCTGCTGCCGGGCTGGCACACGACGATCTTCCCGCCGTACTTCGTCGCCGGCGCGGTCTTCTCCGGCTTCGCGATGGTCATGACACTCATGCTGATCGCGCGCAAGGTGCTGGGCCTTGAGGCCTACATCACGCCCGTCCACCTGGACAACATGAACAAGATCATGCTGGTCACGGGCAGCATCGTCGGGTACGCCTACGCGACCGAATTCTTCATCGCCTGGTACAGCGGCAACGTGTATGAGGGCTTCACGTTCCTGAACCGCGCCTTCGGCCCCTATGCGTGGGCCTACTGGACGATGATCACCTGCAACGTGATCTCGCCGCAGTTGTTCTGGTCGAAGAAGATTCGCCGCAGCATCCCCATCATGTTCGTGATCACGATCATCATCAACATCGGGATGTGGTTCGAGCGTTTCGTGATCATCGCGACTTCGCTGCACCGCGACTTCCTGCCGTCGAGCTGGGGTTACTTCCGCCCGACGTTCGTGGACATCCTGACCTTCGTCGGCACGTTCGGCCTGTTCCTGACGATGTTCCTGCTCTTCTGCCGCTTCGTGCCGGTGATCGCGGTCGCCGAAATCAAGGCTGTGCTGGCGCACCAGAGCCATCACAAGCACGCGCACGAGGCCGAAGGGGCGCACGGGGAACTCGTGACGGCGCATAAGTAAATCGGGAGAAACACTATGGCAGACTGGCTGACATTCCCGGGCGCGTTCGAGAGGCTCAAAAAGCTGCGCGCGTCGGAAAGCAGAATCTACGGCGCGGTGGCGGCCTTCGATTCGGACGAGAAACTGCTCGAAGCGGCGGCCCGCGTGCGGCAGGCGGGCTACACGAAATTCGACTGCCACACGCCGTACCCGGTCCACGGGCTGGACCGGGCGATGGGGCTCAGGCGGTCGAGGCTGCCGCTCATCATCATCGGCGGCACGATCACGGGCTTCCTGACCGCCTACGCGCTCCAGTACTGGGTCGGCGTGATCAAACAGCCGGTGGTGATCGGCAACAAGCCGCTCTTTGCCATCCCGTACGCCGTGCCGGTGCTGTTTGAATTGTCGGTGCTGCTCACGTCTTTCGGCGCCGTGCTGGGCATGCTCGCCCTCAACGGGTTGCCGCGGCTGTATCACCCGCTCTTCAACAGCGAAAATTTCAAGAAGTCGAGCGACGACACCTTCTTCATCTCAATTGAATCGAAGGACCCGCTCTTCAACGAGGACAAGACCGTCGCGCTGCTCACGGAGGTTGGCGGGCAGGATGTCGAATTGGTCGAATCGTAGGGGGTGTCCGGGGCGCGTCGGTCGGCTTGCGCCCGGTCATCGCCTGCAGGCGTTACGGCAAATTTTCTGAGGAACCAAAAGATGCTGCGTCGCGGTTTAGTTTTGCTGATTATGGCCGGCTCGCTCTCAGGCTGTTTCTTATTGCAGCCGGGCGTTGACAAGCCGCCGATCCAGGTTTTCCCGGATATGGACAACCAGCCGAAATACAAGGCCCAGGCCGAAAGCAGATTCTTCGGCGACAAGCGCGCCAACCGCCGGCCACCGGCGGGTACCGTCGCACAGGGCAAGCTGAAAGAAGATGACGCCTTCTTTACCGGCAAGCAGAACGGGCAGGAGGTGGCCGTGATGCCGGTGAAGATTGACGAGGCCCTGGTGCGGCGCGGTCAGGAACGTTTCAATATCAACTGCGCGCCCTGCCACAGCCGTCTGGGTGATGGCATAGGGATGGTTCTGATGAGGCAGGGTGGGACAGTTACCCTGAGGCCGGCGGATCTGCGGCAGGAACGCCTGCGAACCGCCACCGATGGTTACATCTTCAATGTCATCACGAACGGCAAAAACACCATGCAGCCGCTCGGCCAGAACATTCCCGAAGCGGATCGCTGGGCAATCGTCTCCTATGTGCGCGCGTTGCAGCGCACGCGGAGCGCGACCGTTAACGACGTGCCGGCGGAGAAGCGCGGGGATTTGAAGTAATACGGGCAGCCGCTCAGGTGATGGCCCGTTTCCGCCGAAAGGTCTTTGTCGCAACTAACCGCGGGCCGCACGAGCCTGCGGCACATTTTCCGAGGACGACCGTGAGTCAACAAACCGACAGTTACAGACTTGACCCGAGAGTGGCGGCCAGGGCGAGAACGCCGCTGCTGATCATTGCGGTGATCGGCTGGGTGCTGTGCATCATCGGCTTTGCAGTGCCCGGCCTGCGCGAGCAGTTCCACTTCTCGTACCACATGAGCTTTATTTACTTCACCACGATCACGCTCGGCGCGCTCTTTTTCGTCATGGTCCAGCGGCTGACGACGGCCGGCTGGAGCGTCGTCGTGCGGCGCATCGCCGAAGTGATCGCCGCGAATTTCTGGCTCATCGCCATCCTGTTCATCCCGATTGCCATCGGCGTCATCTACCCCCCGCACGGTCACAGTGGCGCGATCGAATATTTCGAGTGGAACAGACTGTGGCATGACCCGGGGTCGGTGGCGAATGACCAGGTGCTTCAGCACAAGAAGGGGTACTTCGAACTCAGCTTCTTCTTCGCCCGCGCGGTCTTCTACCTGCTGATCTGGTCGGTGGTGAGCTGGCAGCTGTACCGGCACTCGACCGCGCAGGATGATGACGGCAACCCCGAACACGCGCGTTATTCGTTCAGGTGGGCCGCCGCCGGGTTCCCGTTGTTCTTCATCTTCGGGACGCTCGCCATTTTTGACTGGATCATGTCGCTCGCGCCGCACTGGTTCTCGACCGCCTTCGGCCTTTACAACCTGGCGGGTGGCGGGCTCGGATTTATGGGAGTGCTGATTCTGATCTGCGCCTGGCTGCGCAGCAACAACACGCTCAGACACTCGATCACCATCGAGCATTATCACGACATGGGCAAGCTGCTCTTTACCTTTATGATTTTCTGGGCGTACGTCGGGTTCTCGCAGTACATGCTGATCTGGTACGCCAACCAGTCGGAAGAGACCTTTTACTTCCACGACCGCCTGCGGGGGAGCTGGAGCGCGGTCACCTGGCTGCTCGCGGTCGGCCACTTCATCCTGCCGTTCATCCTGCTGCTCTCGCGCGACATCAAGCGCAACGTCTTCACGCTCTCGCTGGCCGCGGGGTGGATGCTCCTGATGCACCTGGTTGACGTCTACTGGATGGTCATGCCGGCGCTGCACAAATCGGGAGTGGGGCTGCACTGGCTCGATCTGGCCGCACTGATGGCGGTCGGCGGGACGCTCGGGGTGGCCTTCATCCGGCTGCTCGGCAAACACTCGCTGGTTCCGGTCAGGGACCCGTTCCTCACGGAATCGCTGGCCTTCGAGAATGCGTAAGGGGTTTTGATTATGGCACACACGGGACCAAAGGACGGGTGGCACGCGCCGGCGACCGTCGAGGAAGAAATTCTGGAGTTCGCCAAAGACGACACCTTCGATTTTGAAGAGCAGCCGCCGCGCGCCGGACTGATCGCGCTGATCAGCCTGGCCTGCCTCGTCTTCATCCTCGCCTGCGGTGGCGGGCTGCACATTTACTGGCACTGGTACTATGAGCATTCAGTTACCGAGGCGAACCAGGTCGAGCCGTCGCAACTGCGGGATGTGAGGAGCAGGGAAGAGCAGGAACTCCATTCCCCGCCGAAGTACATTGATAAGGAAAAAGGCACCGTGCAGATTCCGATTGACCGCGCGATGCAGCTGATCGTCGAGGAGGCCGCGGCAGGCAGGTACGGCCAGAACTTCGCGAAGCAGTCGGCGGACGCCACCGCAGCATCGCCGGCGACGAGCGGCGTTCCGACAGTCGCCGCAACCGGGGCGCCGACAACGCCCGCGGCGTCACCCGCGGCGAAGCCTTCACCGCCGCCGGCGAAGAAGTAAGGAAAGTAGTTTGGTTGTGTTTACATTTGTCGTCCCGCAAAACAGAGTTCAATTTTCAGGCGGCCTGATGCTGCTCGTGCTGGTGCTTTGCACTTCGCTCACCGCCCTGGCGCAGCTCAACCGCGAACTGCCCTCGGACGTGCAGGGCCTGCAGGTCGAGCAGAAGCTCGACGCGCAGATTGACCTCGACCTGACTTTTACCAACGAAGAAGGTCAGACGGTTGCCCTGCGCGATTACTTCGGCAAAGGGCGACCGGTCGTGCTGAATCTGGCTTACTACAGCTGCCCGATGCTCTGCGGAATGGTGATCAAGGGCGTGACCAACACGCTCAGGGAGATTCCCTGGACGCCGGGCCGGGAATTTGAAGTCGTGACGGTCAGTTTCGACCCGCGCGAAACCGCGCTGCTCGCCAAGGCGAAGAAGGAGGCCGTCATGGTTGATTACGGCCGCCCGCAGGCGCGCGAGGGCTGGCACTTCCTCGTTGACAAGGACGGCAACGCGAAGAAGCTCGCGGATCAGGTCGGCTTCAAATACCGCTGGATCGAAGACCAGAAGCAGTTCGCGCACGCCTCGGTCACGATGATCGCGACGCCCGAAGGGAAGATGTCGCGTTACCTGATCGGCATCGCCTACCAGCCGCGCGACATGCGTCTCGCGCTGACTGAGGCCTCAAACGGGAAGATCGGGACGATCATTGATTCATTCATGCTCTACTGTTACCACTACGACCCCGAAGCGCGCTCATACGTCCCGATGGCGAGGCGGATTATGAAAATCGGCGGCCTGGTGGTCGTAACAATGGTCGGGTCAATCCTGTTCTTTTTCTGGCGGCGCGAGTTCAAGGGGCAGCCCCCGGCGCCGCTCGAGCCGGGCGGTCAGAGTTTATAGTTTAAGAGGGGAGAGCTTCCCCTGAGGGCAATAAAAAGGCGAAGCAGATTTGCGCCTGCAATAACCGGTAAGGTCACTTTATGCTGACTATATTGACGTATATCCTCCTGTCTCCGTGGGCCCCATTCATGCCCGACGCGAAATCGGATTTCGCGGAAAAGATAGACCTGCTTTACGGCTTCATCTGGTGGGCGATGACTTTCTTTTTCGTACTCATCGTCGCCGCGATGATCTACTTCCCGTACAAGTACCGCCGCGGCGCGCAGCCGACGCTGACGCCGCGCATCACGCACAACCTGCTGCTGGAGCTGACCTGGAGCGGGATTCCTGCGCTGCTGATCCTGGTGATCGCCTTCTGGGGCATCAACCTCTACGTCAGGGCCTACGTGCCGCCGGGTGATAACTACGAAGTCAACGTGACCGGCAAGCAGTGGCTGTGGCAGTTCGAACACACCGGCGGGAAAGCCAGCGGACTGGCCGAATCGGGTGAGTTGCATGTTCCGATGGGCAAGCCGATCAATCTGGTGATGTCGTCAATGGATGTGATTCACAGCTTCTTTCTCCCGGATTTTCGGGTGAAGGCGGACGTTGTTCCGGGTCGTTACACAAACATCTGGTTTGATCCAAGGGAACCCGGTGAGTATCAGGTCTTCTGCGCCGAATACTGCGGCGACAGTCATTCGGGGATGCTGGCAAAAGTGATCGTTCAGACGCCTGAAGAGTTTGAGAAGTGGTACAAGGGGATAATTATATTTGATCCGACCGTTGATAAGGGAAAAGAGTATTATCAGAAAGCCGGATGCGTTACCTGCCATTCAGTAGATGGCTCAACTCTCGTCGGGCCTTCATTCAAGGGCATCTTTGGCACACCTCAGCCGCTTACCAACGGGACATCGGTAGTTGCTGACGAAAACTACATACGGGAATCCATTCTGCAACCACAGGCGAAGATCGTGAAGGGGTTTGAAGGCCAGCAGATGCCTTCATTTCAAGGAGTCCTGAACGACAGCCAGCTCAACTCAATCATTTTGTATATCAAAAGCCTGAAGCAATAAGTGCCGCACGCAATAAATGAAGGGGAATATCCCCGGGAGAAGTAATTATGGCAGCAGAAGCACACGCAGCACATCACGAAGACTTTTACGTCGAGGGCGGCAAGGGGATCCTGTCGTGGCTGTTGACGGTTGACCACAAGCGTATCGGCCTGATGTATCTCTGGTCAGTCCTGCTCTTCTTCTTCGTCGGCGGAGCCCTGGCGCTGACGCTCCGCGCGGAGTTGATGTATCCAAACAAGCAGTTCCTGACGCCGCAGCAGTACAACGAGGTGTTCACGCTCCACGGCGCGATCATGATCTTCCTCTTCCTGATCCCGGCGATCCCGGCGGCACTCGGCAACTTCGTCCTGCCGCTGCTCCTGGGGGCGAAGGACGTGGCCTTCCCGAAAATCAACCTCGCGAGCTACTACATCTACGTGACCGGCGGGATCTTCATGATCTACGCCATCATCACGGGCAGGGTTGATACGGGCTGGACATTTTACACGCCCTACAGCATCAGGGCGAGTACGGCGGTGACGCCGATGGTGCTGGGCGTTTTCATCATCGGGTTTTCGTCCATCTTCACGGGGCTCAACTTCATCGCGACGATCCACAAGATGCGGACGCCGGGGATGACCTGGTCGAAGATGCCGCTCTTCTGCTGGGGCATCTACGCGACCAGCCTGATTCAGGTACTCGCCACTCCGGTCCTGGGCATCACGCTCGCGTTGCTGGCGATGGAGAAGCTGTGGCACATCGGCCTCTTCGACCCGAGATACGGCGGCGACCCGATCCTCTTCCAGCACTTCTTCTGGTTCTACTCGCACCCGGCGGTCTACATCATGATCCTGCCGGGGATGGCCGTGATCAGCGAAGTCATCCCGACGTTCTCGCAGAAGCACATCTTCGGTTACAAGGCCATCGGGTTTTCGAGCGTGGCGATTGCGGTCATCGGCTTCGTCGTCTGGGGCCACCACATGTTCGTCTCCGGGCAGTCGCAGCTCGCCTCGATCGTCTTCTCGGCGCTCACCTATCTGGTCGCCATCCCGTCGGCGATCAAGGTCTTCAACTGGCTGGCGACGATGTACAAGGGCTCGATCCAGCTCAAGACGCCGATGCTCTACGCGCTGTCGTTCGTCTTCCTCTTCACGATCGGCGGCCTGACGGGGATCTTCCTCGCCGCGCTCGCGGTTGACATCCACCTGACCGACACCTACTTCGTCGTGGCCCACTTCCATTACGTGATGATGGGCGGCAACGTGATGGGATTTCTGGCCGGGCTGCATTACTGGTGGCCGAAGATGTTCGGCCGGATGTACAACGAGAAGCTGGCGCAGATCGCCTTCGCGCTCGTCTTCATCGGCTTCAACGTTACCTTCCTCTCGCAGTTCGTCATGGGGTCGCGCGGGATGCCGCGCCGCTACTACGACTACCTGCCGCAGTTCCACGCGATGCACATGACCTCGACGGTCGGCTCGTGGATCCTGGGCCTCGGCTTCATCATCATGGCCGGGTACCTGTTCGCGTCGCTGAGGGCGGGCGAGAGGGCGACCGACAACCCGTGGCTGGGCCTGACGCTCGAATGGCAGACAACTTCGCCGCCGCCGATGCACAATTTCGCGAAGCAGCCGATCCCGAAGATCGGCCCGTACGATTACGGCTACCCGATTCACCCCCCGAAGAAAGCCCCCGCCATCGGCGGAAAGGAGATAGTACATGGCACAGGAGATTGAGAAGCTGCCCGGCGCACACGCGGGGCACCACGAAGAGGGGCATTCGCCATTCCTCCAGCACCATTTCGCCACGATGGATCAGCAGATGGAGGCTGGGAAGCTGGGGATGTGGATCTTCCTCGTGACGGAAGTGCTGCTCTTTGGCGGCCTGTTCGCGGGCTACGCGCTGATGTTCAGCCGCCACCCAGAGGCCTTCCACCAAGGGCACCATCACCTCAACGTCACGCTCGGCGTCGTCAACACGGCGATTCTGATCTTCAGCAGTCTGACGATGGCCCTGGGCGTGCGGGCGGCACAGACGAGCAACAAGAGCGCGCTCGTCAAATACCTGATCATCACTTTCGCCTGCGCCTGCGGGTTTCTGATCGTCAAGTTCTTCGAGTACTCGCACAAGATTCACGAAGGGCTGCTGCCGGGGACGAACTACAGCTATGTGAACCCGACCGGGGAGCCGTCAGATCCATTCATCGGCACCTACTTTTCGTTCTACTTTATGATGACCGGGCTGCACGGGCTGCACGTCATCGCCGGGATGTCGGCCATCGCGTATGTGCTGTGGCGCGCGATCAAAGGGCATTTCGACAGCGAATACAACGCGCCGGTCGAGATCACGGGGCTCTACTGGCACCTCGTTGACCTGATCTGGATTTACCTGTTCCCGCTCCTTTATCTGGTGAGGTAATCGCTTTATGAGTACACATGCCGCGACGCACGGCCATTCACATCATCACATTTCACCGATCAGACTGTATCTGGCGGTGTGGATCGGGCTGATGATTCTGACGGCCATCACTGTCGGCGTCTACAAGTTTGACTTCGGCGCGCTGAACGTGGTCATCGCCATGGCGGTCGCGACGGTCAAGGCCAGTCTCGTGGTGCTGTTCTTCATGCACCTGAAATACGACAAGCCATTCCACGCGGTCGCCTTCAGCATCGGCATCATTTTTTTCGGCTTGTTCCTCGGCCTGCAACTGGTCGACGTGGCCACGCGGACCGATCCGGAACCGACGAGGGATTTTGCGCCGGTTGAAAGGCCGAGCCCGCCGGCCGAGAAGAAGACCACGCTGCCGGCCGAACATGCCGGCGAGTCGCCCGCGGGGCACACCTCCACGGCCGGCAGCGCAACGGGCTCAGAGCCGGCCGCACAGCCGAGCGCTGCTCCGTCAAAGGCGCCCGAACACAAATGATCCGGGATCCCGGACCGCAGGCTTTCCGGTTTGCGGAAGTCTGAAACAGGCGTAGGATTGGGAAACTCCCTCCCCCTGGACCACCGCAAACAGGGAAGCTTGCGCGCTAGAGAGGCTGATCCAGCATCCCCGGGTCAGCAGATTTTATGGAAGTTTTGACACCTGCTGATGTACTTGCCAGGCAGTCTCGCCCGGAGCCGCTGGCGACAAAGGGCCAGAGCCCGACTGCGACCGAAAAGTTCAGGTCGTATGTCGAGCTGACCAAGCCAAGGATCACCTTTCTGGTCGTCCTTTCCGCGCTCGCCGGATTCTGCATGGGCAGCGCCGGGTCGGTTGATTACCTTGGGCTCCTGCACACTGTCCTTGGCGTCGCACTGCTTTCGAGCGGCATCAGCACACTCAATCAGTATCTGGAGCGCGATTCCGACGCTCTGATGAAGCGCACGAGGAATCGCCCGCTGCCTGCGGGCAGGCTGACGGCGGCGAGCGCCCTGTGGTTCGGCATTGCGCTCTCGGTCGTCTCGACCGCTTACCTCGCGCTGCTCGTCAACCCGCTGACAGCCGCGTGGGGAATGGCCGCGCTCGGCAGTTACCTGTTCCTTTACACACCGCTCAAGCAGCGCACGACGCTTTGCACTTTCATCGGCGCCTTCCCGGGCGCGCTGCCGCCGTTGCTCGGCTGGACGGCGGCGCGCAATGAAATGGGGATTGAAGCGCTGGTCCTGTTCGCCATCCTCTTCCTCTGGCAATTCCCCCACTTCCACGCCATTGCGACGATGTACCGCGACGATTACGCGAGGGCGGGCATCAGGATGCTGCCGGTCATTGACCGGGATTACAAAGCCACTGCGCGTGAGATCGTGATCTATGCGGCGGTACTCCTGCCGGTCAGCCTGCTGCCGACTCTCCTGAATATGTCCGGGAAGGTCTACTTCGTGGCGGCGCTGATTCTCGGCGCGATGTACCTGAAGGGGGGCATCGCCACCGCGCAGGCGAAGACTCCTGCCGAGGCTCGCCGGCTGCTCAGAACCTCGGTGCTTTACCTGCCGCTGCTGTTTCTGGTGATGGTACTGAATCGGTAGGATGCGTAGCGCTGCCAGACCGCTCACTCGAACTGCTTTCTGAAATCACCGAGCTGCTGCTTCAGCTCTGAGACTTCCTCGCGCAGCAGCCTCACTTCCTCTTCAAGTTTCGCAATTCTTTCGTTATCCGCCTGAACCCTGATTCTGGCCGGTTCGCGCTCGCGGGCGACGGCCTCGAACTCTGCAAAGTCAGGCTTGCCCGCGAGGAGGTGTGCGTAGCGTGATTCCTTCGTTCCCGGCTGGCGCGGCAGTCGGATGATCAGCGGGTCGGGCTCTTTGGTCTCCAGTTGATTCAGCGCCGCCTCGACTTCGGCGAGGTCGCTGAAGCTGTAAAGCGACCCGGTGCGGCTGCGGATTTCGCCGGGCGTCTGCGGCCCGCGCAGCATCAGCACGCACATCGCAGCAGTTTCCGCCGGGGCCAGGCCGAATGACTTGTCGAAGATGTGGCCGTACTTCGGCACGCGGCTCTCAGACCCATGAAAAACGTAGGCCAGCTTCTTTTCGCGCAGGCTGTCGAGCCCGCGCACCACGGTCTGTTCGTCGTAAGAGACGACGGGGTCGCGGCTGGATTTCTGGTTGCACGCGTTGGTCAGCGCGTTGAGCGTCATCGGGTAGTAATCAGGCGTGCTGATCTGTTTTTCAATCAACGCGCCGATAATCCTGATTTCGACTTCATTGAGGATGAGATCCACGGCAAATGATTCCTTATCGCCGGGCCGGCGGGGCAGTCATTGCCACCCGGAATCCGAGTCTGGTGAAGCTCGCGTCCCTTCTCGCTGAACTGCGGCTGGCGGAGCGGCACTCGTCGGCGTTATTGAGCCAAGACCCGCCGCGCACGACGTGGTAAGTCGGGTCGCCGTCCTTCTGCCAGGCGCTGCCGTCGGTGGGCGCGCCGGAGTAGCTGTCATGCCAGACGTCCTGCGTCCACTCCCAGACGTTGCCATGCATGTCGAAAAGTCCGAACGCGTTGGCGACATTATAATTGCCGACGGGAACAGAACGCTGGCGGGAAGGACCTTTCGGCCCGCCCTCGTAAGGCCGGTTCCCGTCGTAATTGACCATATCCGGCGTGATGGTTTTGCCGATGTGAAAAGGGGTCGTCGAGCCCGCGCGACAGGCGTATTCCCACTCGGCTTCGGTCGGCAGCCGGTATGTCTGCCCTGTTTTCTTCGACAGCCGGGCGCAAAATTCAGCCGCGTCCTCCCAGGTGATGTCGTCAACCGGCACTTGGGCCCCCTTGAATTTCGAAGGATCGGGATTGAGGTCACGCTGCACCTTCGGCCAGCGAGCGACTGCCAGCCACTGGGCCTGAGTGACTTCGTACTGGCCGAGCAGAAAAGGACTGACCGTGACCTCATGCTGCGGCCCTTCCTGAATCACGCGCCAGGGCTCTGAATCGGGTGACCCCATTCTGAACCGGCCGCCGGGGATCTCAATCATCGTCAGGTTCACATTCTCATTCAGGGGTTGAGTGAAAGCTCTGGCTTTATCGTTACGCTGCTCAGTGATCCTCCCTTTTTCATCAATCACGACCACGTGGAACTCGGTCATGGAAGATGTCATCCCGGGCAGGGCGGCTGCCTCGACCGCAGGCAGTGCCCTGACTGAATTTGTTGCCGACGAGCCGGAAGTGTCACCCGGAGAGGCGGCCTGAGTCGCGGTTGATTTCGCTGCCTCGGGTGAATGCGGGCGCAGCACGACAATACCTGCTGCAACAATCAGTGTCAGCAGAGCGGCGCCGATGCCGATGAGTACCGGCAGCCGGTGATGTGTGGCCGGCCGTATTTCGGGGATGGATGTCCCGACCTGCGCCGTCGCGGCGGCGGGCTGGTTTACGGTGGTCGCCGATGAGACGTTTGTGGCGAGGGATGCCGGGCTTCCAGACAGAACTTCGGTCGCGCGTCCTGAGGGCTGACCGATGGGACTCGTGGCGGCGGATGGTTTTATTCCCTGCTTCGCCTCGTGCAGTTCACGGCGCATCATGGCAGCCGTGTCCGGGCGATGACCGGGATTCTGCGCCATCGCGCGCGCGAGTACCAGCGCTACAGGCTCCGGCACCTGCGGATTCAGTTCGCAGGCCAGACGCATCGGATCAGGCTGCCCGCTCACCGATGCGGTCGCGCGTGTCACGGCGTCGGGCGGAATCTCACCCGTCAGCAGGTGATAAAGGGTCGCGGCCAGGGCGTAGAGATCGCTGCGCGGGTCAGTCCCTTTCCCCTGAATCTGTTCGAGCGGCGCGTAATGCGGCGTGTACCCGCGGACGCTCAGGCTGACGAGCGGCACTCCGGCGGACGCTGACCCCTTGGCCAGCCCGAAATCGAGCAGGATGATTTCGCCGCGCGGCGTCAGCTTCAGGTTCTGCGGCTTGATGTCGCGATGCACAATGGGCGGCTCATGCGTATGCACATACTCAAGCGCGTCGAGCAGATGGTCAGCCCAGCGCAGCACGTCGTCAACCGCAAACGGCGTGTCATTGCGCTCCTCCAGCAGTTCCGCCAGATCCTTGCCCGGAATGAACTGCATCACCAGAAACTGCCCCTCGCCTTCGGCAAAGTAGTCGGTGACGTGCGGGAGCGACGCGTGACGCAGGCTGTTAAGCAGGCGGGCCTCGCGCTCGAACGCCTTGCGGAGAACCGTATCTTTGAAGAAGGTTTCCTTAAGCGCCACCGTGCTGCCCAGACGCTGATCCGTCGCGACATAGACGGCGCCCATCCCGCCCGCGCCGAGCTGGCGTAAAATCAGGTAACGGTCCTGCAAAAGGGTGTCTGGTGAAAGCATATGAACCTCTTTGATGATGGGGCAGGGGCATTGAGGAAGGAGCGATACTGCGAAAGGCCACGCAGCCACCTGCCGGATTGCAGTGCAAATCTATTCCACCCGGATCAGAAGTCAAGCGGAAAAATTATCGCGCGGCAGCGAGGCCCGGGTCAGATCCCCGCCGTCGCAGGAATGCCCGTCACTTGTGAACCAGATCAATCGTCATTACCAGTCTCTTCGCGCCGCCTGAAGTGTTCATGCCGACCACCGACGGCGCGGGCGCATCGGGCGGCAGACCGAGGCCGCGGTTGACGGCTTCAGATTCAGTTTCAGTCTGCCGCTGGCCGGCGTCACGATTCCGGCTGAGGCGGGAAGCCGTGCCGACGTTCGATGCCAGCTGACCCCATAACGCCGATTCAGGCCGCCAGGGACAATCCTTTGGCGTGTTGCGGCAATGCGTCACCAGCGCGCCCCCGGATGGCACGCCCGGCAGCGGTTCGCGCGTGACGACCAGGTAAAGCCGCTCGGTCGCGGCATTCTGATCGAAGTAAAACCAGCGGAAGCGCGGGTCGGTTTCCTGCCGCGAAGGCACTTCGTAAGGCACGTGCGCCCGGATGTGGTTGTCGCCGCCGTTCAGACGCGCGTCGGGAAAAATCATCTGCGGGTTGTTCCCGTTCTCGGTGTGGAAGACGTAAAGGAAGCCGTCGGTGTTGGCTTCAATCATCAGCCGCACCGCGTCACCGGCGTGAAATTCGCGCGACGCTTCCACGCGCACCGGGTTGCCGTCAGCATCTTTCTGGTAAAGCGTATAGCCGAGTCCGACGGCTGGTACCGGCGCAGGGGTTTTGGCCGGTTTTCCGGTGACTGGTGGTTTGTTGTGATTACCAGCAGGGGGCGCTTTCGTCCCGGCACTGCCGCCGGCCGGCTTCGTCCGCGTGATCAGAAAGGCGCCACGTGAGGTCTCCTCATCGCCGCTCTGTTGCGCCGGAAGGGCCGGCGACAGGACGGCCAGCAGAAGGAAGATCGAACTGAAGGAAGGACTGACGAATTTCATGCTCCGACTCCGTGAATTGATGACCGGACAGCACACTGATGCAGATGGCGGAGGAAGTTCATTTGCGTTTGATGATGATGTCGAAGATCAGAGGCCCGCCGCCATCCTGCGCGGGCGCGGTGACGATTGACTGGTCACCCCGCGCCTCGACTTTCGTCGCGGCTGTTTTCGCTGAGAACTGCTTGCGAAATTCCTCCAGCTCATGCTGGTCGGCGAGACTCAGGTTCTTTCCTGCCTCAGCCGCCAGAAATGCTGGCATGGTGAGCGGTGTCTGCGAAAAGATCACAGTGAACGGTGTGGCAAAAGTATCCCTAGTGACTCCGATCCAGTTGCCGCTTCCGGCCGGAAATTCAAAATCGGTGTCAGCCTCAAGATGGTTGGTTTTCACTCCCGTTTTTTCCAGTGGTTTTGCCGTCAGGAAAGACATTGGCGCATTTTTCTCATTCGGCGCGATGATGTAAAGATACCCACCTGCCCGCGGCGTGAAATGAAACTTGAATGACTCGCCAGCGAGCAGCGGCTGTGTTTCTCCATTGAGGCGCACACCATTGGCGGTGATCACCTGCAGGTAATATTTCATCGCCTCCACACGAGCGGGCACGGCCGAAGGCGAAGCGGCCGGCGTTGACGCGTCGGGCGGATTGCTGACCGCCTGCCCGGCACTCCAAGAGCGATACGCCAGTGTGGCCCCGACCAGCAACAGACAAAATACTGCGCCAGCTATGAGGAGAGTATTGCGCTGTCGCGGCGGATTGGCCGTGATTATCGGAGACGAATCAGCGGGCACAGCACGATTCGTCGCGTCATTCACGACCCTTGGGCTCTGAACGACCGACGGATTCGTGGTGTCCGATGTCGCGTGCGCTTTTGCCTGGGCGTCGGTTGATTGCATGCCGGGCTCGTGCGTCATCCCCGTCATCGGATTCGGGACAAAAGGCGTGGCCGTATCAGCCGCACTCTCATAAGCCCCAATCACGCTGAGGAATTCCTGCGCGGTCTGGTAACGCGCCTCCGGCCTCTTTTCGAGCGCGCGTGCCACAACATCCGCGAGCCTCGCCGGCACGGCGGGGTTGATCTGGTGGATGGGCGGCGGCTCGAGTTCAATGTGCCCCTTGCGGATTTCGTAATCCGAGCTGGTGGTTGAGGCCACGAACGGCAACCGCCCGGCCAGCATTTCGTAAAGCGTCACGCCGAGGCTGTAGATGTCCGAGCGGCGGTCGAGCGGAAAACCCTGAAGCTGCTCCGGCGACATGTAGGCGACCGTGCCGGGCTGGAAGCCGGTCTGCGTCATCTTGTGTTCGCCGCCGACCTGAACGATGCCGAAGTCGGTCAGCTTCGCCCGCGCCTGCCCGTCGAGCATGATGTTCGCCGGCTTGATGTCGCGATGGACGATGCCCGTGTGGCGCGCGCCCGCTTCATCCACGTAGCTGAAGTTGTGCGCGTAATCGAGTGCCGCGAGTACCTGTCGGAAGATCCGCAGCGCCTGCGGCGGCGCCAGCACGCCCTGACGTTCCAGCAGTTTTTCCAGACTCATTCCGTCCACGAATTCCATCACCAGATAATCGTTATCCGCAGCGTTGAAGAATTCATAGACGCGGACGATGTTCGGGTGATCGAGCTGCGACTGCACGAACGCCTCGCGCAGGAAGCGCTTGCGCAGGTGTTCGTAGGCGCGCGGGTCGTGGTCGGCGAATCGGATGGACTTGATGACGACCTCGCGCGGCAGGCTGCGGTGATGCCCGCGGTAAACCGTCCCCATCGCGCCGTTGCCCAGCTCCCCGGTGATCTGATAATTGCCAATGATCTTTCCCTGAATCATTCTTTCCATTCACCGACCCCCTTGTCGGTGCATTGCGGCCTTTACTTCACAGCCCCGGCGCCTGCTCCCCTGCGAGTATTATTCGCGGCGTAAGGATTGACGAGGTTGTTTCCCGGCCCGCGCGCCTTCGATCCTTTCGCCGTTCTGCCCGGCGCTCTGGCAGGTTAAGGGGTCAGTCACGATGACAAGGCGGAGTTCCAGAGGAGCGGTGGCCGGGAAAGACTGGATGACTTTCATCTGTCAGGGGCGCGGCTGATCCGGTTTGATGAACTGATCGAAAAACAATCTCGTGTGCGCAGAAGCGATGATCGCACCTGCTGAATCGGTCGAATGCCTGTTGACGGGGCGCAGTGTACGCCCGGTCGTTGCTGGCCGTCAACCACGCTCTCGTGCCGGTTTGAGTGTCAGTTGCTCTCGCACTGAGGCTTCAATTCTGTTGTTGACATGAGCAATTGGATGACGGCAGGGAGCGCGCCGGATCAGTACCGGGAGCGTCAGCGACCGGGTTCTTGTCAGGCGAGCGTTTGCGGGAAACCCGGTCGCTGACGCTCCCGGTACTGATCCGGCAGCCCAATTGCAGAGGTCAAAAAATTTCATGGCACTTCGCTGACGCTCCGCGCTAAAAGGGCAAAGCGCTCAAAGGCAAGTCTTCACAGACATGACAACTCGAAAACCGATATCGTTAGAGCGGACGCCGGGCGCGTCGTAGTTACGAAAGGCAGAGCGACAATCCCTACTAAAGCCAAAAAGATGCCACGAACCGCCCCGCAACATCCGGTATGATTGGTTGCCCTCGCTTATCCACGCGCTACCATCAGTCGGCGCGCCAATGTAGTTATCATGCCGCACATCCTGACACCATTCCCACACATTGCCGTGCAGGTCGTAAAGCCCGAAAGCATTGGCCACACCCAGACTCCCCACATCAACTGTCTTTTGGCCATTGTAATTAGCAATCTCCGGCGTGATTGTTTCGCCAAAAGCAAAGGGCGTCGTCGTTCCGGCACGACAGACATATTCCCATTCCGCTTCACTCGGCAGGCGGAAGTTTTTGCCGGACTTTTTTGACAAGCGCGCACAGAATTCCACTGCTTTGTGCCAGGAAACCACTTCGATAGGCAGATTCTTTCCCCTGAAGCCCGACGATGGATCAGGATCAAGGTCCGCCGTTACTTTTGGCAAGGCTGCTACCGCCTGCCACTGCGCCTGCGTTATCTGGTATTTGCCCATGAAAAAATCCGGCACTATGACCTGATACTGTGGGCCTTCCCTTCCAAGACGCCCTGTTTCGCTCGATGGTGAGCCCATCATAAACACGCCGCCGGGAATAGCGACCATTTCCAGCATCACGCCGTTGCCAAGGTCTTCGCTGAACTGCTGGGCTGATCTGGTATGACGCGAGGTTTCCTGCGCGTGCTGATCCAGCGTGACGGTGACGAATTCAAACTGAGCATTGGCAAAGTCATTTGCTTCCTTTCTGCCTCCTGTCTTTTGGTTTTTTCTTTCGCTCTGTCTTTCCGCTCACTTTCTCCGGCAACTCGCCGAACTGCTCGCGGTAACGTGTTAGCATCGCTTCGAGTTCCGACGCGCGCCGCTGTGCGGCAGTGGCTTCACGCTGGGCAATCGCCAGTTGATGCTCTGTGCTTCGCGCTTTCTCTTCGGCAGATGGCAGGATTTCGCCGTTCCGCTTCGCCCAACGCAGCCAGGTTGACTGAACTCCCTGAAACTCGCCTTCCGCGCGAGTCAGCATCAGTCCCGTCTGCTGACTGAACAGATTGCTATTCCGGTCGGGCGGGATTGGTTGGTACTTCCCACTTTCGAGCTGGAACCCGACCAGTTCAAAACTGAACGGGTCATAGCAGAAATATTCCGGCACGCGCACGCGATCCTGATAAATCAGCTTCTTCTCGTTGAGGTCATAATCCGCCGTCGAGTCCGAGAGCAGTTCGATGACGACATCCGGCCCCTTGCCTTCCTGCCAGATCACCCACGATTTGTGTTCGCGGCGGGGAACATTGAGTACCAGGAAAAAATCGGGGCCGGTGAAATCATTCTTCTTTTGCTGCTCGACGTTGTAATAGACAAACATATTGCCGCCCACGTAAAAATCATCGCGGTCGGCCCAGTGCAGTTCCAGCGATTCGATCAGCAGGTTCATCTGCTGGCGGTGGCGGGGCGTTTCCATTGGCTTTCCATCGTCGTAAGGGAGTTCGTCTTCAGTTGGCGGCCAGGCATCCAGGCCCGGTGCGACTTCAACCGGGCGTGGAGGCGACTCGGGCGGAGTAGGCAGGTTCATCTCTTCCATAATGTGCTACCTCACGAGTAATGGTTTTGATGATGATCGAAGCCAGAGCATAGCAATTTGCTATACCATCAGCCAGCCGCTCAGTTGCGCGCGTTGATGCCGAGCGCTTTCATCCGCCGGTACAAATGGCTGCGGTCAATGCCCATCAGTTCCGCCGTGCGCGTGACGTTGCCATCGCTCTCGGCCAGCTTGCGCTGGATGTATTCGCGCTCGTAAGTCTCGGCGGCGTCGCGCCAGGAATCGAAGTTGTAGCTCGAAGCGGGCGGGGCTTCGCCGCTCAGGATCGGCAGGTCATCGGCTTCGACCGTGCCGCCTGAATGCATGATGATCACGCGCTCGACCGTGTTGCGGAGTTCGCGCACGTTGCCGGGCCATGTGTAATTCTGCATGCGTTCAATCGCTGAAGTGGTGAACTCCTTCGGCAGACGTTTGTTGGCCTCGGAAAATTCGCGGTTGAAATGCTCGACCAGTAACGGCACGTCTTCCAGCCGTTCGCGCAACGGCGGAAGCTCGAACGGGACGACGTTCAGGCGGTAAAACAGGTCGGCGCGGAACGTGCCGCGTTCGATTTCGGCTTCGAGCTTTTTGTTGGTCGCGGCGATCACGCGCACGTCAACCGAGATCGCGGTGTCGGAACCCACCGGCTCGAAGCGCTGCTCTTCGAGTACGCGCAGCACCTTCGACTGGGTCTTCAGACTCATATCGCCGACCTCGTCCAGAAAGAGCGTCGCGCCGTCGGCCTGCTCGAACTTGCCGCGCCGCGCCTGCGTGGCCCCGGTGAAGGCGCCTTTGACGTGGCCGAACAGCTCGGATTCAATCAGCTCTTCGGGGATCGCCGCGCAGTTGACTTCGACGAACTGGCGCGCGGCGCGCAGCGACTGGGCGTGCAGGGCGCGGGCGACCAGTTCCTTGCCGGTGCCCGATTCACCGTAAATCAGCACGCGTCCGGTCGTCGGCGCGGCGAAGCCGATCTGCTGGCGCAGGGCCCGCATCGGCACCGAATCGCCGATCATCGCGTAGCTGCGTTCCAGCCGGGCGCGCATTTCAGTGTTGGCCGCCTCCAGTTCGCGCTGGCGGATTGCATTCCTGACGGTGACGACGGTCTTTTCGAGCGAGAGCGGTTTCTCGATGAAATCGAACGCGCCGAGTTTCGTGGCGCGCACGGCTGTCTCGATGCTGGCGTGACCGGAAATCATCACGACGCCGACATCCGGATAAGCCGCCTTCAGCCGTTCGAGCGTTTCGAGGCCGTCCATCTTCGGCAGCCAGACGTCGAGCAGCACGCAGGCGTAGATGCGCTGCTCGAAGGCGCGCAGGCACTGTTCGCCGCTCGCGACGGCTTCGACCGTGAAGCCCTCGTCTTCCAGCACGCCCGCGAGCGTCCGGCGGATGCCGGGTTCGTCATCAACGATGAGGACTGAGTAAGGCATAAATCTACTGGCGCTTTTCTTTCATCTGTTTGTTTACAGCATCATCTCTGACAGGCAGCGCCGGGCAGTTTGAGAAACTCTGGAAGCCGGATCGCTGGCAATTTTACGAAGGCTCGTCTTCAAATTGCGGACTATTCTTTCAGCCGGCCCGCTCCCGTCAAGGTATAAAGCATGTCTGGTAAGTTTTCGCTGTTCCTCTGTGGAAAAGGATGAGAGGGCCTGTAGAAACATGGAGGTTTCTTTTTCGAAACATCTCCATAAAAATCACCCAGCACTTCGGCCAGAGCCCCATCACTGTTCAATCCAAGCCGCAGCAAAGGCTTCAAAAGAGATTTGTCTCCCTGCCTGTATAGATTGATTCCTGTTTCAGCGACTGATTCGTCATACCCCACTCTGTAAGGCCGGTAATCAGTTTCGCGCAGAATCCTGAGGAACTCCGCTCGCTTTGCTACGTCCTTGCGACTCTGGGGCAAAGCCCGAAATGCAGACGGCAGAACAAGCAGGATGATAAGAGGAGAAAGAACAGCGTTTCTCATTGATGAAGTCATCACCGATTTCGCCAAGGATCGGGTGTCAGAAGCTGCTATACGGCCTTCTTCAGCACCGCAATCTGCCCGGCATGGTAGACGTTGTGCTGAATGATTCCGTGCAGCGTGTAGTAAACAGAAACGCCACTGCCCGTCGTCGGGTCGCGTTCCTCGCCGACCATTCTCTTCAGCTGATCATCGGTCAGTTCAGAGATCGCCTTCATCAGATCGTTATGGCGCCGGGTGAGTAAAGCCAGAGTATTGCTCCAGCCGGTTTCACTCGTGTCCGTGATTTCCGGCCAGTCGCCTTCGGCGGGCAGGCGGGCAGGTTTGTCCGCGAGCCTGTCAAGCACCGCGCCCTGCCACGCCGCCACGTGCAGCACGACTTCCCAGATGCTGTGCGCGCCGGCTACGGGGCGCGCCGCGGCCTGTTCGGCAGTCACGCCGTTCAGAATTTTCATCAGCGGCGAGCCGTACCACGGGTCGCCGTCGAAAGCTCGTTTCAACTGGTCTGCGATTCTCCTGACTTCAGCCATAATTCCTCCGGGAATCTGTTCAGGCAGATGCTTCAAATTGTTTCGAGTTCAGCCGCCGTCAATTCGCCATGAACGTTCCCAGTGTTGAGAGTGCCCGCCGGCTCAAACAGCATCACGCACACCTCCTCTTCGGCCACGGGGCGATGCTCGACTCCGCGCGGGACGATGATAAACTCGCCTTCTTCGATCCACACTTCACGGTCGCGGAACTCCATCCGAAAACGCCCCTTCACCACCAGAAACATTTCGTCTTCGTTGTCGTGGTGATGCCAGACGAACGGCCCCTCGAACTTCACCAGCTTGACGTGCTGGCTGTTCAGTTCGCCGACGATCTTCGGCTGCCAGTGTTCGCTGAAGAGCGAAAGCTTTTGTGCAATGTTGATCTTGTTCATCGTGCAAACAGTTGTCTTCGATAAAAAATCAGCATGAAGAGGAAACCATACAGCTGCAGCAGAAAGCTGCCCATCCATATCCGAAAGAGCCAGGAACAGATTCTCCGCAGCGTTTGCCAGGGCTCGGTGGGAGGCTGATCTCCGTTGACGCCCTTCATCGTCAGGGTCAGAGCCAGAACAACGTAAATCCCGCTGACGCAGAGCCAGGTTATCTCAATAGCCTCGCGGAGAAGAATCGCACTCACAACCCAGACCAGAGGGAATCCCAGCAGGTTCAGCATCCAGTTAAGCAGCCTGCTCCTGAGCGCCGCGTTGCCGGCCGTTGTTGTCAGTCCTGCTGCAAACATTGCTGCGCCTTCCCTACTCTGACTTGGCGTTCGGCAGTTCGATCACGAATCGCGCGCCGTGTGGCAGGTTCTCCTGCACCCTGATGCGCCCGTGATGTTCGGCGACCGTGCGGCTGACAATCGCGAGGCCGAGGCCCGTGCCGCGATTGCGCGTCGAAAAGTACGGGTCGAAGATTCGCTCGCGGTCGGCGGGCGAGATGCCGGGGCCGGTGTCGGAAACGACCAGCTCGACGGCTTCGCGTTCGGCGGCCCCGCGTGTGGCAACGATGATCCGCCGCTCCGACCCGTCGCTCGTTTCGGCCATCGCCTCCGCCGCGTTGTCAATCAGATTGACCAGAGCGCGTTTGATCTGCTCGCCGTCCATCAGCACGGGCGGGAGTTCGGCGGCGAGCCGGCTTTCGAGCCCGATACCGTCGAGCCGCTCTTCATAAAGTTTGATCGTGCTGGTGACCACATCGTTTAATGAGCCCGGTTCGAGTTTCGCACTCGGCAGACGCGCGAAGTTCGAGAACTCATCAACCATGCGTTGCAGCGTAGCGACCTCGTCGCCGATGATCGCCGTGCATTCGCGCACGAGTGTGGTCTCGCGCTCGTTCAGATTGCCGCCGCCGTTGCTCTGAACATTCGCGCCGCTGTTGCCTGTGCCGCTCTGGCCGTTGATCACGGTCAGCAGATTTTTCGCGAGCCTTTCAGCCGAGAGGCGGATCGGCGTCAGCGGGTTCTTGATCTCGTGGGCCATACGGCGCGCGACTTCGCTCCAGGCGGCGCGGCGCTGGGCGTCAATCAGGTCGGTCAGGTCTTCGAGGACAATCACGGTGCCGCGCCACTGCCCTCGGGGGTCGCGCAACGCCGTCACGGTGACGGCGGCGTCGAGCTGGACGTTGTTGGCCAGTTTGAAATGGACTTCGCGCGTGATCGAATCGAGCCGCACCGCGCGGCGGATCATCCGCCACAGTTCCTCGCGCTGCGCTTCGGGCAGCAGTTTTTCAAGCCCCTCGCCGCCGAGCGTCGCGGCGGCGGCCGATTCCAGATGGAGCAGGCGGAAGGCGGCCTCGTTGATCGTCGTCACGTGATTGTTCTCGTCGAGCGAGATCACGCCCGCCGAGAGGCTTTGCAGGACGGTTTCAATGTAGCGCCGTCGCTCGCTGAGCGCGGCGTTGCTTTGTTCCAGCTCGGCGGTCATCTGATTGAAAGAGACCGCGAGCGACGCCAGCTCGTCATCGCCGATCACTTCGGCGCGGGTGGCGAGGTTGCCGCTCCTGATCTGCTGGATGGCCTGGAGCAGCTGCCTGAGCGGGTCGGCGATGCTGCGCGCCACCTGCAGGGCCATCCACGTGGCGACGAAGAGCGCGAAGGTCGTGAGCAGCGCCAGCACCAGAATCGTGATGCGTTTGACCGCCCGCTGCCTGCCCTTGAGCTTGTCGTACTCGGCGGACTGCTCGCTGATTTTGATGGCCCGCTCGGCCAGCTCGGGCTGGACCTGCTGGGAGATGACGAGCGTTCTGGGCGCGGTGCCGGGCGCGATGACGGGCGCCGCGGCAATGAGGTGAATGCGGTCTTTCCCCCGGATCACCTGCTTTGAGAAAGGCCCCTCATTCAAGGCCTTCGCGTGCGCTTCCCGGAAGGCTTCCACCAGGATCCCGTCGGGGGACGTATTTTCAGGGTCGGCCTGACGGTTGAGCAGCCTGCCGGCCTGGTCATACAGGTAAATGGTCGCCAGCTCCTGATTGGCGAGTTCGTCAGCGAGCAGCTGATTGATCTCGTCATCCTCGGTGAGCGTGATCAGGCGGGCCAGGGTGACGGCAGTGCGCTGCAGACCGTCCTGCTCGCCGGCCACGTATTCCTGCTGGATTTCCCTGGCCTCATGCACCATCTTCTGCGCCGGGAGGCTGAACCACTTGTCCACGCTGCGGTTGATCAGCCCGGCGGTCATAAAAAACATCCAGAGCGTCGGCAGCAGCGAGAGCGCGATTGAATAAATCACCAGCCGCACCTTGAAGCGCGCGCCGAGCTTCATTTCGTGCCGCTCGCGCCGGAGCTTGATGATGTTCCGCACCAGCACCATCAGCAGCACGACGAAGGCGATCAGGTTGATAGTCGAGAGCGCGAACAGGATCAGCGTCTCGCTGGCCGAGCCCGGCGACAGGAACGGCAGCGTGTCGAAGGCCTGCTGCACGAAGAGCAGCGCGAACAGGAACGCGACCACGACCGTCAGCACAATGACGCGCCCGCGGCGGCCAAAGCCGCGCTTCTTCGGAGCCTGAGGTGAAGCCGGAGGCATAGACATAAGTGATGAACGCTCGCGCCGGTCGGGATGAAAAGTGAAGCAGGATTTTATCAGAGTAGCGGCGCGCCAGCGAGACGGGCGCGGGCAGCATGTTATCCTTGGCCCGATCTCTTATCCGGTCTTTTGTGACACCTTCTGAACTAACCAGAGAATTGCCATGAGCCCTGTCTCCATCTTCATCAACCCGCGAACCGGAATTCTGCGCGGCGGGTGGCGGGTATTGTTTTTCGTTTTTATCATGCTGCTGCCTTATCTACTGCTGCGCAGACTTTCAGGCGGGAGCCGGCCTGCCGAAGCCGCCGCGCCCGCGATCATTCTGGATTTCAGTCCGGAAGCGATCCTGGGCCTGGTGATTGAAGTCGTCTGGCTGCTGTTTGTTTCGTGGCTCTGCCTGAAGATCCTGGAGCGACTTGATCTGAGGACGCTGGGTGTAACTTTTTACCGCGGCTGGTGGCGCGATGTGTGGCTGGGCTGCGCGATTGCAGCAGCGATGGTCATCATTATGGTAATGATTCAGATTCTTGGTGGTGGTACGCGGCTGATGCTCAGTCCGATGCTGTGGAAATCGGCTGACGGATCACGAGTGATTGACTGGATCGGCTTACTTCTGCTGCTCGGGCGGGTCGGGCGGGCACTTTTGTTTTTCATTTTTGCGGCTGCGTTTGAGGAGCTGCTTTGCAGGGGCTATCCGTTTCAAACGCTGTTGCGCAGCGCTTCGGCAATTGTCCCGATCCTGCTGCTTTCGCTGATTTTCGGGTTGCTGCACCTGGAAAATCCGAACGCGACGCCCTTCGGCATTACAAACACCATACTGGCCGGGGTGTGGCTTTCAATCGCTTACCTGAAAACACGCGGGTTGTGGTTCCCGACGGCGTTGCACTTTACATGGAACTGGGTGATGGGTGTTTTCTTCGGACTGCCGGTCAGCGGGATAAAGACCTCGGCAGGCTCTTCGGTCTTTCTCGGCACCAGCGAATCGCCGGTGTGGCTGACGGGTGGAAGTTACGGGTGCGAAGGCGGGGCAGCAGCGACGGTGGTTTTGTTGATTGCCACGGCCATTATCTGGCGGGCGCGCTGGCTGAAAAGCCCGGAGCCGGAAAGCGAAGGCCTGACGAATCCGGAATCTCAGATTGAAACCTGAGTTCCGGCCTCGTCCGGCCTCTGAAAACCTGATTGACTGCCGGTTCGGCGCTCACGCGATTGCTTCGGCGAATTCCTCAAAGCGCTTGTGCATCTCCTCGACCGCCCTGGCCAGTTCTTCCTCGCTGCCCGATTTTGCGGCTTTAGCCAGGGCGTCAACTGACGCCCCGAACTTCTGCCGGCGCTCTTCAATCGCGGCCCGGTTCTCGGCCTTCGTGCGCAGGCGGACTTTCATAATCGCCTCCTTGCGGCTGACGAGTTCATCGGCCTGGCTGCGAATCTTCGCCCACTCCTTTTTCGGATACTGCTCGTACCAGATCGGGTGGAGCAGTTCGTGGAATTTCACGACCTCCTCGATTTTGAATTTGTGATCGCCTTCCTTCTTTTCCTGCGCGAAGCCTGAACCGACGGCGGCGAGCGCACACAGGCAGGCCAGCAGTGTGCCGAAGAGAATGAATTTTTTCATGACAACACTTCTCTGTAATCCGGTATTCAATTGTGACAAAGGGGAGACTCACTTTACAGTTGAAGCGGGCTGAAAGCCAGCCGCAGTGCCGGCGCTTTGACCTGCTCGACAAGCCGGGGCTTTTTCGATATTGTAGCGGCTTATAGCGCAATAAATGCCGCATATAAGCCGCATGTTACCAGTCAAAACATCAATCATCCTCAATCAGCACCAGACTCAGGGAGCGATACTATGAATCAATCGGGTTGGAACCCCAGTTCCTATGGCATTGCCAATCATGGCCTTCATAACGTCAATCACGTTTACTGGAATCTCACCTCGGGAGAGCTTTACGAACACGCGATCAGGCGCGGCGAAGCTCAGGTTGCACACCTCGGCCCGCTCGTCGTCAATACGGGCCAGCACACCGGCCGCTCGCCCAACGACAAGTTCATCGTCCGCGAGCCTTCATCCGAGCGTCACGTCTGGTGGGGCAAGGTCAACCGCCCCTTCGAGCAGGCGAATTTTGACCGGCTCTTCAACAAAGTTACCGAATACCTTCAGGGCCGCGACGTATATGTGCAGGACTGCTTCGCCGGCGCTGACCCGGACTATCGGGTCCCGATCCGCGTCATCACGGAACTCGCCTGGCACAGCCTCTTCGCCCGCAACATGTTTGTCCGCCCGGACTGGGACACACAGGCGGCCAGCCACCAGCCGGAATTTACCGTCATCAACGTCGCCGGCATGCAGGCCGACCCGGAGACCGACGGGACTAATTCAGGCACCTTCATCCTGATGGATTTCGGGCGCAGGCTGATCCTGATCGGCGGCACTTCTTACGCGGGCGAAACGAAGAAATCAATCTTCACGCTGCTCAATTACCTGCTCCCGCTGAGAGGCGTGATGTCAATGCACTGCTCGGCAAACATCGGCAGGGATGGTGACACGGCAGTCTTCTTCGGCCTCTCGGGGACGGGCAAGACGACGCTCTCGGCTGACCCGGAACGCCGGCTGATCGGCGATGACGAACATGGCTGGTCTGATCGCGGCGTCTTCAATTTTGAGGGCGGCTGCTACGCCAAAGTCATCAACCTTTCCGCCGAGGCCGAGCCGGAGATTTACGCCTGCACGCGCCGCTTCGGGACGGTGCTGGAGAACGTGGTCATGGACCCGGTCACAAGGCGGCTGGATTTGAATGACGACTCGCTGACCGAAAACACGCGCGCCGGTTACCCGCTCACGCACATTTCCAACATCGAGCCGTCGGGTTTGGGCGGGCACCCTAAGAACATCATCATGCTCACGGCGGATGCTTTCGGTGTGATGCCGCCGATCGCGAAGCTGACGGCGGAGCAGGCGATGTATCACTTCATTTCGGGTTACACGGCAAAACTCGCCGGGACGGAGAAGGGCCTGAGCAAAGACCCGCAGGCGACGTTCTCGACCTGCTTCGGCGCGCCGTTCATGGTGCATCACCCGAATGTCTATGCCGAGATGCTCCGCGACAAGATGGCGAAGCATGGCGTGACGTGCTGGCTGGTGAACACGGGCTGGAGCGGCGGGCCGTACGGCGAGGGTAAGCGCATGAAGATTGCTCACACACGGGCGATGGTGCGGGCGGCGCTGGATGGCAGGCTGACCAGTGTGGCGACCGAGCCCGATCCGATCTTCGGCGTTCACGTGCCGGTCAGCTGCCCCGACGTGCCGAGCGAGGTCCTCAAGCCGCGCAACACCTGGAAGGATCAGCAGGCTTATGACCAGAAGGCTCGCCATCTGGCCGGGCTGTTCAGAGAGAACTTCAGGCAGTTCGAGGACGGCGTGTCGGATGAAGTGAAGGCTTCGGGGCCGGTGGCGGATTGACGCGGAGGCGGTAAGCAGAAAACCGGAAAGGCGGAAGGCGGCGAATCATCGTTGCCTTCCGCTTTTTGCTTTCATCAGGCCTGATCAAAGAGCTTCATAAACTCTTCGATTGAGGCAGGGGCGGTTTTCGCCAGCTCCAGATTCTCTTCGACGTGGGCGGTGCTGCTCATCCCGACGAGCGCGGTAGTGATGCCGGGCGTCGAGCGCGTGAACTGGAGCGCGCGCTGGGCGTCGGTTCGCAGCCCCCTGAAGGCTTCGCCGACGACCGGCGGCAGCCCCGATGCCAGCTTCGATTGCAGGATTGAAGCGCTCGACATCACGGTGACGCCGAGTTCGCCGGCCGCCTCAAGGAATGTCAGTCTGTTGCCGCCGACCACCTGACTGGCGTTGTTGAGCGCTTCGATCATGGCGAGGTTGAATGGCAGCTGCACGACCTTGAAATGATGATTGTCGCCGGCCACTTCGCGCGCCGTGTTGACGACCCGTTCGAGCGAGAGATGCTCTGCGCTGCCCGCCGGCACGCGGTAGCCGTTCCACGTCGCCGTGCCGTACATCGTGAGCTTACCCGCGCCGACGGCTGATTCCAGAAACTCGAACGCCGCGCGCAGCCGGGTGTAAAACTCCTCGCGATCCACTTCGGCGAGCTGCGATTCCGGGTTGTGGATGTAATAAACGTCAACTGCACTGAGCTTCAGATTGCGCAGGCTCTGATTGAGCTGGTGTTCAAGGTAGCGCGGGGTCATGCAGTGGCTGCCCTGCACGAAATCTTCCAGCCGGCACACGCCCGGCCTGATGAAGGTCTCTTCGAGGTAGCGCGCGAAATCCTGCCGGCTGCGCGGCGGTTCGGTGTCGAAGGGGAGGAAGCCGCCCTTGGTCGTGACGATCACTTCTTCGCGCGCGAGACTGCCGCCGGAAAACATCTCACCGAGCGCGTCGCCGAAGTTGCGTTCGCTGCGCTGAAAGCGGTAATTGGCCGCGGTGTCGAAGACGTTGCAGCCGAGCGCTGCGGCGCGTTTGACGGCGGCGCGATAAGCTTCATCGGTCCGCTCGTCGGGATCGCCGAGGTAAGAGCCGAGGCCGATGGATGACATCCACAGCCCCTGCGACTGGCGGAAATGATCTTCGGCGGCGACCCCGCGCAAACGGTCACGGTAGCCGGCTGTGCCCGCGGCGGTCGCGGCCTGTGAAGCCGCGTCTGGTGGTTGGTTCATTGAACTGCTCCCTGGCGGCTCACTGGATCTGATCCAGCTCGCGCAGCCTCCTGATGGCGCTGACTGAAGTGTACATACGATACAGCACGTAACCGTGAACGGCGGCGCTGAGGTAATCGCCGAACAGCAGCAGCAACAGCGCGTCCAGCGTGTAAATGACCATCCCCACGATAAAGGGCCAGTGCATCCTTTTACCGGACAGGAACCCGAAAAGCACGAACAGTCCGGCGATGGCCAGATCGAAGAAGAGCGCGACGATTCTGAAGCCCCCGTGTGCCTGCACGCCTTCGACGATCCCGGCGACGAGACCGTCAACAACCTGAGTGAGGCCGAGGCCGAAAATGAAATGCAACGTGCCGCCGAAAAGCGAGATGATCGAATTGACCAGCGACAATCCCGCGATCCAGAAAAACCACGAAGCCCCCGCCGCGAACTGTCGCTCGAGTTGCTCCTTTTCGACCATCATCTGACCGCGCAGGCGGTCCGGCGAGGGCGCGGTGGGCGAGGGCGGCTGCGACGCTTCGAGCTGCGGGGTGGGTGAGAAGTTTTCCTGATGGAAACCGGGATCCTGATTCATGGGTGTGCCTCCTGACTCTGGTTGGTTGTCACGTTGATCGTATTACGACGGAAGTGATACGAACAGGCTGATCGCGTGATCCGCGCGGCTCGCCAATTCGCGTGCCGCTTGTTACAGTAGACGGCACTGAGCTTATCACCAAATTTATTGATTGTCAGTCGCCGCAACCGTCAGGGGCGATAAAGGGAAAGATGGAGAGGGAACTGGAAACTGCAAAATATCTGGCGCGCGAAGCCGGGCACATCCTGCTGGAGTTTTACGGCAGCGATCACACAGTTCAGTGGAAAGGCTATGACGACCCGGTGACCGCCGCCGACCATGCCGCCAACGAATTCATCGTCCGGGAACTCGAGAAGCATTTCCCGCACGACGGCATCCTTTCCGAAGAGGCGCACGACGACCGGTCGCGGCTCGACAAGCCGCATGTCTGGATGGTTGACCCGATGGACGGGACGAAGCAGTTCATCGAACGGCTCGGCGAGTTCTCGGTCATGATCGGGCTGGCCGTGCATGGCGAAGCGCAACTCGGCGTGGTTTACCGCCCGGTGGATGACCGGATGTATTTCGCCGCGCCGGGGATGGGCGCTTTCGTCGAGGAGAAATGGACGACGAAGCGGTTGCAGGTCTCAGCCCTCAGCGACCCCGCGCAGATGGTTGCGGCGATGAGCCGTTCACATCACTCGCCCAAGGTTGACCTGATCAACGAGCGGCTCGGCATCACCAGGCAAATCCGTTCGGGCAGCGTCGGCCTGAAGGTCGGGCTGCTCGCCGAAGGCTGCGCACACCTCTACATTCACCTCGGCGCGAAGACCAATCAGTGGGACACCTGTGCGCCGGAAGCGATCCTGCGCGAGGCGGGCGGGCTGGTGACTGACACGGCGGGCGCGCCACTGCATTACAACACGCCCGAGATTCGCAACCTCCGCGGCATTGTCGCCAGCAATGGACCGATTCACGCCCACGCGCTGCGAGTGACTGCGGCAGTGCTGGCCGAAACGGGCTCTCCGAAAACTTACTGATCCGAGTTCCGATTCTGTTGCGTCGGCGGGAACTTTGTTCGTCCGGCGGAGTCTACAAGCAGGCTTGCCGGACTTTTCGCTGAATTTCGTCGTGCAATGGAGGAGGAAAATGCGAAACAAACCACAACCCGTCATTAACGTTACACCGTTGATTGACGTCCTGCTGGTGCTGCTGATCATTTTCATGGTGATCTCGCCGACCAAACCGCGGCGCTTTGCCGCGCAGATCCCCGAGAAGAATTCGTCCGAAGCCAGTCCTCCCATGCCGTCAGTCGTCGTGAACGTCGCAGCAGACGGCAGCCTGCGTCTGAATGATCGCGAGATGAAATCGGATGAGCTGGAGGCAGAGCTGACGAGGCTGATGAACGAGCGCCCGACGGAAGACCGCAACGTCTTCATCAGCGGCGCGCCGTCGCTGAGCTATCAGGCGGTGGTGCGAGTCATTGATCTGGCAAAGAGCGCCGGCGCCGAGCGAGAGGGACTCGTTCTCGATCAGGTGAATTGAAGCGGCACCGGATTGGCAGAAAGGGGCGCTCCTGAGTAATTCAAACGCTGTAGCCTTTGTCGCGGAAGGCGAACAGATAGAGCCCGGAGCCGATGAAGGGGAGCAGCAGGATCAGGGCGACCAACACTACTTTCGTCGCCCAGTCGCGCCTTGAGTTCATCACGTCATTGATCGCGAAGATGTCGAGAATGACGGCCGCCAGCCAGATAAACGTGTTCATCGTCTTACCTCCTGCAAATTTTCCAAAACTCAGGGAAGCCTGCCAAATAAAGGATAACGTTCAGCGCCCTTCGGCCCGGCAGACTCTCAGCCTTACGAACTCATACATCGTGTTGTTCCGCGATAAATCAGTTGCGGGAAGATGTCACCCGCCGAGCTTTACCTTCACCAGTTGATTGATCACTTTGCCGTCCACCGCCTGCCCGGCGAACTTTGCCATCACGGCTTTCATGGCGCGGCCCATGTCTTTGGCTGAAGTCGCGCCGATTTCAGTGAGCGTTTCCTCAACGACCCGTGCGACGGTCGCCTCATCAACGGCGGCGGGCAGGTACTGCTCAATGACCTTGATTTCGGCGGCCTCCTTCGCCGCCAGTTCGGCGCGCCCGCCCTTCTCATACTGCTCGATGCTGTCGCGCCGCTGCTTGACGAGTGACTGAAGCACTTTGGTGCTTTCGGCATCATCGAGCGGGGCCATCTTTTCGATCTCCCGATTCTTGAGCGCGGTCTTCACCATCCGCAGCGCCGAAAGCCTCTCGGCGTCCCGGGCTTTCATGGCGGCAGTAATGTCCTGATTGATTGTATCGAGCATGCTCATAACTTCGTTCTCCCGGTGAAGGATCTATCCGGCCAGGCTCTGAGTTATAGCCGAAAAGCGGCGAACAGTGAATAGCGAATGGGGGATAGTTGATTGCGGAGGCTGCTGGAATTTGTTAGGCTTCCCGGTCAAAGTTCCTGCCCGATACAGACAAGGGGAGCAGGTGCGCGGATGCGTCCGGCCTTCAACCCGGGCGGTCAGATCGCGCCGGGAGTGAATCTGCGCCAGCGGCTCCGGACGACGGCACGCGCACAAGGATTTCATCAGCAGGCTTCATTGAAAAACGACGGTCAGCCGTGTGTTTGATCACAGAGCAGGATATGCCGAAACCGCTACGCGCCGACTGATGATCAGGCAGGGGCAGACAGACCCGAGGGGGGACGTATCCCAACCGGTAGAGGAGAACGGCTTAGAACCGTTACAGTGAGGGTTCGAATCCCTCCGTCCCCATCAGAACGGTCGTGGCCCATCTTTGTTTTCATTATTACCATGCGAAGGAAGGAATATTGTGAGTCTTAAATTCGAAGTTGCCGTCGCCGATACGGCTGAAACCCAGAAAGATCTGACCATCGAGATCGCCGCCGAAGAAGTCCAGAAGGAATTCGACAAGACCTATGACTCTTACATGCGCTTCGCCGCCGTGCCGGGTTTTCGCCCGGGCCGCGTGCCCCGCGGGGTCATCAAACAGCGCTTCGGCAAGGACGCGCGCGACGCGGTGGTCGGTGAACTGCTGCCGCACGCGCTGCAACACGCGGTGGTGGATCGCAAGCTGCGCGTGGTCGGCGAACCGAAGATCAGCGATCTGGAAGTCAAAGAGGGCGCGCCGCTGAAATTCAAGGCCAGCATTGAGGTCGTCCCCGAATTCGAGTTGAAGCCTTACAAAGGGCTCAAGGTGACGAAGCGGGTCAGGAAGGTCACTGACGAAGACATTGACCACACGCTTGAGCGGCTGCGTGAGGGCGCGGCACAGCTTGTGCCGGTCGAGGATCGCGCCTCGGAGTCGGGCGATTTCATTTCGGTCAACCTCATCGGCAAATACGTTGACCCGCAGGAAGAACACGAAAAAGAAGAGATCAAGGCCGATGACCTGGAAGTCGAACTCGGCGCCGAAGGCGTGCAGAAGGAGTTCGATGAAAACCTGCGCGGCACGAGGGCCGGCGACGTGCGCGAGTTCCGGGTGACTTATCCCGAAGATTTCAATGCGAAAGGGCTGGCCGGGAAGACGGTTGATTTCACCGCGACGGTGATGGCGGTCAGAAGGAAGGAGCTGCCGGAACTGGATGACGACTTCGCTCAGGAGGTCAGCGACAAGCAGACGCTCGATGAATTGCGCGCCCAGATTCGCGAGGGCCAGCAGAAGAATGCTGAATACCACGCCGATCAGCAGGTGCGGGATGCGCTGATGAAGCAGCTGACTGAAGCCCATGATTTCGCGGTGCCCGAAACGCTCGTGGACAGGCAGGCCGAAGAGATTTCGCGCCAGTTCCTTTACGCCATGCTCAACAGCAGGGTGCCGATTGAGGAGATCAGGCAGATCAACTGGGAGGAACGCAGGAAGGAGGATCGCGAGCGGGCGGTCGAGAATGTGCGCGGGGCGCTCGTCGTCGGGCGCATCGCCGAGGCCGAAAATATCAGCGTCAGCGATGCGGAAATGGATGAGGAGATCGCCCGCATGGCCGCCGCTTCACGACAGTCGCCGGACGATCTGAAGGCTACCTTGACAAAGGAAGGGGGGCTGGCTAGTATCGAAAACCGGTTGCTTTACCAGAAAGCGCTTGATGTTGTGGTCAGTCAGGCTGAAGTGACCGTCGAAGAGTTCACTGAAAATCAGGAAGTGAATCAGGCTCCGGGCGAAACGCCCTCACAACCCGATCACCAACCGGCTGAACAGTCCTGATTGTCATCAGCCAGTGCGGCAACGTTCAGCCTTGTTATAACGTGGCTGCTCATCTCATCGCCCAGTTGATCTGTCCGGGCCCCGCAGGGCAGATCGCAACCACAGGCAGTCCCCGAGACCAGGAAGGTTACAGGTTTTTATGGCTAATCCGTATGCTCATCTGGTGCCGATGGTCGTCGAACAGACGGCGCGCGGCGAACGTGCTTTTGACATCTATTCGCGCCTGCTCAAGGAGAACATTATCTTCATCGGGACGCCGATTGACGACACCGTCGCCAACCTCGTCGTGGCGCAGCTGCTCTTCCTCGAATCGGAAGACCCGGATAAGGACATTCAGCTTTACATCAACTCGCCGGGCGGGTCGGTGACCGCCGGGATGGCGATCTACGACACGATGCAATTCGTGCGCGCGCCGATCTCGACGCTCTGCGTCGGGCAGTGCGCCTCGATGGCCGCCGTGCTGCTGACCGCCGGGGCCAAGGGCAAACGTTTCGCGCTGCCGAATTCGCGCATCCTGATTCACCAGCCGTCGGCGGGTGGCATCTCCGGTCAGGCGACCGACATCAAGATCGCGGCCGAAGAAATCCTGCGGCTGCGCGAGCGGCTCAATGAGATTCTGGCCTCCCACACCGGGCAGTCAATTGACCAGATCGAGCGTGACGTCGAGCGCGACCGGATCATGAGTGCCGATCAGGCGAGGGAATACGGCATCATTGATATGGTCATCAAACACCGGGAGTAGCGGAGAGATAAAAAGGGACGGGTGGGCAGGCGCGGCTTCACCGGGCGGGGCCTGCTGCTCACCCTTAACACGTGAGTGGTGGTATGAACGGCCGTAACTCTGCGTCGGACTATTCGCCATTATTCGGTGGAGAGAGTAATTACCAGCCGCAGGGCGGCGTACTGCGCTGCTCCTTCTGCGGGCTGGGCGAAGGTGAGGTCGCGAGGCTCTTTGAAGGGCGGGACAACAACTACATCTGTAACGAGTGCGTTGATGTGAGTGTCCAGCTGCTCTCGGATTACCGCGATCTGGGGCTGAGGCCGCCGATGCTTCGCGTGCCCTGGTACAGGCGAATCCTGCGGGGTGAAAACTCAAAGACGGGGCATTGCAGTTTCTGCGGCGCGCCGCAGGCGGATGGGGAGCGGCTGCTCGCGAGCCCGGAGGTGCAAATCTGCGAGAGGTGCATCCGCGCCTGCGAAGCCATCAAGTCGGGGACGGGATTCGGGATGTAAAAACGCCGGTTTTTAAGTGCGACGGGCGTCACCCGGAACTATCCCGCCTTGCACCCCGCCATCGCTCTTGTTTATCATTACCACCGCACCTGACCGAACAAAGTTTCAGCAAGGAATTTTTACAGACATGCTGACCGGTTTCATCCATTCTTCTTCACAACCTGACTCGGAGACAGCACAGCGATGAGAAGAGGCGAAGACACGTTGCGTTGCAGCTTCTGCGGGAAGAGCCAGAATGAAGTCAAAAAGCTCATCGCCGGACCTACCGTTTACATTTGTAACGAGTGCATTGACATCTGCATCGAAATCATCAGCGATGATGTTCAGCAGGAGTCCGCGGCCTCAAGGCCCCCGCTGCCCCGGCCCACCGAGGTCAAGGAGTTCCTCGACGAGTACGTTATCGGCCAGGAAGACACGAAGAAGAAACTCGCCGTCGCCGTCTACCAGCATTACAAGCGCATCGAGATGACCAAGCGGCGCACGGATGTCGAGATTCAGAAATCCAACATCCTGCTGATCGGCCCGACCGGCACCGGCAAGACGCTGCTCGCGCAGACGCTGGCGCGCATGCTCAAGGTGCCGTTCACGATCGTTGACGCGACGACGCTGACCGAGGCCGGTTATGTCGGCGAGGACGTCGAGAACATCATCCTGAAGCTGCTCCAGTCCGCCAACGGCGACGTCGAGCGCGCGCAGCAGGGCATCATCTACATTGACGAGATTGACAAGATTTGCCGCAAGGACGAGAACCCTTCGATCACCCGCGACGTTTCGGGCGAAGGCGTCCAGCAGGCGCTGCTCAAGATCCTCGAAGGCACCGTGGCCAACGTCCCGCCGCAGGGCGGGCGTAAGCACCCGCATCAGGAATTCTTCCCCGTCGACACCACCAACATCCTCTTCATCTGCGGCGGCGCCTTCGTCGGCCTTGAGAAAGTCGTCCAGCGTCGGCTGCGCCAGAAGGCGCTCGGCTTCCAGGCGAAGATTCGCCCGATGACCAAGTCGAAGCAGGAAGATTTGTTTGCCCAGGTGCAGCCGGAAGACCTGATCAAGTTCGGGCTGATCCCCGAATTCGTCGGCCGCCTGCCGGTCGTCGGCACGCTGCACGAGCTGGACGAGGATGCGATGATTGACATCCTGACGCAGCCGAAGAATGCGCTGATGAAGCAGTACCAGAAGCAGTTCGAGTGGGACGGCATCAAGCTGCGCTTCAGTGACGACGCGTTGCGCGCGGTGGCGAAGCAGGCCTGTGAACGCAAAGTGGGCGCCCGCGGTCTGCGGATGATCCTCGAAGAGCTGATGCTCGAAGCGATGTACCTGCTGCCGAGCCAGAAGAAGGTCAAGGAATTCATTGTGACTGCCGAGATGGTCGCCAACCGGCGCGCGGTCTTCCCGCTGGAGAAAGCCGGCTGATCGGCGCGACCGGTTGTGATTTCAATTGTCATCACCCGAGCCGGGGGCGGAATCGAAAACCGGCAGGAAGGGCTCGGAAACACCGCCTCCGAAAAAAAGAGACTTCCACCCTGAAGCTCCAATGTGACGATTTGCAGTGAAGCGGTCTGCAAAATCGAGCAGGTTCCCAGAAACACAATTTGATCGGGCGGGCCGTAGTTTTCAGAGGCCCCGAAGTGAGGCTTTGATCCGGAAATTCCGGCTGCCGGGAATCGGACCGCCGAAGAGACAGTTTTTATTTGAAGTCTGAGGTCATACTACCATGCAGGAATTCAGCGACAGTACCCCGAACGATATCGCGCACTACCCGATGGTTCCGATCCGTGATGTCGTAGTCTTTCCCGGGACCAAGGCCGCCTTCAACATCGGGCGCGCCTCATCCGTGCGGGCGCTCGAAGAGGCGCTCACGACCAACCGGATCATCTTTCTGGCGACGCAGCACGACGCGACGGTCGAGGAGCCGACGCCCGGCCAGATTTACATGGTCGGCACGCTCGCCTACATCGCCAACTCGCTGCGCAAGCCGGACGAGTACACGATCAAGGTGCTGGTCGAGGGGCGCGAACGAGCCCGCGCCGTGCGGGTCGAGGAGGTGGACGGGTATTATCTGGCCACGCTGCGCCGCGCGCCCGTCGTCGTCGAAAACAATCAGCGCGCGATGGCGCTCGTCTCGCGGATCGGCTCGCTGCTCGAACAATACCTCAAGCTTTCGCAGGAGCCGAACCCCGAAGCCCTGCAGGCCGCGATGCGCTCGGCGGACCCCGGACAGCTGGCGGACAATCTGGCGCACGTCCTCAAACTCTCCATCGAAGACAAACAGGGGCTGCTCGAAATTTACTCCGCCCACGAGCGCCTGCTGCGCCTGACCGAACTGCTCGAAATCGAAATCGAGAAACTCAACCTCGACCGGACGATTCAGACCCGCGTCAAGCGCCAGATGGAAAAGGCGCAGCGCGAGTATTACCTCAACGAAAAGATCAAGGCGATCCACAAGGAACTGGGCCGCAAGGACGAGAAGGCCGAATACGAGGAACTGAAGCAGAAGATCGAGGAAGCCGGGATGCCGCAGGAAGCCTTCGACAAGGCGATGGCGGAACTGAAACGACTCGAACAGATGCCGCCGATGTCGGCTGAGTCAACCGTTTCACGCAACTATCTTGACTGGCTGCTCGCCGCCCCCTGGAAAGAGCGCAGCGAAGAGATTCGCGACATCAACCACGCCCAGGAAGTTCTCGAAGCCGATCACTACGGGCTCGAAAAGGTCAAGGAGCGCATCCTCGAATATCTGGCCGTCCGCCAGCTGGTTGAAAAGCCGAAGGGCTCGATCCTCTGCTTCGTCGGCCCGCCGGGCGTCGGCAAAACCAGTCTCGGGCGCTCGATTGCGAAAGCGACCGGCCGGAAGTTTGTGCGCCTGAGCCTGGGCGGCGTGCGTGATGAGGCTGAAATCCGCGGCCACCGCCGCACCTACATCGGCGCGCTGCCGGGCCAGATCATCCAGATGATGAAGAAAGCGGGAACGATCAATCCGCTGATCCTGCTGGATGAAGTGGACAAACTCGGCTCCGATTTTCGCGGCGACCCGTCAGCCGCACTGCTCGAAGTCCTCGACCCCGAACAGAACAATTCATTCCACGATCATTACCTCGACGTCGAATATGACCTCTCGCAGGTGATGTTCATTGCGACGGCCAACGTGCTGCACACGATCCCGCCCGCCTTGCAGGATCGCCTGGAGATCATCCGACTCGCGGGCTATACCGAGCGCGAAAAGCTTGAGATCGCCAAACGCCACCTGATGAAGAAGCAGGCGGAAGCCAACGGCCTCAAGTCGGAGCAGATCGAATTCGCTGACGACGGGATCAAAACGATTATCGAGTACTACACGCGCGAAGCCGGGGTGCGTAACCTGGAGCGTGAGATCGGCTCGATCAGCCGCAAGGTCGCGCGCCAGCTGGTGCGCGAAAATGTCTCGCCGAAAGAGAAAGCGGAGACGCCGTTCCACTTCGTCGTGGATGCCGCGGCGGTGAAGAAACTGCTCGGCCCGACCAGATTCCGCCCGCAGGTGGCGTCGGAACGCAGCGAAATCGGTCTGGTCAGCGGGCTGGCCGTGACCGAAGTTGGCGGCGACGTGTTGCAGATCGAAGCCACGCTGGTCGAAGGCAATGGCAAGCTGACGTTGACCGGCAAACTCGGCGACGTGATGCAGGAGTCGGCGCAGGCGGCGATCACTTATGTCCGTTCGCGCGCCGCGGAACTGGGGATTCCCGCCGAACTGCACAAGAATTATGACCTGCACGTTCACGTCCCCGAAGGCGCGATCCCAAAAGACGGCCCGTCGGCAGGCATCACGATGGCGACCGCCATCGCTTCGGTGATGACCCGCATCCCGGTTCATAAGGAAGTGGCGATGACCGGCGAAATCACGTTGCGCGGCAAGGTGCTGCCCATCGGTGGCCTCAAGGAAAAACTTCTGGCCGCGCACCGCGCCGGTCTGACGACGGTGGTGATCCCCAGAGAGAACGAGAAGGACCTCACCGAAGTCCCGGCAGATGTCGTCGAGGCCCTGCAGATCAACCTGGTCGAGACGATGGATGAAGTGCTGCCGCTGGCGCTCGAACGCATTCCAACGCCGCGCCCGCCGGCCAGTACGGAAGTCACGCTGCAACTCTGGCAGCCGCCGGTGGGAGCGAGTCCGGCTGAAGGGTCGGTGACCGGGTGAAGGCCCCGGATTTCAGATTTCGAGTCTGAAATTACATCCCAGGCTCTATGAAAATCAGCAGTGCCAGATTTGTTGCCAGCGCGACTGCGCCGCCCTCTTTCCCGAAAGATGAGCGGCCCGAGGTCGCTTTTCTGGGCCGCTCGAACGTGGGGAAGTCGAGTCTGCTCAATGCCCTGCTCAACCAGAAGGGCCTCGCGCGGACGAGTTCGACACCGGGCCGGACGCAGGCGATCAACTTCTTTCTGATCAATGAGGCATTTTATTTTACTGATCTGCCGGGGTATGGTTACGCCAAAGTGTCGAAGGCGGCACGGGCGTCCTGGGGCCAGTTAATTGAGATTTACCTTGCGCAACGTCGGCAGCTTGTGCTATCTATCCTGATCGTAGACTCCAGGCATGAGCCTTCCCCGCTTGATCTCCAGATGAAAACCTGGCTTCAGCACTTCGGGCTTCCCTTTCTGGTGGTCTCAACAAAGATTGACAAGTTATCGGCAAACGAGCGGCGCGCCTCATTACAACGCGCGCGCAAGCTGCTGGAGACTGAGCGCGTCATCCCCTTTTCAGCGCTCACCCGCGAAGGCGGGAGGCAGTTATGGGATGAAATTCAGTCAAGTTTGACGGGCAGTAATATAACAAAGCTGACGCGCAGCACAGGTGGGAATTAAGCAAGCTTCCCGCGACTGTCGCCTGCAACTCTCACGAGAGCAAAATCCGGCCTCTCGCACACACTAATCCCAGACCAGCTGTAGCCCTGAGTTTTACCCGATTGACTTCGGCACGTTTGTACAGTTAATGACAGCGCGGTAATTCTGACAGTTCCCCCTGCCAACGGTCATCAACAGACACAGTTTTATCAGGCTGGTCATCATATCACTGGTCAATTGTCCTGATACATTCCGCCGCAACCAGGGAGTTTCCATTCACCGACAATCATTCGTTGCTGCCTCGCCGAAAGCGCACCACGATTGAAGGTCACAACCACAAAAATTGATATGGCTGAGAAAACAGAAAAAGTCCGCGCCAGATCGCGGGAAATTGAAGAAGAAGAAGAAGAGATCAGCGCGGAAGGTAAAGACTTCCTGGATATTGCTGACCTTAAGGAAATGAGTATTTCCAAGCTGACGAACATCGCCAAGGAGCTTGATGTTCCCGGCGCGACGGGCATGCGTAAGCAGGAGCTGATCTTCAAGATCCTCCAGGCGCAGACCGAGAAATCAGGGCTGATCTTTTCCGAAGGCGTGCTGGAAACACTGCCCGACGGCTTCGGCTTTCTCCGCGCGCCGGAATATAACTACCTGCCCGGGCCCGATGACATCTACGTCAGCCCGTCGCAGATTCGCAAATTCGACCTGCGCACGGGCGACACGATCTCCGGTCAGATTCGCCCGCCGAAGGAAGGCGAGCGTTACTTCGCGCTGATCAAAGTCGAGGCGATCAACTTCGAGCCGCCGGACATCGCCCGCGACAAGGTCTTCTTCGACAATCTGACGCCGCTCTACCCGAACGAGCAGTTGCGGATGGAAACCAACACCGACAACCTCTCGGGCCGCGTCATCGACCTGGTCGTGCCGATCGGCAAGGGCCAGCGCGGGCTGATCGTCGCACCGCCACGCACCGGCAAGACGATGCTGCTCCAGACCATCGCCAACTCGATCACCGAGAATCACCCGGAAGTCACGCTCATCGTGCTGCTGATTGACGAGCGCCCGGAGGAGGTCACCGACATGCAGCGCTCGGTCAACGGCGAGGTCATCTCCTCGACCTTCGACGAGCCAGCATCGCGCCACGTCCAGGTCGCCGACATGGTGATCGAAAAAGCCAAGCGCCTGGTCGAACACAAGCGCGATGTGGTGATCCTGCTCGACTCGATCACGCGGCTCGCGCGCGCTCACAACGCGGTCGTGCCGCCTTCAGGCAAGATTCTCTCGGGCGGCGTGGACTCGAACGCACTGCAGCGGCCGAAGCGGTTCTTCGGCGCGGCGCGTAATATTGAGGAAGGCGGGAGCCTGACGATCATCGCCACGGCGCTCGTCGAGACTGGCAGCCGCATGGATGACGTGATCTTCGAGGAGTTCAAGGGTACGGGCAACATGGAAATCCACCTCGACCGCAAGCTCTCGGACAAGCGCGTCTTCCCGGCCATAGACCTGCAGAAGTCGGGCACGCGCAAGGAGGAGCTGCTCATCCCGAAGAAGGACCTCGACCGCATCTGGGTGCTGCGCCGCGTGCTGAATCCGCTTTCCGGCGTCGAGCAGATGGAGCTGGTACTCGAGCGGCTGGAGAAGACGAAGTCCAACGCCGAGTTCCTCAACTCGATGAATCAGTAGCCGGAACAATCGAGGCTGGTAATCAAAAGGCAAAGGTCAGCGTTTTTATCTGCCGACCTTTGCCTTTTGATTTCTCACTGCTTCTTTTCCAGCGTCAGCGCGACCTGTCTGACTTCAGAAGCGTCAATTTCAATTTCCTTCGAGACGGTCTGAAAACCGCTGGCCGAGGCCGTGATGCGGTAGGTTCCCTTTTCCGAAGGGACGCGGAAAACAAATTCGCCGGCGTCATTCGAATACTTCTCCTGCCTGAAGCGCTTGCCGCCGATACGTTCGATCTTCACGCTGACATTCGGGAAAGAGAAGCCGGCGGCATTGAAAACTCCGCCGCGCACGAGCGAAGTGTCTGACTGCTTTTCGCGCGGCAATTCAACAGTTCGCCTGAGTTCCACCGTCTCACCGGCTTTGATCTCCATCTGCCAGGTCGTGATGGCGGCGAATCCGGGCTTCTCAAAAGTCAGCACGTAATTGCCCGCGGTCAGGTCACTGAAAGAGAAATTGCCTTTGCTGTCGGTCGTGGTCTCGTGTTTCTCGCGCGATGCCGCCAGCTGCGCGCCGCGACTGGCCGCGCGGTTGGAGTTCTGATCATTGGCTGGCTTCGCCTCAATCTTTCTCGCCTGAACTGTCACCCCTTCCAGAGCCTTGCCACCCTGCTCCTTAACCTTGCCTTTGATCACTCCGGTTTGCGCCAGTGCCGTAACTGAGATGGCGGAAAAGAGGATCAGAAGAACTATTCGGGGGACGGAGGCGTATGATGATTTCCGGTTCATAAAAAACTCTCCAGATTTGAATACGGCCGGAGGCCACTTATAATTCCCGTGTGCTGTCGCGCCGAAATTATATCACTCGCCAGATGAAAAGCGGACTCATCACTTCTGCCCTCTGCCTGCTGTTCGTGAGCGCCCTGCCCGTGTGGTCGCAAACGAATGAGCAGCCGTCACGACAATCGCCGCGGGCGCCACAACAGGCGCGACAGGAGCCGACCCTGCGCATTGACACTGACCTGATCGTGATTGATGTGACGGCGACTGACGCCGCCGGGAATTACGTGCGCGATCTGCGGGCCGAGGATTTTCAGGTCTACGAGGACGGGAAGCCGCACAGGATTGATTTCTTCACGGTGACCAGTGAGGCCACGCTTTCGCGCCCGCTGGCGGTGGTCTTCGCCCTCGATCTTTCGGGCAGTCTGAAGCCTGAAGAAACGGAGACGCTGCGGAATGCGGCGAGGAAATTTACTGAGCTGATGAAGGGGGACTCGGTCTTTGCGGCACTGGCTTTCAACTATGACGTGAAAATCCTTCAGGATTTCACCAGCGACGCGCACAAGATTGAGAAGGCTCTGGCGCGCGCGGACCACTTTGAAGGCTCGACGAGGATTTATGACGCCATTGATCGTGCCGTCACGATGTTCGGCAAAAGGTCACTGCGTTCGACTAAAGGCTACCCGATGCGGCGCGTCGTGGTGGTCATCACCGACGGCTTCGATTCGGCCAGCGTCATTGACCGGAAGGAACTCGCCCGGCGGGCCAACGCGGCGGGCGTCACGGTCTATTCGATCACGCTGCCCTCATACATTCTCACGCCGACTCATTCGGGCGAACGGGTGATCACACCGCTGGACGCTTCGCGCATCGTCGCGGCCACCGGCGGCAGGGACTTCGCCGCTGACGCCCGCGATTTCACGCCGATTTTCAAAGCGCTGGCTGAGGAGATCAAGGCGAGTTACGGTCTGGCCTATTACCCGGAGGCGCGGGATGGTAAATACCGCTCGCTCCGGGTGACGACCTCCCGCCCCGGGGTCCAGCTGCGCGCCAGCCGCACCGGTTACACCGCCCCGGCACCCTGAGCCGGGAGTCTGAATGAAAACGGCTCGGCCCTCAATCCCGACCCTTCAGTAATTATCCTCGTCTTCGCCATAGCGGTCGTCATCCTCGTCTTCATCGCCGGTGATATCCTCGGGAAGCAGGTCGAGTTCAATCGGGTCCAGACCTACGACTTCCAGGCGAGACTCGCACTCCTCGCAATTGATCGTCTCGCCCTTGTCAATGTCTTCTTCCACATGAAGCTCAGCGCCACACTCAGGGCATGAAGCTAGCGGCACAATTTTCATCCTCCATCAATAAAAGTATTCGGTGATCAGAAATCCGGAAACCCCGGATTCTCCCGGCGTGCCGCCCGTGGGGGCGCCGGAATCCGCTCGGGCAAAACAGCTGCTGCGGGGACAGAATCTAAACCAACCCGGCGGTTTTTGGCAATGCTCGTCATGCCGATCCGGGTCATCGTCGCAAACGCCAATAGCCATGCGCCTCCGGCGAGGCGGACATTTGCGCGGGCCTGCAAAATAAGGCTTTTTTCGCCTTGCGCTCAACTACAAGCTACGGTATACTCCGCCGCGAATTAGCACAATATCCAGTAATCACCGAAGTCCGCTCTTTTCCAATTCACAGGATGGAACCGAGGACAGCGCTGATTTACAGGGGCGGGTGTTCCACTGTAAACAGTCAGGCACTGAGGTCTGGCTACGCAGATCAACCACGACATCAACCATCATCAAAAGGAGCTTTCGATATGGCAGCAAAACAAATGACCAAGAGCCAGTTAGCCACTCACTTCGCCGACAAGTTCGGCGTCTCGAAGAAAACCGCGAACGAGATCCTCGATGAAATCGCCAGCGTCGCGATCACGCAGACCAAGAAGAACGGTCAGTTCACCCTGCCCGGCATCGGCAAGCTGGTCAAGGCGAGCCGCAAGGCGCGCATGGGCCGCAACCCGGCGACCGGCGCGACGATCAAGATCCCGGCCAAGACCGTCGTCAAATTCCGCGTCGCCAAGGCCTGCAAGGATTCCGTCGTGCCGCCCAAGAAGTAACTCCCTGCGGCCGACCCGTCCGAAAAGCGGTCGCGCAGAAATCGAATGGCGATGCCCTTCAGTCTTCCGAATGAGCATCGCCATTTTTGTTGTTCGTGATAATCAGTCGCCGGACAGGAGGATTCGGCGCCATCAGCCGAAGCTGATTTACTGGATCGCCAGCGTCACCGTATTCGCCTGCACCATCGTCCCCTGCCCGTTATTCACCTTCATTATCACCGGGACGTCTGTCCCCGCGGCGACTCCCGCCGGCAACTGCACGTTGATCTGGTCGAGCGCTTCGAAGCCCGGAGCGGCCCCGGCGAAAAGCACCGGCGCGCTGACGCCGCCAATCGTCACCTGCACACTCGCCGCCAGGTTGCCGTTGTCGGCGTTCGGCGCGTAGCGCGCGCCGGTGCCGTACAGAATCAGATACAGCGAGTCTCCGGCCGACTGTACTATCTGCTGTGTGGCTGACTCGTAGATCTGCTGCCCATTGGATTTGACGCGCAGGATCAACGCGGCCGGCCTGCCGCTGCCGCTCGCGTTGGCCGTGAAGAGGCTCGGCGAAACTTTGCTCACATTGATTGTGCCCTGTGAAGTCACTCCGTTGTCGCCTCTCCTGACCACGACAGTCGCCGGGCCGGGAGTCACCTCTTTGGGAATCACGTAGTTCACCTGCTGCGGCGAAACGAAAAACAACCCGGCGGGAATGTTGTTCACTGTGACTGTGACATTGTTCAGAGTGGTGGGGAGCGGGACAGAGGTCGCTATTCCCAGCCCTGCCGCCATATTGGTCCCGAAAGCCGCGGTGATGGATTCCGGCGCCAGCGGGACCTGCTGCTGATAGCTGGCCGCGCTCACCGTGGTCACTGGGAAGGAGTTGTATTGAGTGCCGAGCTGCGAAGTCGTCTGCAACAGATAGTTCGCGACTGTCGCGGTCCGCGAGCTGACGCCGACGATGTAAGTCCCGGTCGTCGAAATCTGGAACGGCCCGATCTGCTCGCGCGTCGGGTTGAAGTTGCCCCCGCACTGGACGCCGAAAGAACAGACGTAAGAACTGGCGAGCCGGGTGCCGCCCCCGTCATAGAGGTAAAGATCGAGATTGACCGCGGGGTTCGGCCAGTTGAGTTCGACCGTCACCCATTCACCGGCGTTCGCCGTGAATGAGTACAAGTCCTGCACCTGCGAGCCGGGGAACGGGCTGGCAATGCCGGGTTCGGTGCTGACGACGTTGCCGCTCGTGACGCTCGGCACGGAGATGGGTTGCGCCGTCGCCACCGAGTTGTGCGTCCCGGACTCGCTGATCTGCGCGATTGAATTGCTGCTGTTGAGAATGATGTTGATATTGTCGAGCGTCTGCCCGCCGCCGACTGACAGGATTGCCGCGCTGGCCGGGCCGTCGTTACCGGATTCAGCCGCGCCGCTGTAGTATTCAGCCGGCCCCGGCAGATCAGTCGGCGGATCCAGCGGGCCGACGCCTGAGCCGCCGATGAACTCGGGGTAGATCGGCTCGACCTCGACCGTGTAATTGCCCGGGGGCAGGCCGGTGATCTCGTACAACCCCTGCAATGACCCGTCGAGCGAGCCGAAGTTCTGACTGCTGCCGGTGCCGCGGTAACGGAAGCCCGAGATCGAAGTGACCGCGACCGTGAGCGGGTCATCAATCCGCCGCGCAATCACGTTGGCCCCCTGGAATGGCGTCACGCCGTCGGACAGCAGGACCTTGCCGCGGATCGTCCCGACGGTTGAAGACATCGCCGGGTTAGGATACATCTGCGAAATCTGCGCCTTGTCATCCTGCGACAGGATCGGTTGCTGGTTGCTGAGCGAGAACGGAAACAACAGCGGCACCGACCCGTCATTGCTGAAGTTACGGTCGAAGGCGACACCGAGATTCAACTGTGTATGTCCCATCCCGAGGAAGTGACCGAGTTCGTGAACGAAGGTCGCTTTGAACTGCTCCAGCGGAATTTGCGTCGTATCACTCCTGCCGCCGATGAATGCCCCGTTGAGAACCGCGTCGGCAGCAATAACCCGGCCGTCAACCGACTGATCCACACTGCTGACCGACCAGGAAGGGACGCCGAAACCCAGAATACTCTGGTGTGCGCCGTTGCCGTAGATGGCGTCAATAATGCTCCCGTCCGCGTCAAAGATGATCGGGTTAATGCCGTCGCCGGAATTGCGATAAAAGCTCAGGTAATTTGCCGCCGTCACATCCTGCGAGAGCTGCCCGCTCTGTTGAATGCTCAGGCTGGCCGTCGGCACGCTCATCCAGACATTGAAAATGTCGCTGACCAGAGCGGCCGCCTGGGCGTTCGACAGTGACCCGAGCGTCCCCTGGTCAACGGTGTAAGTAATATTCCCGCGCCAGGCGACCAGGTTGCCGCTGGGCGTCGCCGCAATCGGCAATCCCGCGCTTACTTTTCTGGTGCCGCCCACGCTCGCCAGCGTCAGCGCCATCACGCCACACAGCACGACGCAGGTGGCGCTTTTCAAGCCGTGTCTGGCAGACATCTCGTGAAATATCTTCTGCATAAAAGCCTCTTCGGTGATTTTTCGGAATTGGTCAGATGGAGCCTGCTGAAAACAGGCAGATCGGCGCCGGAGGCCCTCCACTCGGGCGACTCCCGCGACTCAGGCAGTAACCGGGCGTCCTTTCAGTTCACGTTTACTGTCGAACCGCCCGCGGCCAGCTTGCGAATCATTGAGCGGAAAGTCTCCAGATCGGCCACGCCGTTCTGCTGGGCGATCAGGCTGCGCTCGGCGCTGTTGAGTCTGAAGTGTGATTGCGCCTTCTCGTTCCTGAGCGGCTCGAATAACTGGCGATTGCCGCGGTCATTGACGAGCGCGCGCCTGCCGGTGCGCGGGTCATTGCTCACCTGGAACTTGCCCTGCCCCTCGCCGACCGGGCTGGTGAAGCCGTAGCGGCTTTCGGGGTACAGGAACAACACGACCTCTTCGCCGACGGCATATTTCGGCATGTGGTAGTTGTGGGCGACCGCCTGCGACTGCCCCTGAGCGCTTGCGAATTGCATAAAGGTGAGGCGTTTTGCGGCGCTTCCTTTCAGCATCTCGATCACGTCGAGGGTGACGAAGGTCACGGCGATGTGGCTGTAATCAGGGTGAGTGCCGTTGCGCACTTCGGCAATGCGCCCATAAACGACGCGGCCCGCTCCCGTCGTCATCTCGGTCAGGGTGACCTGACGGCTGATGGCGAAAACGGGCAGGGTCGCTATGCTGAGCGCAAGCAGGGCGCACAAACAGGTCAGGAGGGATTTGACGGAGAGTGAAAACGCAGGCGATTCGGTCAGTGAATCTTTCAGGGAATCGCGCAGAAAACTGGACATGGCTTTGGTAACCTCGTGGATCGCGCGCTGACTTCGGGGCCTGAAGATTCAACGTAGTTATTGGTTTGATCTGCACGCTTCATTCAATCCCGAATCTCAAATCTGAAATTTGAGATTCGGGCCTGACTTCGGCGCTCAGATTTTGTCGTTGAACTTATACCCGACGCCCCAGACGGTCAGGACGTAGGTGGGATTTGCCGCGTCCGGTTCGACCTTGGAACGCAGCCGCATGACATGAGGGTCAATGTTACGTTCGTAGCCTTCGTAGGATGTCCCCCAGACCTGATCGAGCAGGGCCTCGCGGGAGAACGCCTTGCCGGGGTGAGACATCAGCAGCTCGAGGATCTTGAACTCAATCGGCGTCATCTCGACCGTGTGGTCGTTGACCAGCACGCTGTAAGAGTCACGGTCCAGCGTCAGGCCGCCGCGCATGATTTTCCCTGTGGCCACGTCGTCAACCTTGATGATCCCGCTGCGGCGCATCACGCTTTTGACGCGGGCCTCGAGTTCGCGCGGGCTGAAGGGTTTCGGCATGTAATCGTCGGCCCCGCCTTCGAGCCCGGCGACCGCGTGGCGCTCGTCGCCCTTGTGAGTCAGAAAGATGATCGGCGTGGTGACGTTCTGCTGGCGCAGATTGCGGCACACCTCGAAGCCGTCCATCTTCGGCATCATCACGTCGAGAATGATCACGTCTGCGCGCTTCTCCAGACCGGAACGGTACCCGGCTTCGCCGTCAGGCGCCTCGATCACTTCGTAGCCGACACGCCGGAAATATTCCGACACCAGGTAGCGGATCGTGGCGTCGTCTTCGACCATCAGAATGGTAGCGGTACGATCTGTTTGCACAGCAGATAATCCTCCAGTTTAATCGGGGCAGTAATGGGCGGGGCCATCCCGGCGCTCCTCATTCGCCCACGGGCGGCGGGCCACTGCCTTTCAGGCGTGGTGCCACTTCGTCATCAGCAGGGTGATCAGCGTGAGCGCCGTCACCGCGTTAACCGTTATTCCTGCCAGGGCCGCCCTCCGCTGGCCGCGGCGCGAGTAGCATGACGCCAGACCGACGGCGAGGCCGATCACCGCCAGGTACAGATGGCCGCGCGTAATCATCGCGGCGGCCGTGAGCGGCCATTCCCGGATCGTCGTGAAATGCAGACCGAGCAGGATGAGCCCCGTCGCGCCAATGGCGGAAGAGAGTATCGGCATGACCGGGCTTTCGGTCAGACCGGGTAACGATGAAGCCCTCCCGGGAATCTGAGTCGAAGCGCTGACCGTGTTCCCCGGGTCGTACAGGTGTTCATATTTCCGGTATTTCGCGAAGAGCATCACGGCCCAGTAAATCTGAAGCGGGACGCCCAGCGGCAGGTGCCCCTTATTGAGCAGCGAGGGATTGAGGCCGAGCAGATTCATCGTTGCCGCCCATGCCATGCCGACGCCAAGGATGATGAACATCGCCGGCTCCACCGAAAACCACACGCCCGCGCCGATGACCGTCAGGGCCAGGCCCCAGACCGGCTCAAGCACGCCCTGGTGGACGAAACTCAGCAGGAACGTCAGCGAGCCCGTCAGACAGCAGAACAGCGACCACATTCGCAGGTCGCGCTTCATCGCCTGACCGGAGGCGGCGAGCGGGATGCCGAGCGCGGCGCGCAGGGCATTGACGTAAGGCGCGATCTCCGCGCATTTGTGCCCGATGGTCAGCTCATATCTGCGACCGCGCGCGAAAACGATGACCGCCCCGGCGCTGTAAACCCGCTCCGCATCCATCCACGTAATTTCTTCGACCGGGATCTCTTTTTTGATTCTGGTCTGTCGGAATACTTCCGGCAGACTCAGTCCGGCTGAATCCTCGGTCAGGTCAATCAGCCTGCGCCCCGATAGCTGTCGCACGAGCGGTTTCACCCGTCTGAGAATGAGCAGTCGCCGCGAAGTGAACAGGTAAGCCTGATGATTGACGCCGATGAAGAGCGCCAGCAGTGCTTCATCCTGCCCGGTCCCGGCAACTTCACTGGCTGCCGCCGGCAGTGATGGGGTGGTGGCGCTTTCGGCGCCGGGATTCAGGATTTCCAGTAAACCGGGCGAAGTCATAAAGTCCTGATGGCCTCTCGGTCAGCACCTGCACATATCTCCGGGACACCAGTTTCGGATGACAGAGCAATCCCCGGGCCAGTCAGTCAATCAGACTGAGAAATGCTTGGTTGCCTGGGTTGTGGTGCCTGCGTTTCGGGTCGGGGGTTTTCGGGTTCGGGGAAAGGAGCGTGAAGGTTGTTGCTGTTCCGGCGAAGGGCCTCGCTATAGCGTCACGGCGCGCATACTACCATGAATTTGAAAAAAGCCAATCACGAAAAAACCATAGAAAGCAGACGATCAACGCCCGGGATCCGGGCTCCAATCTGACTCATCCCTCCTGCAAAATGAAAGCCTGGACTGCCGGCGCGGGCCCCAGCAATGTGACTGCTGTTTTTCAGCGCCCGAATTTTTCTTCCATGAGTGCCGGGCTGAAGGGGCTGTTATGAAATGCCTCGGCGCCGGTGACAAAAGTCGGCACCTTGCGCTTACCGTTATTGACAGTCATGACGAATTCCGCCGCGCCCGGCGTCGTCTCGATATTGACCTCCTCATAAGCGATGCCTCGCCGGTCGAGCCAGGCCTTGGCGTTCCGGCAGTCAGGGCACCAGGTCGTGGTGTAGATTTTTACTGTGGCCATTATTTCCTCCGAAAAAAGGGCGTTGAGATTTTATCCCGGGGACGAATGCTGGTTTCCGGGCGGAAGCCGCCCGGGCTATTTCAGATTCTTGAGCTGCGAAATGATTTCGGCGCGCTCGCTGCTCGTCATGTCTTTAGCCAACCGGCGGAGCGCCACCGAGACCACCTGATTGTGATGCAGGGCGGGGTTCTCCTTCGCCAGATCGAGCCACAGGCGGTGCGTCAGTTCCACGTCTTCCGGCGTGATGTTCGGGCGGTGCGCGCCCAGTTCGTAGACGCGCTCGGTGCCGTCGAAGTAGATCAGCTTCAGCACCCGCAGCTTGCGCTTGTCCTCATCCTGAATTGATTCCCAGACGTCGCCGATGCGTTTGGCCTGCGCGTCGGCGGACATCTTCGTCGAAACGCCGGCGACGAGGGTCGAACACTGCAACTCGATCGCGGTTTGCACCGTCGCCTGAAAAGCGTCAGTCGCCGGAACGACCAGCAGTTTGATCTTCTTGCCGAGCTTTTCCGCAACCGCGACGGCTTTCGTGAACAGGAGCTGTTCGTAATCCGTGAACAGCTCGTCCTCGTAAACTTCCTCCTCGCTGCCCGTCCCCGGCCCCTTGATGACGCGCACGGTCATCACCACCACGTCCTGGTCATCGGTGTTCACTTCCTGCAGGGCCTTTTTCAGGTAATGCAGGCTGTTGTAATCGCGCGCCGTGACGCACACGCCGCCGGGCCGCACGTCGAGCAGGTCGCGCGAGACTGTCTGCTCGGAGACCAGATTGAACTGATCGAGCCCCGTGTTGGTCTGCCGCTTCCGCGCCATCGCCCGCTCCGAGAGCGTGAAGACGATAAAGAACGCGGCCGTGAATATGACGCCTGAAATGGTCGCGAGCTGCTTGGTCAGCAGGTTCGTCAGCGCGAGCGAGAGCAATGTGGCCGCCACGAGCATCAGGCCGAGGGGGATTTCGACGCTGCCGACCTTCAGATTCAGCGGCACGCGCCACTCGCGCGGCCCCGGACGCTTGAAACGCAGCAGCACAATCGAAGTGGTCATAAACGTGAAGCTCCAGACGACGCCGAACGCGTAGGCCTCGCCGAGCTTGATCACGTTGCCGCCGCTCAGGATGATGATCACGATCTGAAGGATCGCCACCAGGTTGATGATCCGGTAAGTCGTGCCGTACTTCTTCTGCGGCGCGCGGAACCAGCCCGTCAGCACGCCGTCTTCCGAGACGCGGTTCAGCACGCCGTTCGAGCCGACTATCGCCGTGTTGACCGCGCCGGAGAGGATCAGGAAACCGACGATCACGACGAAAGCCTGCAGCAGCAGCTTGAGCCATTGCGGCCCGATCACATTCATCGCGAGCCCGGAGAGCAGATTGCCGGAATACTGCTGGCGGATTTCGTCCGGGATGATCATCACCGCAAAGAACGACACCACCGGGGTGAAGCAGATCGTGAAGACGAAGATGACAATCGCCGCGCGGATCAGGTTCTTCAGTTTCGGGTGTTCGATTTCGCGCGACACCTGCGCGAGCGACTCTTCGCCGCTCATCGCCAGCACCGAATGCCCGAAGGCGATCATGATCCCGATCGCGCCAATTGACGGCAGGCCCGTGTCCTTGAGCCAGCCGAGCGGGTGAAGGCCGGTCGTCGGGCTGACCTCGAAATGAAGGTTCGACGGGTATGGCAACGGGGGCAGTTGAACCGGGTGCGGGCTGGCAATCAGCGTGGCGACGCACCAGATGATGATGACGACCACCATCACGCCGGTGATCTGCATGATCCGGAGCGCCCGTTCCGACGACTCGTGAATGCCGATAATATTCAGCCGCCAGAAATAGACTACTACCGCGATGGAGATCACGCACGCCGTGAAGTTGACATTCAGTTGCCACGAGAAGCCGGCAAGCTGGAGCGTCGAATTGATCAGCCCGGCGATGTATTGCCCGGCGGAAACGCCCGAAATCGGCCCGGTCAGGATGTAATCGAAGATCAATGCCGAGACGGCAAGCTTAGCCAGCGTCCCGCCCATCGCCTCTTTCACCACACGATAGACGCCGCCGCGCACGAACATCGCGCAGCTCTCGACGTAAACCGCGCGCACGGCGGAGGCGAAGAGGATCACCGCCAGCACGAACCAGGGCGCAGCCTTGCCGATGGCTTCCTCGGTAATCCCGCCGATGTAGTAAGCCGTCGAGGCAAGGTCGTTGAGTACAATCGCCGCGGCCCGCCAGAAGGAGATGAATGAAAGCATCACGGAGGTCGCCACGACGACTTTCATCCGGCTGCTCCCTGACTGCGCAGATACCGCTTCCTGATTGTTAACTTGTGACTGACTCATAGCAAGATGAAGTCAGAAGTCGGAGGGATGAACGCAGATTCCGCACTTAATCGTTCATCCTTCCGACTTCTGACTCCCGACTTCACCCCTTTGATCTGTCGGCCCGACTACTACCAGTGTGAGGTTGTCCGGGTCCGTGTATTGTTGCGCCGCGCGCCACACGTCTTCCGCCGTGACGCGGCTGATTTCGCTCAGAAATCGCCCTGGGTAATCGAAGCCGAGTTGATGGATTTCCGCGCTGACCATGAATGCCGCCATCTGCGCGTTGGTTTCAAATTCAAAGACGAAACTGCCGGTCAGGTAAGCCTTCGCGGCTTCGACCTCCTCTGCGGTCGGCGGCGCGGCAGTCATTGACGCGATCTGCTCGCGCAGGCCCGACACGGCGCGTTCCAGATTTTCCGGCGCCGTGCCGATAAAAGCAACGAAGCGCCCCGGATCGAGCCCGGCGCTGCGCGCCAGGTGGCAGTAAGTCGTGTAAGCCAGCCCCTGCTCGTCGCGCAGAATGCGCGGGATGCGCGAAGTGAAGCCCGGCGAATCGCCCAGGATCACGTCCATCACGCGGATCGCGTAATAATCGGGATTGGCCCGCTCGATGCCCGTGTGACCGAGGTAGATGTTGACCTGCTCCTTGTCTTTGCTGATGAAGCGGGCGACTGGCTCCCGCTGCCGCTGCGGTCGCGGCACGGCCGGCGGCTCGAATTGTGGGTCGCGCGGCCAGTCGCCGAACAACTGCCGCACTTTTTCCGCCACCGCCGAACTGAAATCACCGGCGATGGCAATGATCGTGTTGTTCGGCACGAAGAATCGCCGGTAATAATCCAGCAGGCTCGCGCGGGTGATTTTCGCGACTGTTTCCTCGTAACCGATCAGTGGCCGGTGCTGAGGCGTCCCGGCGAAGATGATTTCGTTGAAGGCTTCGGAAGCGACAACGCGGGGCTCGTCCTGTTTCGCGCGGATTTCCGCCAGCTTCCGGCTGACTTCGAGCGCGATGCGGTCTTCGGGGAAGGTCGGATGGCGGAGCAGATCGGCCGTCAGCTCAAGTCCAAGGCTAAGATCGCTCGCGAGGGCCGTGACGCTCACGCCAGTCGTCGCGTACCCGGCGGCCGTTTGCAACGCCCCGCCGACCGATTCAATCTCGCCGGCAATCTGCTGCGCCGTGCGCGTCGCCGTGCCTTCATCCAGCAGTTCTCCGGCGAGCGAGCCGAGGCCTGCCTTGTCGTCGGTGACGTAACGCTCACCGGTTTTGACCACGGCGTTGATTGAAACAGCCGGGAGCGCGTGATTTTCCGAGAGCAGCACGACCAGCCCGTTCGGCAGTTCGATGCGCTCGATATTCAATTCCATCGCCCTTCTCAAATCTCAGACCTCAGTTCTCATCCACGAGCCAGCCCACCGTCCTGTTGTCCGTCACCAGATAATGCCGCGCCACGCGCTGCACCTCGGCGGCGGTCACTTCATCAATCTTCGTGAAGAAATCGGAGAGGTATTCGTAACGATTGATCGTCTCGTAATAACCCAGCGTGATCGCCTGATTCGACGCCTGCTCGTTGCCCAGCACGAAGCGGGCTTTGATCAGTTGCCGGGCGCGGCGGAGTTCTTCGTCAGACACGGGCGACTGGCGCAGCCGGTCAAGCTCCTCCTCGACCGCGCGCTCGACCTCCGCGAGCCCGTGATCTGGTTTGATCTCGGCGCGAATCGTGAAAAGCGTCGGGTCAATGCGGTCGTGGTAATCAACCGAAAAGTGCGTGACCGACTGGTCGTGTTCTTCGAGCCGCCGGTAGAGCCGCGAGGTTTTGCCGGTGCCGAGAATCGTATCCAGCATCTGCGCCACGTAAGCGTCCGGGTGCGTGACTTCGGGCGTGTGAAAGCCGATCTGCAACCGCTCGACCTCGGTCTGCTTTCTGACGGTGACGCGCCGCTCGCCGCGCTGCGGCTGCTCGCGAATCGGCATCGGTTTCGGCTCCGGGCCTGAAGGGATGGGGCCGAACAATTCCTGCACACGCCCGAGAGTCTCCCCAGCCCTGATGTCGCCGACGATCACGAGCGTCGCGTTGCGCGGGTGATACCACTGATGATAGTAAGCCTCCATCTCTTCGCGCGTCGCCCGCTCCAGATCTTCCAGCCAGCCGATGACCGGGTTGTGGTAAGGGTGCTGGCGGTAAGCCGCCGCCCAGACCGCCTGATCCAGCGCCTCCCACGGGCCGTCCAGTCCGATGCGCAATTCTTCTTCGACTACCTGCTTTTCGGACTCGTACTCATCGGGCGCAAAGGTGTTGTTGACCATCCGGTTGGCTTCGATCTCGAGCGCCACCTGCCAGCGGTCCGAGGCAAAGTTGAAGTAATAGGCCGTAAAATCGGTGTCGGTGAAGGCATTGTTCGCGCCGCCGTTTTGCAATGTAATCAGGTCAATCTCGCCTTTGGCAAAACGGTCAGTGCCCTTGAAGAGCATGTGTTCGAGGAAATGCGACTTGCCCGTCTGCCCCGGTTCTTCGTTCCGCGAGCCGACGCGATACCAGATGATGGATGAAACAACGGGTTTCGCGTGAATCTCTTTGGTCAGAACCGTCAGGCCATTCGAGAGCCGGGTGCGCTCGACTCCGTGCGTGATGTCGAAAATGTGGGGGCCTGCTTCGGCATTGTTGACGGTCGTCATAAGGGTCTGGCGGAATATGAGTCTTTACACAGCGTTCGGGTTCAGGGCTGCCTGTATTAAGCCGCGATTCTATAGCTCATCCGCTGCCGCTTCAACACCGCGTGCGGCAGGGAATGAACAAATACAGGCTTGGGAACGTAACTGATCAAGCGCCGGGAGGGTGGCAATGAAGCCCGAAATTACTCGTGCTTGACGCTCTATGAACCGTCAACTACAATGCCTCATCGCCCCTTCTCCATTGAGAAATTCTGTCATCAGGGTCTTTAGGCCACTCCGCTAAAGGTGATCTCATGAACGCCGTAGAAAAAGTCATCACGAAAATCTTTGGTTCAGCGAATGAGCGGCTGCTCAAGAAGATTGTGCCCATCATCGCTCAGATCAACGCGCTCGAACCGCAGATCAAACAGCTTTCTGACGAGCAGTTGCGCGCCAGAACCGTCGCCTTCAGGGAGCAGATTGCCGCGAAGCTCGAAGGCGCCGACGAACTCTCCGCCGAAGAGCGGAAGGCGCTTGAGCAGGAATCGCTTGATGAGATCCTGCCCGAAGCTTTCGCCTGCGTGCGCGAAGCCTCAGTCCGCTCGACCGGCATGCGCCATTTCGATGTGCAGCTGATCGGCGGCCTCGTGCTGCACCGCGGGATGATCGCGGAGATGAGAACCGGTGAAGGTAAAACACTGGTGGCGACGCTGCCGGTATACCTTAACGCGCTGCTCGGCAAGGGCGTCCACGTCGTCACGGTCAACGATTACCTGGCAAGACGCGACGCGGAGTGGATGGGCCGGATTTATAAATTCCTCGGCCTCACCGTCGGCATTATTCAGAACGACCTGGACGATTTCGAGCGGCAGGAAGCTTACAAAGCCGACATCACCTACGGGACCAACAACGAATTCGGCTTCGATTACCTGCGCGACAACATGAAGTTCGACATCGCTACCTGCGTCCAGCGCGGCCATTACTTCGCTATCGTGGACGAAGTTGACTCGATCCTGATTGACGAGGCCAGAACGCCGTTGATCATTTCGGGGCAGTCCGACGATACGACCACCAAGTATTACGAAGCCGACGCCGTCATCCCCAAACTCGAACGCGAAGTTGATTACCAGGTTGATGAGAAACAGCACTCCGCGATCCTGACCGAATCAGGGATCGAGAAATCCGAGCGGATGCTCGGTTACGGCAACCTCTACGATCCGTCGAACATGGAGATGCTGCATTGCCTCAATCAGGCGCTGGTCGCGCACACGCTCTACCACCGCGACAAGCAGTACATCGTCCGCGACGGCGAAGTGGTGATCGTTGACGAATTCACCGGGCGCATCATGACCGGCCGCCGCTGGTCTGACGGTCTGCACCAGGCGGTCGAAGCGAAGGAAGGCGTCAAAATTGAGAAGGAAACGCAGACGCTCGCGACGATCACTTTGCAGAATTACTTCCGCATGTATCAGAAGCTCGCCGGGATGACCGGTACGGCGGAAACCGAGTCGGTCGAATTCGCCAAGATTTACAACCTCGATGTGACCTCAATCCCGACGCACCGCCCGATGGTCCGCAAGGATCACCCGGACATGATCTACCGCACGCTCGATGAGAAGTGGGATGCGGTGGTCGAGGAGATCAAAGAGCTGAACGAGAAAGGCCAGCCGGTGCTGGTCGGCACGGTTTCGGTCGAAAACTCCGAGCTGATCGCCAGGCGCCTGGGCAGGTTCGGGATCAAATACAACGTCCTGAACGCGAAGCCGGAAAACGCCGGGCGCGAAGCCGAAATCGTCGCGCAGGCCGGGCGCAAAGGCGCGGTCACAATTGCCACCAACATGGCCGGACGCGGCACGGACATTCTGCTCGGCGGCAACGCGGAATTCCTCGGGCGCGAACTGCTCAAGAAGCAGGAGGTCAATCCTGACGAAGCCCCGCCGGAACAGATTGAAGAGGCCGTCGAACAGGTCAAGCCGCAGGTCGAGGCCGAACACGAAGAAGTCGTCTCGCTCGGCGGCCTGCACATCCTCGGCACCGAACGCCATGAATCGCGCCGCATTGATAACCAGCTCCGCGGGCGCGCGGGCCGTCAGGGCGACCCCGGCTCGTCGCGCTTCTACCTCTCGCTCGAAGACGACCTGATGCGAATCTTCGCCGGCGACCGGGTCAAGGCGATCATGCAGCGGCTCGGCATGGAGAAGGGCGTCGCCATCGAATCGAAGATGGTCAGCAAGCGCATCGAGGCCGCGCAGAAGAACGTCGAAGCGCACAACTTCACGATCCGCAAACACCTCATCGAATATGACGACGTGATGAACAAGCAGCGCGAGACGATTTACAGTCTGCGCCGCCAGCTGCTCGAACAGAACGATCACAGCGCGGAGATCAAGGAGATCGCGCGGGAAATCCTCGACCTGACCGTCGAAGATCATCTGCCGGAAAAGGCTTCGCCCGAAGAGTGGGATCTGCGCGGGCTGCGCCTCCAGTTGCGTCACCAGTTCGGCTTCGACCCTGACGAGGAACGTGTGCATCTGGAAACGCTCGACCACGGCGAGATGAAGGAGATCCTCTGGCAGAAGATCGAGGAGAAGTACGCGGCGAAGGAGGCGCTGATCGGCTCCGAAGCGCTGCGCTACTACGAACGATTCTTCATGCTCAACATCGTGGACCAGCAGTGGAAAGACCACCTGCTCGCGCTCGACCACCTGAAGGAGGGCATCAACCTGCGCGGCTACGGTCAGAAAGACCCGCTGGTCGAGTACAAGAAGGAATCGTTCTCGATGTTCGAAGCGATGCTCGACCGGATTGACACTGAAACCGTGCGTGTACTCTACACGCTTCAGGCCGCCGCGGAGGAGCCGCCGCAGCGGCTGCAACGTCGTCCGCGCCGCGGCGAAGTGACTTACACCAAGGCCAACGCCACTGCGTCTGCCGCCGGCGAGGATGAAGGCCGGCCCAAGACTGTCGTCAGCACCACGCCGAAGATCGGCCGTAACGACCTGTGCCCCTGCGGCTCCGGCAAGAAGTACAAGAAGTGCCACGGCACTGAGATCTGATCGCAGACACGACGGGGGTCGGCGAAAGTCTTACTGACTCGCTGACCCCTGCCTTCTGATTCCGAATTGTTTCTTCTCTGCTCCGCTTTTTATTGCCCCCCTGAACTCTCGCCCCTGATTTGCCATGCCACATCCAGTCGTCCAGGCCATTCGTGGCGGCTCCGTGCCGCAACCCGCAAAACTCGCCGCGGCCCGCGCCATGCTGCCGCTCGCGCCGGAAGATTCGCTGGAAGCATTAGTGCTGCTCAGTCGTGATGAGGATGCGGAGATTCGCGAAGCCGCGCTCAAATCGCTGGGCAGTTTCGATAAGGAGCAGATGCGGACGGTCGCCGCGAATAAGGCGACCGCGCCGGACGTGCTGGCGCAGCTGTGCGCCTGGCGCGGCGGGACGAGGGAAATTTATGAGGCGCTCGTCCTCAATCTGCTCACGCCCGGTGAGGGCGTCGCCGAGCTGGGGAAATGGAACAGGGACGGTTCGCTGCTCGAACTGATCACCTTCAACCAGCAGCGGCTGATTGATCACCCGGCGATCATTGACGCGATCTTCGCCAACCCCGCGCGCACGCCCGAAGCCGAACGCCGCGCGCGCGAAGTCAGGGTAGAGTTCTTCGAGAAGGAGCTTGGCGCAAAACGCATTGCTGAAGAGCGTCGCGCCCGCGCGACGGCCGCGTCCGCCGTCCTCGGCCTGAGTGAGACCGCAGATATCATCGCCGACCTGATTGATGAAGACCTGCCGGTTGAAGAACTGCACGTTGACGAGCGGCAACTGCGCGAAGAATTCCACATTGAACTCCCGCCGGAGCCCGACGTTGCGGCGCCGGAACTCGTCATGGACGATGTCTGGCTGCCGACGGTGGAGGCCACCTCGGCGGAAGCGCAGCGGATGGCTGATGAGGCCATCGCCGAGGGCGAGGAAGTCAACTCTGAGCGCCTGACCACGATGCAGTTCATCGCCCGCCTCAACGTCAAGCAGCGGGTCCAGCTCGGGCTCAAGGGCAACCGCGAGGCGCGCAGCATTCTCAGGCGCGATTCCAACAAGATGGTCGTCGTCGGCGTCCTCAACAATCCGCGCATCACCGAATCGGAGGTCGAAAGCATCGCGAGCATGAGGAGCGTTCCCGAAGAAGCATTACGCGTCATCGGGATGAATCGTGCCTGGGTGCGCAGCTACCCGATCATTCATCATCTCGTGCGCAACCCGCGCACCCCGGTTGCCGTCAGCCTGCCGCTCCTCAACCGCATTTTCCCCAAAGACCTCAAGGGGCTCACCAACAACCGCAACGTTCCCGAAGTCATCCGCAAGACTGCCCAGCGCCTGCTGAAGGCGCGCGGCGCTGCTGCGGAGTAAGGCCGTCTGTTGTGGTGCCCCCGGGGCTGGTCCGACAGAATTGACACGCGATTCAGCCGGGCCGTAGCATGCTCGCAGTCTGGCGGTTCTTGACGCCATTTCCCGACGTGCAGGTTCGATTCAGGTTTTCCTGAAGGAGGAGGAGCGTATGTTTGAACTGATTGGCTGGGTAGTCTTTGGTTTGATCATCGGCGTGCTGGCGAAACTCATCATGCCCGGCAAGGATCCGGGCGGGATCTTTGTGACGGCGATCATCGGCATGGTCGGCTCACTGCTCGGGACACTTGTCGGTCGTTACATATTTGCGAGAGGGGAGTATTACCGCGCCGGGTGGATTATGTCGATTCTCGGCGCAGTCGTTCTGCTGGCGATTTACCGGATGATCGCGGCGCGGCGGGCTTAGCCGGAGCGGGAGAGCAGCTGGCGGGACCGTCGTCGGCCCCGTGTTGACCGTCGTCGGCGTGTAGTGTATTTTGACTTTGCCTTGCACCCGTAGCTCAGCTGGATAGAGCGTCAGCCTCCGGAGCTGAAGGTCCCGCGTTCGAATCGCGGCGGGTGTACCAGATTTCCCGAGGTCAATTCGACAGAGCAAAGGGATGCGGATCACGCATCCCTTTTTAATCGTCATTATCGTCCCTGTCCCTTTCTTCCTGATCGTTGCGTCCGACCATCGAAAGCATACCGAACAAGCCGCCCGCCCCGGCGACGAGTGCCCCCGCCGCCACGGCCAGCCACGAATGCAGCGCGATTCCGGCGAGCAGAACCAGTACGCCGGCAGGGATCGCGAGACCATAAAGACGTTGCTCTTTCATTACCGGCAGTGGTCCGGGCTGTTCGGTATTTTCCGGCCCGCCGTCACCTCGACTCAAAGTTTTGATACCAATCCGCCGCGCTTCGATTTAGAATTCCCGCGTCAATCATTACAACATCAAACCACATTGGAGGTGAAAACCGAATGGCAGGAAAGAAAAGTCCGGGCAGAAGTCCAAAGAGAAGCGCGAAGCAGAGCGCCGCGAAAGCGGCGAAGAGCAAGATCGCATCCAAATCAGTGAAGCGCGCGGCTGCCGCGTCGCCGTCACTCTCGAATGACCTCGCGGCCATCAGGCGCAGGCGCTTCAGTGCCTGAGCCTCACAATTCTCTCCGGCTCCGGAATCAGAAATAAAAGAGGGGTGGTTTCCCACCCCTCGCGTCAAATCAGAATAATGCAGGTCAGCGCCCGATGCCGGGCGGCTGACACTGTGATCAGTTATTTCTTCTTGGCGGATTTCTTCGCGGCCTTCTTCGCGCCACCGCCGCCCTTCGCAGCTTTCTTCGCAGCTTTCTTTGCAGGCATTGTCATAGTCTCCTTTCTCTCTTGGTAGCCCTGAGTACAAGATACTGTGTTTGCTTTCTCCTTGTAGCCAGGTGCAAGTAACATACAATATGTCGTCCTTATAAACTTCTTCCCGATGTGTGTCAAGAATTTTTTGAGTCATGCTTCAGGAACAACTTCAACCTCACTTCATCATCATCACCGTCGAGGCTGATCGGAGGAGAACACATGCGTTTGAGAGACGCCGCAGTCACACTGAAGAAGAGCATCGTTGTGCTGGTCGCCGGCGGGCTGATCGCAGCGCCGCTTACACCGGCCGGCGCGCTGCCGCCCAATAAAGACGGGCGCACGCGCGTTTCTGCCGCGCCGCCGGGCGGGTGGGAGGAAAAGTTCCGCGCCATCCCGCGCGCCGAGCTGCTACGCGAGTACATGAAGTTTCTTTCCGCCGAACCTCATCACGTCGGTTCCGCGGCGGACAGGCGGAACGCCGAATGGATTCGCGACAAATTCAGGTCGTGGGGACTCGACGCGAAGCTCGAAGAGTTCGACGTCCTCTTCCCGACGCCGAAGGAGCGCGTGGTCGAAATGGTCGAGCCGGTGAAATACAGGGCGCAACTCAGGGAGCCGGTCATCGCCGAAGACCCTGATTCGGGCGACGCGAATCAGTTGCCGACTTATAACGCCTGGTCGGGTGACGGTGACGTGACTGCGCCACTCGTTTACGTCAACTACGGCGTGCCGGCGGATTACGAACAACTCGCGAGGATGGGCGTGGAGGTCAGGGGCAAAATCGTCATCGCGCGGTACGGCGCGAGCTGGCGCGGGATCAAGCCGAAAGTCGCTTACGAACACGGCGCGGTCGGCTGTCTGATTTATTCCGATCCGAAAGATGACGGTTATTATCAGGGCGCGGTTTACCCCGAAGGCCCGTACCGACCTGAACACGGCGTCCAGCGCGGCAGCGTGATGGACATGCCGATTCACCCCGGCGACCCGCTCACGCCCGGCTGGGGCGCGGTCAAAGGCGCCAGGCGGCTGGCGCGCGAGGAGGCGAAGACGATCCTGAAGATCCCGGTGCTGCCGATCTCCTACGGTGATGCGCTGCCGCTGCTCAGGAGTCTGAAGGGCCGGGTCGTGCCTGAAGCATGGCGCGGTGCACTGCCGGTCACCTACCGCCTCGGGGCCGGCGAAACGAAAGTCCATCTGAAAGTGACTGCCGACTGGAGCCTGCACACGCTTTACAACGTGATCGCGCGGATCGAAGGCAGCGCGTTCCCTGATGAATGGGTCATTCGCGGCAACCATCACGACGCCTGGGTCAACGGCGCGGATGATCCGGTCAGCGGCATGGCGACGGTGCTTGAGGAGGCTCGTGCCTTTGGCGAACTGCTAAAGCAGGGCTGGCGCCCGAAGCGGACGATCATCTTTGCGGCGTGGGACGGCGAGGAGCCGGGACTGCTCGGTTCGACCGAGTGGGTCGAGCAGCACGCTGAAGAACTCAGTCAGAAGGCGGTCGCTTACATCAACTCCGACAGCACCGGCAAAGGACTGTTTGGCATGAGCGGCTCGCACACGCTCGAACATTTCATGAACGATGTCGCGCGTTCGGTGACTGATCCGAAGGCGAACAAGTCACTCTGGGAGATGCTCGATGCGCGCCGCGTCGAGCAGGCAAGGAGCGAGGAAGAGAAGCGCGAAGCGCTTGGGCGCGCGGATTTGCGGATCGGGGCGCTCGGCTCGGGCTCGGATTACACGGCCTTTCTTGATCACCTTGGCATTGCCTCGCTCAATCTCGGTTTCGGCGGTGAAGGCGGGGGCGGAATTTACCACTCGATCTACGACACCTTCACCTGGTACACGAAATTTTCTGACACGACTTTCGAGTACGGCCGTACCCTCGTGCAGGCGGCCGGGACTGTGACCTTGCGTCTCGCGGACGCGCAGATCCTGCCGTTCGAGTTCACGAACTTTGCCGAGACGGTGAATAAATACGTGGACGAGATCGCGAGGCTGCTGCCACAGGGCGGAGGCAGCACCGCTTCAGTTGACCTCGCGCCGTTGCGGGCGGCGGCCGAACGGTTGCGAAGGAATGCTGACGCGTATGATCGGGCTTTGCGTGCGACCGCTCTTTCCGGCGGCTTCGCGGAGGAAAGGATGCCTGATCAGAAGGCGCTCAACAAACTGCTGTTCCAGTCCGAACGGAGGCTGCTCTCTGAAGCCGGGTTGCCGCGCCGCGAGTGGTTCAGGCACCAGATTTACGCGCCGGGTTTTTATACCGGGTACGGGGTGAAGACGCTGCCCGGAGTTCGCGAAGCGATTGAGCAGAAGAACTGGGCCGAAGCGAATGCCCAGGCGGGCGTGATCAGCAAGGCGCTGGACGGGATGTCCCGGCAGATTGAAGCGGCGAGTAAGCAGCTTCAGAACGGCAGGTGAAGCCGGGTGATTCGGATTTACTCTTTCAGTTCAATCGCCTGATCCGGCGCTCTCTCCCGCACCGGGATCATGATCGTGAACGCGCTGCCCTTGCCCGGCGCGCTGCGGACTGAGACGTTGCCGCCGTGCGCGACGGCGATGCGCTTGACGATGGCCAGCCCCAGACCGGTGCCGGGCTTGCGGCGGCCGTTGGGGGCCTGCCAGTAGGCGTCAAAAATATACGGCGCCTCTTCGGGCGCGAGCCCTTCGCCGGTATCCACGACGCTCAGCAGGACGTAATCGCAGGGCGCGTCGCGGCGGCGCTCTTCGAGGAGGCGGGCGCGCAGCGTGACCCGTCCGCCGCGGGGAGTGAACTTGATGGCGTTGTTGACCAGGTTCATCAGCGCGCGGTGCATCTGTTTGCGGTCAGTGTAAATCTGAGGCAGCAGCGGCTGGATTTCGCTGTCGAGCGTGATGCCGGCGTGTCGCGCCGCGCCGGAGGCGGTGGCGAGCGCCTGCTCAAGCAGGTCACTGCAGCTGCTCTGCTCGAAATTCAGCCTGAGGCGATGCTCGCGCATGCGGGCGAGGTCGAGCATGTCTTCGATCAGGTGGTCAATCTCCTGACAATTCCGCAGCGATTCGGTGAAGAGGCGCTGGTAGTGCTGATGATCGAGCGGCCTGCCGGTCACCAGATCTTCGCACATCAGATCGAGCGTGCCCATAATAACGGTCAGCGGCGAACGGATGTCGTGAACGACCATGCTGATGAACCCCGCCTTGAGCCGTTCCTGCTCGCGCAGCTTTTCATTGACCTCTTCCAGTTCGCTCAACCGCTTGAGCAGTTCCGGATGGCCCGGCAACGTGGTTACGTGATTCCCTCTCCCGCCCTTCGCCGGCTCGGCGTCGGAATTTTCTTCGAGGATCAGCAAAGGAACATTCGCCAGATCCGTCAGGGCGTCGAGACGGCTGCGCAATTCAACGGCCTTGCCCGGCTGAGACATCTGCTGACTCAGCAGAATGACGTCGGGATGCTGTGCGCTCGCGACCTCGATCCCGGTCTCCGCCGATGTGGCAATCGTCACCTGGTAGCCGGCGGCTGTCAGGGCACTGCTCAGACTGCCGGACTGCGGCGAGTTCGGCGCGATCAGCAACACTCTTCCGGTCGCCCCCCCGAGCGTGATGCCCTGTCTGTAATCTGCTGCGGCGAATTCTTCTGACCTTTCCATCGTACCCATTTCGTAAAACTGTTGTCGGCGTGGAGACAGCGCAACGCAGGCGACGGGTGGCCTCTCGACTGCCGGGGTAACTGGCGGGCTGTCAGAAACTATTCAGGACAGATCGTGATGGGTTGCAGGCGGCGCGTTGATGGCGGGACCTTCTGCTGGCGCCGGCGCGGCGGTCATTTTAGATCACCCGGCAACACGGAGTACAGAAAATTATCAGGGTTCAGAAATGCCGACCGGGAGTGCGGGAAATTACAGCATCAGTTCTCCCGCATTCACCCCGCGGGCAGTTCGGCTTCGCAGGCGCTTCTCCGAAAAACTGAAGTGGTATACGAAATTTTGGATACAAAAGGCCGGATCAGGGCGTGTCAGGCGGGAGCGAAAAAAGGCTAAACAAGCATTCTGAAAGCAGATAACCGACCTGCCGGGGTTACCGCCATGACGTGGCACTACTCTTGCTCAATCAGAGACCGCATGTGAGATGGGTGAATCTGTCTCGCATTCAAAGTTTTCATCCCAGCAAAGCTAGCTTGACGAGGAGAGGCCTTAAAACCTCTCCTCATTTTTTTGTGATAACCAGTCATCGGGAGTCAGTTCCGGGATCAGGTTCATTAGGGGGCTGACAATCAAGCTGCCACGTCTGCCAGTTGAGTCGCCGCGCACCCATCTGCTCGTAAAATCTGACGGCCTGTTCATTCCAGTCCTCGACATACCATTGCAGGCGATCAAAGCCGCGTGATTCAGTCTCCCTCACGCAGGCTTCAAAGAGAGCCTTGCCGACACCGCACCCGCGGAAATCAGGCTTGACGAATAAATCTTCGAGGTAAAGTTTCGGGCGTGCCAGGAAGGAAGAGTAAATATCGTAGACGATTGCGTAGCCGGCAACCTGTCCCGCAAATTCAGCCAGCAACACTTCAAATCGCCGCCGGGGCCCGAATCCGTCTTCAATCAGTCTTCGCTGTGCGGCTTCGTCAGGCGGGGTGAGTTTTTCATACTCAGCGAACTCGCCGAGCAGCGACAGGAAAACCTCTTTGTCTTCCAGCGTCGCCGGGCGCACCAGAATCTGCTTCTGCTCGTTCGCCGTCATTCTTTCGCACTCGTCATCCGGTCAAGGGCCTGAGCAAAATCGGCGACCAGATCCCGCTCATCCTCAAGGCCGACGGAAATCCGCACGAGGCTTTCGCTGATCCCGGTCGCGCGCTGCTGTTCCGGCGACAGTTGCAGGCTCCACATCGCCGCCGGGTGGACGACAAGCGTCTCAAAACCGCCAAGGCTGGCGGCCCGCGTCGCCAGTTTCAGTGACGAGATCAGTTTCTCCGCCCCCGAATAACCGCCGCGCACCTCCACGCTCAGCATCCCGGTAAAGCCGCTCATCAGTGATTTTGCCAGCTCGTGCTGCGGGAATGATTCGAGGCCGGGGTAATAAACACGCTCGATTTCCGGATGAGCTTCCAGAAAGCGCGCCAGTGCCCGCGCGTTCTGATTATGGCGCTCGACGCGCAAGCCCAGAGTTCGCAGTCCGCGCAGCAGCAGCCAGCCGTCAAACGGGCTGAGAACCGAGCCTGACACGACGGCGAACCGCCACGCCTCGTCAATAAACGCCTTCGTCCCGATCATCGCCCCGGCCGTCACGTCGTGGTGACCGCCGATGTATTTCGTCGCGCTGTGCAGCACGACATCAATGCCCAGTTCGATTGGCCGCTGGTTGATCGGCGTGGCGAAGGTGTTGTCACACATAGTGACGATGGCATGCTTCCGGCCCAGGTCGGCAATCGCCCGCAGGTCGGTGATCTGCATCAGCGGGTTGACCGGCGTCTCTGTGTAAATGATCTTCGTGTTTGGGCGCACCGCGCTCGCGAATTCAGAGGTATTCGTCTGATCCACCACAGTGCATTCGACCCCGAAGCGGGGCAGGATGTCACGGAAGAGGACGGTCGTCGCGGCGTAATGATTGCGCTGCGCGACCACGTGGTCGCCGCTTCTGAGCTGGCACATCACCGCCGGGAAGATCGCGCCGATGCCGGAACTGGTGACGAGCGCGGCCTCACCACCTTCGAGCGCGGCGAGCGTGGCTTCGACCTGCTGGTGCGTCGGGTTGCCGTAGCGCGTGTAAAATTCCGCATGGCGCGGCACCGTCGCCATCTCGTAAAAATGCTCGGCCGATTCGGCGCTGAACGTCGTCGTCAGCCAGATCGGCGGGCTGACCGCATGGGTATGATTGAGTTCCTTTGAGGTGTAGACAGCTTTGGTCTGCTGTCCCTGATCGTCGGTTTTGGACATACGCTTTCCTGACGGTTTGATTTACAGCGTTGATTCTGCCACGCGCCGCCGCAACTCACCAGCGGCCTCCTGCAAAGCTTCCCAGCTGACCTCAATGTCCTGCCGAGTAGTGCGCCAGTTCGACACTGCCGCCCGCATCCCGGGAACGCCATGATAAACCGTCGGCGTGAGGACGGCCTTTCCGTTATCACTCAGGATCGCGAGGAACCTTTTGATCGTGTCGGCTGAAAATTCCTGCGGCCACGCCAGCGTGAAGCAGACGACGTTCATTCGCACGGGGGCGAGCAGCCTGAACTGGTCTGATGCGGCGATTTTACTGCCGAGCAATTGCGCCATCTCGCAGGTCCTCTCGACAATCTCCTGATAGCCTTTCCGCCCGTATGCCATCAGGCTGAACCAGGCGGCCAGCGCGCGCAGCCGCCGCGAACTTTCCGGCGTCAGGTGATGGTATTCGGGAATCTCGGACGGCGAGCCCAGATAGGCCGCGTTGTTCCAGAAGATTTCCAGCTGAAGCTGCCGGTGCCGTGTGAACTGCATCGCCGAGTCGTAAGGCACGTTCATCCACTTGTGGGCGTCAATCGCAATCGAATCGGCCAGATCAAGGCCTTCCGTCAGGTGACGGTATTTCGGTGAGCAGGCGGCGAACCCGCCGAAGGCCGCGTCCACGTGCAGCCAGAAGTTGAACTCACGTTTGAGCGCGGCAATGCCGGCGAGATCGTCGAAATCAACAGTATTCACTTCACCGGCGTTGGCGACGACGATCGAGGGCCGGTCGCCGCGAAGACAGAGGGCCTCTCTGAGCGCAGCAATGTTAACGCTCTGCCGGTCGGGCAGGCAGGGGATCAGGTGCATCGCATCCCTGCCGATGCCCAGCATCGAAAGACACTTGTAGATGCAGGAGTGCGGAGCGCCGCTGAAAATTTTTAGTGGCGGCAGTGCCGACAATCCCTGCTGTGCGACGTTAACCCCCATCTGCTGCCCCACCCACTGCCGGGCCAGTGCGAGGCCGACAAAATTCGCCATCGTCGCGCCGCTCACGAACGCGCCGGAATGGGCTTCCGTCAGGTTGAAAAGCTCACGCAGGAAACTGATCGTCTCCCTTTCAATGGCTGAGGCGGCGAAGGGATGGCCCGTGGCGTTCTGATCGAAGACGCTGGTCAGCCAGTCACCCGCGAGCGCTGCCGGGGTAACCCCACCTGTCACAAAGCCGAAATATCGCGGCCCGACACTGCCGGGAATTTCCCCGGCATATCTGTCTCTGAATTCCGCCAGGGTTCGGGCGGACCCGAGGCCGGTTTCGGGCAGCGAGGCGATTTTATACTCGGTCGGCGGCACTCCGGCGGGCCGGTCGTTGAGGCCCTCGAAAAAGCCCGCCGCCTCGTCGTAAACCTGCCGGAGTATTTCACCGATGCTGTTTGAATCCTGAATCAGATGTTCGTCCATACCGCTACGTCTTCTGTTTGTAAATCCCGGGTCGGGCGATCTCCATTTGCGATTCGGGCTTGCGAAGTTCGGTGAATCCGAACTGGCGATACAGCCCGTGGGCATCCCTGGTCGCGAGCGCGAACCGCCGAAGCCCCTGCAGCTCGGGATGATTCATAATTTCCTTCATCAGAAGCTTTGCCAACCCCCGCCCGCGGTGTGACTCAAGGATAAACACGTCGGCCAGATAAGCGTAGGTCGCGAAGTCAGAAATGATCCGCGCAAACCCGACCTGACTTTCACCGTCATAGACGCCGAAGCGGAGTGAGTTCTCAACCGACTTTCTGACCACCTCAATGGGAACCCCTTCGGCCCAGTACGAGCCGAAAAGAAACCGGTGGATGACTTCAATATCCAGTCTGGATTTGTCGGTCGAGACGCTGATCGTGTTCAGAGCTTCGGGATCATTCATCCTGCTTTCCTCGTGCCCGATCAGACATCAATTCGCCGCTGTCCTGCGCGGCGCGCTTCGCCGGTCAGGTCAACGCGGTCTCCGTTCAGGCGACAATGAATGATCCCGCCGCGCTCGGACACCTGATGGCCCGTGAGTTTGGTTCGCCCGAGCCGTTGCGACCAGAAGGGGGTCAGAAGGGTGTGAGCGTAACCGGTGACCGGGTCTTCCGGGACGCCGACGTGTGGGGCGAAGTAGCGCGAGACGAAATCAATTCCCGGACGGTCGGAGGGTGCGGTGACGATCACTCCGTCAAGCCCCAGTGCTGCGACTTTATCGAAATCCGGGCGCAGGGCGCGCACTTCCTCCTCAGTCCGGAAAACGAAGAGATGTGATTTCCCCGCGAATGTTTCTACCGGCTGCACTCCCAGCGCTTCCCCGGCGGCCGGGCACGAAGACGGCTGCACTTCACTGGCGGGAAAATTCAATGTGAATCCGGTGACGTGACGGCGGACGGGCAATCGCCCGGAGAACCTCGACCAGAAAAGAATCCCGGCAGCATCCGGCTTCAGATCATCGGCAACAATGAGTGCGCTTGCCAGAGTGGCGTGCCCGCAAAGCGCCACTTCCGTACCCGGAGAGAACCATCTGATTTCAAACCCGTCGCCGTCCGGGCGCACGAAGGCCGTTTCCGGCAGCCCGGCTTCGGTGGCCACCCGCTGAAGAATCCTGTCTTCAGGCCATTCAGAGATAATGCTGACCCCGGCCGGATTGCCCAGACACCCGTCGCTGACAAATGAATCAACCAGCTCAACCTGCATTCTGTTTCTCCTTTTCAGTTCGCCCTGGCTGCCGCCGAAGCGGTGGCAGCTGCCTGAATCACGATTGATAGCTCACAGTATTCTGCCTGCACTCTAAGCTGGGAAACGTCGGGCCTTCAATAACCAATTCGCAATTGGTATCTGACAAACGCGGCCCGAGCGTTGATAATCCGGCTTATGGATTTCTCGAAACTCTCTTTCAAAAACGGGAACTCGCAGCCGCTTTACGCGCAGTTGCTCGAAAAGCTGGAAACGGCGATTGAGAGCGGCGAGCTGGCGATTGGCGTCAGGCTGCCTTCTGAACGCGCGCTGGCCGAACAACTACGGATCAGCCGCACGACGGTGATGAACGCTTACCGCGAACTGGAAGCGCGCGGGCTCGTTCACAGCTATGTCGGGCGTGGAACTTTCGTCTGCGCGGGCCCCGAGCCGGCGGGCGCTCCGTTCGCCTGGCGCGGCAAGGTCTCCAGAGCCGCCAGCCTGCACAACGACCCGGCGCTGCGCCACCTGATCCGCGATACGAGCCGCCCCGACCTGATTTCATTCGCAGCAGGCTCACCCGCGATTGATATTTTTCCGGTGAAAGTCTGGCAGCGGCTGACGGAACAGGCGCTCCGCGACAAGTCCGAAGAAGTCCTGAGCAACGGGCCGACGGCGGGGCTGCCGTGTCTGCGTCAGGCCATCGCCCGGCGCGTCGGCACAAAGCCGGAACGCATCCTGATTCTTTCCGGCTCGCAGCAGGGGCTTGATCTGATCAGCCGCTGCCTGCTCGATCCGGGCGACGCGGTCATCGTTGACAGGCCGTGTTACGTGGGGGCGATTCAGAATTTTCGCGCGGCAGGGGCGCACCTGATCGGCTGGGATATTGTGCGGGCTGACCTCGATGAACTCGAGGATCTGATTCTGCGCCACCGGCCCAAGCTGATCTTCACTAACCCGACTTTTCAGAATCCGACCGGGCGCGTGCTGTCGCTGCGCGAGCGGCGTGAGCTGCTGAAACTCGCGGCGCGTTACCGCGTGCCGATTCTGGAAGACGATCCTTATCGCGAGACTTATTTTGACGGCGCGCCGCCGCCGTCGCTCCGTGAGCTTGATGAATACAACATCGTGATTTACCTCAGCACCTTCTCGAAGGTGCTGGCTCCGGGTCTGCGGCTCGGCTGGCTGACGGCGGCGGAGTACGTGGTGGATCAGCTGGCGCTGATCAAGCAGCGGGAAAATCTGTTTACCGAAGGCATCGGGCAATATGCGCTCGCCGAATTTTTACAGAGCGGATTGTTTGACGACCATCTGGGCAGGCTGCGGACAGAACACGCCAGACGGCAGCAGAAATTTCTGACCTCCCTGAAACGGCACCTGCCCGCGAAGCTGTTGAAGTTCAGTGTTCCTCCGGGCGGGCTCTATTTGTGGTGCCGGGTGGGTCACGGCCTGAATCCGTGGCAATGGTCGCAGCAGGCCCTCGCCGCCGGGGTGGCCTTCACGAGCGGCGAGATTTTTTACGCCGACGCCGTCAGCAGCCAGGAAGCGCGCTTCTGTTACACGTGGCTGCCGGCGGACAAAATCGAGGAAGGCGTCAGGCGGCTGGCGGAGACGGTGAGAGCCGGGAACCATCTTCCGGCTCACGAGGGGTCGGAGGTTCCGCTGGTCTGAATCGAAGCCCCCGGACACCTGCGGCGCACCCACCTGCAATGAAAATGCGCGTGTCACAGCGGTTTCAGATGTAGCGGCAAACTTTCCAAGCTGCTGGTGTTTCCGGCGAAGGCCCTTTGCCGGAAGACCGGAGCAACCTGGAAAGTTTGCCGCTACATTTCTTGTTGTGCGGCGGTGATTTCAGTATCGTGGATTCGGGCAGGGGCAGTTCCTTTCGGATCCTGAATCCACTGATATGAAACGGGACCAGTCAATGAAGGCATCCTGAAAACGGGTGAGGATGGTCAGCGGTGCTTTGCCAGTGGCGGCGATCCCGGCGACAACCTCGCCGCCTTTGACGACAACGGAAATCTAAAGCTACAGCAGGAGGGATTCACTTATGCATCTTCGACACGCATTCGGACGTTACATCGAACGCACACTCGTCATCGTACTCTGTTTCAGTCCGGGCCTGGCGCCCGCCACGGCGTTCGCGCAGGAAGAGAAACCGCCCGCCGACAATCGCATCCACAAGGCCAATTACGATCTGGCGTCGCGCTGGACGTCGGCCAAGGTGGCCAGGCTGGTCTTCGACACCTCGGTCACGCCGCACTGGCTCGAAAGCGGCGACCGCTTCTGGTACGGCTTCGAGACCAGTCAGGGCAGGAAGTGGTGGCTGGTTGACCCGGCGAAGAAGACCAGGGCGCCGCTGTTTGACAACGCCCGGATGGCGGCTCTCCTCACCGGTCTGACCCGGATTCCTTACGAAGCGCAGCACCTGCCGATCAATACGATCAAATTCATCAGGAACGATACGGCGTTTCAGTTCGATGTCAACGTGTCGGTTGACGCCGAGATCCCGGGCCTGAAGAAGTATGAGCCGCCCCCGGCGAACAGGGGTGAGCAGGATCGCGGCGATCAGAATCAACAGACGCAGGGCGCGCCCGGCGCTCAGCGGTCCCAGCAGCGCACGCGCCCCGTCTATTTCGAATACGATCTCGCGACAGGCGGGCTGACGCTGCTGGCTGATTTCAAACCCCCTCAGAAGCCGCGCTGGGCTTCGGTTTCGCCCGACGAGAAGACGGTCATCTTCGCGCGCGGTCACAACCTGTTTATGATGGATGCCGCCAGTTACGCGCGGGCCCAGGCCAAAGAGGACGACCCGGCGATTGTCGAAACCCAGCTCACCACCGACGGCGAAGCCGACTACGGTTTCGAGCGGCGCCTGACCGAGGAAGAGAAACGCAATTACCGGTTCGGCGAAAAGAACAAGACTCCGCGCGTCCCGGCCATCACCGTTTACTGGTCGAAAGATTCCAGGAAGTTCGCCGTTCAGCGCAACGATCAGCGCAAGGTCGGCGAACTATGGGTGATCAACTCACTGGCCAACCCGCGCCCGACGCTGGAAACGTATCGCTACGGCATGCCCGGAGAAGTCAATCAACCCCAGGCCGAGATCGAAGTGTTCGAGCCCGCCTCCAAAGGGCGGGTCAAAATCAAGGTGGATCGCTTCAGGGATCAGCAACTGGCCATCTGCACCGCGCCGGTCACCAACCTCGAACGCGAACGGGCGCGGGTCTTCCAGGTGGATCGCGGCGAACAGGATCAGCAGCAGCAACAGCAGCAGCAGGGCCCGCCGGCCGGCGGCCAGGTCGAGCCGAAGTGGCTCGGCGATGGGTCGGACAAGCTCTACTTCAACCGCACCAGCCGGGACCTGAAGAAGATTGACGTCTGCTTCGCCGACACCGCGACCGGCGAGGTCAGGACGCTGATCGAAGAGCGCCTGAACACCTACGTCGAGATCAAACCCCTGCGGTTGCTCAGCACCGGCGAGCTGATCCACTGGTCGGAGCGCGACGGCTGGGGGCATTACTACCTGTTCGATGCGAATGGCACGCTGAAGACTCAGCTCACCTCCGGCGAGTTTGTTTGCGGCGAAATCGAAGGCGTGGATGAAAAAACGCGCACGCTCTACTTTTCGGCCACCGGGCACGAACCGAACGAGGATCCGTACTACGCCCACGTCTACAGCGTCGGCTTGAACGGCGGTGCCGTCAGGTTACTGGATCCGGGCGATACGACGCACAACGTGACGATGTCGGATTCGACCAGATATTTCGTGGACAACTCTTCGCGCATCAACACCGCGCCGGTCGCGACGCTTAACGACGTGTCGGGCGCCTGCGTCCTGAAGCTGGAACAGACCGACATGACTGCGCTGATCGAAGCCGGTTTCAAGTACCCCGAGCCATTCAAGGTCAAGGCCGATGACGGCATCACCGATCTCTATGGCGTGATGTACAAACCCTTCGATTTTGACCCGGCGAAGCGATACCCGATTATCGCCTACGTGTATCCGGGGCCGCAGACCGAGAGCGTGACCAAGACTTTCCCCGCCCGCAACGACCGCATCACGCTGGCCCAGTTCGGCTTCATCGTTATCGAAGTCGGCAACCGGGGCGGCAACCCGCAACGCTCGAAGTGGTATCACACCTTCGGCTACGGCAATCTGCGCGACTACGGCCTGGCCGACAAGAAAGCGGCGATCGAACAACTGGCGCGCCGGCATCCGTTCATCGACAGCGACCGCGTCGGCATCTACGGTCATTCGGGCGGCGGATTCATGTCGACGGCCGCAATGCTGGTTTATCCCGACTTCTTCAAGGTCGCCGTCTCATCGTCGGGCAATCACGAGAACAATATTTACAACCGCTGGTGGAGTGAAAAACACCACGGCGTCAAAGAGGTCACCGACAAGGACGGCAACGTCAGATTCGAATACAACATCGAGAAGAACTCCGAGCTGGCCAGGAACCTGAAAGGCCATCTGATGCTGGCGACTGGTGACATTGACAACAATGTCCATCCGGCCAACACGCTGCGCATGGTTGACGCACTGATCAGGGCGAACAAGCGGTTTGATTTAGTGGTCCTGCCGGGGAAACGGCACGGCTATGCCGACGCGACGAATTATTTCTTCTGGGTGCGGGCGGATTATTTCTGCAGGCATCTGATCGGCGATATGAGCAGCAGCGTTGATATGGTCGAGTTGAATCGCGAACGCGAACAGGTAGGGGATAAAGGGCAGACGCGCCGCGGCCCGGACGAGCAGGAGGAGCCATAAAGCTCCTCCTGAATTCATTTACTACAAAGCTGCTGCCCGTCCCAATCCCTGCGTGGTCTGATTTGGCGCAATGATCCGGCGGCGGGGGCGTCAGTGCTGCGAGAGGTGCGTGTACTGGAAAGTGATCAGCGCGCGTTTGACCGCGGCGACGGCGGCCTCGTAGCAGTTTTCGTTGACCAGCACGGCGTCGGTGCTGTAGGTCGAGACCGTCAGAATGCTGATGCCTTCTTTGGCGAGGGCGCGGCTGATTTCGGCGATAAAGCCGACGACTGAAAAATCCATCACGGCGTCGAAGAAGATCATTCGCCAGCTCCCCTGCGCGCGCGCTTCCGGAAAGCGTGACGCCATGCCCGCCCACGCGTCATGCGTGACGATGAGCGTGACTTCGGCCTTGTCCCGCGTGAGCGAAATGAAATCGGGCGCGCCGCGCACGGCGTCGAGCGCCGCGGCAAAATCCTGTAGCGGCAGACTGGCGACCGTGTACTGTGTTTCCGTCAGGTGAAGTGTGACGTGCATCGGGTTACTCGCAGACGGCGTAGGCCCTCACCGGAAAAGTTCCCACGCCGCGGAATTTGACAGGCGCGCAATGAAAGCGAAAGCCGGTCACGGGTAGTGATTGCAGATTACAGAGGTGTTCGACGACGGGAATCCCCGCGCCCAGCAGCAAAGTGTGTACAGGCCGCGCGCCGTCCTGCATATCGTCAATATTGACTGAATCAATTCCGACGAGCGCCGCGCCGGCGCCGACAAGCAACTCGGCGCTTTGCCGCGTCAGGAAGGGATGCCCCTCGCCATATTGCGGCGTACGCCAGTGAAGATTCCATCCGGTGCGCACGAGTACCGCTCTGCCCCGCAGGTCACGCCCGGCAAAATGATCGGCATCAATCGCACGATTGCTCCGGCCGGTTGCGTCAATGACGATCCCTTCAAGATCGGCCAGCCTTTCAAGCGGCAGGGCCGCAAGGTCAGCGCCTTCGGCGAAGCGATGAAACGGCGAATCAACGTAAGTGCCGGTGTTGGCCACCATCTCAATGCGCCCAATCTGGAAGGTCGTCCCTTCGGCGTATTTTGCCCGCGAAGCGTCGCGGCTCAGAAAGTCGGAGATCAGAGGGCCAGGCAGGCCGGGATGAGTCGGCATACCGGCCTCGACTTCGTGACTGACATCAATCAACCTTTTCGTCATTGTTCAGAATCAGATTTCATCGCCTGCGCGAGCAATATACACTGCGCCTCGTCAGGCGGCCAGATTTTCCTTCACTCAAGTTCCCTGCCCCGGGTTTCGGGCATCGTCATCATCACTGCCGCGCCGGCGAGCATAAATAGTGAAGTCACACCGAGCGCGCTGCCGATGCCGTAACGATCCGCCAGCGTGCCGACCAGCCAGGGCGCAGCCGCGCTTGCCGCTCGCCCGATGTTATAAATCACGCCGAGCGCCGTCGCGCGGATGCGCTGCGGGAATAATTCTGAAACCATTGTGCCGAAGAGACTGAAATACCCCGTGCCGAAAAATCCCAGCACCGGGCCGAGTCCCATCAGCAGAGTTGTGTTTCGCGCCGCATACCCGTAGATCGGTGTGACGACGGCGGTGATCAGCAGATAGAGAACGAAGGCCGGTTTGCGACCGAGCTTGTCGGCGATGACGCCGAAGCTGAGATAGCCGAAGAATGCGCCGATTTGCACGGGGATGAGCCAGCCTGAGCTTTTGACGATACTCAGCCCCGCGCCCCCCTGCTCGACCGGCAAGGCGAGGAAACCCGGCAGCCAGGTGAAAACGCCCCAGTAAGCAATCAGCACGCAAACCGCGACCGCGCCAGCGCGCAGCGTGAAGCTGCGGAACCGGGGGCTGAAGATTTCGAGCGGCGAAGCCCTCTTCCCACCCGGCGCGAGTTCCAGCGTTTCCGGGACGTGACTGCGAATCCAGACGATCAGCAGTGCGGGCAGCACTCCGACCAGAAACAGGGCGCGCCAGCCGAGCGTCGGCAGGATCGCCGCGGCCAGCAGCGCCGCGATGATGTAACCAATCGCCCAGCCCGATTGCATAATCGCAATCGCCCGTCCACGCAGCTGCGCGGGCCAGGTTTCGACGACCAGCGCCGCCCCGCAGGCCCACTCGCCGCCCATCCCGATGCCTAAGAAGGCGCGCCAGAAAATCAGTTGCGCGAGCGGGGAAGCGAAAGAGATCAATCCCACAGTCGCCGTCGCCGCGCTGCCGAACGAATAGATCAACAGCGTCAGTGACAACGCGCGTTTGCGGCCGAGCTGGTCGGCCAGCATCCCGAAGCCGATGCCTCCCGTCGCCGCGGCAAACAAAGTGGCCGAGTTCACCAGACCCGCCTGCGCCCCGCTGAATCCGAATTCATCTTTCAGCGTGGTCAGTGCCAGTGAATAGAGCGTCACGTCCATTGCGTCGAGCATCCACCCTGCCTGCGCGGCAAAGAGCGTGTTCCACTGGGTGCGCGTGATCTGCGAGTACCATCGCGTGGCGAGTGTTTGTTCGGTTGCTGGAACGGCCATCCTGATTTTCCCTGAGAGCCCGGCAACTTGACAGCGACTTTGCGGGAATGCGTAAATCCTCCCGCATTTCATACTAATTTCGTCGCGAAATCAAAACCTCGGGAGGGATTCGATGAATTACCGGACACTGGGCAGGACTGGGATCAAAGTCTCCGAGATCGGTTACGGCGCGTGGGGCATCGGCGGCGTGCAGTGGCTCGGCGGCGATGACGCTGAGGCGTTGCGCGCACTCAATCGCGCGATTGATCAGGGGATGAACTTCATTGACACGGCACTCGCCTACGGCGACGGGCACAGCGAGCGGTTGTGCGGCGAAGTCGTCCGCTCGCGCAAAGAGAGAGTCTACATCGCCACGAAAGTCCCGCCCAGGAACCGCGAGTGGCCGGCGCGGGCGGTGCCGGTGCATGAGGCTTTCGATTATGACTACGTCATCCAGTGTACGGAAACGAGCCTGCGCAACCTCGGCGTCGGCACGATTGACCTGCTGCAGCTGCACGTCTGGCACGAGATCTGGACTCACCAGGCGGAATGGCTCGACGCGCTGATGAAGCTGCGCGAGGACGGCAAAATTCGGTATTTCGGCATCTCGATCAACTCTTATCAGCCGGCAAGCGCGCTCGACGTGATCGAGGCCGGGTACATTGACAGCGTTCAGGTGGTCTACAACATCTTCGAGCAGGCCCCCGAGCGGCAGCTTTATCCGCTCTGTCAGAAAATGAACACTGGCGTGATCGCGCGCGTGCCCTTTGACGAGAGCGGCCTGACCGGGGCGATCACGCCGGATTCGGTTTTCCCGGAAGGCGATTTCCGCGGGTTGTTTTTCGCCGGGGATCGCAAACGGCAGGTTTACGAGCGGGTAGAGAAGCTGAAAGAACTGCTCGGGCCCGAAGCGCCCACGCTGCCCGAACTGGCGCTGCGATTCACGCTCCATCACGACGCCGTCAGCACGGTGATTCCGGGGATGCGGACGACGGCGCACGTTGACAGCAACATCGCCGTGTCTGATGGCCGGAAGCTCTCACCTGAACTGGTGGAGAGGCTGAGGGCTTTTGCCTGGGATCGGACGACCGGGTGGTAAGAAAGAGTAAAGACCTTGGTTATGGTATCAATTGCTTTAGCCTTGCTGATGTTCTTCTTGCCAGCAGTCTTTCCAGTTCAGGCAGAAAGTGATTGCGGGGCAACCCTGAAAGGCCGAAGTAAGGTTAGTAATTTGAATGGAGTGATTGTTGATGTTAACGGCGCCAGAATCCCGCGAGCCGTCATCACGTTTCAAAACAGAACTATAAGATGTCAGTGCCATTCAGATGAAGCTGGTCAGTTCGCTGTTTATCTGCCTGTGGGAACTTACAACATGACTGTAGAGGTATACGCGTTCAAAAAATACTCCCTGTCAAATTTGAGGCTGAAAACAGGAAAGAACAGGCAGGTTGATGTTCAACTCGAAGTACAGGCTATAATCGATAGAGAAGGTGTGCCTCCATCAGAACATGTTCCTCTCACCAAGGATAAAATTCGCAGTAAAATCTCTCGTTCAAGGAAACGTGACCAGCATTATGTGACAAAACGCCCTTGAAGTAAGTAATGACAGAGAAACAGCAACGAATTATATGAGCCGGCAGAATGGCTCCTGACAATTCCTGCTTTGCTACTTTGATCAATCTTATTCGTACCGCAAAGCCTCAATCGGGTCCAGCCGCGCCGCCTTCCACGCAGGCCACAATCCGAAACCGATGCCGAGCGCGACTGACACGACAAAGCCTGTGACCGGCGCCCAAAGCGGCACGAACGTGGGCATCACCAGCTTGACGATTTCCGCGAGTCCCCAGCCGAGCAGTATTCCCAGCACTCCGCCCATTCCCGTCAGCGTCGCGGCTTCGGTCAGAAACTGAAAGATGATGTCCCGCCGTTTTGCGCCGATGGCTTTGCGCACGCCGATCTCCTTCGTGCGTTCGGTCACCGACACGAGCATGATGTTCATTACCCCGATGCCGCCGATCAGCAGCCCCACGCTCGAAATCGCTACCATCAGCAGAAAGACGCCCCCCGTGATGGCCTGAAACTGCTTGATGATCTGATCGGAAGTCGAGATGCCGAAACTGTCAGGCTGGTCGAAGGCCACTTTCCGCCTTTTCCGCAGGACGTGGCGAATCTCCTCCACCGCCTCATTCATTTTGCCGGGGGCCGCCTGAGCGAGGATGAAGTTGTCTTCGAGGTGAGGGTAGATTTTCATCAGCGAGGCGTAGGGCAGGTAAACGATCTTGTTCTGATTCCCCGGGTCATCGCTCGTCACCAGAAAGTTCTCGCGTTTGCTCATCACGCCGACGACGCGGTAATTGCGCCCGTTGATAATCATTTCCTTGTCGAGTACGGTCAGATTCGGGAAGAGCGTATTCGCCACGTCAACCCCGATGACGACGACATCGGCCCGCGTCTCATTGTCCCACTCGCTCAGGAACCGCCCTTCCGCCAGATCAACGACGCCCATTTCAAAGTACGACGGGAGTATCCCCTGCACCGTCGCGTTGGACATCTCGGTGTCCTGGTAACGCACGTGAACGCGCTCGGCCATCGGCCCTTCAATGAAATCCACGGGCGAAACAATCGCCGTGGCATGTTTCACCGAAGGGCATTCGTCCGCAATCGCCAGCGCGTCCTCATATTTCAGCGGCTTGCGCGTGCGCTCCTCGTAGGTGGGCGCGAAATTGAAGCCCGGGTCGAACTTGTAGATGTAAATCGAATGCGTCCCGAAAGACTCGATCTCCTTCGACACGCGCGCGTCAATCCCCGAGACGAACGCGGCAATCACGATCACCGTCATCGTCCCGATCACGACGCCAAGGATGGTCAGGAACGAGCGCAGCTTGTGCTGCCACAGCGTGTCGAAGGCCATCCACACGTTTTCGAGAAGGTCAGAACGAGTCATATAAAGAGTAATCCGCTAATCTGCCCTGAGCGCCACAATCGGGTCAAGCCCCGCGGCTTTCCACGCCGGATAAACTCCCGAGATCAGGCCGACGCTGCCGGAAACGAACAGCGCCACCCCGACGGCGATGAGCGGCAGCGCGGTCGGGATCGGCGTCACCGTCGAGACGAGTTTTGCTAGTCCCCACGCGATCGTGACGCCCAAAGCGCCCCCGATCAGCGCGAGCGCCGTTGATTCGGCCAGAAACTGTTTCAGGATGTCGCGCCGCCGCGCGCCCAGGCTTTTGCGAATGCCGATCTCTTTCGTGCGCTCGGTCACCGACACGAGCATGATGTTCATAATCACGATCCCGCCGACCACGAGCGCGATTGACGTGACCCCGACGGCGACCAGCTGGATCGTGCCGAAGATTTTCTCGCGCAGGTTGTTGATCGCGCTCGGCGTGATGATCCCGAAATTGTCCTTGTCGTTCGGGGCCAGACGGCGGCGCGTGCGCATGACGACGTGGGCCTCGTCAATCGCGTCAAGGTAAGTGGCTTCGCTCGTCGAAGTCACGCTGATCCCCAGCGAGCGGCGGGCGCCGTAAATCGCCAGAAAAGTCGAAAGCGGGACCGTTACGTACTTGTCGCGCGATTGTCCGAAGACCGAGCCGAGCGCTTTGCCGACGCCGATCACTTCAAACGGGCGGCCATCAATCTTGATGAATTCACCGAGCGCACTGCGCCCGGGGAAGAATTTCTCGGAGATGTCCGCCCCGATAAAACAGACGAGCCGGTTGTGATCTTCTTCGGCCGGCGTGAAGCAGCGTCCTTCGGCGAACTCGGCGCGGTTGATGTCAGCGAGGTTGGAAGTGATGCCCCTGATCGCGACCTCAAACAGTTTCTCCGAACCGTACTTCAACTCGCCCTGCTGTCCGGCCTCCGCCCCCGCGTCCTGAATGACGCCGCCGCGGGCGGCGAGCAGCGCGTTCAGGTCGTCAAGCGTCACATCCTTGTTGCGCCGCCGCGCCTCTTCGATTCTTTCGACGCTCGAATAATCTTCGATTGAGAACTTCTGGATGGCGAAGGCGTTCGTCCCGATGTCGGCGATCTTTTCGTCAACGTACTTGTTGAAGCCTTCGATCAGCGAGACGACCACGATCACCGTCGCCACGCCGAAGATCACCCCGAGCAGCGTCAGAAAAGACCGCAGCTTGTGCGCCCAGATCGCGGCAAATGCCAGTTTGATCGCTTCGCCGAAGTTCATGATAATCCTTTATACGGACGAACGATTGTCGTTGTGACGGTTCAGGGTCGCTTTACGATACTTATCTCCGAAAGGTTGTGAAAGGAATCCTTACCTCTGCCGACACGAATGCCGGATGGAATAAAGAAGTGTGAGGCCGGCAGTTCGCACAGCCTCATTACCCGTCAGAGCCCTGCTTATTTCGGCGTGTACTTCTCCAGGTAGGCACGCTTGATGGTCGCTTTGTCCCTCAGCGTTTCCGTCCCTTCATCGGTGGGGGCGTTGGAGATGATCTCGGCGACGTTGATCCCTTCGATCACCTCGCCGAAGACGGTGTATTGTCCGTTCCAGGCGGGGTAATCCTTCAGGCAGATGAAGAACTGGCTGGTGGCACTGTTGGGGTCGCTCGTGCGCGCCGCTCCCACTGTGCCGCGGACGTAAGGTCTGGTGTTGAATTCGGCCGGAACCGTCGGTTGTCCCGGCGCGCCCATCCCCCATCTTGATTTGTCGTTGCCGCGCGTATTCGGGTCGCCGCCCTGAATCAGGAAGCCCGGACTGGCGCGGTGAAAGCCCGTGCCGTCATAAAACTTTTCGTTGATCAGCTTCTTGAAATTCTCCACGTGTTTCGGCGCGACGTCCGAATAAAGGCGCAGCTTGATTTTGCCATAATCCGTTTCCAGCACCGCAATCTCTTCGCCGGCAGCGAGTGGCGGCGGCGATGAAGCGGTCTTTACTGCGGGCGATGATGTCGCTGGCGCGGAGGGAGAGTCCGTGGACGTGGGCGAAGAAGAATTGCAGGCGAATGCAAAGACGCTCAGCAGCAGAACAAAGCAGAGTTTTGAGTATTTCTGTGAAGTCATAAGTCGTGATTGGTTTTTGTCGGGGCTGGTTTCGGAATCGTTACCCCAGTTTTTGTTTGACGATCTCGTTGACCATCTTCGGATTGGCCTTGCCGCCGCTGGCCTTCATAATCTGGCCGACGAAAAAGCCCATCAGCGCGACCTTACCGGCCCTGTACTGTTCGGCCTCCCGAGGGTTCGCGGCAATCACTTCGTCAACGATCTTTTCAATCGCGCCGGCGTCGGTGATCTGCACGAGACCTTTCTCTTTGATGATCCTGTCGGGCGGGGCGCCAGTCGTGACCATCCCGGCGAAAACATCCTTGGCGATTTTGCCGGAGATCGTCTGGTCGTCAATCAGCCGGACGAGCGCGCCCAGGTCTTCCGACGCGACTTTCGTCTGAGTGATGTCGGTGTTCGTATTCTTCAGTTCGCGCAGCAGCTCCGACAGGATCCAGTTGGCGGCGGCCTTCGGATTGTTCGCGGCCCTGGCTGCGGCTTCGTAATAATCCGCGAGTTCGCGCTGCGTGATCAGCACGCCCGCGTCGTCGAAAGACAATCCGTACTCACTGATAAACCGCTGCCGTCTGGCCTCGGGCAGTTCGGGCAGTGAAGCGCGGACGCTTTCGACCCAGGCCGCGCTGACTTCGAGCGGCGGCAGGTCGGGTTCGGGGAAGTAGCGGTAATCGTGCGCGTTCTCCTTCGACCGCATCGTGTAAGTTTTGCCTTCGCGCTCATTCCAGAGGCGCGTCTCCTGCACGATCGTGCCGCCCTCTTCGATGACGGCGATCTGCCGGTCAATCTCGTAATCAATCGCGCGCTGCAGAAAGCGCATCGAGTTGATGTTCTTGAGTTCGGTGCGCGTGCCGAGCTTCGGGTCGCCCAGGCGGCGCACCGAAACGTTCGCGTCGCAGCGCAGGCTGCCTTCCTCCATGTTGCCGTCACACGCCCCGATGTATTGCAGCGTGCGGCGCAGGTAAGTCAGGTAATCGTAAGCCTCCCAGCTCGAACGGAAATCCGGCTCGCTGACGATTTCGGCGAGCGGCGTGCCGCTGCGGTTGAGGTTGACGTAAGACTTGCCGGGGTCGGCCACGCCCTCGTGCAGCGATTTGCCCGCGTCCTCTTCCATGTGCATGCGCGTGATGCCGATGCGTTTGACCTTCCACTCGCCGGGGCGGCCCGCTTCGTCGCGCTCGCCGGTCAGCAGCTCGACGTGACCGTGTTCCGAGAACGGTCGGTCGTACTGCGAAATCTGGTAGCCCTTCGGCAGGTCGGGGTAGAAGTAATTTTTCCGCGCGAAGATGGATTCATTGTTGATCTTCAGGTTCAGCGCCAGCGCCGCGCGGGCCGCCAGCTCGACCGCCTGCCGATTGAGTACCGGCAGCGCACCGGGCAGCCCCAGACACACCGGGCACGTGTTCGCATTCGGCTCATCGCCGAAGGCCGCCGAACACGCACAAAAGATTTTCGACGCGGTCAGTAACTGGGCGTGAACTTCGAGGCCGATAACTGCTTCCCAACCTTCTTTCACAGACGTTCTCTCCCTGATTGGATAAATGATCGCCGTTTGAAGCGCGAGATTATAGCATGGGCCGTGGCCCGCGCAGCCATTGTCGACGGAGCGCGAAGAGTTATACGATCTCAGGCGGAGAATCAACAATGCGAGTCATTCATCTGCTGTTGCTCGGCGGCCTGTTGCTGATCGTCGCCGCGGCGCCGTCCTTCGGAGAGTGGAAATCCCGGATGCCTGCAGGCGGAACAGACAAACAACACCATCCCACACCGCCGCTGGCCGAATCGCGCCAGCTCGTGCTGGTCATCACGCCCGACTGGGACGCGGTTGACGGGAAACTCTGGCACTATGAACGCGGCAGCACGAAAGAAGACTGGCTGCAGTCGGGCGGGAGCATTCCGATTGTCGTCGGCAAAAAAGGAATGGCCTGGGGGGCAGGATTACACGAAACGCAACCGGGCAACGGCCCGATAAAAAAGGAAGGCGACGGCAAAGCTCCCGCCGGAATCTTTCGTCTGAGCAGTGCGTTCGGATACACCGCCCCCGGAGAGGCCGGATTGATCAAACTCCCGTACACGCACCTGACTGGTACTATCGAATGCGTGGACGACGTGAAATCGGAGCATTACAACACCATCCTTGACCGCAAAATCGTCGTCGCGCCTGACTGGAAAAGCTCCGAGCAGATGCGCCGACAGGATGAACTTTACCGCTGGGGCGTAGTCGTGGATCATAACGCCGCGCCGATTACCAGAGGCGGCGGCTCGTGCATCTTCCTGCACATCTGGCGGCAGGCTGGGAGCGGGACCGCCGGATGCACGGCGATGGAGAGCGCAAGGATGGAAGAGTTGATGCGCTGGCTCGACCCGGCGGCAAAGCCGCTGCTCGTTCAGTTGCCTGAAGCCGAATACAAACGCCTGCGCGCGCCCTGGCAGCTGCCCCGGCGGGACCAGGAGAATCCCTCACTCACCCGATGATCCCGGTCACTGACAACGAAACTGCCGCGAGCGCGAAGTACGAGATCGAACTCGCCCTGCTGAAAAGTCGGGACTGGCAGATGCTCGCGAATGACGAAGTCATTGCCGGATTGCAGCCGGGCAGCTGCGAATTCGCTGTCGAATGGGGCAAGCTGATTTTTGCATGGTGGGATGAAGAACGTTCGCAGAGCTGGCGCGTGACGGCCTATGAAATTGCCGAAGCCGAAATCAGATTCAGGGCGTCGCGCGGTCTGGCGAAAGAGACGGTGACTCTGACGTTGCGCGATCCCGAGCGCTGGCGCGCAAAGCAGCAGGAGCGCGACCTGCCCGCCGCCGAACGCCGCAGCCGTTACGGCGGCCTGCTCGCGCAGCTGATCCCCGCTCATTTCGGCGGCGCGCGCGTCGAGCGGGTCAACACCGCCGGTAACCGCGCGCATTCGTTGCCGGTGCAGTATGCGCGGCTGGTCGTTGATCTCCGCGGCGAAATCGTGCTGGCCATCGGCGTGAACGATTGCGGAGTTCAGGCGGAAATAGACGGCGTGCTGACGGCGGGACTCGTCTGGCTGGCCGGCTTCAATGAGAAGCGGGAAGGAAGAAAGCGCGCAAAGCGGCTGTGGCTGTGCGTGCCGCGCGATCATTCGCAGACCACGCTCGAAAGGCTGACGCTGATTGAGACGGCCCACCTCGGCGCGAAGGTCGAATGTCTTGAGGTTGACGAAGACCGCGAGGAACTGACCGCGGTGCGCCCGATGACTCAGGCCGAGCTGCTGAACGATCACCCGCGCGAATTGCGCTGGCCGGATGGCGCGAATAACCACAGCGTCTGGCGCGAGCGCATTCTGAGTCTGGCCCCCGAACAGATTGAGGCGCGCCATCACGCGGCGCAGGACGCCGAGAGTTATTCGATTCACGGCCTCGAATTCGTCCGAGTCACTCACTGCTCGACGATTCCGCGCCCGAAATTCGGTATCCCCGGTGAGCTGCATACCGGGCGGCGGACTGCCGGGCGACTGTTCCCTCCGGTGAAAACGCTGACTGAAACGAACATCGGCGAACTGGGGGCGCTGGTGCAGCAGATCATCGCGTATCGATCAGCCGTGGCGGCTGATCGTCACCACCCGTTTTATCGCCTGCGCGCCGAAGCGTGGCTGGAATCAATCCTGCGGCAGAACATTCGCGCGCTGGACGCGGCGCTTGATCCGCGCTTCGTTTACTCGCAGATTCCAACCTGGCGCGCCGACGAAAGGTCGGTCATTGACCTGCTGGCCGCAAACCACGAGGGCCGGCTGGTCGTGATTGAAATCAAAGCCGCCGAGGACGTGAACCTGCCGATGCAGGGGCTGGATTACTGGCTGCGCGTCGAGCAGGCCAGAGTGCGCGGTGAATTTACGCGGCGCGGATTGTTTCCGGGGATCACGCTGGCAGACCAGTCACCTTTGCTCTATCTGGTCGCGCCGCGCCTGCGCTTTCACCGGACTTTCAGCACGGTTGCCCGATGCATCTCGCCGGAAGTCGAAACTTTCCGGATCGGCCTGAATGCCAGCTGGCGCGCCGGCGTGCGGGTGCATACGAAAGAGCGAGTGAATGAACCGTAACGAACAGAATCCGAGATCCACAGCCCTCAGACCTCAGCTTCCAACTCCTGCTGCCGACGGCCTGCTGATCATTGACAAGCCTGAGGGCTGGACTTCGCACGATGTCGTGGCGCGGGTGCGGAAGATTATGAAAACGCGCCGCGTCGGGCACACCGGCACGCTCGATCCATTCGCGACCGGGGTGCTGGTCGTCTGCCTCAATCGCGCCACGCGACTCGTGCAGTTCCTGACGGGTGATGACAAGGAGTACGTGGCGACGGTGCGGTTCGGTTATGCGACCGACACGGGTGACTTGACCGGGACACCGCTCGCGCCTGCGGCTGATGCGCGACACATCGGTAAAAAGCAGGTGGCGGAAGCTCTCGCGCACTTTCGCGGGCGGATTCTGCAAACGCCGCCGATGTATTCCGCAAAGAAAGTTGGCGGCGTGAAGCTTTATGAGATGGCGCGACGCGGAGAGGAGATTGAACGGCAGGCGGTCGAAGTCGAAATCAGTGAGCTTGAGCTTGTCGGTGAAACGGAGGGGGCTTCAGACCTCACACGTGATATCGAGTTTCGCGTAGTCTGCTCCTCCGGCACCTACATCCGCACGCTCGCCGAAGACATCGGCAAACATCTCGGCATCGGCGCGCACCTCGTGCGCCTGCGCCGCACGCGCGCCGGGCAATGCAATATCAGTCAGGCCGTGACGCCTGAACGACTGGCCGAACTGGCGGAAGCCGGCGCGGCTGAGCAGCTGATCATTCAGATGGCCGAGGCTCTGGCGATGCCTGAAGTAATCCTCAATGCTGCCGATGTTGTGAAGGCTGAACATGGGAACGCGATTCGATTCAACGGCAACTGGCCTGCGGGGACTCAGGTGAAGCTGCTTGATGAACGCCGTCAATTGTTCGCGCTGGCCGAATACAGACCGGAAAATCAGACGCTTCAGCCTCGTGTGGTGCTGATTGAGAAGTAGTCGGGCAGACCCTCCGAAGGCCGAACTTTAATGCCTTCAGTCGCTTCCCATCATTTGGGCCTTCGTCTATAATCCGCCTTCCTTTGTTCAGGTTTTTTCCAGAATCATCAATTTCAAAGAGGGAAAACAGACTATGCTGCCACTCATTTCAGGCATTGCCCTGCGGGTCTGCCGTTACGCGCTCGCACTCGCAGCCGGCATTGCCATCGTGTCCATCAATACGTCCGCCGCACTGGCCCAGGCGCACCAGCCGGGCGGCGAGGCAAATCTCAAGCTGCCCGACCTGTCGCAGGTCCAGTTTCTGGGCGTCAACGGGCGCTCGCTGCTGATGATCGGGCTGCTCGTCTCGGCATTGGGGATGGTTTTCGGGCTGATCATTTATACACAGCTCAGGAATCTCGCGGTGCATCAGTCAATGCTCGAGATTTCAGAGCTGATTTATGAGACCTGCAAAACCTACCTGATCACGCAGGGCAAATTCATCCTCATTCTCGAAGCCTTCATTGCCGTCATCATCGTGCTGTACTTCGGCTTTCTGGTCGGCTTCCCTTTATACAAGGTCGCCATCATTCTGGTCTTCAGTCTGGTCGGCATCGGCGGCAGTTACGGCGTCGCGTGGTTCGGCATCCGCGTTAACACGTTTGCCAACTCGCGGACGGCGTTTGCCGCGCTGGAAGGCAGGCCGTACCCGATCTACGCGATTCCGCTCAAGGCCGGGATGAGCATCGGCATGATGCTGATCAGCGTCGAGCTGCTGATCATGCTCTGCATCCTGCTCTTCATCCCGGGCGATTACGCGGGCCCCTGTTTTATCGGGTTCGCGATTGGCGAATCGCTCGGCGCGGCGGCGCTGCGCATCGCGGGCGGCATCTTCACCAAGATCGCCGACATCGGCTCTGACCTGATGAAGATCGTCTTCAAGATCAAGGAAGACGACGCGCGCAACCCGGGCGTGATCGCGGATTGCACGGGCGATAACGCCGGCGATTCGGTCGGGCCTTCGGCGGACGGTTTTGAAACCTACGGCGTGACGGGCGTGGCGCTGATCTCGTTCATCCTGCTGGCGGTCAATGCGAACACGGCGGGCCCCGGCTTCGAGGCGGTGCAGGTTCAGCTGCTGGTCTGGATTTTCGTGATGCGCATTATGATGGTGATCGCCTCCGCCGGGTCTTACTTCATCAACGAGGGGCTGACGAAAGCGACCTACGGCAAGGCCGAGCGGATGAATTTCGAAACGCCGCTCACCCGGCTGGTCATTATCACTTCGGTCGTCTCAATCGTGCTGACTTTCATTGTGTCGTACCTGATGATTCCGACGCTCGGGGACGGTTCGCTGTGGTGGAAGCTGTCGAGCATCATCTCCTGCGGAACGGCGGCGGGCGCGATCATTCCCGAACTGGTCAAGGTCTTCACTTCGACCGAATCGCGACACGTTAAGGAAGTGGTCACGTCATCGAAGGAGGGCGGCGCATCACTCAACATCCTGTCAGGGCTGGTCGCCGGCAACTTCTCCGGCTACTGGCTCGGCGTGAGTATCGTCATCCTGATGTCAATTGCATACCTCTTCGGCGCGCCGGACGTTCTCTTCGCCGGCAAGGGACTGAGCGCACTGATGGCCGCCCCGGCGGTCTTCGCCTTCGGCCTGGTGGCGTTCGGCTTCCTCGGGATGGGGCCGGTGACCATCGCCGTTGACTCTTACGGCCCGGTGACCGACAACGCGCAATCGGTTTACGAGCTGTCGCTGATCGAGCAGGTCCCCAACGTCGAAGCGGACGTGAAGCGTGACCATAACATGCTCGTCAACTTCGACCGCGCCAAGCACCTGCTGGAAGAGAACGACGGCGCGGGCAATACCTTCAAGGCGACGGCCAAGCCCGTGCTGATCGGGACGGCCGTGGTGGGCGCGACGACGATGATCTTCTCGATCATCATGGTGCTGACCGAGGGGCTGAAGGACGAATACCTGAAGAACCTTTCGATTATGCACGCCCCGTTCGTGCTGGGGCTGATCACGGGCGGCGCGATCATCTACTGGTTCACCGGCGCGTCAACCCAGGCCGTGACGACCGGCGCTTACCGCGCGGTCGAATTCATCAAGGCCAACATCAGGCTCGAAGGCGTCGAGAAAGCGTCGGTGGAAGACAGCAAGAAGGTCGTGGAGATTTGTACGCAGTACGCGCAGAAGGGCATGTTCAATATCTTCCTGACTGTCTTCTTCTCGTCGCTCGCCTTCGCCTTCCTCGAGCCGTACTTCTTCATCGGCTACCTGATTTCGATTGCGATCTTCGGCCTGTATCAGGCGATCTTTATGGCGAATGCCGGCGGCGCCTGGGACAACGCGAAGAAGGTCGTCGAAGTTGAATTGAAGCAGAAGGGGACTGCCCTGCACGACGCGACCGTGGTCGGCGACACCGTCGGCGACCCGTTCAAGGACACGTCGTCGGTGGCCATGAACCCGGTGATCAAGTTCACGACGCTCTTCGGATTGCTGGCCGTAGAGCTGGCCGTCAGCCTGACAAAATCGCAGGGCTCAGGGCTGACCAACACGCTGGCCGCGGTCTTCTTCCTCATCTCGCTGTTCTTCGTCTGGCGTTCGTTCTACGGAATGCGGATCGGGTCAGTAAAATAAATCCGGGGGATGAATGTGTTGCCACTGGCGTGAATAACAACCATTACTGATTCGCCTGCCGGCGCATCCGACAGCTGCCATTCGCTTTGATCAGGGGGCCTGCCGGATGCGCCACTTTACTTTTGCCGCCCGCTTTTCAAAGCAGGAAAAGTGTGAAAAGGCCGGGCTGCACTTTTTATCCCGTGCCTCCCTCACGGAAATTTGAAAGGCCTGTGAGCTTCAAAGAAGTATTGCCTGCCGTCCTGTTTCCAGATAGGCTTGCGCCAGCAGGCTGGAAATCAACCGGGCGATGAACAAACCTGATTTCCAACAAATATCCAGAACCCACTCCGGGAGGCAGACCATGTTCACCAGACGATCATTCCTGAAAAGCGCAGGCGCCGCGGGCATCGCCGCGGCCAGCTTCAATGAAAAGGGGATTGAGAGCGCGATTGCGGCGACGCGCTTTGTCGGCGGGCGCACTCCGGAAGAAGTCGCGACGGACGAAGACTTCTGGTTCCAGGTGCAGCAGGCCTTCACCGTTGACCGCACGCTGATTAACCTGAACAACGGCGGCGTCAGCCCGAGCCCCCGCATCGTGCAGGAAGCGATGCGGCGGTATCTGGAGTATTCCAATCAGGCCCCGGTCTACACGATGTGGCGGATTCTGGAGCCGCAGAAGGAAGGCGTGCGGAAGCGGCTCGCGGCCGTGTTCGGCTGCGACCCGGAAGAGATGGCGATCACGCGCAACGCGAGCGAGGCTCTCGAAATCTGCCAGCTCGGGCTCACGCTCAAACCCGGCGACGAGGTGCTGACGACCGAGCAGGACTATCCGCGCATGCTCACGACCTGGCGGCAGCGCGAACGGCGCGACGGCATCGTGGTCAGAAAGATTCCATTCCCAAACCCGCCGGAATCGCTCGATCAGCTGGCCAGCCTGTTTGAAAGGGCGATCACGCCGAAGACCAGAGTCATTCACTTCTGCCACATCACGAACCTGACCGGGCAGATCTTTCCCGTCAGCCGCATCTGCCGGATGGCCCGCGAGCGCGGCATCGAGGCGATTGTTGACGGCGCGCATGCCTTCGCCCACTTCCCCTATAAACACGCGGAACTCGATTGCGATTATTACGGCACGAGCCTGCACAAATGGCTGCTCGCGCCGTTCGGCACGGGCTTCCTGTTCGTCCGCAAAAACAGGATCAAAGACCTCTGGCCGCTGATGGCCGCGGAAGAGAAACAGGACAACGACATCCGCAAGTTCGAGGCCATCGGCACGCACCCCGAGGCAAACTTCTTAGCCATCGGCGAGGCGCTCACCTTTCACGAAGGCATCGGGGCGGAGCGCAAGGCGGCGCGGCTGCGTTTCCTCTTCCACCGCTGGGCGAAGCGGCTCGACGGGATGAAGGGCGTGAAGATCCTGACCAGCTACGACCCGCAGCAGTCGTGCGGGCTCGCGAACATCAGTATCGAAGGCGTTGATGTGGCAAAGCTCGTCGAGTACCTCTTCAACTCACACCGCATCATCGTCACACCCATCATTCATCCCGCGGTCAACGGCCTGCGCGTGACGCCGAACGTTTATACGACATTGCGCGAGGTTGATACTTTTGCTGAGGTGATGGAGCAGGTGATTCAGAAAGGACTCCCTGCCTGATGGTTTTGCTGAGGATTACTTATCGGTTGCGCGCTCACCACATGCCGCAGTTCGAGCGCATCTTTGACGCGGAAATCCTGCCCCTCATTCGTGAACACGGCCTGTCATTCAAAAGCATCTGGCGAACTGCTGTCGGCGAGGTGGGCGAGTATATGGAGCTGTGGGAGTTCGATTCGCTCGCGGATTTCGACGTGCGCTGGAAGAAACTGATCAACGACCCGCGGTTGCAGGCGATCTTCGAGCGAACCGGGCCGATGGTCGAGGGCGAGCGGTGGTCTTTGATGGAGCCGGCGCTGGAAGCGGAGTCGGGGCGGGATGCAAGCTGAAGCGCACGGCCGTGCGCCGTATCTGCACATGCTCTGGGGTTCGCTCGCGTTTGCCGGGATGGGCGCGTTCGGCCATCTGGCGGGCGAATACTGCTCGTGGCAATGGGTCGCGCTCGCCCGCACGGCGGTAGCTTTTCTGATCGCCTATGTGGTCACCAAAGCTTCGGGCGTCAAACTGGTCTTCTGGAAGCCGGGAACCCTGTGGGTCAGGAGCCTCGCGGGCAGCGCCGGGTTGCTCGGCAATTTTTACGCGCTGACGCACCTGCCCATTTCCGACGCGCTGACGCTTTCCAACACTTCACCGATCTTCGTGACGCTGCTGCTCTGGGCGGTTTTCGATCAGAAGCCGCACGCCTCAACCGTCATGGCCGTCCTGATGGGAATCTTCGGGATCGTACTGATCCAGCAGCCGCATTTTCAGAGCGGCTGGTTTGCCTGCCTGATGGCGCTCGAAGGCGCACTGGGGACTTCGATTGCGATGATCGGGCTGAACCGCCTTCAGAGCGTTGACCCGCGCGCCGTGGTGACGCACTTTTCGGGGGTCTCCAGCCTGACCACGGCCGGCTTCCTGCTGGCGACGGGCGTGATGAGCGAGGGCAGGCAGCCGGACGGCATGAAGGCGCTCGTGTTTTTGTTTATGACCGGACTCACCGGGGTACTCGGGCAGTTCGGGATGACGATGGCTTTTGCCCGGGGGCACGCGGCGCGCGTTTCGGTCGTCATCCTCTCGCAGATTTTCTTCGCGCTGATCCTCGACTTGGTGGTCTGGCACCGGGCGATCAACGTCATTTCGGTCATTGGAATGATTTTGGTCGCGGCCCCGACCGGCTGGCTGATCCTGCACGACGCGACCAGACGGGCTGAGAAACTGGCGGAGGCCGAAGCCTGATGGGTTGTCAATCCAGCGAGCAGGATCAACTGGCGCGCCGACTTGGTTCAAAAAGAGCCTCAATCGCAGAATGGTCACTCAGCCCCTCCTCTCGCAAAAAGTGCAAATATCCACAACGCACTGCATTAAGTGAGCCTGAGGCAAAGATGTGATCGAAACGCCGCCCTTGTTTCCCATGTACGTAGTGACTGAATTCTTCGACCTCGTAGCCGTTCAAAGAGCGGTATACATCAGAAAGATCAAACTTCGATAGCCCTTCAAGTACGCTGCGTTCCCCGCTATCCCATCGAGCGTCTGTCCCTGCCCGGCCAGCAGAACCACGCCACCTTCTTTTACCTGCGATCTCTCCATTCGAAAGTATGGATTGGCCCCACGTCACGATATATCCATCAGGCAGCTCTTTTTGTGGCGTGTTGAAATCACCGCACAGGATGCGCGGGTGCTTACTATCACAGGCAAGGCGTGTGAAAATGCCTTCCAGCATTTCAATTTTCATCCAGCCATTACTTGAGCCGGGTGGGATATGAGTAGTGTGAATTTCGATACATCCCCAAGGGCTGTCAATCAAAGCTGAAAGCACACGCTCTGTCCAAGGGACAGGGAAACCTGAAGGTGGGAGAGATTGTAAAGGCCAGCGGCTGGCGATCAACTCTCCATACTGACGAGGGCCTTTCAGAAGGCTCGGATCGGGTACGAGATCAAAACTATCTATGCAGTGCCCCAAGCCGATGCGGTCAAGTCCCTCGCGCAGAGGTCGTGCTGTTTTGCTCCTGACTTCCTGGAGGGCTATTACATCAGGTTTATATTGAGTCAGTGCTGCGATTTGTTTATCCAGACATCCAACCCTGCCTGCTACATTCCAGGAGATTAAGTGCAAAGACGAGGGCCGGTCTTGTTCCCTGCTGATCCTCATTTTCCCGGGGTGGTCGGTACTCATGCTGTTTGGTCAACCTGCAAGGGGCTAACTGCCGTTATTACCCAGTTGAGCAATCAGTGCCCGCTGCCTGGCTGACAATTTTGGCGCGACGGCAATGCGCGGGCGGCCCGACCCGGTGGCGGTGCGCTCGATCACGAGGCCGTAAGGCCTGAGCGTTGTCGCCAGATCAATCTCGCGCGTGCCCTCGATGTTGTCGCTGATGAAGCGGTCGAAGTTCCCGGCCCGGCGTAATTCGGCGATGACTTCGCGGTTCCCGGTTTCGACACCGCGCCGGGCGTACTTCTGATAAAGCTCGCGGATCACATCCATCACATTCCTCTTCCCGTCACTCTGCCAGCGCAATTCCAGATCGTAGAGGCCCGCGACCAGCATGCCTTTGCGGTAGACCAATTCGTAATTCGCCAGGTTTGCAAACTTTTCGGGCGAGGCCGCGACCAGTGACAACTTCGCGCGTGCCGGGTTGAAGGCGTAAGCTTCGTATTCTTCATGGAGCGCGTCCAGATACTCGCGCAGGCTGATCAGCTTCAGCCGCTGCAAGGTCACGATCGCCACGTAGCGCGTGAAGCCTTCCCAGAACCAGTCGAAGTTTTCGCGCACGTTGAAGGTGCCGGGCAGGTAGTAATGAAACATCTCGTGCGCGAGGTGGCGCGAATAATGGGCGAAGGTGCGCGCCGGGTTGTCGTTGGCGTTGAGCATCATCACGACGGTGTGATGCCGCGTGAGCGCGCTCGACCGCAGCCCGGTCAGCGGGATCGGGTACGGCGCGAGCGTCACCAGAAAACGCTCATCGCCTTCGCCCGGGTTCAACCCGCCCATGAAAACTGACTGCTCGCGCGCGATACCTTCGACCAGCCGCGTCACCTGATCGTCGGTGAAACTCCACTCGCCGGCGATGGCCACCCGCAGCTGCCTGCCGCTGACATTCAAGGTCTGTTCGCGCAGCCGGCCCAGGAAAAAGACGGCCCGCGCCGGGTCGGGGATTTCATAAGACCCGCCGCGCTGCTGTTCCGTGGTGGCGACCCGCCAATCGGGAGGGGCTGTGATTTTCAGGCTGACGCGGTCGGCTTTCTCACCGGAACCGTTTGCTTCGGCCAGGGACACGCGCGGCAGCAGATCATCGAGCAGCAGAAAGCCCTGCTCAGCGCCGAGCCCCGAAACCAGCGGATACCCGCCCGGATCGAGTGCGCGCGCCAGGCGCAATTCATAACTGATTGTGACGCGCTGCTCGCGGTCTGTCAGGTTGAGGAAATAAACGCCGAGTCCCTGGATTTCGGGCGACAAGGCATGGCCGTTTGAGTCGCTCGCTCTGAGCGAATAAACGCGCTCACCGAGCCGCTCGATCCCGGCGAACTCGTCGGTGAACTTCAACTGATGCCTGCCTTTCGGCAGCGTGGTCTGGCAGGTCACTCGCAGCGAACGGCTGCGCGGCTGGATGTCGGAAATCTCACAGGTCAGAGGGGAGCAGTAGGAGGTAGACAGTAAAAAGTAAAAAGTGGAAAGTAAAAAGAATGTGGGGGCTGAAACGCGGCGGGCGCGGAGAAAGTCACCATTCGCCGGATACTGACCATTGGGTTTCACCATTCGTCAAATCGCTGATTGATCAGATACACAATATCCACGATCAGGACGACGATGGGCGGGTAAAAGAGTACGCTGAAGAAAAGGTTTTCGCCGGAACTCCCCAGCCCACTTTTGCTATGATCCTCGGTCAGCGAGCCGATCAGCATCCCCAAGCCAAGCGCCAGCAGGTACACGCCGCCGAAGACCGCACAGACGAAGCTGCGGGGGTGGGGCTCGGCAGGCTTGTTGTAGCGCATCAGCGAGATGAGTACCGGGCGGTAGGTATACTGATCGAGCAGGCGTTTCAGGTTTCGACCCAAGTGCCAGACGCCGACCAGAAACATCGCGATCATCGCGAGCCGCCAGTAAAGGTTGGCGTCCTCAAAAATCTTGGGCTTGAGCCAAGCCGCTATCAGCGTCGAAAGGAATAAGGGGATGACGGTGAAGACGACCAGCCCCCGCGAGCGCGTCGCCTCTCGCTCACGCTCCAGCAACTCATTAACTATGCGGTCAATACGGGCCTTATCATGGGCGCGCCGGGCCGCGCGAACTCGCGCCGCGGCGCTGGCCGCGTGGCGTGAACTCGACGAAGAGAGATTCGTGCCGGTTCGGTCATAATAAGCGCGTTTCTGCGGGTCAATCAGCGTCTGATAGGCTTCAGTGATCCTGGCAAACTCGCGCGCGGCAGAATCAGCCGAATTCAGGTCAGGATGATACCTGCGCGCCAGGCGGCGGTAGGCGGATTTGATTTCGTTGGCGCTGGCGTTCCGGCTCACGCCCAGCGTTCGATAGAGGTCAGACATCTTTCATCCGCAGACAAGCGCTGAATTGGAAGGCGATTGCTGTCATGCGTCCCCACGAAAAATTCAATTCCCACTAAACACCTGCCGGCCGAAGGGGCCGGAAAGCCTTAGAGGAAAGGACGTCAGGCAAGGGGGCGATCACACGAACGAGGCTATTTTACGCCATCCGATTCAGGTTTCAAGCGGGATGTTTGAAAGCCCCGCCGGGGCCGAAAACCAGGTTCGGGAAGCAATGGTTTCAGCGCCGTCCAGGGCCAGTGACAGGGTCATCGCAACCTCTCCTGGCGGGTCGTAAAATGAAACTCCGGCCGGCCCAATGACCATTGATTCAGGCCGTGATACTATCCAGGGCCGGGAGGTGAGTATGAGCAACAGTGACCACACGGCTTCAGTACGCATGTTAATGAATGCCGAAAGGCAAGGCGTCCTTTGCACGCTCTCGCGCAAATTCGACGGATGGCCGTTCGGCTCAGTCACTCCATACGCGCTGTCGGCATCCGGCGAGCCGATAATCCTCGTCAGTGATCTGGCCGAACACACGCGCAACGTGCGCGCCGACCCGCGCGTGAGCCTGTTCATTCAGGATTCCGCCGCAACGAACGACCCGCAGGCTGGTGCACGGCTGACGCTGATGGGCCTGGCTGTGCCCGTCGCTGAGGGCGAACTTGACGAAGCACAGCAAAGGTATCTGGAGCGCTTTCCCGAAGCGCGGCAGAATTTCCAGCTGGGGGATTTCACGCTCTTCAAAATTGAACTGAGGCAGGCGCGATTTATTGGCGGATTCGGTCAGATGTTCTGGCTGCCGCGGGAGGAATTTACTCTTCAACGCTGAGCCTCACGCTCCCGTCCGAGCCGTCGTTCATCCCGACCGGGAGGGACTCACGATTAAACAGAAATGGCAGGCACGAGCGGCCTGCCGTTAATTCCTGTTTTGATATGGTGGAAATCCTTCGGAATGACTTTTGGTCAGAGCCCGATCTCCTCCAGGAGTTTGAGGAACTTTTCGTTGTCGAGGAATCGTTTGAATGAAGAGTCATTTCGGGGATTGGGAATATGTTCCCCGGGAATCATATTTTCCTTGTACTCGAAAGCCTTTCTCAGGCTGACGACTGCCTGATCAACGTCACCCATTTCAGCGAAAGTGCAGGCGAGGTTGTAATGGAACATCGGGTAGGAAGGGTCTTTTGAAAGACCATACTCAAACACTGCTTTTGCTTCTTTCAGCTTTCCAGTGATCCCGTAAGACATCCCCAGGTTATCTACAAGCACCCTCCACAGTGTCTGATCCAGAATCTGATTCTTCTTCTCCAGCTCAAGAGCTTTCTGATACCAGATAATGGCGTTTTTGAAATCGCGCTTGAGATAGAAAGCGCTCCCGCGCTCCAGGTATTCAAGACTTCTGGATGGATCATCGCTTTCGGGGGCGGCCTGACTGCCGGTCGCCGGATTCTTGTCAGCAGTTTTACCCGATTCCAGATCATCCGTGCTTAATTGCGGGACTTTTTTTCGCCCGGCGCCATCACGCTGCTGGGCCTGAGCCACACCTGTCAACAGTAATACTGAAGCTGCGACGCAAACCGCACATATGGTGAAATTCCTCATGGCTTCCTCCGATTTGAACAGAAATGGATTCGAAAATGTCGTGGGGCGGGATGGCCGCCCGTAAAGTACAGTAACCTGATGGATGGGGCAAGCGGAATTTTGAAGGCAGGAAGCTGTTATCCAGCTGCCTCAAATTGTCGTATCGCCATCACTATAATTCCGGGTGACTTTTTGATCTGCATTTCAGCCTCCGGCAATGGCCTGCCTGATTGATGCTCCGGGGTGCCGCTTGCTGAATGAGTGCGCCCGGCGGATACTATCTCAGGCAGGAATCATTGTGGAGAGTGCGTTAACTGAATATTGTTTTGAAGAGGAGAATCACAACTATGCCTTATTCTGAACTGTTGATTAAGCCGATGCGCGAAGACCTGACTCGCATCGGGGTCAAAGAAACACGCCGGCCCGAAGAAGTGGACGAGGCCGTGAAGAACACTCCGGGGACACTCATGATCGTGGTCAATTCGGTGTGCGGCTGCGCGGCGGGCAAGGCCCGGCCCGGCGTGGCTCTGGCGCTCAATCACCCGGTCAAACCGGATAACGCGATCACCGTTTTCGCCGGCGCCGACATTGAAGCGACCGAGCGCGCGCGCAGCTACTTCAAAGGCTACGCGCCGTCATCGCCGTCCATCGGACTGCTGCGAAATGGCGAGCTGGTCTATATGCTGGAGCGGAGGCAGATCGAGGGCCGCGATGCGACGGAGATCGCGCGGGAACTGAAGACCGCTTTCGACAAGTTTTGCACGCCCGAGCAGGCCCGAGCGAACTGATCATTACGGCACCGCGGGCATGAGCCGGGCATCTTCGCCTCCCTTCGCTTACGCCCGCGGCACCGCTCTTTCGCACTGCCGACAAGTTGACCCGTCCAATCCCTGAAAGCTACACTGTCACATCAGTTCTGATCTCCGACATTCGTCAACTGCCCGTGCAACATTGCGAAGTTTATGAAGTCCCTGAAATACACCATTACTTTCTGCCTGGTCGTTGCGCTCGTGAGCATTTGCGCGATACCAGCGCTGGCACAAAATGACTCGAAGAAAAAGAAGGATGTCCAGTCCGAAGTCATTGCGCCCGCGCCCCCGACCCCGTTCAGCGGCGTGAAGCGTGACGCGCTGCTCAACGGGATGCAGGTCGTCTCACTGGCGCGGGCCGGTGACGGGCGTCTGCGCTGCGATCTGGTCGTCCGCAGCGGCGCGATGTTCGACCTCGTCTACAAGGCGGGTCTCGCGAAACTGACGCAGGAATCGCTGCTCGCGGCGAACCCGAACCTGGTCGGCGAGCTGGAATCGCTGCAGGCGAAGATCGAATGGGGCGTGACGCCGGATCACACCTGGTTTCGGATTGATTCGCCGACGGGCAATTTCGCCACGGTGATGGAGATCATCGGGCGCCTGCTGGTGGTCGAAAACGTCCGTCAGGACGCCTTCAAGCGCGCGCAGCAGGCGCAGCTGGAAAAACTCAGACAGGGGAGCGCGCCGAATCCGGCCGAACGCGCCGATGCAAAATTCCTCTCCGAAATCTACGGCGACCACCCTTACGGGCACAACGTTGACGGGACGGAGAAATCTGTCGCCAGCATCGTCTGGGCCGACGTTCACGATTTCTACCGGCGGTTTTACCTGGCGAACAACGCGGTGGCCGTGGTCACGGGCGACGTTAATCAGGAACGCGCCCTCAGCGTTTTCAGGGCCTTCTTCGGCGGCTGGGTCAAGGGCGCCATCGTGCCGATGACTTTCCGCCAGCCGCAACGCGTGACAACCCTGAAGCTGGTCAGGGTCGAGGCGCCTGAAATGTCCACGGTCGAGTTCCGCGGTGGGGTGATCGGCGTCAGGCAGGCTGACCCCGACTTTATCGCGACGGCCCTGCTCGCCCGCGTGCTGGAAGCGCGGCTCAGGAAAGACAACGGCGACCTTCCGGCAGGGGGTGTTTCAGTGAGAGCCGTGCCGCACGCGCTGGCCGGCCCGTTCTACATTGCGGCTTCAGTGAACGCCGACCGCGCGCCGGAATTTTCAAGGAAGGCGACCGAAAGCTTTGCGGCGCTCGCTACGGCCCCGTTCACCGCCGAGGAACTGGCCGCCGCCCGAGACGGCCTGAATGCCGAGTATGCAGCCCGCCCGATTGAAGATCAGTTGCGCGAAATCGAAACCTCCGCGCTGCCGCGCAATCATGCGCTCACTTTCTCGGGGCGCGTCACTGCCGTCACGACCGCCGATTTGCAGCGCGTCGCCAGGCGGTTGCTCGACGCCAACGCGCTGACGGTCGTGGTGCTGGGCCGGACGGGCGAGCAGTCGAAAGCCCAGACTTCAAACCCATAGCAATGCCGTCGCGCCAGGAAATATTGCCGAACGCCGAAATGAACGTGCCGGGCAAGGGCCGGCACGTCCGCGAAATGTTTGCGGAGATCGCGCCGAGCTACGACCGGCTCAATCATCTGCTCTCGGCCAGTGTGGACAAGCGGTGGCGGCGATTCACGGCTGAAAAGCTGCGCGACGTGCTGTCACGACCGGACGCCGTCGCTCTGGATTTATGCTGCGGCACCGGCGATCTGGCGCTCGTACTGGAACCGCAGGCGCGCGTCATCGGGTGCGATTTCTGCCACCCGATGCTGGTCCTGGCGCGCGACAAGGCGCGCGCTCGCCGGGCCGACGGACTCGCGCTCGCCGAAGCCGATGCGCTGCGATTGCCGTTCGGGGATGCGAGCTTTGACGCGGTGACAGTCGCATTCGGGTTGCGCAATCTGGAAAATATCGAAGGCGGGCTGGCCGAAATCCTGCGCGTCCTCAGGCCGGCCGGGCGCGCCGCGGTGCTGGAATTTTCGCGCCCCGTCGTGCCGGTCTTCCGCGAACTTTTCGAGTTTTACTTCACCCGCATCCTGCCGCGCGTCGGCGCTCTGGTCTCCGGCTCCGAAGGGGCCTACACCTACCTGCCCGAATCGGTTCGCAACTTTCCCGATCAGAAAAAACTGGCCGCGATGATGCGGGCCGCGGGTTATTCGGACGTGCGTTATCACAACCTCTGGGGCGGAATCGCCGCACTTCACCTCGGCGAAAGGCCCGGGGCAGGCCGCTGAAAAATAAGCCGGGAACCCATCCCCTTCCGGCGGACATCAGTTATAATCCCCGGGTCCCAGACTCTCCCCGATCATCAGCGAAAAGAGATTCCACAATGATTTCACCTCTCGCATTCTTCTCTGAACAATTCGGCATCGCCGTTTCTGACATCGAAGCGCTGCTCGGCGTGGCGTTGTCGAAGGGGGGCGATTACGCCGACCTTTATTTCGAGTATTCCGTCACGAGCAACCTCAACCTCGAAGAGCAGATCGTCAAGTCGGCCAACCGCTCGGTGGCGCAGGGCGTCGGCGTGCGCGTCGTTTCCGGCGAGCGCACCGGCTACGCTTACTCCGACGAAATTGACCGCGAGGCGATTCGCAAAGCCGCGCTCACCGCCGCGCATATCGCCAGCAGTAACGCCAGTCCCGGCCCGGTCAATGTCTCCGCCGCGAGTCCGAAGCACGATCTCTATTCGGTCCCGCACGCGCTTACTGAAGAGACGCTGGAACGCAGGATCGCGCTGCTCCGGCGCGCCGAGCAGACCGCGCGCGCCTACGACCCGCGCATCCGCGAGGTGCAGAGCCTGATCGTGGACAAACACAAGCTGGTTTTGATCGCGACTTCCGACGGAATGCTGATCGGCGACGTGCAGCCGCTCGTGCGCATGAACGTGACCTGCATTGCCGACGCCGACGGCAATCTGCAGCGCGGCTATGCGGGCGGCGGCGGGCGCGACAATCTGGATTTTTTCGAGCAGAAAAGATCGCCGGAGTTTTTTGCCACCGAAGCCGCGCGCCAGGCAATCTCTCTGCTCGATGCCGTGGACGCCCCCGCCGGGGCGATGGAAGTGGTACTCGGCCCCGGCTGGCCCGGCGTGCTGCTGCACGAGGCCGTCGGTCACGGCTTGGAATCGGACTTCAACCGCAAAGGCACTTCGGCTTTTGCCGGGCTCGTCGGCCAGCGTGTCGCGAGCGAACTTTGCACCGTTGTTGATGACGGCACGCTGCCGGGCCGCCGCGGCTCGCTCAACATTGACGACGAGGGGAACCCGACGACCAGCACCGTGCTGATCGAAAATGGGATTCTGCGCGGCTACCTGCAGGACAAACTGAGCGCCCGGCTGACGGGCGCTGGCGTAACCGGCAACGGCCGCCGTGAAAGCTATCAGCACGTGCCAATGCCGCGCATGACGAACACCTTCATGCTCGGCGGCGAAAGCACGCCCGAAGAGATCATCGCTTCGGTCAAACGCGGCCTGTACGCGGTCAATTTCGGCGGCGGTCAGGTGGACATCACCAACGGGAAATTCGTTTTCACCGCCAGCGAGGCCTACCTGATCGAAGACGGCAGAATCACCGCGCCGGTCAAGGGCGCCACGCTCATCGGCAACGGCCCGAACGCGCTGACGAAGGTGACAGCCGTCGGCAATGACCTGCGGCTCGACGAGGGCGTCGGCGTCTGCGGCAAGAACGGACAGTCGGTGCCGGTGGGAGTTGGCATGCCGACGATCAGGATTTCCGAGATGACTGTGGGTGGGACGAAAGGGTGATGTTGTTATACGTACATCCGAGGTTTTTATGTGTCGTTACGCTGGCATGAATTATAAAGGGCATTACGCGTGCTTCGATTGCCGCAAGGCTTTCAAGGAGCGAAACGGTTTTGGGGGAGAAGAATATAAGCAGAAATACGGTGAACACCGGAAGGTGCTTTGCCCCGAATGTCATCGCCCGATGGCAGACTTGGGCCTTGATTTCAAAGCTCCCAAGAAAATGGACGTGAAGCAGTGGCAAAAAGTTGAGATCCTCTACAATCACGGGTTCACATATCATTCCTGTGGATGTTGCGGGCCGGGCCTGCGGCCCGCTGAATTGCGCGATGTAGAGGCTTTTCTTCATGACAAGCTACCCGAATCTGATGGCGAGAAACTTCTTAAGAAGATAGAAAGGGCAGCCAGTAATCGAAAGCAATAAAAGCAGCGAGTTGCCCGAATCTCAAACTCTGAAAGTTTCCCTCGAACTATTGGATGACAACACAAATTTCAACTCACTTTCTCTCCGACATCGTCAGCAAAGCGGTCAGGCGCGGCGCGACTGAAGCCGAGGCAATCGCGCTTGAAAACACCGATTTCTCCGTCGAAGTGCGGCTCGGAGAAATCGAGAAGCTTGAGGAATCGGCTTCGCGTGGCCTGGGACTGCGCGTGATTTATGAGGGCCGGCAGGCTTCGGCTTCGACTTCGGATTTTTCGGCGAAGGCGCTCGATGAATTGATCACGAGCGCGGTCGAGATGGCCCGGCTGACTTCGGTTGATGACGCGGCGGTGCTGCCTTCGCGCGAGGAACTTTTATCTGCCGGCGGAGTCAATAGCGGCGATCTGGCGCTGTACGATGAATCCATCGTGCTGCTCCCGACCGGGCGCAAAATCGAAATGGCCTGCACGGCCGAGGCCGCGGCACGAGACGCTGACCCGCGCATCACCAATTCCGAGGGCGCGTCGTGCGCGACCACGGTCGGTCGGCTGACTCTGGTGAACAGCTCGGGGTTTGCGGGCGAATATCGCGGCACGACGTGCTACCTTTCGGTTTCGCCGATCGCGCGTGACGGCGATCAGATGCAGGTGGCCGGCTGGGGGGACACTCAACGCTCACTGGCGGCGCTGGACAGGCCGGAAGAACTCGGACGGGAAGCGGCGCGGCGAGCGCTACGCAAACTCGGCGGGCGCAAAGTGGGGACGCAGGAAGTCCCGATTGTCTTTGAATCCGGCGCGGCTGAAGAACTGCTCGGTGATCTCTTTGAGGCCGCGAGTGGCGAATCCATCTTCCGCCGCGCCTCGTTCCTGGTCGGGCAGACCGGCGAACGGATCGGCTCGGAGCAGCTGACGATTGTGGACGACGGGAGGCTGCCCGGCGCGGTCGGCTCGCGGCCTTTCGACGGCGAGGGGCTGCCGACGCGGCGGACGGTGATTGTCGAAAACGGGGTGCTGCGGAGTTACTTGCTCAATACCTACACGGCGCGTAAGCTGGGCCTGCGTTCGACGGCCAACGGCGCGCGCGGGCTGTCTGGCCTGCCGGGCGTCGGCATCAATAACTTCTTCATCGCGCCCGGGCGTCATTCGCCCGAAGAGATCGTCGCTTCCGTCGGCAACGGGTTTTACGTGACCGAAACGATTGGCTTCGGCTTCAACGCGGTGACGGGTGATTACTCGCGCGGCGCTTCCGGCGTGTGGATTGAACAGGGCAGGCTCAGTTACCCGGTCGAAGAGGTCACCATCGCCGGCAACTTCCGCGAGATGCTGCGCGGAATCGAAATGATTGGCAACGATCTCCGCTTCCGGGGCAAGATCGCGGCCCCGACCGTCAAAATCAACCGGATGATGGTCAGCGGAGACTGAGTTGAACCCTGCGGATTTCCGACACCTTATGTTCGAACCAGAATCAGAGAAAGCCAAAGAACAACAGCGCTCGCGCCTGCTCCTGGGCCTGGGGGCGATTGCCGCCCTGGTCGTCGCCGGGGCGTTCATTATTTTCGCGACGCTCAAGCAGCAGGCGGAATCGCCGACGATGCCCGACGCCCTGCGGGCGGGCAATCAGGAGTTCGAAAATTACAAATCCAAAGTGGAGATTGACAAGCCCAACAAGCAGGACGTGATGGCGCAGCAGAACCTGATGGGGATGGTGCAGTTCACGATTCAAGCCGAGTTGCGTAATCAGGGTGATCGCACGCTCACCGGAATTGAGATCGTCGCCCAGGCTTATGACCTTGAGGACAAGCTGATCGCGCAGAAAATCGGCCAGCCGATCCCCCGCGTGCGGCCTGAGCCGCTTAAGCCGGGCGAGTCAATGCGCATCGCGATCAAGCTTGACGTTCCGTCGAAGTATAAGGAAGCAGATGTCAAACTGGTGAAGGCTGAGCTTCATGGGCTGCGGTTCCAGTAGCCAGAAATCGCTGAAAAGCGTCGGACAAAAACAAAGGCGGTCGCGGATTTTTGATGATCCGCGACCGCCTTTGTTCTGAGATTCTGGTGACTGAATCGGCCTCTTTAGTCGTGATTCTTCGGCTGGGCTTCCATAATCTTAGGCTGAACCTCAATGGCCGCGGTCGTTGGCGTCGCGCCCGGACCGAGGAATCGCGTGGAGATGCTGCGATAAATCTTGCCCGCCACATCCGCGGCGCGCTTGCCCGCCTCGCCCGAACCGTTGGTGATCACCGTCACCACCAGCTTCGGGTTGGTGATGCTGGAAAATGAAGTGAACAGGCCGAGCTTGGCCGAATCGCCGGTGCAGGTCCCGGTCTTGCCCGCGACCTGTCCGATCGGGTCGTAGGCGGCTCTGGCCGTGCCGTAATTGACCGCGCCAATCATCCCGGAGAGCATGCGCAGGCGGTCTTCCGGGGTCATCTCAATTTTACGCCTCAACTCCGGCTTGAAGCTGGCGGCCTCTTCAGGAGTGCGCGGGATGCGCGGCACGTAAAGGTAACCGCCATTCGCGATGGCCGCGGTGAAGCTTGCCAGCTGAATCGCCGTGAAGCCGAAACCGTCGCCGTGGCTCGACATATGGCCGGTGTTCTGTTCGCCTTCCTCGGGCAGGAACCCGTCGCTCTCGCCCAGATAATTGGCCCCGGTCTTCTGGCCGAAGCCGAAATTATGGGCATAGCCGATGACCTTTTCGTAGCCAAGGCGGCGGCCCAGTTCCTGGAAGAACGGGTTATTCGAGTGGGCGATGGCGTCCGTCAGGTTCAGGCCACGACCGTTGCTCGCCAGCTGCAGGTCCGTACTCGGGTCGAGAACCTTCTCGTGCAATGCCGCCATGCCGACGACCAGCTTGACGGTCGAGCAGGGCTTGACGGGCGAGCCAAGGGCCATGCGCTGGTTGACGATCGCGTAGATGCGTCCGTTGGTCGCGTCCATCACCACCGCCGTGCCGGCCCTGCCGCCGAGCGCCTCAATGGCGGCGCGACGCACGTCAGGGTCTTCACCGGTCGTGTTGTCCTTGAGAATGTTGGCGGCGGCGCTGTTGTGCAGCGCCTCATCGCGGGCGCGGATGGCGCGCAGGCGGGCGGCGCGGATGGCGGCGGCCCGGGCCGCTGCCTGGCGCCGCTCTTCGGCGCGGTAAGATGCCAGCAGCTTGCGCTCGGACTTGCTCAGTCCGCCGCGGCGCTGGCGCTTCATCATATCGCGTAGCTGACTCTGACTGATTTGCGGGCCGCGACGGGCTTCGCGACTGTGACGGCCCCCGCGAGTGGAGGCGACTCGCTCACGGCCTTTGGATTTCCCCTTCTTCCCTTCTTTGGCGGCTGCTGCGCGGTGGCGCTTTTTCGCGTACGCGGTGCCATTGGGGGAGATGACCACGAGTGCGCTGAACAGAGCGAACACGAACGTGGTCGTGACAGCACGATTGACTGATTTCATTCTCAATACCTTTCCTGTAACCTGTGACAACGATCTCCCTGCTGACAACAGTTCCACTGCGGGGAAACTATCATTCGTCAGCCAGCCGCGGTTTTCGCGCCGGCCGGCTTCAGGGGTATTGGATAGTTGTGGATCTGATGTGAAGTGATCGCGCCGAACCTCGTGATGAATGGCACCACGTAACTACGGCCCCAGCAGCCGTATTGCACGACGTCACCACTATCGGAATGAGCGTTGTCCCTGTACAATTGAAGAGCAAGCGCACAGCAGGCTTCCCTCTATGGCTTTGTTACCGCGAAAGCCGGGGGCAGGCGCACGGGCAGAGTCTAGCAAATTCAATTGACCGGCACAACGGGTAATCAGAGGAATGTCAGATTAAAAACACTTCTCCGCGGCCCTTTCGTCCCCGGATTGTTCGTATGGCTTCGATCAACCCGCTTTCAAGTTTTCGCGCGCAGATGGTGCTCTTCATCGCGGCCATGCTGGTGGTCACCACGCTCGCGCTGCAGGTCATCAATCAGCGGCTTCAGGCGAGACTGACGGGGCAGGTGGGGGAACACATTGATGAGATAACCGTGGCGATAGACGTGGCGCTGCGCTCCCGTAACAGCAACCTGTTTCTCGACGAATTCATCGCCGAGGAGAGCCGCGGGCGGCTCTCCGTGTCGCCCGAGAGCATCGTCCACCGCATCCTGGTGGTTGACGAAAATGGGAAGGTCATTGACAGCACGACCCCCGAAGACATCCTACAGCCGCTGCCGGCTGAGATCAGCCGCCTGCCCCGGGTCAGTCGCGGGGATCTGCTGCGCGAGGCGGATGTCGGGGGCGGCGCCCGGGAGCGCGCGATCACGTTCACGTACCCGACTGAAAAGGGTGACCGCAAAATCATTATGGTCATTTCCTTAAAACGCCTGACCCAGACAGTGAGTGACGTTTCACGTGACCGGCTCCTGGCGACGGTCGCGCTGGGGTTGCTGATGGTCCTGCTGATCAGCGTCTTCAGCCCCCGTTTCACCCGCCCGGTCACACAACTTGCCGACGCGGCCCGGCGCGTCACCGCCGGCGACCTCGATTTTCAGGTGCAGGTGGCGCGGCAGGATGAAGTCGGACGGCTGGCGCAGACCTTCAATGAAATGCTGGCCGGGTTGCGCAGCAAGCACGAACTCGAGGAGCAACTGCAGCGGGCCGAACGTTCGGCCGTCGTCGGCCGCCTCGCTTCCGGCATCGCGCACGAGATTCGTAACCCGCTGAACTTCATCAACCTCTCGATTGATCACCTGCGCGAAAAGTTTGCGCCGTCCGCGCAGCCGCTGCCGAATACGGAAGCCGCGCGCGCCGAGTACACGCGCATTCTGGTGACGATCAAGGACGAGATCGCCCGGCTCAACACCCTGGTCAGCAACTTCCTGAACTACGGCCGCCCGACGCGGCTCAAGCTGCGCGAATTTGACGCGCGCACGCTCCTCGAAGAGGTCGTCGCGCTCGTCCACGCCCAGGCCGATCAGCAGGGCGTGAAGCTGACAATTCAGGAGGCCGCGGGCGGCGACCATGATCACCGCCTGCGCGCCGACGTGGAGCAGATCAAAACCTGTTTCTCCAATCTGGTCATCAATGCCGTTCAGGCCATGCCCGAAGGCGGGGCGCTCGTCGTCACGCTCGACTCGCGCCCCGGTGAAATCGAAATCACCTTCACCGACACCGGCTGCGGCATCGAGCCGGAGGCGGTCGAGCAGATTTTCGAGCCCTATTATTCGACCAAGGAGACCGGCATCGGCCTCGGTCTGCCGCTGACGAAGAAGCTGATCGAAGACCACGGCGGCACGATCACCGTCAGCAGCGAGGCCGGCAGCGGCACGACTTTCACCGTCACCCTGCCGCGCGAACCGGCCTTGCCGCCGGCAGACGGCGCCCGACCGCAGGCCCAGCTGGCGACGCGGTAAGATGACCCGCGCCCGGGGGTGGCAGGATCGTTGTCGCAAGGTCGCAGCCGAAGGTTATAATGATTCCTGGTGAAGTTGAAGAGGTTACGACCTCATCAGAAAAACGTCATCAGTAAGGCTGGCGACATGAACCCCTTTACAGGAAAGCCATGAAACCGAAACGTATCCTCGTGGTTGACGACGAAAAAAATCAGCGCGACATCCTGCATCTGATCCTGACTGGTGAGCATGATGAGCAGGGCGACCCGCTTTACGATGTGAAAGCCGCCAGCTCGGGTCAGGAAGGATTACGCTTTTTCAAAACCGAACGCTTCGATCTGGTGCTGACCGATCTGAAGATGTCGGGGATGGACGGCATTCAGCTGCTCAATGAGCTGACGCAGATTGACAGTTCCGTGCCGGTGATCCTGATGACGGCGCACGGCTCGATTGATTCGGTCAAGGACGCGCTGCGCGGCGGCGCCTTCGATTATCTGGAGAAGCCGCTCGACCGCGCGAAGCTGCTTGAGACCGTCGCCAAAGCCGTCGCGCAGATGAGGGCCGTTGACGAAGAGATCGTCGGCGTCTCGGACGCCATCGAGCGCGTCAAGAAGATGATCGTCAAAGTGGCCGGGTCAAGTTCCACCGTGCTGATCCGCGGCGAGTCAGGTACCGGCAAGGAGCGCATCGCCCGCGCCATTCACAAGGCCAGCCCCCGCGCGAATGAGCGCTTTCAGGCCGTCAACTGCGCGGCGATCAATGAGAACCTGATCGAGTCGGAACTCTTCGGCCACGAGCGCGGATCATTCACCGGCGCGGTCGCCGAAAAGAAAGGGATGTTCGAGATCGCCGACAAGGGCACGCTCTTTCTGGACGAGATCGGCGAACTGAACGTGAGCATGCAGGCCAAGCTGCTGCGCGCGCTTCAGGAAAAGGAGATCATGCGCGTCGGCTCGACGAAGCCCATCAGGATTGACGTGCGCGTGCTGGCCGCCACTAACCGCGATCTGGAGGCGATGGTCAGGGACAACCGCTTCCGCGAGGATCTGTTTTACCGCCTCAACGTGATCCCGATTGACGTGCCGCCGCTGCGGCAGCGCCGCGACGACATCGCGGTGCTGATGGATTACTTCCTGCGCAAACACAGCGCGAGTGCCGGCCGGCCGATGAAAGTCGGCGCGGAAGCGCGCAAGCTCCTGATGGAATATGCCTGGCCGGGCAACGTACGCCAGCTCGAATCGGCCATCGAGCGGGCCCTGCTGCTGGCCGAAGGCGACGAGATCACGGCCGAAGACCTGCCCGTCGAAATCCGCAACGCGGCGCGTACCGAAGGCACCGGCGGGTTCAAGCTGCCGCCCGAGGGCATCTCATTTGAAGACCTCGAACGCTCGCTGATCATTCAGGCGATGGAGCAGACCGGCTGGAACATCACGCGCGCCGCAAAGCTGCTCGGCCTCTCGTTCCGCACGATGCAATACCGGCTCGACAAATTCGGCATTGAACGACCGGGCCGCGCGGGCCGCGCTTCATCCGAATCTGAAGATGAGGAGGAAGACACGTCGCCGCCGGAATGAACCCGGCGTCCTGATTGCAAAAATATTTCCACCCTCCTGCCGTTTGCCCGCCCCGTTCGCGCGATGTTAAAGTTGCGCGCTTCTTATGCCCGTCCGACTTTTAGCTCTCGATATAGACGGCACGCTGCTCAACTCGCGTGGTGAAATGACTCCGCGCGTGCGCGCGAGCCTTGAGGCTGCCCGCGAACGCGGGGTGCGGATCGCCCTCGTCACCGGCCGCCGCTTCCGCTCGGCGCGCCCGATTGCCCAGGAGCTGAATTGCGCCGTCCCGCTGATCTCGCACAACGGCGCGCTGACCAAAAATGTGACGACGCTCGAAACAATCGGCTACCACCCGCTCGACGCCGACATGACTCGCGAGATCATCCGGATCGGGCGCGCGTGCGGCGTGGATATGATCTGCTGCGACGACCCTGACGATCTGGGGGTGATGGTCTTGGAAGGCGTTTCGCCCGACAATCGGGCGCTCCATCATTACCTCGATAAGTATCGCGATTCGGTGGTCGAGGTGGCCGACCTGCTTGAGTACGTTGATCACGACCCGATCCAGATTATGTTCTCGGGCTGCTGCGACCCGATGGACGAGTTCGCCGCTCACCTGCAGGCGGCGATGGACGGCGGGATTCAGCTTTTCAAAACCCGCTACCGCAGGGCCGACCTGACGATCCTCGACGCGCTCAGCACCGCGGCCTCAAAGGGCGCGGGCGTCGAAGCCATCGCCCGGGCGCACGGCATCGCGCGCGAAGAGGTGATGGCCGTCGGCGACAATCACAATGACCTGACGATGCTCAGCTTCGCCGGCATCGGCGTCGTGATGGGGAATGCCGAGGAAGAACTGAAGCAGGCGGGTTTTGCGCTGACCGCGTCGAATGAAGAGGACGGCGTGGCCGAAGCCATCGAGCGTTTCATCCTGCAAGCCCAATGAGAATCGGAAAAATCCGGAGGAGAAATTTATGGCTGATCGAACTGCAATCATCGAGACGAACAAGGGGACGATCAAATTCACGCTTTATGAAGCGGACGCGCCGATCACGACGGCGAATTTCATCGGGCTGGCCGAGCGCGGCTTTTACGACGGGCTGACCTTCCACCGCGTCGAGCCGGGCTTCGTTATTCAGGGCGGTTGCCCGCAGGGCACCGGGACGGGCGGCTCGGACAAGCGGATCAAACTCGAAGTCAGCCCGAAGCTGAAGCACGGCGAGGCGGGCGCCGTCGCGATGGCGCGCTCGTCCGACCCGAACAGCGCCAGCTCGCAGTTTTACATCACGCTCGGCCCGGCGTCATTCCTTGATATGAATTACGCAGTCTTCGGCCGCGTGACCGAAGGGATGGATGTCGTCGAGCGGATTCGCGTCGGCGACAAAATGAACAGCGTGCGAATCGCTGCGGAATAGCAGATAAGGAGGCTTGACATCCGCCTGAACAACGGATGTCGAGCCTGCCAAGGCAGATCGTCACGAGCTTCATGACCTTGGTCATTGAAGCTGGAGATGTCCGACACCGTCTCGTTACGGCTTCTTCTGTGGCGGCGCTGGTTTCGGCTTGGCCGCAACCGTGATGTTGTTGGTGACGGACTTTGCGCCACAGGCTTTGGCCGATCTGGTTGCGCCACCCTTGGCCCCGGCGCTCGAAGCTTCACCGGTCAGCGTTGCCACTCCGTCACTGACTGCCGCGCTCCCGTTAGTGACAGTCTTCGAAGCCGCGAGCTTATCCGAGATGCACTTCTGAATGTCGGCGTCGCTCTTCGGCGCGGCTGCGGCCTTGGCGGGCTTGGCCGCTTTGGGCTTTTTAGCGGTCATCTCCTGCGCTGCGGCGCTCAGGGTCAGCAAAGACATCAGGGTAATAACACTTGCCGCAATAAAAAGTCTCTTCATTGTTTTCTCCTGTACAGGTTGTTATGGAAAGCCACACGACCGGCGATGACGGTGAATCGTTGCACCGTCGCCAAGCCGAACGATGCGGCTGTTCCGCAGGGTTGTTGTTGAGATTGATGGATCAGGAAGCCACCGCAAAATCTCGTGAGGAGTTATCCCGTCCAGCCGTCCAGATCATCTCATCAGCAGAAATGATGACTCTTCGCACTGGCGCTTCCATTTCTTAGTGAGAATCCGCGGCAAAAGGTTTCGCCCTGGTAACGGGGTTTTGAAAAAAATCTCTCTGAGGCCGGACAGGCTCAACGCGAAACCTGTTCCTTGTCAGTTTCGCGGGGGGCGAAACGTTCGGTCGGGTCTTCAGTGATGCTCGCCACCGGGCTGATGTTCCGGTCGCGGTTGAATTCGTTGGTGTCAGGTGAACTCGGTGACGGCTCAGGGATGGCAGAAGCTGCTGCCGGGGCGACATAACTCTGCGGAGGTTGTGCTGCCGCCAGCCTCTGATTCAGTTCGAGGACGACCGCATCAACCGGATTCTCGGTCGGTTTTGCGGGGAAGAAAATTCCATTGAACAGGTGCGCGAAGCCTTTGGCGACGGGAATCAGCCCGAAAACCCAGAGCGCCTGAAGCACCGGAATCAGACTGCCGCCGGTGAGCTGGAGTTCGCCTTTTTGCACGATCAGCTGTTCGAGGCCGGCGAGCAGCCCCGACTGACCGGCGGTGTTCAGGAAGTAATAAAGGGCCGCGCTCATCGCGCTGCCGCCGAAGATCGAAAGCGCCGCCTGCTGGAGGCTGTGCTGGCGCGAGCTGCCGCCTTTGACCTGTTTGATTTTGATCGGGATTGGTTTCGTCGAGACCGGAATTGCCGGCACGCCGGTGATTGAAGAGTCAGCGATTGATTCCTTGATTCTGCGCTCGATCTCTTCGCGTTCCGCCTTTTTCCAGTGCTTCCATTTGCCATGCTCCTGCCAGCCGGACATGTTCCGGTTATGCTTGAATTGCTGCGTCTTCCTGAAATTCTGGTGAACCTCTTCAAAGCTGCTGCGCAGGCTCTGGCCGAGCTGGCGCAAATCTTCCTTCAGCGAATCAAAGTCCAGCGCCGTGCGCTTGCCTTCCATCGCATCCACGAGGATGGCAAGGTTGGTCCCGCACTGGCGACAGAAGCGCTGTCCTTCGGCTGACGGGCTGGCACATTTCGGGCAGAACATAAGCTCACCTCCAGATCAGGCCATACGCAGCGGCGCGGCGGCGGGTTCAGGTAAAAACCGACGGGGAGCGGGGGACAAGGAGAGAAGGGGAAGGGAAGACAAGGAGAGGGAGAAAATAAATCAATCTCCTGTTCTCCCCCTCCCCCTATCCCCTTCCCTCTTCACTTCCTCACATAACCCGCCCTGATCATCGTCCTGATGTTACCGCGCACGTGGAAGTCGCCTTCGATGCGGACTTCGAGCGGGTCGCAGGCGGCGACGAAGTCCTGGAGAATCTGGTTGACGACGTGTTCGTGAAAGATTTTTACGTCGCGGTATGAATTGATGTACAGCTTGAGCGACTTGAGTTCGATGCACCGCTCGTTCGGCACGTACATCAGGTTGATCGTGGCGAAGTCGGGGAAGTCCGAGAACGGGCAGATGGCCGTGAATTCCGGCATCGAGAAATTGATCTCGATCCTTTTACCCGGATACTCATAGGCGAAGGTATCGAGCGGGTAAAGATTCATCTCCTCCCGCAGCGTCGAGCGGATTTCGAGGCTCGCTACCGGCGAGACTTCCTTCACCGCGGGCAATCGCTTGCGGGCCGTCCTGCCGCTGGTACGTTTTACTGCGCGTTTCTCTGCTTTCATCACTGCTCCCTGTCCTCTTGCCTGACTACTGCTGCAACTCTTCAACGATCTCTTCCGCGATCCGCCGCGCCTCGTCGAGCTTCTCCGGCGCGAGCGAAATCGCGGCGACCACTGCATGGCCGCCGCCGCCGTAGCGTTCGCAGATCTTCGCCAGATCGTGCGTGCGCGGGCGCGGCGCCCATGGGTTCGAGCCGACCGAAATCTTTGAGCGGAACGTTGACTGGCTGACGCTGACGCTGTAGACGCTCGCCGGGTGCAGGTAGTACGGGATGAACTTGCTGTAACCTTCCATGTCGTGCCCGGCCACATCGAAGAACACGACCGGCCCGCGCATCCGCGCCGCCTGCCGGATGATTTCGAGCGCGCGCAGGTGACGCTGGTAAAGCGGCTCGATGCGCTCCTGAACGTAATCGGCAGCCGCCACCTCGCCGAGGGGCTTGCGCTGCAAATCCCTGATGATGCGCTCGACGAGCGGCAGGTGTCGCTCGTTTTCGATCACCAGTGCGAGCCTGAGCGCCGGCGATTTCATCTCGACCGCTTCGGCGGCCGATTCGTAAAACGCGCCGTCAATCTTGTCGGCCCACCGGATCAGCTCACTCATCGGCGCCGTGTCGAAGCCGAATTTATCCCGCGCCACGGCGGCGATGAATCCGGTGCAGGATTTGAAAGTCGCGTCCACGAACTTTTTGCCGCTCGTGTCGGCTCTGAAATGCGCTTCGTCTTCCGGCGTCAGGAAGGCGCTCTTGTGGTGATCGAACCACCACGTCAGCCGGGGCGAGGGGCTGTACTTGAAATCCACGACGGCATTTTCATCGCCGTCGAAATCCTTGTCATCAAACAAAGCCCCGGCGCGGTGCATCATCGGCTGAAAGGCCTGCTCCCAGTCCGGGTGCACGCGCTCGCGGTAAAACCGCCCGAAGACGGCGGCCGAAGAGACTCCGTCAAAACAATTCCCGTGGTAACAAATCCTGATCTTCATGCGATGTTTGTCAGTCTGTGGTTCTGAAGGCCAGCGTCGTCAGGCGAAGTATGCGTCAGCTTAAGCCGACCGAAGACCATGATGCAAGTGGGGGAAGTTTGATTGAATTTGCCGCCGCGTCTGGCTTATGCTGCCTGCGCTCTTCAGCGGCTAACGGCCGCATCGCTCGACAGCCAGGCTCCGGAATAAACATTACCCCCGATCTGAGGACAATGCCCATGCGTCTCAACCGTCACCTCACCGCCTCGCTTTTCCTGATTTTCCTGCTGTGTTTCAGCCTCGCGCCCTTCGGGTTCGCGCAAAGCGGGGAAGGCGCCGACCACGGCGCGCGCGCGTCGCAGTGGGATGGTTACCCGCTGCCACCGGGCCAGTCCGTCCGGTACGTGGACAAGGCCAAAGGCTGGTGGCTCTGGCGGCCCGCCGCGTGGGGCGAGACGAAGAACGGCGATAAGACGGTCGTTTTCACTGACCGCGACCGCAAGGCCAGTCTGACGGTAATGACCGAAGACGTCCCCGAAGGTTATGGCATCGCGAATTATGCGACTTCCTTCGTGCAGCAGCTTCGCTACCAGCAGGTCAATCTGGACACTGTGGCCGTCAGGCGCGTCTGGCCGGGCGGGGTCGAGGGGCGGGAAATCACGCTGGAGCTGGAACGCTCACCCGGCGATGTCGTCCGCGAGACCGTCTGGATGGCCGAGGCCGGGCCGCAGGTCTATCTCTTCATCTTCGTCGCGCCAGTCGAAGAACACGAAAAGCAGGAGCCGCTTTTCAAGCGGATGATGCTCTCCGTCAGGGTCGGCGCGGCGGGGCACTGGGATGAGACGTTCGAGAAACAGAGAGAACATTTCGCCGGGTTGGGGAAACAGGATTCCGGCGCGGGTAAAACGGAGAATGCCGTCGGCCCCGAAGTCGAAGCCGCCCTGATCGCCAGCTCGATCCGGACCGGACAAGGTCCGAGCGCCAGCCTTGCACAGCGGCTGTCCGCGCTGCTTGATCGCGCCCCCGACGCCGTCCTTGATCTGATGACCGATCACGACCCGCAGGTGCGCGCGGCTGCCGTGCGGGCTTTCAGCAGGCTTAAAGATCCCTTCATGCCCAACATACTGGTCTGGGCAATGATGGACAACGACGCTTATTGCAGCTCCATCGCCGCTCAGGCTCTGGCGGGAGAGGTGACCGACTCCGGTTACCTGACGATGATATTTGTTAAGAACGCACTGCCGATGCTGTCTGAAACCGCCGGGGCGATTCTCAATCTGGCCGCCTCGCTCAGCGACGACAGGGCACGCGTGATGGCGGACGAACTGCTCAACAGCGACAACAGCAGAGCCAGGGTCGCCGGATTGCATCTGGCCATCACGCTGCCGCTCAGGGGGCTGCAACTGCCCGTGGCGAAGCTGCTGCAATCCAAAGACCAGCAGTTCCTCCCGCTGCTGGCCGAAGCCGTCAGGCTCAGGCAGGGCGGCTCGACCGTGCCCGAATTGCTGAAGCTTTTGAAGGCCGAAACCGAATACGGTGCCGCGCGACTGCTCGGCGAAGTCGCGCCCGCGGAAGTGGCGGCGCAACTGGAACAGCGAATCAAAGAGATTGACGCGCGGCTGGAGAAGATCGCCCCGGCTCTCAAACCCGGTGTCACTTCCACCTTCACCCCCACGGGGGTTCCAAAGAAGGGGGCAGGCAAGGGGAAGGACATCACCGTGCGCGCGGCGCCACCACCAATGCCGGCCAAACCGCGCCCGGAAGACCTGGAGGCATTCAGGATTGCCGAAGCGCGCGGCGCACTCGTGACCGCGGTAGACAAGATCAGATTCCGCGACCGATACGCCAGGGCCAAAGACGGAAGCGAACGCATTGCGATTTATAACGAAGCTCGTAATGACAGTTTCCTGGCCGACTGGGCTGAAATATCTCTGCGCTCGTCTTCCACAGCAAAGGCCGAGCCCGCCGGCATCGCAATTGACACGGCAAAACTCGGTGACGCGCCGACGACCGGCGAGACGCTCTTCCCCGCGGATTCCACGCTCTACCTGATGGCCCCGAATTTCGAGCAGACGCTCGCCCGGCTCGATGCCGCGCTCTCCGGCGTGCAGATGGAGACCGTGCGGGATCAGATGACGTTCGCGCTGCTGTTCAAAACAATGAAGGCGGGGCTGGCAGGCAGCATCAATGCGGGCAACGCAGGCAGCGTCAGTGCCGCACTCGGGCTCGATCTGAAATCTCCCCTCGCCGTGGCCCGATGGAATTCAGGCAGTGGCGGTGGCGGGATGACCGCGCACAGCGCGGTTCTGGCGCGCGTCACCGACCGCGCCCGCTTCGAGCGGATGCTCGGCCTTTACGAACAGCAGGTCGGCGGCTTCGATTCCTTCGCCACGGTCTCTTCCGCCGTGACCCGTTTTGCGGGGATTATCCCGGCAGCCGTCCCGCTGGCGATGGCCGCCGCATTCAGCGACGCAGGCCTTCAGACCAGAGGCAGAATCAAACGCCACCTCGCGTCCGCCATGTATTTCCGCCGCGAGCAGATCGGCAGTTTGCCCGCGACCGTGATCGAAAAGCTGATGACCACGACGCAGCACGTCACCGAACGCGAACGGATTTGCGTCGCTTACCTTGACACGACGGCGGTCATCACGCCGTCGCGTGCCGCCCTGATTGACCTGCTCAATAATTCAAACTCCCGCCCGGCCGTCGCGCAGAGCGCGAGCTTCACGCAGGCCCGCGCCGAAGCGGGCGAGGTGATCTTCTTCAGCCGGCCTGACCGTCTGTACCGCGATTCGATTGCCTCAGGGACCGCGGTCGAAGATCTCGTGGTCGAGGCCCTGACCAAAGCGCTCGGCCCGGAAACCGGCGCGCTGCGCCTGACCCCGACGACATGGGAGACGGTCTTTCACCTGAATCTGCAGAACAGCGACTGGCTGAAAAGTTTCAGGCCGTTCGCGGCGAAGGAACTGGCCGCGCCGCGCGACCTGCTGCCCGATACGACGCTCGTTTATGCCGGGACGGTCTTCGACCCGGCGAATCTGATCAAGGCGCTCAAATCTCTCGAATCGCTGCCGTCCCCAAAGAAGGAGGAAGAAAAGAAAGATCCGGAGAAGAAGAAAAAGGAGAAGCAGTTCGACGACGAAGTGGCACAGGTGCTGGTCCCGAACCTGCAAGGCGAAGCCGCCTTCGCGCTGCTCAGCCTCAGCCCCCTGTTCAAGGGCGGGGAAGTCAGTCTGCCGGCGATGGCGTTCGCGCTCAGGCTGAAAAACGGCGAGACGGCAAAACTCTTCCGCGCGGGCAAACTGTTTACGGGCGCGAGCATGGTGCCGGATCAAACCGCGCTCGGCTCGCCCGTCGCCACGCTCGACGTGATCAGCGAAAAACTCTTCTTCACGGTCACGGACGATTACCTCGTGATAGCCGAGAGCGCCGAGACGCTCAAGCTGCTCGAAGCCAGAGAGAAGTTCGCCGCGACGCGCGATTTCATCCGCTCGGCCGAAACGCTGCCGGAAAATCTGGCACTTTTTACGACCTGCAATCTCAACGCCGCCTTCAGCGAAGCGCTCCGGCTTGTCGGCAGGGACGAGAACGCGGTCAGAATCATCAACGTCTTCGGCTCGATCACCCACGCCTTCCACAGTCAGCGCGCCTTCATCGCGATCAACTCCGGCGCCGACGGCAAACAGGTCGCGCTCGACGGCCGCCTCACCGTCTCCTTCGACCGCGAAGGCCGTTACGCCGTCGGCAAAGTCAGCCCGAAGGACGATGAGTTTGACGTGGCCAACGCGCTGATCGCGCCCCGGGGACTCGGCATCCTGCAACCGACGCGCCTCGAATCAATGAAGCTGCGTGTGACCGCGCGGCAACCCGACGTCATCGCCCGCGTCCGCGACGACATCGGCAAATTCCCATGGCAGAAAGCCGAGGCCGGGCAGGGCGCGGACAAGGCCGACTCGCTGGTCTACACGACCGCCGCGCGCCGCATCCCGGACAGGCTGACCGTCAAACTCCCGGTCACCGCGCCTGAATTCCAGCCGTACCTGAAATCAACCGCGCGCATCAACACCACCGCGCCGCAGATCGTCGGGCTGGCGCAGCAGATCGCCGGCGACGACAAGGACGGCCGCAGCGTCGCGCGCAAACTCGGCGAATGGACGCACGCCAACCTGAAGTGGAAGAGGGTCGAGAGCAGCACCGTCGAGACGCTCGCCTCACGCGAGGCCGACTGCCTCGAACACTCCGAACTCTATGTCGCCCTCGCCCGCTCGCTCGGCCTGCCCGCGCGCGTAGTCTCCGGCGCGGCTTACGGCGGCGGCTCGTTCGGCGCGCACGCGTGGGTTGAGATTTACCTCGGGAAGTGGGTCGAGGTTGATCCGACCTGGGGGCTGATGGATTACGTTGATGCCACGCACCTGCGTTTCGACGGCGACAGCTTTGCCGAGTATGCGATGCTCAATCAGGTCGAACTCGAAGTGCTGGAGACGCGCTCGACGGTCGCTGATTTCCAGCGCGACCCGGCGCGTCTGGTCAAAGAATTTGCGCGGCCCGAAACGGAGCCGGTGCGCGCGCTGGCCTTCGATCTGGCGCTGACGGCGGAGCGGGCGCTCGGCGCCGAAAGCTTCGCGAAGCTCGATGACAGGCAGCGTGCGGCAGTAATTAACGCCTTCGACCGCGCCGCCTCCGAGTTGATTGAAGACTGGGCGGAGAACTGGGCTGACAACCCGAGCATTCTCTCAAGTGAAGTTAAAGATAATCACGCCACGCTGCTCGCGGTGTTCGGCAACGGCCTGCTGCGTTTCCACCTCGCCTCGCGCGACGGCGCCTGGTACATCACCGAAGTCGAAAACCTTGACGAGGCTTCGGAGATTCTGGCCGAACCGTTGCGCGTCGTGACCAGCCCCGCTGCGAATATTGCCGGCATCAGGCGAATCCAGTTCGCCCAGTCCGACCGCGCGCTCAAACAACTCGATCAGTTGATCGCAGCCCGGGGCGAAAGCGCGCCGCTCCTGCTCGTCAAAGCTCAGACGCTGGCGATGAAGCGACTGAGGGAGGGGACCGAAACCCCTTCGGCACCGAATGAACCCGGTAACGGCAAGGCCGAAGAGGTAAAGACGGTGAAGTCGGAGAAGAAGACTGAACAACCTGATGCCACCGCCGAACTGCTCGAGCAGATCACAGCGCGCTGGCCGGATTACGCGCCCGCGCAATACGCGCTCGCGGAGCATTACAAGGGCGAAGAGGGCCGGAACGAAAAGTCCATCGCCGCATACCAGCGCTACGCGAAGCTCGTGCCGCTCGACCCGCGGCCCTGGCAGAAACTGGGAGACATCTTTGAAGAGTTGAAGCAGTTCAGTGAGGCCGAGGCCGCGTACCGCGAAGCGATCTCCCGCGACCGCGGCAATTATCAAAGGCACATCACGCTGGCGGGGTTTTACTTCAACCAGTCGCAGGACGACAAAGTCAGACCCGCGCTCCTGGAAGCGTTCAAAGTCAGCCCGAACGCCGATGAAGTCTTTGACGCCCTCGACAACGAGGCGATCCTGTTCGATGAAAACGACGACCCGATCAAAGAGCGATGCCACGGCCTTGAGCTGCTGCTGACCGGCTTCCCGAAGCAGCTGGCGGCCAGCAGGGAAGGGCTGCGCCTGCTCTCCAGGACGCAGGAGTGGCAGGAGAATTACGACGCCGCGATCAAATCCGAGCAGCGCGCCCTCGCGCTCGGCCCGGAAGCTTACGACCACGTCAGGATCGCCATCCTCCACCGCAAGGCGCGTCGCTTCGTTCAGTCGCTCGCGGCGGCAGATCAGGCGGCAAAGCTCAACCCCGAATACGCCGGGGCGCATTTCGAGCGCGCCTGTAACCTCGCCCGCCTCAACCGGCGGAAGGAAGCCGTGAAGGCACTGGAAAAAGCCGTCCAGCTCGACAGCGACTATCAGGAGCTGCTCGAAAGTGAGGAAGACCTGAATTCACTCACCGGCCTGCCCGAATTCAAGGCGCTGCTGCCCAAACCGGAAGAAGGAGAAAAGAAGGAGGAGAAGCCCGCGCCGCCGAAGAAGGAGAAGATGTGATAGGATTTCTGCTGACGGGGACGAAAGAGTCTGACGAAATCGCGTTATGCCGGAATGGGAAGATGGACAAGACGGGGCAGTCGAAACTGAGAGCAAACAAAAGCTCAAGAAGCCGCCCCTGTACAAAGTCCTGTTGCACAACGACGACTACACGACGATGGATTTCGTCGTCTTCATCCTGAAGACCGTCTTTCACAAATCGGACACCGACGCCTTCAGGATCATGCTCGCCGTCCACCAGCAGGGACTGGGCGTCGCGGGCGTATTCACTTACGAGATCGCCGAGGCGAAGATCGAACGGGTGACACAACTGGCGCGCGCGAGTGAATACCCGCTGCTCTGCACGATGGAAGAAGAATAGCGACAGTCGCATTATCAGAAATCGCCGGATTTCAAGGCTGAAGTACCAGAAATGATTACGAAGGAATTACAGGACACATTGAATTTTGCCGTCAACGAGGCCATGCGCCGGCGGCACGAATTTCTCACGCTCGAACACCTGCTCTACGCCCTGCTGCGCGAAAAGACCGGCAGCGAGGTGATCCGCAACTGCGGCGGCAATCTGGAGCAGCTCAAACTCGAACTGGAGAAATTCTTCGCCGAGAGCATGGAGCAACTCCCGCAGGACAAGGAGCAGTTGCCGGAGCAGACGGCCTCGTTCGAGCGCGTGTTGCAGCGCGCCGCGTTGCAGGCCCAGTCTTCGGGCCGCAGCCAGATTGACGGCGGCAACATTCTGGCCGCGCTCTATCAGGAGCGCCGCTCGCACGCCGTTTACCTGCTCGAAAAGCAGGGCGTCACGCGCCTCGACGTGCTCAATTACATCTCGCACGGCATTTCAAAGATCGGTTCGGGGGGCGACGAGGACGAATCGCAGCCCGAATACCTCGAAGGCGGCGAGGAAGACGCCCCGCCCGTGCGCGACCCGCTCGCGGCCTTCACCGCCAACCTGATCGAACGCGCCAGGGAGAACAAAATTGACCCGCTGATCGGGCGCGAATCCGAAGTCCAGCGCACGATCCAGGTTCTCTGCCGCCGCCGCAAGAACAACCCGATTTACGTCGGCGACCCGGGCGTCGGCAAGACCGCGATTGCCGAAGGTCTGGCCCTCAAAATCCAGCGCGGCGAAGTCCCCGACGCGATCAAAAATTCCGAAGTTTACGCGCTCGATATGGGCGCGCTGCTCGCCGGGACGAAGTACCGCGGCGAATTCGAGCAGCGCCTGAAGGCCGTCATCAGGGAGCTTCAGAAGAAGCCCGGCGTGATTTTGTTCATTGACGAAATCCACACCATCGTCGGCGCGGGCGCGGTCAGCGGCGGTTCGATGGACGCCTCGAATATCCTGAAGCCCGCGCTCGCAAGCGGCGAACTGCGCTGCATCGGCTCGACGACTTACCCCGAATACAAGGCCGCATTCGAGCGCGACAAGGCGCTCGCCCGCCGCTTCCAGAAGATCGAAATCAGCGAGCCGAGCCTCGAAGACACAGTCAGGATTCTCGCCGGCCTGAAGGTCTATTACGAAGATCATCACGGCGTCACTTACACCGATGAAGCCATCCGCGCCGCCGCCGAACTCGCCGCTAAACACATCAACGACCGCTTCCTGCCCGACAAGGCGATTGACGTGATTGACGAAGTCGGCGCCGCCGTGAAACTGATGCCCGCCGAAGAGCGCCAGTCAAAAGAGATCACCGTCCACGACGTTGAGCTGGTCATCGCCCGCATGGCGAAGATTCCGCCCAAGACCGTTTCCGGTTCTGACCGGGAGCGTTTGCAGAGCCTGGATCACGAGCTGAAGGCCGTGATTTATGGTCAGGATCACGCCATCGAACAACTCGTGCGTGCGCTCAAGCTCTCGCGTTCGGGCCTCGGCAATCCGACCAAACCCATCGGGTCTTTCCTCTTCTCGGGCCCGACCGGCACGGGCAAAACGGAACTCTCAAAACAGATGGCCAAAGTGCTGGGCGTCGAGTTCCTGCGCTTCGACATGAGCGAGTACAGCGAACGCCACACCGTTTCGCGCCTGATCGGCGCGCCCCCGGGTTACGTCGGCTTCGATCAGGGCGGGCTGCTGACCGACGCGATCAACAAGCACCCGTATTCAGTGCTGGTGCTGGACGAGATCGAGAAAGCCCATCCCGATCTCTTCAATATTTTGTTGCAGGTGATGGATCACGCCACGCTGACCGACAACAACGGCAAGAAGGCCGATTTCCGCAACGTGATCCTGATTATGACGACCAACGCGGGCGCGCGCGAAATCAGCGGCGAAGGCATCGGCTTCAGGAAGTCTCAGACCGCCGAGCGTCCGAGCAATGCCGGCGAGGGCGGCAGCGCGGGGCAGAGCAGTTCAACCGGCAGCAAAGGTCGCGGCGCAATCGAGCGCACCTTCAGCCCCGAATTCCGCAACCGTCTGGACGCGTGGATTGCCTTCAACCAGCTCTCCTTTGAAAACATCATCCGCGTCGTTGACAAGTTCGTCGGCGAACTGCGCGCCCAGCTGGTCGAGAAGCGGGTCGCGGTGGAACTGACCGATGCGGCGAGGACGTGGCTCGCGCACAAGGGCTTCGACAAGCTTTACGGCGCGAGGCCGATGGCGCGCCTGATCCAGCAGAAGATCAGGGAACCGCTCGCCGAAGAGATCCTGTTCGGGAAGTTGCAGCAGGGCGGGAAGGTGGTGGTGGATGAGAAGAACGGCGACATTGCGCTGGAATTTTCAGTTTCCTGATCTGTTTCCGCTCAGCGTACGCAGCTACTTCGGCAGCGCGCTTTAAAGTCCGGCAATTCTGTTAACAGCATCCTTTCGTCGCCGCCGTCTTCGCGACTTGCGGCGACGACTTGCATTTGAGGAGCCGCATGAAAGCCATCGTCGTTGAAAATTACGGAGGGCCTGAAGTCCTGGTTTACCGCGATGTGGAGCGACCCGTCCCGAAATCCGGGGAAGCGCTGGTCAGGCTGGAAGCGATTGGCCTCAACTACATTGACGTCTACCACCGCACGGGCCTTTACCCACTGTCCCGGCCCTTCACTCCGGGGACAGAAGGCGCGGGCGTAGTGGAAGCCGTCGGGCCTGACGTCTCCGATGTCGCAGTCGGTGACCTCGTAGCTTACGCGATGGCCCCGGGCGCATACGCCGAATACGCGGCGGTTCCGGCGGCGCGGCTCGTTAAGGTTCCTGACGGGATTGATTCGCGCACGGCAGCGGCGGCGATGCTGCAGGGGATGACTGCTCATTACCTGGTCACATCCGTTTATCCACTGAAGGGCGACGCGGCGCTCATTCACGCCGCAGCCGGCGGCGTCGGGCTGCTCCTGATTCAGATGGCGAAGCGCCTTGGGACGCGCGTCATCGGCACTGTTTCGACCGAAGCCAAAGCGCAACTCGCGCGCGAAGCCGGGGCCGACGAAGTGATTCTTTACACGCAGCAGGATTTCGAGCAGGAAACGCGCCGGCTGACCGGCGGGCGCGGCGTGCAGGTGGCCTACGATTCGGTCGGGCGCGACACTTTCCTGAAGAGCCTGAACACGCTCGCGCCGCGCGGCATGCTGGCCCTCTACGGGCAATCGAGCGGCCCGGTCGAGCCGTTCGACCCCGCGCTGCTGTCGCAGAAAGGCTCGCTCTTCCTCACCCGCCCGAGTCTGGCGCATTACACGGCCACGCGCGAGGAACTGCTGTGGCGCGCGGGCGACGTGCTTGGCCAGATCGCCGCGGGCGAGCTGAAGCTCAGGATCGAGCGCACCTTCCCGCTGGCCGAAGCCGCTGAAGCCCACCGCCAGCTTGAAGGGCGAAAGACGACCGGCAAGGTGTTGCTGATTCCCTGATTCCTGATTCAAATCGCGGCAGGAAAATTGATTTGCTGAAGAGACAATGACGAAAAAATCTTCTGGAACAATGGAGAAATCCCGGGAGTCAAAACCAAAACTTCGGTGCCCGGATTGCGGCAACAGTGATTACTTCATCGAGATTATGGATTTCGAGTCTCATTTGGTGACTGGTCATTTGAACTATGTGCGGCTACTTGATGCGGTAACAGATTACTATCTCTGCCATGAGTGTGGCAGACGTATTGAGCCACGATGGTTGAGGCAGCAAAAGAACTTTCGACGGGACTGGGGATTTGAGGCACGAAAGTAATCACAGGTCAGGAAAGCGGCGAGACAATGGATCTATTCGATCAGGTGTTTGGTGTTTTGGAGGAGGAGGTAGAGTTTGAGCTGCGTGAAAGTGTCTTCATTCCATGGGCCGATCATTGGCTGAACCCACGCCAACTGCGCGGCAGTGATTTTCTGATGCGATGGTCACAGGGAGCTTGGAGCGAGCTTCGTTTGAAAGAGGCTGTCAATCGCACCGGCAGGTTTTATGCACTTCCTTACGGGCCAAGTGGTGCCGCGCCTGACAATGATCCGCGTAAGGCCGAGCTTTACTTTCTGCGACTGGAGCAGGCAGGAATTGGGAAAGTGAAACGACCTGATTTGCTGCTCTTTCGAGAGAGTGACAGGAAAACGGTTGAAGAGATTGTTCTGAAAATTGCAGCCGAGGCAGAGGGCTTCTCTGCTGGAGATGACATCGAGAAAGCCATTACGGAATTACCCTTCACGCCGGAAGATCACCCATTGATTCAATCGCTGCTTTCGAAGGCATCCTTGGCAATTGAATGTGAAAACAGTTTGTGGGTGGCGAAAAGGATGCCACTCTATGGTCAGCCGATGAAGCCGATGAAGCGACTCGGCGGCAAACCGGGACTGAAGAAGAATTCGGTTCTGCCGACTGTGATCCTCAAGAATGAAGACCGTGATCCGCTGAAAGCCTGGCAAAGACAGCGCAATATTCCGATTCATATCTGGCATGTCTTCTACGATCTGGCTTTCGGCATCGCTTTGGACGAAGCAGAGAGACTGATTGCGGAAGGACTCATTGAACCGATAGAACAGACTTTCCAGGCTCCCGGCGGGCAGGTAACGAAGAAAGCCATTTACAAGATCTACTATCATTACGCTTATGAACTTGGCGAGGCGCACGAACAACCATCTCTGATTGCTGCCAGCATTATTGATAAAAACGGTCACGTTCTGCCTTACGTGAAGTTTGAAGGTGGCAGTCTGGCTTTGAGCGAGCAGGCATTGGCGGTTCTGGAAGAGGCCGCGAGCAAACACAACCTATGATTCCCCGACTCACACAACAAAAACTCCCTTCGTCCGGCCCCGCACGCGAAGCTTTGCGCGAGAAAGGTCAGTTCTGGACACCGGCATGGGTAGCTGAAGCGATGGTCGCCTGGTGTGTGGCTGGTGGCAGCGACACCCTTTTTGACCCGGCCGTCGGTGGGGGCGCATTCTTCCACGCGGCTAAAGCGGTCGGACAGGAACGGGGACGGATGCTGCGGCTGCTGGGAACGGAGATTGATCCAGAGGCTTTGCAGCAGGCGTTATCGAGTGGGCTTTCATCTTGTGATCTGACAGGCGTTGAAATCAGAGACTTCGTCTTGCAGCCCCCATCAGCCCGCTATCAGGCTGTGGTCGCAAATCCACCATATATTCGCCATCATCGGTTACTGCAATCGACCAAAGAAAAGCTCAAACGATTCGGTGCAGAGTTAATTGGTGAAAGCTTGGACGGTCGCGCCGGGCTGCACATTTACTTTCTACTACGCGCGGTGCAGTTGCTCGCGCCAGATGGTCGGCTGGCTTTCATTATGCCAGCCGATACCTGCGAAGGAATTTTCGCTCGAACTCTCTGGCGGTGGATTACAACACATTACTGTCTTGAAGCTGTGATCACATTCGCGCCGGACGCCTCGCCGTTCCCCAGCGTAGACACCAATCCGGTCATCTTCCTGATCCGCAATGCCGCTCCGAAAGCGCGATTTCACTGGGCGCGCTGCACACAGGCGGAGACAGGCGACCTCAAAACGTGGCTGGACTCAGACTTCAGAGAGGCCCCGCTGGATCATCTGGAAATCTACGAACGAGAAACAGCGGAGGGCATTTCATCAGGATTGTCACGACCGCCTGCTGAGACGGGGAACGTCAACATGACTCTGTCGGACTTTGCCCGGGTTATGCGTGGCATTGCGACCGGTGCGAACGAGTTTTTCTTTCTGACCAGGAAGCAGGCTGAAGAGTTGAATATTCCTGAAACAATGCTCCTTCCTGCCGTTGGGCGCACGCGTGATGTGCCGGGCGAAGTCGTCACGCAGGAGACTCTTCAGCAACTGGAAGAATCCGGCAGGCCGACATGGCTTTTCGCTCCGGATGGCCGTGACCTGAATTTATTTCCTGACTCAGTGCGTGAATACCTGCTGAAAGGGCTGGAAGCGGGATTGAATCAGAGGCCGCTCATCGCGCAGCGACGCCCCTGGTACAGGATGGAGGCGCGCCGCGCCCCTGAATTTCTTTTCGCATATCTCGGTCGTCGCAACGCAAGGTTTATTCGCAACGTTGCCAGCGTTATGCCGCTGACCGGATTCCTGTGTGTTTATCCCCGCAGCAATGATCCTGCCTTTGTCGAGAAATTGTGGCAGGTGCTTCGACATCCGGACACGGTGAAAAACCTCGCCGCGGTGGGCAAGTCCTATGGCTCAGGCGCAATCAAGGTCGAACCTCGTGCGCTCGAACGCCTGCCAATTCCCGATCACATCATCGGGGGGGCGGACTTAAAGCCGGTACTACAGCAACCAACCTTACCGGGTGCGTTGTGGTGAGACAGCGACCTCAAAGTTGCACTCAACCTTGTCATCCCCGGCTGTCACTTTCAGATTCGAAAGCGTGTAACGGCTCACTTCGCTGCTCACCACCTTCATTCCGTTTCCATTGCTCACCTCGATTATTCGCGGCAGCTGGACTTCGCGGCTGAGAATTTCTGGCAGGGCGAGTTTGTCGAACCACCGGTCAGCCTGCACGGAGATGGTCTGCGGAAGGCTCAGGCGCCGGCCCATCACTTCGATGCCGAGGCTGACTCTGACGGGCACGCGGGAGCCGGGGACGGCGCGCAGGATGACACCGTTATTTTCGCCTGCGACCTCAAGCGGGATAGTCTCGTTGCTGATGGAAAATGTCCCGCGCGGCGAAAGCGAATAAGGGACGCCATATTCGCGGCCTCGCAGCCTGGCGGTCAGGTCGCCTTCGGCGGTGAGGCGCAGATTCAAACGATTGTCGTTGATTGATTCAATCAAAAGGCTCTGCACGTCAGCGCGACCGTCGCCGGATTCAACGTCGGCGTAGTTATGGATGCGCACGAGCGCGTCTTTTTCTTCGTTGCGGATGCGCGCCGGTTTGAGGCGAAAGTCGAGATCGGTCGTGCGCGCGGCGGCCACCCCGGCAAGCAGCGTGTTGAGGGCGCGGCGGCTCAGGCGAATGCGCAGGTCGCTTTCGGCGGTGAGGTGCCGGCTCAGGTTTTCAATCTCGCTTTCGAGCGCGGCGGCCTCATCGGGCGTGTCCAGTGAGGCGCTGCTCTGATCATTTGCCGTGCCGGTCTGCGTTTGCAGGTTCAGTGCGGCTACTGCTCTGCCTTTGAGCATCATCAGTGCGGCGAGCGTCAGGTTCACCTTCACCTGGTAAGCCGGCGTGGTGATCTCCATCGGCATCGTGCCTTCGACGTCGAAGCGCGCGGCGGGGATTTCGAGCGACTCGGACAGGTTGAGCGGGATTTCGAGCGGCGGCAGCACGGCGTCCCAGCGCTCGGGCGAGAGCCACTGGCGAAAGATCGCGGCCAGTAGCGAAGAGGGCAATGAATCACTTTTCACTTCGGTCAGCCGGAACGGGATGCGCAGTTTTGACTGGGTGACTTCGCCATTGCCGAGCGTGCCTTTCAGCGTCAGGCTGACAGGCGCCGGCAGCGGCACGGGCGGCGACACCTTGACGCCGATCTCGACCGGCGCGGCTGCCGTGTTGAGCTGAATGGCAATCGAGCCAAGGTGCAGCACCGTGCCGTTCGCCAGCCTGATTTCGAGCCCGGCCATCTGATTTGCAATCGTGGCGAGTGCGCTTTCGCGGATTACGGCGACTGCGTCGGCGTTGCGCAGCCCTTCCTGAGCGATCAACTGGTCGCGCAGCTGGCGCAGCGATTGAGTCGAAGCCGTCTGCGCGTGAGCGGCGGGCGCGACCAGGCACAGCAGAACCAGCGCCGCGAACCGTTGCACCGCCGGGTTGAATGAAGCCCTCATCACGGGTCAGATTATAAACCCGGACATCGGACAGGATTTACAGGATTGACGGGATTGGTATTCAATAAGCCGGAACCTTTCACCTGTCGGTTCCAACCAGGGGCGTTATGTGGCAGCGGCATCGAATTCTGTGGACATCCATCGCGGCAGGCTGGATGCTGATCGCGCTCTCGTTCACGCTCAATTACTACCTTTTCTCCGGCCATTACGTCGAAATCTTCTCGACCCCGCCGACGCTCGTGCAGATGCTGGTGTGGGAGATTCCGTACTGGGTTTTGTGGGCGGCGATGGCCCCGCTCGTCTTCCGCATCACGCGGCGCTTCCCGCTCGGGCGCGAAAAGTGGCTTGGCAATGCGTTCGTACACATCGTCGCCTGCTTCCTGCTGACGGTCGGGCACCGGTTCGTTTACCTGCCGATCTGCTGGCTGCTTTACGTTGATGCTTACCGGAAAATCCCGACGCTGTTCGGGCTCTACAGTTCGGACCTTTTCTTCAACCTGCCGACGGGGTTTATGAGCTACGGCACGATCCTGCTGGTGAGCAACGTGATTGATTATTACGAGCGGTATCAGGCCGGGCAGCTGCATGCGTCGCAGCTCGAAGCGCAGCTCGCGCAGGCGCAGTTGCAGGCGCTGCGGATGCAGTTGCAGCCGCACTTTCTCTTCAACACGCTCAACTCGATTTCGGCGCTGCAGCTGACCGACGTGCAGGCGGCGAACGCGATGACGGCGCGCTTGGGGGATTTTCTGCGCCTCACGCTCGACAACGCCGGGACGCAGGAAGTGACCCTGCGGCAGGAGATGGAGTTCCTGCGCTGCTATCTGGAAATCGAGCGCGTCAGGTTTCAGGATCGGATGAAGGTGACAGTGGATGTTGATCCCGAGGCGCTCGACGCGCGGGTGCCGAACCTGATCCTGCAACCCATCGTCGAGAATGCCATTAAATTCGCCGTGATAATGCGCACGGCAGCGGGACATATTCAGATTCGGGCCCGGCGGGTCAACGGCTTTCTGCGGGTGCAGGTCGAGGACGACGGCCCCGGCCTGCAGCTGCCGCGCAACAGCAACCGGGCCACGCGCGGGGGCGTCGGCCTGACGAATACCGAGGCGCGGCTGCGGCAGCTTTACGGCAGCGCCCATCGTTTCGAACTTGGCAATGCGCCGGACGGCGGGTTGCTCGTGACGATGGAAATTCCAATTGGTACAGTACCGCGAGCGTGAGCGAGCGGAGACCATTCAGACGGCCCTCTTCCGATTCCCGCTCGCCTGAGGCTCGCGGCACTGTACCGACCTGACTTCGATCATGGCTGAGACAAAACGAATCAGTGCAGTGATAATTGACGACGAACCGCTGGGCCGCACGGTCATTCGCGAGATGCTGCGCGGCGATGCCGAAATCGCCATCGTCGGCGAATGCGCGAACGGCCACGAGGCGGTTGAAGCCATTGATGACAAACATCCTGATCTGATCTTTCTCGACGTGCAGATGCCGGAGGTTGACGGCTTTGACGTACTGACGGCGCTCGACGCGCGGCGACTGCCGGTGGTGATTTTCGTCACGGCTTACGACCAGTATGCGGTGCGGGCTTTTGAAGTTCATGCGGTTGATTACCTGCTCAAGCCCTTTGATCGCGAGCGGTTCGACAAGGCTTTGCAGCGGGCGAAGTCTTACATCCGGCTTGAGCGCAACGGCGAAGTCAACGAGCGCATCCTCGCGCTGCTCGAAGAACAGAAGGCGAAGACGAAGTATCTGGAACGTCTGGTCGTCAAAGCCGGCGGGCGGGTCTTTTTTCTCAAGACGGACGAGATTGACTGGATCGAGGCCGAAGGCAATTACGTCTGCCTGCACGTCAGGAAGGAATCGTACCTGCTGCGCGAAACGATCAGCGGCCTCGAAGCGCAGCTCGACCCGAAAAAATTCCCGCGCATCCACCGCTCGCAGATCGTCAACATTGACCGCATTCAGGAACTGCGCCCGTGGTCGCACGGTGAATATCACGTCATCCTGCACAACGGCACCGAACTCACGCTCAGCCGCAGCTACCGCGAAAGGCTGCACGAGCTTCTGGGGAAAACGCTCTGAGAGGCTGTTTGGAAAGTGTCGACACCGCATGATTTCCGTCCCCGAAGGGGACATATTCAATAGCCGTGGGTGAAACCCACGGAGAGCAGGGCCACACGAATTTCAACCCTGAAAGGGTTGTAGTTGATGACTGCAAACTGCGACCCCTTGCGGGGTCGGTGATACCGATGACCACAGGTCCGTGGGTTTCACCCACGGCTATTGAATCAGGCCCTTTCAGGGCCGCCGAAGCAGAACTCTTCAAACAGCCTTCCGGAGGGGCCTGGGGGGGATTTGTCACGCCCAGATTCCGGTTCGTCACAGCCCTCATCGCCCCCGTCACAAAATGCTTCCTCGCTTCACTCTTACTGCCTAAGATCGTTCGCATCATCGGCATATTTGTGTGCCGATGACTGAGGCTGAATCAGACGAGCTTTCAGATCAACGAAGCGCCCGGCACTCTCAGGGCGCATTCACCCGGACAACAGGCAAACAACAGATCAGGCTTCCTGCGAAAGTGTCAGTAGCCCGACCGTCAGGGAGGGCTTGCTCACACAGCCAAGCCCTCCCTGACGGTCGGGCTACTGACACGCCTTCAGACAAAGGGCGCAAATCATGAACAAACTCCTGCTCACTAAACCACTCGACCAGCTTCTCCTCGAAGCGAAAGCGGAAGGGCAGCACGGACTCAAACGCGTACTCGGCCCGCTCAACCTGATTGCGCTCGGCATCGGCGCGGTCATCGGCGCGGGCATCTTCATCATCACTGGCGCGGCGGCGGCGCAATTCGCCGGGCCGGCCATCACGCTCTCGTTCGTGCTGGCGGGCCTGGGCTGCGCTTTCGCGGGGCTGTGTTACGCCGAGCTGGCGGCGATGATTCCGATCTCGGGTTCGGCTTACACGTATGGTTACGCCTCGCTCGGCGAATTCATCGCGTGGATCATCGGCTGGGATCTGGTGCTGGAATACGCCTTCAGCGCGGCGACTGTGGCTTCGGGCTGGGGCGCGAACTTCATCAGCCTGCTTCAGGATTTCGGCCTCCATCTGCCGCCGCAACTGACCGAAACGCCCGGCCAGCAGCTGTTTTTTTATCAGGGGCGGTGGGAGACGCTGACGACGCTCGGCCCGACGCTCGCAGGCGCGGGCGTCAATCCCGAGACGTTGCCGCACGCGACGGCGCTCTTCAATCTGCCCGCCTTCGTGATCGTCTGCATTGTCACGGCGATTCTGATCGTCGGCGTCAGGGAGTCCGCCAATCTCAACATCGTCGTCGTCTTCATCAAGGTCGCCACCGTGATCATTTTCGTCGTCATCGGCACGGCCTGGCTGCTGAAACATCCGCAGGTCGCCGCGACAAACTGGCACCCGTTCATCCCGGAAAACAAAGGCCATTTTGGAGAGTTCGGCTGGTCGGGGATCGCGCGCGGGGCGGCCAGCATCTTTTTCGCCTACATCGGATTCGATGCCGTTTCGACCGCCGCGCAGGAAGCCCGCAACCCGCAGCGCGACATGCCCATCGGCCTGCTCGGCTCGCTCGCCATCTGCACGGTGCTTTATCTCGTGGTCGCCGGGGTGCTGACCGGAGTTACGCATTACTCACAGCTGAACGTCGCCGCGCCGGTGGCCGTGGCGATTGACACGACGGGCGTGCGCTGGGGCAGCCTGATGGTCAAGGCCGGGACGCTCGCCGGATTGAGTACGGTGATGCTGACGACGCTGATGGGGCAGTCGCGCATCTTCTACACGATGTCGAAGGACGGGCTGCTGCCGCCCTGGGCGGGCGCGATTCACCCGCGCTTCCGCACGCCGTGGATCTCTTCAATCGTCGTCGGCTTGTTCATCGCCGTCTTTGCCGGGTTGCTGCCGATTGGCCTGCTCGGGCAACTGGTCAGCATCGGGACGCTGTTCGCGTTCATCATCGTCTGCATCGGCGTGCTGGTTCTGCGTAACAAAAGGCCCGAGCTGGCGCGGCCTTTCAAAACTCCGTGGGTGCCGTTCGTGCCGGTGATGGGGATTCTGATTTCGCTGCTGCTGATGGCGAGTCTCCCGCTCGATACGTGGATCAGACTGGTCGTCTGGCTGCTGATCGGGTTTGCCATTTACTTCGGCTACAGCCGCAAACACAGCCGCGTGCAGGCTGCCAGCGAATCGCAGCCCCCGATCCGGGTTGTGGCCGGGGACTGATAAATCGCCAGGCGTATTGACCAGATCTTCACTTTCAGGTTGACCGCTGGCGCTCAATCAACCAGCATGGCGCGAAAAAACCGGAGGCGAAGATGAACAACTTATCCCTGAATGAACGTGTCGCGCTCGTCACTGGCGCGAGCAGCGGCATCGGACGCGCGGCGGCAATCGCGCTTGCCGGACTCGGCGCGAGCGTCGCCATCAACTACCTGCGTAACGCCGAAGGCGCGGAAGAGTGCCGCCGCGCGATTGAAGAAAAGGGCGGTCGCGCCACCGTCGTGCAGGCCGATGTTTCCACCGGCGAGGGCGTCAGGCATCTGGTCGAAACCGTCCGCTCGGAACTCGGCCCGATTGACATTCTCGTCAACAATGCCGGCGACCTGATCGAGCGGCGTTCGCTGCGCGATTACCCGGAAGATTTGTGGGACCGCGTGATGAACCTCAATGCCAAAAGCGCCCTGCTCTGCGCCCAGGGAGTGATGCCCGGGATGATCGAACGCAAACGCGGCGTGATCATCAACATGGGTTCGATTGCCGGGAACAACGGCGGCGGGCCGGGGGCGGGCGTTTACGCTGCTTCCAAGGCGGCGGTCAGGTGCCTGACCAAGGCTATGGCGAAAGAGCTGGCCCCTTACAACATCCGCGTCAATTGCGTCGCGCCGGGGGTGATCGCGACGCCTTACCACGAACGCTTCACTTCGCCGGAAATGATGGAGGGTTTTGTGAACTCCATCCCGCTCAAACGCTCCGGCACCCCGGAAGAGATCGCCAGCGTGATTGCCTTCCTCGCTTCGGACGCGGCGAGCTACGTTCACGGCGAGACGATTGAGATCAACGGCGGGCAGCTGATGGATTGAGCGAAAGCGAAAAACGATCACAAAATCCCGGAAAGGCAGGAAGCAGGTTCAAGCTTTCTGCCTTTTGATTTATCCTTAGCCTTCCGCATTTCGTATTTCCGGTTCTCGAACAAGAAATCAACCCGCGAGGACAGGGAATCCATAATCTCAAATTCGCAATCTGAGATTTGGCTTTCGCCGCGCTCCCCGTGGTTGCATCGTTCCACCAACTCAGGAGACAGTTATGGCTGAAGCAGTAATCATTGACGCAATCCGCACCCCCATCGGCAGATTCAAGGGCGCATACCGCGAAACCAGGCCCGACCAGCTGCTCGCACATGCGTTGCAGGGGTTGATCACGCGCACCGGCATAGACAAGGCGAAAATCGAAGACGTAATCGCCGGCTGCGTCACTCAGGTCGGCGAGCAGGGCGTCAACATCGCGCGGCGCACGGCGCTGCTGGCCGGGCTGCCGATTGAGGTGCCGGGCGTGACGCTCAATCGCTTCTGTAGTTCCGCGCAACAGACGATCCATTTCGCGGCCCAGGGCGTCGCGGCGGGCGATCATAATTACGTCATCGCTTCCGGCATCGAGAGTATGACGCGCTGCCAGATGGGCAGTGACAGCGCCGAGGTGTGGAAGAGTATTTATCAGGCGATGAAGGAACACTACGACCTGGTGCATCAGGGCATCAGCGCTGAACTGATCGCCGATAAGTGGAAGATCACGCGGGCGGACGTGGATAACTTTTCGGCCGAGAGCCACGCCCGGGCGAGCGCCGCCGCGAAGGAAGGGAGGCACTCCGAGATCGTTCCTACCCCGGGCATTGACACCGAGGGCAGACACATCTCGCTGGCCCGCGACGAAGGCATCCGCGAGGTGATTGACATGCAGAAGATGGCCGCGCTGCCGACGGTGTTCCGTCCGAATGGTGAGGGCGTCGTGACCGCGGCCAATTCGAGCCAGATTTCCGACGGCGCGGCCGCCGTGCTGGTGGCGAATCGCGAAGTCGCCGAGGCCGACGGCTTCAGGCCGCGCGCCCGCTTCCGCGCGCGGGTGGTTGTCGGCAGCGATCCGACCCTGCAACTCTCCGGCGTCATCCCCGCGACGCAGAAAGCGCTCGGGAAAGCCGGGCTGGCGATCAATGACCTCGACTGGATTGAGATCAATGAGGCTTTTGCGACCGTCGTGCTTGCCTGGGAGAAGGAGCTGAAGCCGGACATGGCGAAGGTCAACCCCTGGGGCGGCGCGATTGCGCACGGTCACCCGGTGGGCGCGACCGGCTCGATCCTGATGGCGAAGATGATCGCCGGGCTTGAGGCGACCGGCGGGCAGTTCGGTTTGCAGGTGATGTGCGCCGGTCACGGGATGGCGACGGCCACGATCATCGAATGCGTGTAACATCACGGCCCGCATGGAAGATTACGAACTGGCCATTGAAAAGTCTCCTGACGCGGACGACATTCGCTTCCTGAACGAAAGCCTGCACGAACACAACGCGCGCAAATCGGGAGTCGGTGGCGGTGAGTTCATCACGATCTTTCTGCGCGGCGTGAATCAGCAGATTGTCGGCGGGCTGCACGGCTGGACCGGATTCGGCTGGCTTCACGTTGATGTGTTGTGGGTCAGCGAAGATCTGCGCGGCAGAGGGTATGGCCGGCAGTTGCTTGTGGCTGCTGAGGAAGAAGCAAGTCGCCGAGGGTGTCGTTATGCCGAACTGGACACCTTCAGTTTCCAGGCTCCTGATTTTTACCTGAAGCTGGGCTACGCGGTGTTCGGCCTGCTCGATGACATCGCGGGCGAACACAAGTGGTACTTCCTGAAAAAGAATCTTGTCTGACAAGCTGCTGTTACTCAGTGGTGGAAGGAGGGTGTGATGGAGATAGCTATTCTGCTTTTCGACCGGTTCACGGCGCTCGACGCCGTCGGCCCTTACGAAGTGCTGCAACGGATTCCGGAAGCGAAAGTGCGCTTCGTCGCGAGAGAGCCGGGGCCGAAGCGCACCGACACCGGCCACCTCGCGCTCGTGGCTGATCACGCGCTTGATGAAGTCACCTCGCCTGACATCATCGTGATTCCGGGCGGCCCGGGTCAGTCTGCGCTGATGGATGATCAGCCGGTGCTGGACTGGATTCGCCGCGCGCACGAAACAACGAAGTGGACGACTTCGGTCTGTACGGGCTCGCTAGTGCTTGGCGCCGCCGGGCTGCTCAAAGGGTTGCGGGCCACGAGCCACTGGCTGGCGCTCGACGTGCTGCGCAGCTTCGGCGCCGAACCGACGACGGAGCGCGTAGTCATCGAGGGGAAGATCATCACGGCGGCGGGGGTGTCAGCCGGGATTGATATGGCGCTGACGCTCGTCGCGCGCGAATGCGGCGACGGGGTGGCGCAGGCGATTCAACTCGGGATCGAATACGACCCTCAGCCGCCTTTCGACGCCGGGGCGCCGCACAAAGCGCCCGCCGCGATTGTCGAGCGGTTGCGCAGCCGCAGCCGATTCATTACGCAGGGCGGAAAGTCATAACGGTTCTTTTCAGATTCGTGGAGAAAAAAACGTGGAGATCAATAACAGAACTTTTCTGGTTACCGGCGGCGGGTCGGGACTCGGCGCGGCGACGGCAAAGCTGCTCGCGGCTTCGGGCGGCAGCGTGGTGATCGCCGACATCAACAACGAAACAGGCGAAAAGACGGCCGCAGAGATTGGCTCGAATGCGCGTTTCGTGAAAACCAACGTCGCCGATGAAGAGAGCGTGAAGAATGCGATTGGCACGGCGCTCTCCGCGTTCGGTGCCTTGCATGGCGCGATCAACTGCGCCGGCATTGGCGTCGCGATCAAAACCGTCAGCAAGGAAGGGCCGCACCCGCTCGACGCATTCACCCGGGTGATTCAGGTGAATCTGATCGGCACCTTCAACGTGATCCGTCTCGCGGCGGCGCAGATGGCCGGGCAGGAGCCCGACGGACAGGGCGCGCGCGGCGTGATCATCAACACGGCCTCGATTGCCGCGTTCGACGGGCAGATCGGGCAGGCGGCTTATTCGGCGTCGAAAGGCGGCATCGTCGGAATGACACTGCCGATTGCGCGTGACCTCGCGCGCACCGGGATTCGCGTCGTGACGATTGCGCCGGGGCTCTTCGACACCCCGCTGCTGGCCGGGCTGCCCGAAGACGTGCGCAGGGTGCTGGGCGCGCAGGTCCCCTTCCCCTCACGACTGGGCAGCCCGGCGGAATACGCCGCGCTGGCAAAGCACATCATCGAAAACGAAATGCTCAACGGCGAAGTCATCCGCCTTGATGGCGCGTTGCGGATGCCGCCGAAATAATGGGGGGCTGAAATATGAAGCAGCGATTACTGATTGGAGCCGCCCTCGCAGTATTGCTGTTATGGATTGCGCCGGCGTCAGACGCGCAGAAGACAAAGTCATCAGCCGGATGGAAAGCCGGACTGGCAAAAGTAATTATTACACCTGAAAGCCCCGTCTGGCTGGCGGGCTATGCCGCCCGCACGAAACCATCCGAAGGCAAAATCCACGACCTGTATGCGAAGGCGCTGGCGCTGGAAGACGTGGCAGGCCGACGCGTCGTAATTGTGACGAGCGATCTGCTCGGATTCCCGCGCGGGCTGGCTGAGGCAATCGCGGAGCAGGCGCGGAAGAAATTCAACCTGCCGCGCAGCCAGCTGGTGCTGACTTCATCGCACACGCATACGGGGCCGGTACTGAAATCCTCACTCACCGGCGCGTATGACATGACCGCCGAACAGCTGGCCGCGGTTGATGCTTACACGGATCAGTTGCGGGACAAGGTCGTCGCGCTCATCGGTCAGGCGATTCAGGATCTCAGACCGGCGAAACTCTCCTTCGGTCGTGGTGAGGCCCGCTTTGCGGTCAACCGCCGCCAGCTCACGGACGGCGTGATGCGGATCGGCGTCAACGAAAAGGGACCGGTCGAATGGGACGTGCCGGTGTTGAGTGTCCAGTCGCTTGAAGGCAGTCTGCGCGGCGTCCTCTTCGGCTACGCCTGCCACAACACGACGCTGACGGGAGAGTTCTACGAGTTCAGCGGGGATTACGCGGGCTTTGCGCAGGCGGAGCTTGAGCAGACTCATCCCGGCGCGCAGGCGATGTTCGTGATGGGTTGCGGCGCGGACGCCAACCCGAATCCGCGCAGCTCGCTCGAACTCGCCCGGCGTCACGGCGCGGAACTGGCGCAATCGGTCGAGCAGGTACTGAAGGGCCGGCTTTCAACCGTCGGCGGGCCGGTCAAAACCGCGTTTGAGAAGGTCACGTTGCCGCTCGTCGTGCCGACGCGCGAAGAGTTTCAATCGCGACTGAAAGATCAGAACGTTTATCGCAGGAGGCACGCCGAACGAATGCTGGCGAGACTCGATCGTGACGGCAGACTGATTTCTGAGTACCCGTACCCGATTCAGGTAATGCAATTCGGCAACGACCTGACATTCATCGCCATGGGCGGCGAAGTGGTGGTTGATTACCTCCTGCGGTTGAAGCGCGAACTCGGTGCGAACGGCCTCTGGGTTGCGGGCTACAGCAATGATGTGATGGCTTACATCCCGTCGGTGCGCATCCTGAAGGAAGGCGGTTACGAGGCCAATGACTCAATGCTTTTCTACGACCTGCCGGGGCCGTGGGATCAGGTGGTTGAAGAAAAGATCATCAGCCGGATCACTGAACTGGCGCGCAGGTGTGGACGCAGGCCGGTCACATAATCAGACAAAAAGCGACGATGAGTGGTTATCTCGACAGCACGAAGCCTGTCCGGCCCGGCGAAGAGCTTGACGCGCCCCGGCTGGAATCCTGGATCAGGGAACGCCTGCCTGATTTCACCGGGTCGCTCGCGGTCGAACAGTTTCCCGGCGGTCATTCCAACCTGACTTATCTGTTGCGAATCGGTGAGCAGGAGATGGTACTGCGCCGCCCACCGTTCGGCAATCGAGTCAAATCCGCGCATGATATGGGCCGCGAATATCGCGTGCTGTCGAAACTCTGTCACGTTTACGGCCCCGCCCCGCGCCCGCTGGCTTACTGCGAAGATGAATCGGTCATCGGCGCGCCTTTCTATCTGATGGAGCGGAGGCGCGGTCTGGTGATCCGCAACACGCCCCCAGCGGGAGTTTCTCTCGACCCGCAGAATATCCGGCGGGTTTGTGAAGCCGTGGTTGATAACCTGGCGGACCTGCACGGGATTGATTATCAGGCGGCGGGCCTCGGCGATCTGGGCCATCCTGAAGGTTACGCCACGCGGCAGGTCGAGGGATGGACGAAGCGCTACTTCAACGCGAAGACCGAGGAGCATCCTGAGATCGAGCAGATCATCCCCTGGCTTGCGGAACGCATTCCGAAAGGGAGCGGCGCCGCCGTAGTTCACAACGATTACAAATTTGACAACCTGATGTTTGACCCGGCTGACCTGACGCGCATCGTCGCGGTGCTGGACTGGGAGATGTGTACCATCGGCGACCCGCTGATGGACCTCGGCTGCACGCTCGCTTACTGGCCCGAAGCCGGCGACGAGAACGTGCTGCTGCCCGGCGGCTTCAGCCCGACGGCGCTGCCGGGCGCGATGACGCGCGGCGAAATTGCCGCGCGCTACGGTGAGAAGACAGGGCGCGACGTTTCGCACCTGCTCTTTTACTACTGCTTCGGCCTCTTCAAGCTCGCCGCTGTGTTGCAGCAGATTTACTGGCGCTACGCGAACGGGCACACGCAGGACAAACGGTTCGCGCACTTCAATCAGTCGGTCGCAATCCTGGGCAGGGCCGCCGTGCAGGCAGCCGAGGCGGGTCATTTCTAATCGAAAGGAACTCTCAAATGGCAGATTCAATGTTTGATCTGACCGGCAAAGTCGCAATCATCACCGGCTCGACCAAAGGCATCGGGCGCGCGATTGCCGAAGCGATGGCGCGCTCGGGGGCGAAGGTCATCGTCTCCAGCCGCAAGGCCGACAAGTGCGAAGAGGTGGCCGGCGCGATTCGCGGTGAGGGCTTGGAAGCGACCGCGATTGCCTGCAATATCGGCAAAAAGGAAGAGGTTGAAAATCTGGTCGCCGAAACCAGAAAGCGTTACGGGCAGGTTGACGTGCTGGTCTGCAACGCGGCGGTGAATCCATACTTCGGCCCGATGGCCGGGGCGGGCGATGACGTCTTCACGAAGGTTATGGATTCCAACCTCCGCAGCAACCTGTGGCTCTGCAATCTGGTGCTGCCCGAAATGGCCGAACGCAAAGACGGCAGCGTCATTATCGTTTCGAGCATCGGCGGGTTGAAAGGCACGACGATGCTCGGACTCTATGCCATCTCGAAAGCCGCCGATATGCAACTGGCCCGCAACCTCGCGGTCGAATGGGGGCAGCACAACATTCGCGTCAATTGCATCGCGCCGGGACTCGTGAGGACTGACTTCGCCAAGGCACTCTGGGAAAACCCGAAGCTGCTCGCGACGACCGAGGCTTCGACACCGCTGCGCCGGATCGGAGAGCCGGAAGATATCGCGGGCGCGGCAGTGTTTCTGTCGTCACGCGCCGGTAGCTGGATGACTGGGCAGGTGATCGTGATTGACGGCGGGGTGACGATTGCCGGAGGCTGATTTGTACAGCAAACTGGAAAATTTGCTGATGTCCCCTCAACACGAACTTTCAGAATATCGTCGCGCCTTTTACGTAATCATCAGCAGACTGGAAAGTTTACTGTACAGCAGGAGGAAACCATGCGGCTTGGAGTGAACTTTGGTTACTGGGGGCCGGATTCAAAGGACAACGTGACGCTGGCTCAGGAGGCAGACCGGCTGGGCTACCATTCGGTCTGGACGGCTGAAGCTTACGGCTCGGACGCCGTCACCACGCTCGTGTGGCTGGCGGCGAAGACCGAGCGCATCAACGTCGGCACCGCGATTATGCAGATGACAGCGCGCGTGCCGGCGATGACGGCGATGACGGCGGCGACGATTGACCTGCTGACCGGGGGCAGGATGCTGCTCGGCATCGGTGCGTCGGGGCCGCAGGTCGTCGAGGGATGGCACGGCGTGCCTTACGGCAAGCCGCTCGGTCGCACGCGCGAGTACGTCGAGATCATCCGCACCGTTTTGAAGCGCGAGAAACCTCTCGAACACCACGGCGAGCATTACGACATCCCGGCGCGCGGCGGCAGCGGCCTCGGCAAGCCGCTCAAGCTGATCACGCACCCGCTGCGCTCGGACATCCCGATTTATCTGGCGGCAATCGGGCCGAAGAACGTCGCGCTCGCGGCCGAGATCGCCGACGGGTGGCTACCTTTCCTGATTTCGCCGGAGCGGATGGGCATCTATCGCGAGTGGCTGGATGAAGGTTTTGCCCGCGCCGGGGGAGGGAAGGATCTGTCGAGCTTTGACATTGCGCCGTCGGTGACGGTCGCTTTGGGCGATGACGTGAACGCGTGCCGCAATTCGGTCAAGCCATTCATCGCGCTTTACGTCGGCGGGATGGGCGCGCGGGAGAAGAATTTTTACTTCAATCTGGTCTGCCGGTACGGCTACGAAGAAGCCGCGCACAAAATTCAGGATCTGTTCCTTTCGGGCCGCAAGGCCGAGGCGACCGCCGCCGTGCCGGACGAACTGGTTGATGAAGTCGCGCTGTGCGGCCCGCGCGAGCGCATCGCCGAACGGCTCTCGGCGTGGCAGACCTGCGGCATCACCACGCTGATCTGTGCCGGGGCCAATCCGGAGTCGTTGCGGATGATGGCGGAACTCGCGCTCTGAAAATGAGCGTCACTCGTAATGGGCGCTGCCTTTGACGGCTTGTTGCCGGTCGTTGAAAGCGATCACTTCCGCGACGCTCCGGCCCGCCTGGTTACGGTAAAGGATGGTGATGCTGTTGACGCCGGTGAGGACGCCGAGCAGTTCAAAGTGGAGTGGTGGCTGGGCCGTCATGGCCGGCTGAAAGTAAGGCCGGATCGCGGCTTTGCCTCTGAGCGTCCCCGACGGCTCTTTCATCCGCTCGACGATAAGCGGTGAACTCATCTCGAAATCATCGGCGTAATGCGAGAAGATGCGTTCGAGGTCGTGCGAGTTCCATGCCTCGATCCAGTCTTGTGCGTATGCTCTGGCGAATTCCGTGGTGATCATTCCGAAGTCATCCTTATTTTCTTTGATTGATCCGAACCCGATTCGGGAAGCGATGATACGTTGACGTTCGGTTCGCGGTAAACTGCCGGTACTGAAATTATTCCAAAGCCGTCAGACCGGCCTGAAGAGAGATACTCACATTGCGAGACTCACAGAGAATAGAGGCAGTGCAGTCGCCAATCATCCCAGTGGTCGGCGAAATGATCAGGAACCACCCGGGCACGATCTCGCTCGGTCAGGGCGTGGTCTATTACGGCCCGCCGCCGCAGGCGATTGATCAGATCGCGACTTTCCTCGCCGATCCGCAGCAGCACAAATACCAGGCAGTGCATGGGATCCCGCCGCTGCTCGAAGCCCTGGCCGCGAAGCTGCGGGATGAAAACGGAATCAGTGTTGACGATGGCTCGCGGATCATCGTGACGGCGGGCGGCAACATGGCTTTTGTCAATGCGCTGCTCGCGATCACCGACCCGGGCGACGAGATCATTCTCCAGCTGCCGTATTACTTCAACCACGAGATGGCCATTGTGATGGCGGATTGCAAGGCGGTACTCGTGGCGACGGACGAAAATTATCAACTCCGACCGGAAGCGATCCGGCGGGCGATCACCGGCAGAACCCGCGCCGTGGTCACGATCTCGCCGAACAACCCGACGGGCGCGGTCTACCCGGAAGCGGCGTTGCGCGAGGTCAACGAACTCTGCCGTAATCACAGGATCTATCACATCAATGATGAGGCCTACGAATACTTCACTTATGGCGGCGTGAAACATTTCTCCCCGGGATCAATCCCAGGCGGCGGCGCGCACACGATCTCACTCTTCTCGCTCTCGAAGGCTTACGGTTTCGCGAGCTGGCGGATCGGGTATATGGTGGCCCCTGAGCGCCTGTTCACTCCGATCAATAAGATTCAGGACACGATCCTGATCTGCCCGCCGGTCGTCTCGCAGTTTGCCGGCGCGGGCGCGTTGCGGGCCGGCGCCGGCTACTGCCGCGACAAGCTGCAGCCGCTTGCCGAAGTGCGCGAGATTGTATTGAATGAACTGGACGCGATCAGAAATCTTTGTCTGGTGCCCCCTGCGGACGGGGCCTTTTACTTTCTGCTGAAGATTGATGCGGCACTCGACCCGCTTGATCTCGTCGAGCGTCTGATTCGTCAGCACGGCGTCGCTGCGATCCCAGGAACGGCCTTCGGCATGGCGGATGGCTGTTACCTGCGCGTCGCGTATGGCGCGCTGGAAAAGAAGACTGTTGCTGAAGGAATTGGCAGACTGGTGCGTGGGATCAGAACGATACTGAAAGGGTGAGTAAAGATGAACGTCATTTGCTGTCAGCTTGACACTGCCTGGGAAGACAAATCAGCCAATCACGACAAGGTTCGCCGGCTGCTTGATTCTGCCAGGCCGACAAAAGGCTCGCTGGTCGTGCTGTCGGAAATGTTTGCGACCGGCTTCAGTATGAACGTCGCGGGCATCTCGGACAGCGAGACGCGCGAGACGCAGAATTTTCTTGCCCGCACGGCCGCCGATTACTGCGTTTATGTGCTTGGCGGGGTTGTGACGACTGATCCGAGCGGCAGGGGGCGCAACGAATGCGTGGTCTGGTCACCTGAGGGCATGGAGATTGCGCGCTATTGCAAAATGCAGCCGTTCACGCTCGGCGGCGAGGCGCAGCATTACGTGGCGGGAGCGGGGCCGCTGGTCTTCCCGCTTCAGGAATTCAACCTCGCGCCGTTCATCTGTTACGACCTGCGCTTCCCGGAAATCTTTCGCTCGGCCGTTCTGAAGGGCGCGAACCTGTACACCGTCATCGCCAGCTGGCCGGTCTACCGCGAGCATCACTGGATGACTCTGCTCAAGGCGCGCGCGATTGAAAACCAGGCTTACGTCGTCGGCGTCAATCGCTGCGGCAAAGACCCGTTGCACCCCCACTCGGGCCGCAGCCTGATCGTTGACCCACGCGGCGAGGTGATGGCCGACGCAGGCAACGGCGAATGCACGATCAGCGCCGAACTCGATCTGCAGGCGCTGATCAGTTACCGCGAGCAGTTCCCATTTTTGAAAGATATTCGCGCCGAGTACGTCAGGCCTACTGCTGATTGAAGCCGGTCGCCCGCCGGAAGGATTCGACGTAACGCCCGTCCTTTTTCGGGGCGCGAGCCCTGAAGCCGGCGACCAGCTTTTCCAGATCCTTCGGATCCCAGTCGGGCCGGTACTTGCTGATTGAGGGCTCGAACTGGCTGACCTGTTTGCTGGCGGCTTTGACCTTCAAATCAAACACCTCGGTGATGTCCACGTGGTAATTCGCTTCGGATGCGGCGTAATAAAACATCAGCAGCGGAACCCTGTAAGGCTTCAGGTTGTCTGTGAGCAGGTGGTCGGGGTAGTAGAGGTGAAATTCAGCCGCGCGCACCGCGTCAATCGTATTGAAAGCCGCCATCCGGTGATCCGACTTGTGCCAGCGTTCATACAACTCGCCTGGGTCAATGCTGAAGAGGACGTCGGGGCGGTGCTGGCGAATCAGCTTCGTCGCCTGACCGCATAAGGCTTTCGGTTCCGCATACTCCAGCTCGCCGTCGTTGTATCCCAGCCAGATGATGTTCTCTTTCGGAATGCCCAGCACCTCGCAGGAAGCCTCCTCTTCGGCCTTGCGGATGCGGGCCAGACGTTCGCTCGTCATCTCCAGATCGAATGAACCCTTGTTGTCGTTGGTGTAGATGACGATGATGATTTTGTTCCCGTTGCGCGCCAGCAGCGCCAGAGTGCCACCGCAGCCAAACAGGTCGTCGTCGGGGTGCGGCGTAAAGACCATCACGGTTTTGCCGCGCCAGTTTTCAACACGATCCTGTGACTGCTGGTTCTGAGTTTCAGCCACGGCGACAGGCAGGAAGAAAAGCAGCAATCCGATCAATAAAGCAGAGAATCTCTTCATCGTGTCCCTCCGAGAATAGGCCTCTTGCAAAAGTCACGATCAGCGGGTGTGTCAGTAGCCCGACCGTCACGCGAGGGCTTGGGAGCGGGCCCTCCCTGACGGTCAGGCTGCTGACACTTTTGCAAGAGACCTGATGTACGGCGCGCCGCATGCCGTCGCTTCAAGGTTGTTCGGGTTTGTCTTTCAGACTGCCCAAGGCGTGGTAGACGTGAATCAGGCCGCGATCCACCATGCGCTCGCCGGCGCCGACTTCGACGCGGGTCGTGATGGTGTTCGCGCCGTAGCCGCCGGCCACCGCGTCGCGGATCGTCGGGAAGTAGGCAATGTAACCATTCGTGTAACCGCACAGGAAAGTCGCTGCGAGCGGTGAGCGGGCTTTGAGCGAGAGCTGCAATCCGACGAAGGGTTCGCCCGGCAATCCGACCAGCGCGATCTGGCGATTGATCACAAGCGTTGTGACCGGCGCCGTGATCGGGTCTGTGAGGTAACGCAGATACCGCCGCGGGGGATTCGCGCCGTAAGCCGCGACCAGTTGCGTCCGGAGCGATTCCTGACTCCAGCGATTTTTGAAATTCATTTCCTCGCTGATGTAGGCGAGTTCGGGGGTGGCCGGAGCCTGGGTCTGAATCGTGCGACTGACGCGCACCACCTCGCGGCCGAGCTTTTCACCGACGCGGCGCATTTCGGCGTCGGCATTTTCCGGGAGCGGCGTCTTGTCCATCATCGGATTGATGTCGCCGGGCGCGCCCTGCAGGAAGAAACAGGTCGGTTTGTTGCCGAAACTCTCTTCGACCAGCCGCGACATTGCGCCAGGGTAATCGGCAGAGTAGCGCAGATTGTCCGGGCCGAACACGACCGGGTGGCAGGCATAGTTGACCAGAATCGCCAGCGGATTACCCTGAAGGTCGTCAACGCGAATGACGCCGACCGTCGGATCAATCACGCCCGTCGGCTGCCCCGTACTGTTACGCCAGAGCATCTTCACCGTGCCGTCTGACTGAATGTATCTGCGGTTGTGGCCGATGATGATCTGTCCGGTGCCGGTGCCGATGCGCGCCGTTTGCATGTGCGCGCGGGCCTGACCAATCGCTTCAACGATTCTGTCAAGCGCGCGGCGCTCCCATTCGGGCAGACCGCCTTCGTAATCCTCGTCAATGACCGGCCCCGAGTGAGTGTGAGAGGCAATGAACATCACTTCGTCAACGCGATAATCACGCCGCACCCGCTCGCGCACGCTCTGCATCTGCGGCTGCCCGAACGTGCGGCCCAGATCGAGCGTGACCACTGCGACCGTCTTCTGCCCTTCGCTGAGTACCAGCGCCCGTGCGTAGAGCGGATCCAGCGTGCCGGTCGCGGGGCCTGAGCGATTGCTGTATCCCCACAGTTCGACGCCGGGCGGCGGGGTGATGTCAGCGCGCGCAACGCCCGCACTCAGACCCGAGGCCCCGGCGCTGATTGCGCCGGTCATTGTACAAAGCAGGATGATCAACAAAACGATTTGGCGCATAGTCGCACCTCCCCTCAACGCCCGGGTGAATCTTTGAGTTTGCCCGCCAGACTGAACATCTGGATGACGGCCCGATCAATCATCGCTTCTCCCGCGCCGACTTCGAGCCGCGTGTTGTAACCCGCGCCGTAACCGCCTTCAGCCGCCGCCTGAATTGTCGGGATGTAGCCGACCCACTCGCCGCCCGCGCTGTACGTGTAGCCGAAAAGAAATGTGTTTCTGAATTCCGATTTGTCGCGCAACCCGATCTGCAGATCAACGAACGGTTCGCCCGGCAGGGTGGCAATGGCAATGTCACTGTTGATGAGCAGCGTCGTCAGACCCGCACGAATGGTTTTGTTCTTATCCCAACGGTCACGGAACTCGACCACTTCGGCGGCGGCACGCAATGCGGGCAGAGCATTAGGTTGCGGCTTCAGGCGCCGCGCAACTTTTACCGCTTCTTCGGCCAGCGCATTGCCCATCTTCTCCGCTTCGCCGAAGCCATTCTGGTCAACCGGCTGCTTGTCCAGATAGGGATTGATGTCGCCCGCGCCGCCCTGCGTAAACATGCACAGAGCGCCGGCGAATTCGCGCTCCACACGGCGCGCCAGATAGCCCGGATAATCTGCCGAAATCATCCGGTTGTCCGGGCCGAGTACGACGGCGTGGCAGGCGTAATTGACGATGATCGCGCGGGGCGTGCCGGTCGCATCATCAATGCGCATGACGCCGACAATCGGATCGAGCGGGCCGGTCGGGGATTTTTCGGCATTGCGCCAGAGCATCGTCACTTTGCCATCAGGCCCGACCCGGCGCCGGTTGTGGCCGAGGTAAATCTCCCCGAAGCCCGCAGCGATGCGTGCCGGAAACATTTTTCCCGCCGCGTCTTCAATCGCGCTCAGGATCTTCTGCTCAGTCTCGGCGAACCACGAACGTCCTCCGCCCGGCCACGACTGGTCTTCCCACGTGAGCGGGCCGGAGTGATTGTGTGTGACGGCAATCAGGACGTGGTTTGCCAGGCGGCGCTCGCGCGCCACAGTGACCACGCGCTCGGAGGGGAATGAGCGCAGGTCGCAACTGACCATCGCGACGGTCACTGCCCCCACTTTCAGCACCAGCGCCGTCGCATAGAGCGGGTCGTGGACGCCCGTTGACGGCCCCTGGCGATTGGCGTACCCGCCCATCGGGTGGCCCACCGGCGGCGTGATCTCGACGCGAGACACGCCCGCGGAGAGTTCGTCCGCGAAACCGGCGGCGTTTAGCGAACACCAGAACAATACGAACAGGGCGATGCGTGGTAATGGCTTCATAACTGACCACCATCCTGATTTCTAAGGTGCGGCAAGGCATCTGATCTGATTGGCATAAATCCAGGGGCGCATCTCGCCGTCCAGCTTCAACCACACTTCGGCGCGATAAGTGCCGGGCGAAGTGACTTCCCATTCCAGAGTGTCATCCTCAACCTCGCGGACGTTCTCTCCGTTGCGGAAAAGCCTGATGACACCGGCTGCGGGAGCCGCAACGCGCAACCGCAATCTCCCGGTGAATCTGATTTCGTCGCCCATCACTCCAATACGCCTGGACGGCTTCACCGATTCCGCCACGAAGGCAAAGCCGGTCGGATCGCAGAGCCAGTCGTGCGCGACGTAAACATGCGCCTGCTTTAATGCACCGCGTGTCGCAGCCTCGCTCAGCCCTTTCGCGAGGATGTGCGTAGACACGTAACTCAGGCTGCGCTCGTAAGGGTCGAAATCAAGCCTGGCGATTATGTCGCCCGCCTGACGGCCAGCGGTCAGTTCAGTCAGCCGTGAGGCCCGATCGGCTGTAATTTTGAGCGAAGGATTCTTATCGCCGGTGAGCCAGAGTTCGATCGCATCGGGACTGCCGACTTTGACGGTGATGACCTGATTGTGGTGGCAGTCGTTCGCGGCTACCCCGGTGACGCGGTGCGTCTGACTGTCGCGATCCCACTTCGCCATGAAGGCGACGAGGTAATCCTGCTGTGCGCTGAAAATTTCCTGCGGGTATTCGGCCAGCAGCCTTTCAAATGCGGCCAGCCGGTCAGGGTCAGAGACGGTAGCGCGAATCCACTTCACGAACTCCCCCTGCTCGTCCTTGAAGTCGGTGTGGTGGTTGTAAATCTCCATCCCGTCCAGCCGCGCGGTCGGCCAGTCGGGCCGCTCTTCGACGTGCGAGAGGAAAATATCGCCGCCGCCTTTCCTGATCAGGCTGATGTAATCATCGCGCGTCTTCCAGCTTGTGCCCTTGATCGAACTCAATGGATAGGCCAGAAAGCCCTCGGCTTCAGCGCCGGGGATGAACAGCACGCCTTCATGAGGTCCGCGCCAGCTGTCAGTAATGAAATCACGCGGTGGCCGCACGTGGTCGGTGAGCATGACGATGCTGACGCCGGTTCGTTTCGCCGCCGCCAGCAGTTCCGTCCGCGTGCCGCCGGTGTGCGCCGAGTCTTCGGCGTGGGCGTGCAGAATCGCGCGGTAATCCTTATATCCCGTGCGTAACGTCACCGGTCGCCGCATCTGCGCGTACTTCGCCCGGTCTTCATGAACCGCGCGCAGGTGTTCCGGCTGGATTCGCTCGACGAAGGAATATTTGCGCCCCTCGCTCAGCGCGGGCTTTTGAAATTGTGGCAGAGAAAGCGAAAGGCAGAGCGCGGTTATCAGCAGGCACAGCACCACGGAAAGCAATGTCGGCAGAATCGTCTTTCGCATTTTGTCCGTCGAAGAGTGAAATCAGTTACTGAGTTACCGCGAGTCGTCGAACTGGATGACGCCATTGTAGCCGAGTCAGCCTGATGTTTCATTTGATTGTCCGCAATTACGCCTGAAAATTTATCGCCTTGACACTGCTCCGGCTTCGGGCGTACAACCCGACCGGTCGGTAAGACTCACGGGCCGTGACCCCGGGCCGCCGGAGGTTGATCGGGAAGGGACACTTCATGCAAAAAAGAACCGGTCTGATTCTGCTCTGCTGTCTGCTGGTGGCGGGAGTGGCGAATGGAAAAGGGAAAGCGTCGAAGGGCGCGCCCGCCGCCCTGAATAACCAGGTCAAAGTAGAAGGCGGAACGATTGCCGGTACGGCAGTCGGCGAGAAACAGGATGTCCGCGTTTACAAGGGCATTCCCTTCGCCGCGCCGCCGACGGGCAACCTGCGCTGGAAGGCTCCGCAACCGGTCGTCCCGTGGTCGGGCGTGCGCGACGCAACTCAGTTCAGCCCTGCCTGCCCGCAACCGGACACGCTGTCCCGACTGACCGGGCGAAAGCTCGGGCCGACCAGTGAAGATTGCCTGTGCCTGAACGTCTGGACTCCGGCAAAGGCGGCGAACGAGAAATTGCCGGTGATGGTCTGGATTCACGGCGGCTCGTACATTGCCGGGGAAGGCTCGACTCCGAGTTATAACGGAGAAGCGCTGGCGCGGCAGGGAGCGGTTATCGTCACGATCAACTACCGCCTCGGCCCGCTCGGTTTCTTCGCGCACCCGCTGCTCTCGAAGGAGTCGGGGCACGATTCATCGGGCAATTACGGGCTGCTCGATCAGATCGCGGCGCTGCAATGGGTCAGGAAAAACATCGCGGCGTTTGGCGGCGATGCGGCGCGAGTCACGATCTTCGGTGAGTCAGCCGGCGCGGGGAGCATCTGTTACCTGATGGTTTCGCCGCTGGCCAAAGGACTCTTCCATCGCGCAATTGCCGAAAGCGGGTCCGCCTTCGGCCCGAATCGTCACCTGCGCGAAACGTGGTACGGGCAGGAGCCGATGGAGAAGGTGGGCGAACGCGTCGCGCGCGATTTCGGCTGCGATCAGGAGAAGGATCCGCTGGCCGCGTTGCGGGCGAAGAGTGCGGAAGAAATCCTGAAGGGGTCAAAAATGGCCTCGAATTTCTTCTTCGGCGGTGATGGAACTCACTTTGCCCCGATAGTTGACGGCTGGGTCGTGCCGGATGATCCGGGCGTAATCTTTGCTGCCGGGAAGCAGCACGCGGTTCCATTGATCGTCGGGTCGAACGCTGACGAAGGTACGATCTTCACGCTCACGGCGCCACAGATGGCCGCGATACAGTATCAGAAGTTGATGCGACAGCTATACCCGGAACGCGCCGATGAAATCCTCACGCTTTATCCGGCCTCCGGTGCCGCTGAAGTGAAGAGCGCAATCAACCGCCTGATCGGCGACGCGGCATTCATCGGCGGCGCGCGTTACTTCGCCAGCACGCAGAGCAGAGTCAGCAAAGCCTTCCTGTATCATTTCACCTGGGTGGCGCCGACTGCGCGCGGCAAAATGCTTGGGGCGTTTCACAGCTCAGAGATTCCGCACGTTTTCGGCACGCTGGACACGAGCGCCCTGAGTGAGGCTCAGAAAGCATCGCTGCCCTCCAGGGCGATGATGGAGGCGTGGGTGCGTTTCGCCGCCACCGGCGACCCAAACCCGAAGGGCGGAACACTCTGGCCGGTCTACGATGCGGCGAAAGATCAGCATCTGGAATTCGGCACTGAGGTTAAGGTGAAATCCGGGTTGCGAAAACAGCAGTGTGATCTGTTTGAGAAAATCGGCGTTGAGCGGCTGGCAAAACGCCGGCCGGGCACCGCGCATTAAAAGCAGAATGGAATACGGATCAGGCGGATGCAGCGGATTAAAACGGATTGCCACAACTACAGGTAACGATCTGTCCTGATCTGTCCCGATCCATTTCATCCGTGTTCCATTCTTCCCTTTTCGATTTTTGCAACCCGCCATCAGGTCTGTTCGTAGTGATAGTCTTGAAGAGGCCCGGAAGTGGCGGCCCGAATGCTTCATCAGAAGCCTGGGGGGAAGCGCACAGGGCATCAACGATGACCACTGTTCTGATTATTTCGGTTCTCTCCTTTTTCCTCCTGGCTGCAACAGCTGTTTTCTTTTCCCTTCAGCAGCGCAAACCCGAAGAAACATTTCATCACACATTCCCGCCGCGTGGTCGCCGATTGTTCGGCGAACCGGATGAAGCCAGTGCGCGCAGGATTCGGACGGAGCTTGAAGCGGCACAGAGACAATCGCAGCACGAAGCTCTGCTGGCGCGCGCGACGCAGGGTGATCTGTCTGCGCTCGACGATGCGCACGCGGGCAGTGATTCAGCGCTCTATCGCGAAGTGCTGAACACGCTGACCGGCTCGGCAACCGGCTCTTCTGATTCTGCTGACAGGCTGCGGGCGCTGGCCGCGCATATTGCGGGCAGCAATTCAATGCGTGCCAGCATTGAACTGGCGACGGGGATGATTGAGTTATGGAAACAGTCCCCCGACAAGCAACGCCTGGGCGGGATGCTGCACATCGCGGCCCTGGCGGATGACGCCGCGACCTATCAGCTGGCGGTGGAGGCCGCGCTTGAGCGATGGAGGAATAACAATTTACCCGATGTTTCAGCCGCTTACCTGCTCGCGCTGATTGAAAGCGAGAGCTGGGTCATCGCCTCGGAAGCGAGGCAGGCTGAAGCGAGTTTCGTTTTGAAACAGACCCTCAGCAACGTTCGCCGTGAGCTGGCCGCGAACACTCAGGAGCAGTGACAAGCCTCATATCGAGTGACCAGGGCTTTGCTTCTGATCTCGTCAACCAATCGCCAGCCTTCTGGAGGATCACAAACAATGGAAATCTTTTTCCTGATCTCTGGTCTGGTCGTCGTAGTGTTTCTGCTGACACTCGTGACCCGCTTCTTCATCAACGTCGGCGCGCGCGAAATCGCGATCAAGGAGCGCCGCTACACCGGTCGGAAGATGCCGCCCGGCCGCGTCGTCGCAACCGAAGGCGAAGTCGGCATTCAGGCCGACGTGCTGAAGCCCGGACTGCATTTCATCAGGTGGCCGTTTGAGCGCGTGGTCAGAAAAGTTCCGCTCGTCGAGATCGGGGCGGATGAGCTTGGCGTGATCGAAGCGGTTGACGGCGAGCCGCTGCAACCGGGCCGCATCTTCGCGCCGGATCGCGCGATGAACGCGCACAATAACTTTCAGGACCCGATTGCGTTCATCAAACAGGGCGGCGTCAAGGGCATTCAGCTGCGCACGCTGCCGCCGGGCCTCTGGCCGATTCACCCGTACCTGTTCCGCGTTTCGATTGCGAAAACGACCGTCATCCCACAGGGCAAAGTGGGCGTGATCACCGCGGCGGACGGCGGCCCGCTCGATCCGGGCAGGCTGCTCGGCAAGGCGATTGACGGACATAAGAACTTTCAGGATGCTGAACAGTTCGTCGCCTCCGGCGGCCAGAAAGGCCCGCAGGTGGAAATCCTGACGCCGGGCACTTATCGCATCCTGACTGCTTCGATCCAGCTCGAAGATCAGAAGGAGATCAAGGCCGGGTTGTTCACGGTGCAGCTTTTCGAAGCGATGATCATTCCCGAAAACACGGTCGGTCTGGTCGAAGCGCTCGACGGCGCGCCGCTCAACCCGAAGGATTACGTGGCGACGCCGTTTGAAGGCCACGACAACTTTCAGGACGGTAATGAATTCATCCGCAGCGGCGGTCAGCGCGGCCCGCAGAAAGACATCCTGCTGCCCGGCACGTATTACATCAACCCGCTGCTTTTCAAAATCATTCCTGAGAAAGCGGGCGAAGTGAAACCGGGTGAAGTCGCCGTGATCGTCTCGAACGTCGGCAAAGACGCTTCGGACGAAATTCGCCGCCGAATGGCCGAGAAAGTCCGTCAGCGGCTCGAACGCGAAGAGCAGGAGCAGATCGCGAACGCCGCGGCGCGGCTCGATCAGCTGGAGGAAAGCAATCGCACCGTCGAAGAGATCAGGCAGGAACTGCTGATGGGCGACCCGATGGATCGCCGGCTCGATGCCGGCGCGCACGAGGCTTACGTCGTGCCGGACGGTTATCGCGGCATTCAGGAAACGGTTGTCGGCCCCGGCAAGTATTACGTCAATACGCTGGCCGTCACCCCGGTGATCATTCCGACCACCAACCAGACCGTCGAATGGACGACGGAGCAGGTCGTCAACACGTTCAACCCTTTCGAGGTGATTTCCAAGGACGGCTTCACGATGCAGCTTGAGGTGCGCGTCGTGTTCCGCGTCAAGCCCGAGGACGCGCCGTTTATGGTCGCGAAAATCGGTTCGATTGAGCGGCTGATCCAGAACGTCATGCACCCGCTGATTGACTCGATCTTCCGCAACCAGGCTTCGGAATCTTCGGCGATGGCTTATCTTCAGAACCGCCACGAGGAGCAGGAGCGCGCCGAGGCGCGCGTCAGGGCACACCTGCTCAAATACCACGTTGACGTGGTGAACGTGCTGATCTGCCACATTCATCTGCCCGAGGAGCTGATGAAGACGCAGACCGAGAAGATTCTGGCCGAACAGCGGCAGGCGATGTTCAATGCCCAGCGCGAGGCCGAGGAGAAGCGCATCCAGCTCGAAAAGACCAAAGCGCATGCGGACAACCAGAAAGACCTGATGGCCGCGACCGTCGGCGTCGAAATCTCGGGCAAGCGCGCCGAACAGCGCAAAGCCGAGGCTGATGGTGAGGCGCATTACATTCTCGCCACTGGTAAGGCTGAATCTGAAAAGGTGCGCCTGATGGGTGAAGCCCAGGGCGTGGCTTACCGCGAACAGGTCAATGCGCTCGGTGCGAACGGCGTGGCGCTGGTTGAGACGCTCAAGGTGATCGGCGAGAAGGGCGTGAGGATTACGCCTGACGTGCTGGCTTCGGGGGGCAACGGTGACGGCGCCGGAGGCCTGGGGACGCTGCTGCTGCTGAATCTGTTCCGTGATCAGATGAAGCAGAACGGTTCAGGCGGATCGAAACAGTAGAACGAAACCCGGCGGACAGGGGGAAGCATGGTGGCAACATCTGATCATCTTCCCCATGTCCCCGGGCTGGTTTTCTCCCTTTCAATATTTCTCTTCCGGCTGCCCTTCAAATTTCTTCGGGTTGATCGGGCGATTGATCTCAAAATCCCTGATCTCCAGTTCTTCGATGACGCGGCCGTTCAGCACGACGGTCAGGCGATGAGGCAGGAGAACGCCCGCAACCTGCCGATGATCCGAAAAGCGCAGGTGCATTTCCTGGCGCTGCGGGGGCTTTGCTCTGGCTTTTCTTTCCTGTCTCGCTTTCAGATAAGTGTCGCGAATGTATCTCGCACTGACGCTCGCGACTTCCACAATGACGGTCTCCCGCGGCGCTTCAACATAAGAGAATACTATCGCGAGCGGCAGGTGCGTCTTCTGATCGAGCAGCAGCAGCGGTCGGAAAGCGTCATTCCCGACCAGGATGGCATCTGCCGGCCGGTTTTCATAATCCACCTGACCCGCGTAGATCAGTTCGACCGGAAATGACGGCGGCGTTCGCAGCAGCCAGCCCAGCGTGTAAAACGAGATTTGCGCTCGCGCCGTCTCCGCCTGTCTGGCATAACTTTCCGTGACGTCCGACACGTCAATCACGCGGCGATCCTTTTGCGAAGTTTGCGGCGGCAGAGGCGGATTGCGCCACGCCCGGTCGCCATTGAGGACTTCGGCGTAAGTGTATCCGAAGCCCGTCAGCGTGGAACTCGAAACCTGCTTCCTGAATCTGTCCGGGAACAGAAAATCAACTTCGACTTTCCCCGACACGGTTTTCTCCCTGTCCCTGACTTCGGTGGGCGAAGTGACGACGGCATACTTCATGAATTGGCGCAGTTTGCCCGAAGCCGAAAGGCTCTGCACTTTGCCTAACGCGTCTTCGCCGCCCAGTGCCATGCGCGACTGTCTGAGCAGTTCCTGGGCGCGGGCTGACAAAGCTGCTTTGTCAGGAACGTGATCCTGCGCCAGAGTGGCGAGCGACCCGAGCAGCACAAGCGCACACACGAGGACAGGTCGGCAACGCATGATGAGGTTTTCTTTTGCAGTATTTCCAGCGGTCACAAGCCTGATGACTCCGGCAAAGCCAAACCCGTTGATATTCGCGAGTGTAGCCGCCCTGACGCGGGGTTGTCCAATCATCGGAAGGCGCCACCGCGGCTGCGGGCAACCACCATTACCGGAACCGCCGGAAGAAGGCATCTGCCACGTAATCATCGGCACAGCAAAAACCGGAAAGAGGGCAATGATCAACAGCGCTGCCGTTGTGAGAAAAGTCTACGGAAGGATGGCATAATCAGGTTTGTAATCAACCATTACTTCAAAAATTCGAGGCCAGGGCAGGTGAATCTGCAGGTCATTCAGGCCGTTAAGTCTGATTGACCGCCCCTGACCATCGTAAATCGCCAGCGGATAAGTCCGGCCTTTGAAGTGGTCGGCGAAGAATTTTTCAATCAGCGGGCGCAGCCGCTCTTCAACCTGGCGATTGATCCGGACGTACGTTTCAGGAGTAAATTCATCGGTCGGATCGGTCGGGTCCTTTCGCAACTCGCTTTCGATCCCGAGGCGCACGATGTCACGGTAGAGGTAATCGCCCGCGAAGCGGTGCAACAGAAATGAATAGTGCGCCGCGGTCGCGCGCGCGTTTCGTTCGGCGGTATCGTTAAGCCAGCGGCTGAAGAAGACGCGCATATTCGCCGCCGTAATCGCCGTGCCGAGTGTATTGCCTGCAGTATCCCGGGCGGCGAAGGCCGTGAGCTTATCAACCACGTTATCGCGACTGAGCGCCCTGACGATTCGCTCATCGGCACCGCCGTGATGCGGGGCAGGGAACAACACGTCGGCGAGCGCGACGGGGTTGCCGGCCTTCAGGTCGGCGATCATGCGCCCGAGGAAAGCGTCGAATTCCCTTTCATCTGTCTCAGGCGCGTTGACGTAAAGCGTGTAATCAGCTTTCGCTGGATCGTCCGCGAGCGAGCCGCCCGCGGCTCTGATCTGATTTTCGACCGTGAACTCGAGCGGGTGATCTTCAGAAGACACAACCACTGTGCGGCTGTTTTCGGATGAATAAACGACCGCGACTTTGACGGTGACGCGGAATTTATTCAGCACCGCGCGGCTGACGAGTGACAGCGCGCCCGCGTCGGCGCCGTTGTAAATCGGGACGCGCGATTCGAGTTTGTGAGATCGAAGTTTGGCACTTAATACTTCCCGGGTCTGGCGGTGCAATCCGTACAGGCGCGCATCGCCCTGAAGCAGAATCAGTGAATCAACTGCGCCCTCACTCGCCAGATCAATCATGGCCAGATTGACCTGCAGATCGCGTTTGTGCGCCCTGCGGTAATCTTCGATCAGCTTCGGATCAATTCCCTTCTCAAGCTCCCCAAGTTCCGCCGCCAGCTTTGCCCTCTCCGCCGCATCCCTTGTTTTCATCGCGCGGTCCTTCAGTTCCGACCAGCGCGCCAGCTTGTCGCGCCCCGCCCGATTATTCGCCCCGGCCGTCGGCGCAACGCCCATGATCGTATTGAAGGCGTAAACCGGAATATTCGGATGCGCCTGCTTGAACCAGCGAAAAAACTCCAGTCGCTGCTTTGCTTCATCGAATGGGACTCGCGGCAGGCGCGAAGCGGTCAGCCCACCGTAAGCCAGCATGTCAACTGACACCACCAGGGCATCTACCTTCGTGTAATCCTGCGCCCGCAGCCATTCATCAATCAGCGCCGCGTTGCCCGGCGTCGTGAATCGTCCGAGCATTTCCGGCGGCGGTGTAACGACGCGATGATCCGCAATCGCTCCGACCATCTGCGCGAACTGCGTGGCCGCCGGGCGGTCATCAGCGGGGACCAGCATGATAAATCCGGCCGGGCCGGTCGCCATCCCCGGGCGCATCGGTTTCATGGGCTTCAGTTCAGGGTGTTGTAACTTTTCCCGCTGACTTTGTCCGGGCTGACCCTGTCCGCTTTGCGCGCGGGACAGGAGAGCGTGAGATGTGCAGATGAAGAGTGGAAGGAGGCAGAAGATAATTCGATGACGATAGTCTGATCCGGATCGCAAGATGGCCTCGAAATACGGGGCGATTGTTAGGCAACGGGGATGCCTCTCCTGCTGACGCAGGGCGGAAAATGTTCGGGGGTGCCCTGTCCTGGCGGAAGCTGTTTTATACCTTTGCGGGTCGGAGGCGTCAAGCAGATCGCTGATTGCAGATTCCCGGCCCGGAACTTATAATTCGCAGCCGAAGTCGTCAGGAAAGCCGCCGGAGCCTTCACTTCACCAGATACTTCGCGCAGAGTTCACCTGAGGATTATATTCACGATGAGTAATCCCGTTATTTTACGTTTCCGTCAGCGCCGCGCCGCGCGACTCGAGCGTCGTCTCGAGCGGCGCGGGCAACGGCCCCTGATCAGACAAAAGCTCGCGGCCTTTCTGCACACCGCCGCACTCGAACCTTATCAGTTTGAAATCACCCACCAGCCGATCAGGATTCCCCGGCTGCCCGCTGAATTTCACGGTTTCCGCATCGTCCAGCTTTCGGACGTCCATCACAGTTCATTCCTCGATGAAGCCAATATTGCCGAGGCTGTGCGCCGCGCCAACGCGCTCGAACCCGACCTGATCGCGCTGACCGGTGATTACATTTCGCACGCTACAGACTACATCGCCGGGTGCGCGCGGGTACTCGGGCAACTCCGGGCATCACACGGGGTCTTCGCCGTGCTGGGCAATCACGACCATTGGACGGATGGTGCGATGATGGCTGAAGCTTTGGAGGCTGAAGGCATCCGCGTGCTGTGCAACGAACACACCCGGATTCATCGCGGTCGGGCGAATCTGTGCGTGGCCGGAATTGATGACGTCATGGTCAAACGCGACGACCTGCCGGCCGCACTCGCGGGCACGACCTGCGAAGAAGCGCGCGTCCTGCTCGCCCACAACCCGGCCATCATTCGCGAAGCCGCGCGCGCCGGAGTGGATCTGGTCCTTTCCGGCCACACGCACGGCGGTCAGATCAACTGGCAACTGCTGACCGGAAAAAAAGACACGCCCCTCAGACGCTGGCTCCAGCGCCCCAGCCGCCGCTTCCTGCGCGGACACGCGGTTCTCGGTTCCACTCAGCTTTACGTCAATCGCGGCCTCGGCACGGTGGTCGTGCCGCTGCGCTACGGCTGCCCGCCGGAAATCACTTTGCTTGAACTGCAGAAGCGGTGAAGCCGAAATCGGGCAGCGGGCGCAGCCTCAGCGAGGCAGGCTGAGACTGACAGCGCAACCCCCCGGGCTGACTCACTCTTCTCCATTCACTGCAACAGCCTCATCACCATACCGTCGCCGCCGGAATTCTCTGATCTGACCGGCCGTGAACAAACGACGATGACCCAGACTGCGCTTCGGGCGCAGCTCTCCATTCTGGCAGTAACCGAGCAGCGTCAACTGTCCCACCCCGAGCATCCGTGCTGCTTCCGGTTCGCTCAATTCAACATCGTCGCTGAGGTCGGCAAAAGAGCCTGAACACTCGTGAATCGCCGCCCCCAGCGGCGTCGCCCAGAACAGCGCCGGGATCTCGCCTTCGTGACTCGGAGCCTTGCCGAAAAGAATTCGCAGCAGCTGTTTGCAGGTGCTGTAAACGTCCGGGACTTCACGAATGCCAGCGGCGTGATCAAATGCATCGCGCATCATCTGAGCCAGCGGACACGTGCTGGTCTGCTCAATGGTCGGGGACTTGATTTCAGAACCGGGCAGGATCAGTTGCGCGATCACCCAGCGCGCTTCGTGAAAAACACGACTGACTTGGGCGCGAATGTCATCTTCGATTTCCCGGGGCGTGAACTCAAACGATTTTTTCATAATTGAGCGTCTGCTCTGCAATGCCGCAATCTGCTCTGACCGTAGCACGGCCCGTCACTTACTGTAAACGTCAAACAGTTATTGTAAAAATCCAAAATAATTGATGAATATCAGAAGCTCTGACCATTTTTGATAAAAGTTTCTATGAAAATCTGGCCGTTCGGCACTCTGATCTCCAGAAAACCAAATGAAATTCATAAAAATGGATGAAGTAAACAAATTTCCGTATGTAGGAGTCCCATAAGTTTCCTAGTTACAACACCAGATGGTATAGAGTCCATCGGCATAAGACTTGCACACTTATAAGAATTCACCGAATTTACATTTTGGAACCGAATCGGAATTTCTGATTCCATCAACACAAAAGCCTATCAAAACAGGAGGTAACTACCTTGAAGTTTCTGAACAGATTTCTTGTCCTGTCCTGTCTCTTAAGCTTGTTTGTTGGAACCGCAACAGCTCAGAACGCTCTCGGGCGCATTGCCGGAACCGTGAGGGATCAGGCTGGCGCCGTAGTTCCCGGGGCAAAAGTGACTCTCACCAACGAAACCACCGGACAACTGATCCAGACGACGACCTCGAATAATGAGGGTGTGTTCCTGTTTCCACAGCTGACGCCATCCTCCTACACCGTCAGGATCGAGATGGCCGGATTCAAGTCAGTCGCTTATAACGAAGTGAAGGTTGACCCCGGACAGGAGTATTCGCTCGTAGCGTCTTTGGAAGTCGGACAGGCCGGCGAGGTCGTTCAGGTCACGGCCGGGGCCGATCTGGTCAACACCAGCAATCCGGAAATCAACAATACTGTCATCCGCCGTCAGATTGTTGACCTGCCGCTGAATGGTCGCAACCCGATTGAACTGATCAGACTTCAGGCCGGTGTCGTCGGGCTGCCCACGCGCACCAACACAACGATCAACGGCGGTCGCCCGACCTGGACGCAGCTGACGCAGGACGGCATCAACATACAGGACAACTTCATCCGCACCAACTCGCTTGACTTTGTCCCCAATCGCCCGACCACGGATACGATTGCCGAGTTCACCATCACTACCAATACCCAGGGCGCAGATTCAGCCGGCGGGGCTTCTCAGGTCAAACTGGTGACGCCCGCAGGAACCAACCAGTTTCATGGCAGCCTTTACGAGTTCAACCGCAACTCGGCTTTCGCTGCCAACAGCTGGTTCAATAACCGGACGATAAATGCCAGCACCGGTAAATCCGTCCCGCGTCCTTTCCTCAACCGCAATCAGTTTGGCGGTAATATCAGCGGGCCGGTGCTTGTTCCGAAGAAAGTTTTCGGCCCGCTCGGTGGCTGGAATGACAACAAGGATAAACTCTTCTTCTTCTTTAGCTATGAAGGCTTCCGCCAACGCACTCAGACGACACAGAACAATACGATCCCGGCAAATAATGATTTCCTGACCGGCGTGTTCAGATATGTACGCCCGAGTGATAGTTCAGTACAGGCAGTCAATGTTCTCTCCATCCTGCCGGGGGTAACACTGGATCCCAAGGTGAAGAACCTGCTTCTGGATCCGGTGCCGCCTGCATCCCAGGTCAACAACTTTGACGTGGGTAACTCGACCGCAACACGTATCCTCAACACGGCGGGCTACCGGTTCAATCAGGGCGACGTGAACGACCGTAACCAGTACGGCTTCCGCTTTGATTATCAGGCGAATGAAAGGCATCGTTTTGAGTTCATCCACACCCATTTCAAGGAAATAGATGACCGCACCGATCTTGATTTAATTAACCAGCGCCCCAAGGTCTTCACCGATGCCAATGTCAGGTTGTATGTCGGCGCCTGGCGCTGGACGGTCACGCCGAAGCTGCAGAATGAATTGCGCATCGGCGCAAACCTGGCGCCGGTGGATTTCAAGTCGAATGAGAATTTCAGCGGGTTTATCTGGAATATTCCCTTCCTCACTCTCCGCGAGGCGAACTTCCAGCCTCAGGGACGCAACACGCGGACGTTTCAGTACATTGACAACGCTTCGTACGTCGCCGGCAATCACTCGCTCCAGTTCGGCGGCAGCCTCCAGCGGATCAAGGTTAACCCTTACAACTTTGCCGGGCGGTTCCCGACTGTGAATTTTGGCTTCAGTTCTGCTGCCCCTGCCAGTGTTCAGTTGACTGCGGCGAACTTCCCGGGCGGGTCAATCAGTGCCACTGATCTGGCCAACGCGAATGCGTTGCGGACTTTCCTCGGAGGTGTCGTCAGTTCGGTATCACAAACCTTCCAGGTCAAAGACAAAACTTCCGGCTTCGTCGGCGGCATTCCGAATGACCGTAACTTCATCCTCGACAACTGGTCGTCTTACCTGCAGGATAACTGGCGCATCAGGCCCAATCTCAGTCTTCGCCTCGGGTTGAAGTGGGAATATTTCAGTCCACTCAGGGAGGAAGACGATCTGCAACTCCTGCCCGTCATCAGCGGGGATGTGAGATCAACCCTGCTTAGCCAGAACGCGACACTTGATTTCGTCAAGGGCGATTTCTACAAAAAGGATCTCAACAATTTCGGCCCCTCAGTCGGCTTCGCATGGGATCCGTTCAAGGACGGTAAGACTTCAGTTCGCGCGGGCTACACTATGACCTTCGTCAATGAGGAGACCATTACCGTCGGACGCGCCGCCTCAAACAGTAACAGCGGGTTGTCAACGGGGGCATCGCTGCTTAATCAGTATGCTACCGTTAATGCTGGCGTCCCTGTCATCCCCACGCCGACCTTCAAGGTTCCCCGCACTTATGCTGATCAGCTGGCGCTGAGTCTGACTTCCAGCGCGTTCGCGATTGATCCCAATATCAAACAGCCGTACGTTCACCAGATCAGTTTCAGTATTGAACGTGAATTGTTCTGGGATCTGGCGGTTGAGGGACGCTACGTCAGCACGATGGGCAGAGATGTCTGGCGTGGCATTGAGCTGAATCAGCTCGGTTTCAGTAACGCCTTCCTGCAGGATTTCCTGAAGGCGCGCAGCAACGGATTTATTGCGCTCAACACTCCGGCCACGACCCCGGGCTGCACGGCTGCAACCTGCGGCGTCTTCAACCCCGATTACAATGCCAACCTGCCGGGCAGCCAGCAAATCCCTGAGATAACAAAATTTGGTGGTGGCCTGCTGACTCAGGCCGCCGTCAGAAGTGCGATTCAGACAGGGCAACCGGCCAGCTTGGCCAGCACTTACATCACTTCCACCGCCAGCCGCAGTGCGGCCTTGGGAGCGGGCTTCCTGCCGAATCCGGGTATTTTCGGCGCGGGCCTGATTCTGAACGGAGGGACGACTGATTATCACGCTTTCCAGGGTGAAATTCGCCGCCGCTTCAAGAACGGCATCTTTGGTCAGATGAACTATACCTTCAGCAAGGTGCTGACCAACTCAGCTGGCACCGCGCAGAATCGGTTCGAGCCTTACGTTGACAATGCGCGTTCTGAGATTGACAAAACGCGTGCCGAGTTCGACGTGACTCACGTGATCAATGCCAGCATGATTTATGAACTTCCCTTCGGGAGGGGGAAACGTTTCCTCGGCAACACAAACGGTGTTTTCGATCGGATCATCGGAGGCTGGCAGGTCAGTTCGATCGTCCACTATCAGAGTGGCGCCCCGATCTCCATCCTGTCAGGGCGCGGCACGTTCAGTAACACCGGGAGCAATCCTGCCGTTTCGACTCTGACGCGTGACCAGATCAAGGACCTGTTTGGCATCCGCAAGATGCCCGACGGCCGGGTGTTTTACATTGACCCCAAAGTCACTGATCCGGCTACCGGGCGCGCAGTGGGGGCTGATAATCTCGGCAACACTGCCGGGTTCAGCGGTCAGGTCTTCTTCCACCCCACAGCCGGAAATATAGGCACGTTACAGCGATTGCAGTTTGATGGCCCGTCTCAGACCTCCTGGGACTTCTCGGCGATCAAACGCATCCGTTTCGATGCTGAAGGGGTAAGGAATCTGGAGTTCCGCGCTGACTTCTTCAACTTCCTCAATCACCCCCTCTTCTTTGTGGGCGATTACAACATTGACAGTACTCAGTTCGGAAGAATCACGAGTCTGAACTTCGGCGCGCGCGTCGTGCAGCTTTCTTTGAAGTTCAATTTCTAGTGACACCTCACTGTCATTGGATCGGGATGCGCAATCCTGCGATGACGTACAGTCGAAGGGAAGGCCGGGGCTGATATTGCTCCGGCCTTCCCGTTTTTATTTACGACTCGTGCAATTACTGAGCGTCTCATAATTTGCTAAACTTTTCTGACATGCTAAAACTACCGCATGTCAAAGCACCAATCATCAACCGGCTGGAAAGAAAGACGTCGCCTCCAGGCACTTGAACTCAAGCGCCAGGGCTGGAAGCAAAAA
>DASRDU010000100.1:0-2579 GCA_035652435.1 Blastocatellia bacterium
GCCGCTTTCCGCAATCTGACCATCGGCCTGTTGCGTGCGGCTGGTGAAAGCAATCTCGCGGCGGCCTGTCGTCGTCTGGCCGCGCAACCCTGGAAAGCGCTGACGCTGATCGGTATCAAACCGAAAACTGAATGACCCTGATCAGCGACACCTCTGTGGACAGCTTAGATCATGCGGCGCTTTTTTTCTGACCCCGTGCTGTTTATAATCCCGCCAGCAACGTACACATTCAACTGGTCGTCGCGCTTCCCTGACCCTGACCGGAAGGAGAAGACTGATGTTTCATTCACGCGTAACCTGGCTGCTGGTGTTCCTCGTAATTGCCCTCCTGGTCCCTGCGGCGCTCGTGCGTTCGCAGAATAACAGCCCCCACAACCCGACCTGGTGGGATAAGTACGCCTACATCGCGAACAACGGCCCGCTCGACGGCGGCGGGCCGACGGCCTCGGTGAGCCTCGGCAGCAACGTCGATGTCTCGAACGAGTGCGGCCCGCAGAGCGAGACTTTCATCACGATCAACCCGTCGCAGCCGAAGGTACTCGCGGCCGGCTCGAACGAAATCTTCCGCCTGCCGATGCGGGGGTATTACTCGTCCAACGGGGGCGCGAGCTGGGGCGGCGTTGACCTGCCCCTGCCGCCGCCGAAGGGGGCGAACGGGATCGATTTCGGCTCCGACCCGACCCTCGCCTTCGACACGCGCGGCAACCTCTTCTACGGCTACATCGTCGTCTACTTCGGCAACGGCACGGGGATCAACGGCACCGAGATGGCCGTGGCCCGCTCGACTGACGGCGGCAGGAGTTACCCGTCGGTGACCTTCTTCGCCTTCGAGGGGGGCACGAACCACTTCAACGACAAGCCGATGATCACGGCCGACACCAGCCCGGGCAGTCCGTTCCGCGACAACGTCTACATCGCCTGGGACGCGGCGGCCGGCGGCTCGACCGGCGGCGGCCTCCGGGTGGCCGCTTCGTCCGACCACGGGGCGACCTTCACCGTCACGCGGGCGGATGACCCTGCGGGGCCGGGCCGGACGATTGGCGCCTCCCCCGCCGCCGGGCCGAACGGCGAGCTGTACGTCGCCTGGAACGACTACCGCGCGAACACCATCGCCTTCAACCGCTCTTTTGACGGCGGAGCGACCTGGGACCGGCAGCGCGTCGTCGCGCCCAAGGTCATCCCGTTCGACATCCGCATCCCGGCCGAATCCTTCCGCGGGGCGCTCGTCTACCCGGTACTCGACACAGACCGCTCCAGAGGCCCGCACCGCGGCCGGATCTACTGCTCGTGGATGGATCTGACGGCGGCGGGCACGACCGACATCATCCTGTCTTACTCCGATGACCTGGGGCTGAACTGGTCGGCGCCGGCGGCCGTGGCCGATCACTTGTCAATTCCCGTCGACCGCTTCAACCACTGGATGTCGGTTGATCCCGTCACCGGGGACGTGAACCTCTCCTTCTACGACACGCGCAACGACACGACCGGCTCGCGCTTCATGACTGACGTTTATTTCACGCAGTCGAAAGACGGCGGGGCGAGCTGGCTCTCGCCCAACCTGCGGGTGACGAGTGCCAGTTCGAACGAACACGATTGCAACGGCGTCTTCCCCTGCGCGGGGATCAACTACGGTAATCAGCAGGGCGACTACGAGGGGCTGGTTTCTTACGGTGGCGTGTCCTGGCCGATCTGGACCGACAGCCGCCGCCAGCTCGATCCGATCCCCGGCTGTTCACGCGGTCTGGCGATGGAAGAGGTGTTTACGGCCAGGATCAAATGAGCCGCGCCCGCGGCGGCTGAACGAGACCGGAGAAAAGCGGGGGGAGTCCACGCATCCTGCCTGATCAGCCGCCCGGACCTGATCGCCGCCCACCTGAGCGACGATCAGGTGTTTGAACTGTCCTTTGATGATCTGGTCGCCTGCGGGTTTGAGGCGAGTCTTGAAGCGGAGTAACTCCAGGCTGATTATTCGCGCCCTGACAGGCATCGCACCAGAGCTGTCGCTCCAGCTCGGGCCTGATGAAGTGCAGCCCCTTCAGGGCAATGGCATTGAATTAAGCCGTCAGTTTTTTGACATACTTGTGAAAGCGTAGCTTGTGCGCGTATTTCAGCTTCGGGCGTTCAACTCGACGACCCGGGCGCGAACGTGTCGGATTGGTCTGAAACAGATGATGCAATTCAGCCAGGATCTCTTCAGCCCCTCGCGTCCAGAGCAGTAGCTGGATGACACGCTCAACCAGGGCGACGTAGCTGACGGCACGATTGACCTGCGGCACAGTCTTTGTCCGGCGTTGCGCCGCGGCGGCTTCCAACTCGGCCTGAGCCGGCCTGGTCAGGATGCTTTCGAGCGAGGCGAGAAAGAGCGCCCCCTGGAAGTCCTGTCTGATCGCGGTGACGGTGGTCCCGCTGAAGCGCTCGACTTCAAAGATGTTCTTGAATAGTCCGTCAACTAAGTTGCTTTACATTGCTGGCCATCTGTATCAGGATGGGCCAATGAAGGAAAAACATCTCACACTCAAAGCCGCAGAACGCGCCCGGTTAGAGGCTTTACTGGCCAAAGGGACGCTCCCGGCGAAAGT
>DASRDU010000101.1:0-118457 GCA_035652435.1 Blastocatellia bacterium
ACTTTCGCCGGGAGCGTCCCTTTGGCCAGTAAAGCCTCTAACCGGGCGCGTTCTGCGGCTTTGAGTGTGAGATGTTTTTCCTTCATTGGCCCATCCTGATACAGATGGCCAGCAATGTAAAGCAACTTAGTTGACGGACTAATTACGTCCATTGTAAAAGTGAATGCCAGCAGGGCCGGGATGACGGTGAGTAGTTGAAGTTTGCTGAAAGTTTCCATAACAGATCCCCGATTCGCAGTTTCACGGCCAGCCCTCTGTCTGTACGGGGAGCTGCCAGCTCCCCGATGAATCAGATCAGAGCAATTCTGAATGCCTGAAGGTTTGGGTGCCACCGGGGAACTGGCAGCTCCCCGTACTCTGATTTGGAACCCGTTCTAAACACGATGACCGGCCAGCGCGTACCGTACTTCGGTTCGTTGCACCCGCCCTTCCGCTTCGAGCTTCTCCAAGTGCGCGAGGACAGACATTTCGGCCAGACGGTGCGCCGCTTCGGGCACGTCCGTATAAACTGCCCTCACGATTTCCGGGATGGTCTGGGGCGCCTGGGACCGGGCCAGCGCGTCAACGATCATCGCCTCGCGTTCGCCGCGGTGCCGGATGTATTCCTCGATCTTACCGCGCGCCTCGGCCAGGATGGGCCCATGCGCCGGGAAGAGCGCAGTCAGTCGCGGCAGTTCGAGGAAACGCCTGAGCGAAGCCAGGTATTCGACCATGTTGCCTTCGGGCGGCGCGATGACGACCGTCCCGAGGCCGACGATGCAATCCCCCGTGATCAAGCTGCCGGAATTCTCCTCGTAAAAGCCCAAGTGCCCGCGCGCGTGGCCGGGAGACCAGAGCGCGCGCAAACGCCAGCCGGGGTCGCCCGGGAGTTCGATCACTTCGTTGTCTTCAATCAATCGGTCAACGCGGACGGTGTCGGCAATGGCTTCCGCCGTCAGGCGGTGCGCCGCCACCGGCGCATTGAAACGTCGGGCGAGATGGTTCACGCCGCCGATGTGGTCAGGGTGCAGGTGCGTGATGATGATTTCGCGGACGCTCCGCCCTTCGGCGAGCAGGGCGGAAAGCAGGTCGTCCAGCTTCTGCTGCTCTTCTTCGTAAGGCGAGCCGGGGTCAATCACGACCAGTTCGTCGCCGCCGACGATAAGGCAGTTGGTGTGCGTCGCCGGCGGCAGCGTCGGCGTGCGCAGCGAACACACCCAGAAACCGGCGCGCAATTCCACCCGCTGATGAGCGTCACGTTCCGCCTGCGGGATCAGGTGTAACCTCTCGGCGAAGCCTTCAGCCCTGTCATCGAGCGCTTTGATGACGTCCAGAATAGGCGTCGCGATCAGCGTCTCCCCGCGCTTCCATTTGCCCAGCGCCTCGCGCGGGCGCAGCCATTCGCCGCTGTGCAGCTCACCGGGGATGATTTCCGCCTCCTGCCCCTCGGGCAGCCAGGCGGCGAAGAAGAAGGTATTGAACCGCTTCGGCATGCTCGGCGGCGTCACGTAACGCGGCAGTTCGGTCAGCAGCTCCGCGTCGAGCGTGAGCCCCGCCCGTTCGAGCAGGGCGGCGAAACTGACGCGGTCATCGGCGAGCGCCGCACGCATCGAGCTGAGCTGATCCGCGGTCAGCCGTTCAACCCCGCGCGCGATCAGCACGCCAGTCTCCTCAAACACTTCACGCACCACGCAGGCGCGCATCGCGGCGGCTTCCGCGTCGTCGCAATTAAGGATAGTCACTTCGTAATCACCCGCATCACGCTGGCCGCCGGGGAAAGCGTGCCAGCCGCCCATAAATGACAGCTTCAGCGAACGCTTCACCCAGTAAACTTTCGGGTCCGCGGGATCGCGCAGCAGCACCATCGCTGCCGCATCTCTGGGAATGGCGGGTTTGGTTGTTTGTGACATGGCCGGGAATATAGCATGGCTGTCACGGTCAGCGCATCAGTCCGGCCCTTCCCGTCATCATGCAAAAAGGGCGAAGCAGGATGACTGCTTCGCCCTGATGATCGGAATCAGTGCTGCTTACTTCTCTTTTTTATACTCCCAGCGGAAAGTGCCGGGAGGCCCTTCCTTGATGGTGTAATCGGACGGCACTTCAAAGAGTGAATGGTCCGGCTCGCGGCGCGAGACGTTGATCAGCTTGTAGACGTTCTCGCCCGTGCGCGGATCGAAATGGCGGCGCAGGAGGTCGGTCTGCAGCTCCGGCGAGTACCACCGCTCCGTCACGATTTCGATGGGGCGCTCGTTGCCGATCTCGCCGGCCGGGATCGTCGTCGTCCAGCGCGTGCCTTCGGCCTCGACGCCTTCAATCGTCTGTTTGCCGAGCGATTCTTTCTTCGCCTGATGCGTCTCGGACATGGCCTTCACGCCGGCAAGTATATCGCCACCCATCGGCAGGTGTCCTTCAGCCAGCACCTTCGGCCTCGCCGCCATCAGTATTTCGCCTTCCTTCGAGTTAAGGAGGACATCACCCGGAGGCGGCTGCTCCCCTTCATCACTGAGCGTGAAGTTAAAGGTCAGGAGCCCGGAAATCTTCACCGGCTGGCCTCCCAGAAGGGTCGGTTTGAATCTCCACTGCCGGGCGGCTTCCACCGCGCTGTCCCGCAGCAGCGGGTGGCCGGAGACGGCGGATGCTTCCGTAACCTCTCCAGCCTCATTGACGGTGACCTGCACCTGCACTGCCCCCGACGCGCGCGCGGCCTTGGCAATCGGGGGATAAGGCGGCTGGACTCGCCTCGTCGCATTTCCCTGCAACGCACTGCCTGCCACATTGACCCTTCTCGGGGCGACGGGCTGAGCCTCAGAGCTTTCCGGAGCCCTTGGCGCCAGTGCCATGGGTGTTCGTACAAAAGTGCGGAAGCCCATCTTCGTCGCGGTTCTGGAGCGCGGGTCGAGCGAGTAGTTGACGTTCGCCACCGGGTCGTTGATGAAGATCATCCTTGGCACGTCAACATTCGCGGCCAGCGGCCCGATCAGGTTCAGTGTCTGCTCGCGGCGCGTCCGGCCCTCGCTGTCGCGGAAGACCTGCGAGGTCGTCCGGTGGACTATCCGGTTACCGTCCATCAGCGTCTGCGTCGTTTCGGTGACGGCGTCGGCTGAATACGGCGCGCCCTTAACCACCTTGCTGTCAAAGCTCATCTCCGAGGAGACGAATTGAAAAGTGCGCTCGACCCCGTCCTGCCCGAAGCTGAATATCTGGGGGACGGCCGGCATCGGTGGTGCGGCGGGTTCCTGAAAAGTATCGCCGTCGGTAGTGCGAAGGATGATCGTCCCCCTCTCTTCGACCCTTTCGACTCTCCGCGGCGCACTCTCGCGCGACTTGTCCTGCGGCACGGTCTGCGCCAGACCGGTGAAGCTGCTCACGGTCATGGCGAGGGCGCAGGAGGCTGAAATGATCTTTCTGGCGTGAACTTTCATAATGATCTCTCCCTGAGTTGGTTTTGCTGACCGGGTTGTTACCTTGGCGTCCGGCCAGGGACGTAGTTGGCAAATCGGATCGCGCGCGCCATCCCGTCATCGCCCACCAGAACTTCGGCCCTGATGGGTTCATTGGCGCGCTCCACATTCATCGGCAGGCCGAAAGTCGGCAGCACCGAACGCGGCATTCTGACGCGCATCAGGTGACCGCTCTCCATCGGGATCTGATCCCCGCTGCCGAGCGGGATGAAATCAGAATAGACTTCATCAACAGTTGGAGTTGGTGAAGGAGTGTTTCTATCATTCCTGGCCAGGGCCGGCCTGTGTCGTGGAGGAATGCTGTTTCTCCTGATTCCGTTACCGGATGATGCCTTCTGAAAACCGGGATTTTCGGTCACCCCGGGCAGGCTCTCATCATTGCGAACCGGCTGCGGGGCTGGCGAATCATTCTGCTTGTTCTGCCCCGGCGTAACCGGCGGTGCCGGCGCTTCAGCGATATGCTCGTCTTTCTTAGGCGATGGCGCCTGCATCAATCGCGGCACAATCATCGCAGCCAGGATCAGAATCGCGGCTGCGGCCACCCACCACCGCCACGACGGCGGGAGCTGGCGAATGGCGCGGACGGCCAGCTGCGGACCGTCACCGACGAATGCCGTTCTGGCCGTCGCGAATTGTTCGACGGCGACCTGCTCACGGGCGGCCTGCCCTCTGAAGGCCGCGCGCAGAGCGGTTTCGACGTGCGCGGGAGCTTCACCTGACCCGGTCGTCGCCGCCAGCGCGCGCAGTCCCCTGGTCAGGGACTGTTCGTCAGCGAGCCGCGCCGCGCAACCCTTGCAGGCCGCGGCGTGGCCCAGCCCGTCCGCGCGGACGCCCGCGTCCATCATCCGCTCGCGGGACAGATCCGCAGTGATCTTTTCAAACTCCTGACAGTTCATAACGCATACCTCAACGAAACAACTCCTTCTGCTGCGACGGTCGCCCGGCTCACGCTTTTTAATTTCTCCACCAGCAAGGCCCTCCCCCGATTCAATCGTGAACGCACGGTGCCGATCGGACAGCCGATCACTTCAGCCGCCTCGGCGTAATTCATTTCGTGCAGTTCGCACAGCACGATCACTTCGCGGTAATGTTCCGGAAGCGCCAGCACGGCCTGACGCACGGCCCCGATTGTCTCATTGCGCGTCAGGTCGCCGAGCGGGTCGTCATCGGCGATCAATGTTTCATGCGCCGGCCACTCGCCCCCATCCGCGTCTTCGGGCATGGCGACATAGGGCCGGTCGCGGTGAAGCAGCCGCAGCACCTGATTGCGCGCAATGCCGTAGAGCCATGTGTTCAATGAACCGCGCTTCTGGTCGTAAACCTCAGGCTTGCGCATCAGGGCGATGAACACTTCCTGAGTGACGTCTTCCGCGACCGATTCCGAGCCGCTCATCCGCAGCGCGAAACGATACACTCCCCCCTGCCGCCGTCGGTAAAGCGACACGAAGGCATCCTCATCCCCGGCCATCATCAGCCGCAGCAATTCTTCATCGCTCGTCGTCGCGTGAACCTTCATTCTTAATTCTCTCAGGCGGGCCCTTAAACTCCGATCATCTGACTTCCACCCTTTATTCGGCCGGTCATCCCGAAAAGTTCCACAAAGTCGCCGGAAAATAAAAGCCGGTGGAAAAGGGAAGGAGACGGCGACTCCACCGATCTTTGCGTTTTGCCTTTTCAATCCGCTACTATCGCCACTAATCAAAAGCTGATGAAAATGATTGCCGGGTGTGCAGCAAATTTTGCAGTTTGCTGTTCACCTTCAGGAAAGGAAGGGTCAGAGATGGACTGCCTTTTTTGCAGAATCGTCGCCGGAGAAATCCCGTCGCAGAAGATTTACGAAGATGAACACGCCATCGCCTTTCGCGACGTCAACCCGCAGGCCCCGACGCATGCCCTGCTCATTCCGCGCCGGCACGTCGCCTCGCTCAATGACGTGACCGGTGAGGATCACAAGCTGCTCGGCCATCTGCTGTGCGTCGCGCCGAAGATTGCGAAACAGGAGGGCCTCGCCGACGACGGCTACCGGCTGGTCATCAACACCGGGGCCGGGGCCGGGCAAAGCGTCTTTCACATCCACCTGCACATCCTTGGCGGGCGGCCGCTCACATGGCCTCCGGGTTGAGTTGAAGTCGGGCGGGAATCAGAACAGGTTGATTGACCGCAGGAAGTTGAAGCCCGCCAGAAGCGAAGCGCCGGCCAGCCAGACGGACGCGGCGATCACGGCAACCACGACCGCCAGCACGGACCCGACGAACAGGTAATCCGAGAGCCCGGGCTGTCGGCGCTCGCCCGCATACCGGCGCAGCAGGTTCATATTCCAGCGGTTCGATTTGATGAAGAAATCGCCCGCGTCGCCGACGACCGGAATCATCCCGACCAGCGCGTCAATGACGACGTTCAGCCCCATCCGCAGCAGCACCAGTTTCGGCAGGCGGTAATACACCGCGCTGCCGACGATGTAGAGCCCGAGCAGCGTCGTCACCGCGTCCCCGGCCCCGGGGATCAGTCCGATGATCGGATCAAGCCCGATCCGCTTGTTGATGATCGGAATGCGAATCAGGTCGTCGAGCAGCCACGCGATGCGGTCAGGGTAGTCGATGCCGGCGCGCCGCTCTGGCGACAGGGCAGACATATCGTTTTCCGCCAGGATCAGATTACTGTCATTCATTGAACCCATCTTCCGCTCCTCCACTTTCACTGCCCCGGGGGCAGGTCAGAATGGCCTCGCCGCCGCGCGCCCGATGCGCCCGAAGAAACGACCCAGAGAGCGCTTCTTTGAACCCTGCGGGGTGAAGAGCGCCATCTCCGGCACGCCGATGTCTTCGTCGCCATGCTTTTCCTTGAGCCAGCGCTGGAACAGATCCCTGATCACCTGATGGTCTTCGGCCGAAGCCAGCATCGCGTAACGCAGGTGGTGCGGCGAGGCGATCTGGAATTTGCGGTTGGAGTAGTAATAACGCAGTGTGTTGAAGAACTGCTCGTCGCCCAACCGGCGGCGCAACCCGGCGAGCATCAGCGCGCCCTTGGCCTGGACGATGGCGGAATACTGAATGAAGCTGTGAAAATCCTTCGCGGGCTTGTCCACTTCCTGATCCGTCCCGCCGAGCATGCGGTAGGCGTGATAGACGCCGCGCAACTGCCGCTCAATCGCCTCGTCGCCGGCGGCCCGCCCGTAGACGGCTTCGTAATAATAAGCTGCGGCATAATTCGCCAGCGCCTCATCAAGCCACGGGTTGCGCTGCGGGTCGCTGCCGACGACGCCGCCCCACCACTGGTGGGCCACGCAGTGCGCGAGCGTGAATTCAATCGCCGATTTAATGACGTCCGCCTGCTCGCGCAACAGATCCGGCAGTCGTTTCGCTTCCGGCGCATTGAAGTCAATGTAATAAGCCTGCGCCAGCGCCGCCAGGCCCGGGAACTCGATCCCACTGTAACCGGCGGTCAGGGGCACTTCGACGACGCTCAGCAGCGGGTACGGGTATTCGCCGAAGGCCTTGTTGTAAGTCTCAACCGCGCCGACCGCGACCCCGAGCATCTGCTGGCCGAGCCGCTCGTCGCCTTCGCGAAAGTACGAGACGACCCGCGTCTGGCCGACGCGCTTTTCGACCGACTGCAATTTTTCCCCGAGCGCGATCGCAAACCCGCGCAGCCGCTCGCCGCGGAAAACGTATTCGCTGCGATTTTTTGCCGCCGCCTCAGTCGGGGCGGTAATCTTCCGGCCCTGCCCTTCCGCCGATGAGATGACCGTCAGGCCGTCATCAACTCTGACCGTCACGTCATAATCGGCGACATCGCTCAGCACGATTCCGCTCACCCCGGCCGCGAGCCCCTGCTCGGTCGAGAGCGCGGCGCGGGTCGCCAGCATGGGGTAGAAATACCCGAGCAGCATCGCCTGCTCGCTGGCAAAGAACATGTCGCGGGCGTCGCGCTGCAACCGCTCGTCACTGACGGCGTCATTGACCTCCTGGAGGAAATGCGCGAGCAGGCTGGTCTCTTCGCGCTGAACCTTCGGCACGCGCCCGGAAAATTCCAGCCTGAGTTCCAGACTCTGACCCGGCGCCAGCTTCGCGGGCAATTGCACCCTGACCAGCGTACCACGCGACTTGAGGCTGAACTTCAGTTCCCGCTCGCCTGAGCTGACCCGTTCGAGCGCGAGCCAGGGCTCGGCATCCTCGCCGAGGCCGACGTTCGGGTAAAGATGAAAGCTGACGCTGTCCACTTCAGTGCGGTTCGAATTGACGAAGCGCACCACTTCGTGGCCGGTAAAGCTCGCGGCGCGGTAATCAATGTCAATCGTGATTTGATAACGCTGTGGCAGGCCGGCGGGGTCATATTTCACCGGCTTCTCGCGCCGCGATTCCCCCGCGCCGGCCGGCGGCACGAGGGCAAACAGGCAGAACAGGGCGCCAAGGCAAAGCCGCCCGGGCCTGGTCTGCTTGTTCGGACTGTTCAGTGGATGCACGTCAGCATTCTAAACTAAAAATTCTCCCCGTGCAGGCCACCGCCTTTTTTCTTGACATCCATCCGCCGCCTGAATACTATCCGTCTTCTTGAAAACGACTTTCAAGTTCGGTTTCAAGAGAGATCCATTGACTCGCGGGAAACAGACCTGCGATTTCCACTGCTCTCAAGCCGAATCCGGAGACGAGGTTGAAGAAGAAAAAGAAGAAATGCTGTCGCAGCTGGAAGGACGGCAAGGCCTGCCGGAAGTGTCCTCTCTTCCGCTGACCTGACGGGGTTCGACCGGAATAAAATTCGGCCCCTCACATTGAAAACAACGAAGCCCGGGGGCGCGGCAACGCCACCGGGTTTCCGTCCCGGACCGACCCGGTCCGTTCTGGCAACTTCGCGGGCTATGCGTGCGGACCATCCTGTCACGCTTCCCACTGACATGACACCCGCCATTTCCCGGCATCACGCTGCGGCGTGCAGGAGATTGTTATGCGCCCTCGACTGAATCTGAAACACACGAACCGTTTACTCCGACCTTCACTCGGCAATCAACCCGTCAGCACCGCATTCATCACAGTGATTGTGATGATCTGCGGTTTCGCTCCCCTGCTGATCTCTCCAACGACCTTCGCGCAGACCGAGCTGACCGGAGGTGTGCGAGGAGTCATCACTTCTCTCAACCGTAACGAAGTCATCCCCGACGCCAGAGTCGTCCTCATCAATGACGCGCTACGTGTGCGCCGCGAGACGAAGACTGATAGTGAGGGCCGGTTCGCTTTTCTCGGTCTGCCACCCGGCGCCGGTTATCGGGTTACGGCGAGTGTGGATCACTTCCGTGAAATCACACATGATCTCGCGACACTCTCATCAGGCGATTCACTGGTGCAGGATTTCGCGCTTGAAGTCGCCGGCGTCAATGAATCAATTGACATTACCGCCGACGCCGCGGCGATTGTTTCCAATGCGCCCGAAATCAGCCAGGTGATAGACGCCCGCCGCCTCGCCGAACTCCCCTCGAACGGCCGCGGCCTCAACCGCTTCGCGCTGCTCGACCCGCACGTGCGCAACACCGCCGGGCTCGGCAGCGACGGCTCGGGCGCGACCCGCCTGACGATCAACGCCAGCTCTTACCGGCACACGCATTACCGGCTGGACGGCAACTCGAATTACGAATCGGTCTTCGCCAACTCGCCGCAGCAGCAGGTTTCTGTGTCGGCGGTGCAGGAATTCAAGGTGCTGACCAACCAGTATTCGGCCGAGTACGGCGGCTCATCGGCCGGCATCATCAGCACGACGACCAGAAGCGGGACGGATCAGTTTCACGGCGAAGGCTTCGTCTTCCTCCGCCCGAGCGGCATTCAGGCGCGCCCGCCCATAGCCTCCCTGCGCGTGCCCAGCGAGCTGTGGCAGTTCGGCGGCTCTGCGGGCGGCCCGCTCGTCAAAGACCGCGTCAGCTTCTTCTTCAACTACGAGCGCTCGCAGGGCAATCGCGGCTCGTTCATTCAGTCGCCGGTGGCGGAGACCTTCATCGGCAAACAGCGCGACCACCTCGCGCTCGCGCGCGCCGATTACCGTTTCAGCGAGACGCATTCGCTCGGGCTGCGGCTGAACGGCGCCTACAGCAGCAACAACAACGTCAACGATGCGGTGAGCGGGTTCAATCAGCCGAGTACGGCGCGCGCGAGCATCGTCCAGAGCGTCGCCGGGCTGCTGACCGACCGCCAGAGCTGGGGCACAAAGCTCAACGAATTCCGCCTGAGCTATAGCAACGCCATCCCCAGCTCAAGCCGCCCCCTTGAACCGTCAGTAATGATCACCCGCCCGAATTACAGCACGACCGGCGGCTCTTCATTCTCTTTCGTCCGCACGCAAAGCACTCAACTGGCCGACCAGCTGACGTGGCAGGCGGGCAGGCACGAGCTGCGTCTGGGTGCGGATTACCTGCGCCAGAAGGTGGTGGATGATTCGTTTTCGCTCTACGGCACGTACACCTTCGCGCCCGGCGCGCCGAAGGCCGGTGAAGTCCCGGTGCAGTATTTACAGACTTTCGGCAGGGAGCTGTTGCACTACGGCCAGACGGCGATCTCGGGTTTCGCGCAGGACAACTGGCGAGTGCATCCGCGGCTGACGCTCAATCTGGGGCTGCGCTACGAATATCAGTCAGTCACCGACGAGCAGAATAATTTTGCGCCGCGCCTCGGGTTTGCCTGGGACGTCAGAGGCAACGGCAACACGGTCATTCGCGGCGGCGGCGGGGTTTATTACGATCAGTATTACTTCTACATCCTGCGCCGCTTCCTGTTTCAGGGGCTGACTTCGCGGACCGTCTCAGTCACACTTAAGCCGACCGACGCCGGCTTCCCAGTCTTCCCGAATTCGCTCGCGGCCCCGCCGGGCGGCCCAAGTGAAGCGCGCCGCGACCTGTACCTCGCGCCCGAGCGCCGCCTCAACCCGTACAGCACGCAATTCTCGCTCGGCCTCCAGCGGAAGCTCATCGGCGGTCTGACGCTGACAGTTGACGGCATCAGTTCGCACACGCTCCGGCAGATGCGCGCGATTGACATCAACGCGCCCGCGCCATTCCCGCGCACAGCACCCGGTCAGACGCGCAGCGGGGCCGCAGCTGACGCGACCCGCCCGCTCAAGACTTACGCCGGCGTGCCGGTGAGGAACGTGGTCGTGGTGGAAAACACCGGGATGAGCGATTACGATGCGCTCGATGTCGGCCTTGTCAAAGCCTTTGCCAGACGCTTCCAGCTCGAAGGCCATTACGTCTACAGCAACGCCACGACCGATTCGATGTTCTTCGGCGAACCGAATACGGGCGTGCCGAACGACTGGAACAACAACCTGCGGCTGGAACACGGCCCGAGCGATTTTTACCAGCGCCACCGTTTCGTCGGTCACGGGATAGTCGAACTGCCTTTCCAGACCCAGGCATCATTCGTGCTGACGCTGGCTTCGGGGCTGCCGGTTGACCCTCGCACCGGGGTTGATAACAACGGCGACAGCAATCTGGTTGACCGCCCGGTCGGGTTCGCGCGCAATTCATTCCGCACTCCCGCACAAGCGAGCTTTGACACATCACTCGCCAGACGCATCACGCTGCGCGAAAACCTCAGGCTGGAATTGCGCGCCGAAGCCTTCAATCTTTTCAACCGCTCGAACCTGATCAAGGTCAACGGCACTTACGGCAACGGTGCGACATCGCTACTGAGTTTCCTCACCCCGATTGCGGGCATCTCGAATTCCGACCCGGGCCGCCAGTTCCAGTTCGCCCTGAGGCTGTTGTTCTGATTGAAAATCCAGGGAGACTCAAAATGATTTCTGAACCAACTCATCGTCATGCTTTCACTCTCAATTACGCCCGCCCCTGGCTGCGTTGTGCGCTGATCACAGTGGCGGTATCTGTCGGCGCATCGCTGCAATGCCTCGCGCAATCTGCCACGCCGCCGCCCGCTTCACAACAGAGTGAAGTCGAACAACTGCGCGGCGAGGTGCGGCAACTGCGCGCTGAAATGGAGCGGCTGCGCGCCCTGGTCGAAAAGAACAATCAGGCGGCCTCACTGACTCCCGCGGCGCCACAGACTGGAACAGGCGCTGAGACGAAACCGCTCAAAGAAGCCAGGGTGAGCGGCGTGCCGCAAGCCTCTTCGGAGGTGGTCGACAATCCAAAGGTCGCGATGGCAACCAAGGCGCAGGGCGGCGATTTATCGGGCAACGGCACGCTGCTGCGGACAGATCGCATTACGATTGGCGGCTACGGCGATTTCCAGTTCCGCCAGGCAGCCATCAACGAGCGCGCCGACGGCGGCGGCGTGAATACCTTCCAGAACACGCGCTTCGTCCTCGGCGTGGCAGCCGTCCTCTCGGAGAAGCAGAACATCGTCTTCAACTCGGAAATCGAGTACGAGTTCGGCTCGAAGGAAATTGACGTCGAACAGGCTTTCGTCGAATGGAAGATGAAGCCTGAGATCGCGGTGCGCGGCGGCATCTTCGCGGCCCCGCTCGGTCGCTTCAACGTCTATCACGACTCCAACCTGAACCTGACCACCATCCGCCCGCTCATCAACCAGTTCATCGTGCCTTCAGCCTACCGCGACGCCGGAGTGGGCATTCGCGGGCGATTCAAGCTGCCGCACAAGATGAAGCTGAATTACGAAGCCGATGTCGTGAACGGCATGCGCGGGGTGAATGCCGACGGCGATAAGACGCCGTTCTCGCGCCTGCTCGGCCAGTCCTCCGCCGCCGAGCCGGGGCTGATTGCGTTCCAGGCGGTCAACAAGCGCAAGGCCGTCGTCGGGCGCATCGGGTTCTCGCCCGTGCCGGGCTTTGAGTTCGGCGTCTCCGGTTACAACGGCCACTTCAACGAGCCGGGCGACGCGCCACAGTCGGCGAATATCTTCTTCTTCGACGCCTCCTGGCAGCGCGGCAACCTGGCCATCAACGGCGAATACGGTCGCTCAAACATTGTCGGCGGCGTGTTACGCCAGAGTCCGACCCCGCCGAAATTCATTGAGAATGACCCTGATTCGCTCGCCCGGCTGTCGGAATTCGTCGCCGAGACTTCGCCCGGACAGGACGGCTTTTACGTCGAAGGCACATATCGTTTCCGCCCGCACTTCATGGACAAGAGATTCGATGATGGCGGCTACCTCGCGCCCGTCGTCCGCTATGAGGCAGTGCGGCTTGATCGCACGCTCAAAGACTTCTACCTGAACCGTTCACGCACAACCATCGGGCTGAATTTCGCGCCGTCATCAACGGTCATTTTCAAGTTCAGCTACCTCTTCAATCACCCGTTCGGCAAAGTTCCAAACGCGCCCGCCGGCATCGGAGGAGCAGAGTTCGGGGAAAGCCCGCTGCCACACCTGCGCTACGGGCGTAACGGCTTTACGGGGTCAGTCGCTTACGTTTTCTAAGGAGCGCGGGAAATGAAAAGGCGAGCGATCAGGCTGCTCATCCTCGCGGTCACGCTGTCCGCGTTGGGTCTTGCCAGCGCGGGGCCGCTGACGGTTGCGGTGCAGGCGAAACCTGCGTTTATGGATCGCTACAACAAAGACCCGTACTCAAAACCGGAATTGCGCAATAAATGCACCGTTTGCCACATCGGGCGCGGCGGTGGCGAGCGCAATGACTTCGGCGAAGAGTTTGCTGACGCGGGCTATCGCATCACGCCGAAACTGCGCAAGCAGTTCCCCGCGCTGTTCGTCTCGGAAAAGGAGCAGGGCAGCGAAAAGGGTGGGGCAGCAGCCAATCCTGAAAATCGGCGATAAAACAAACAACGAAGCCCCCGGCGCGGCAACGCCGGAGGCTTCAGGACACGACCGACCCGATTGGTTCTGGCAACTTCGCGAGCGGTGTGCGGACTTCATCCTACACACCTCGTCACGACCAAAGCAATCCCCTGACTACAACCCGAAATCGTCATCCCAGTGGTGGGGTCGCGTGATGGCGAAAAAGCTGCGCAGGCACCGTCCCGGACAAATATCAGCCGTGATTGAACCCGCCGAAAACAGTGAAACCTTTGATGTCATCGCATCACTGCGATTGACCCGGTCTGCTCTGGCAACTTTGCGGGCGGCATGTTGAAATCACTCTATCCACCGCGTTGCGGTCATCGCAATCGCGAAATCACCCTACGGTCAGACGAAGGAGACCTGAGGCACGATGAATCGTTTTCACCGCTGGTTTTGTCGCACGGATTTATGGCAGAGAATGCTCAATGAGAAGGTCATCCCCTGGGCGCTCAAGGGGACGGAGATGGGCGGAGAAATTCTGGAGATCGGGCCGGGGCCGGGCCTGACAACCAACATCCTGCGCCAGCGCTTTCCCCGTATGACCTGTATTGAAATTGATCAGCGCCTCGCCAGTTCACTCAGCCGGCGGATGCAGAATACCAACGTCACCGTCGTCGAAGGCAGCGCAACCGACATGCCCTTCCCGGACAATTCGTTCTCAGGAGTGGTGTCGTTCACCATGCTGCACCACGTCCCTTCGCCACAGCTGCAGGATCAGCTGATCGCCGAAGCGTTCCGCGTACTCAGGCCCGGAGGGACATTCGCCGGAACCGACAGCACCCTGAGCCCCAGCTTCCGGCTCATGCACCTGTGGGACACGATGGTGATAGTCCCGCCCGAAACTTTCGGGGCGCGGCTCGAAGCCGCCGGCTTTACCGACGTGTTTGTTGACCGGGTCAAAAAGGCCTTCCGGTTCCGCGCCCGACGTCCTCCAGCGGCCTGAAAAAAGCCGCCCCGGGCATCCCTGCCCGGGGCGGCTGCACAATAAGGAGGAGGATCAATCGGGGTAAGGCTCAGAAAGCTTCATCAAAGACCACATCGCCTTCGACGCCAACCTGGTAAGCTGAGACCCGCCGCTCGAAGAAGTTCGCCAGCTCCTGCACGTCCTGCAGATCCATAAACCCGAACGGATTTTTCGCGCCGTAACGCGGCGTGAGGCCGAGCATCGCCAGCCGCTGGTCGGCGACGAATTCCAGATACCGGCGCATGTCGGCCACCGACAGGCCGGCCACGCCGCCGCTCAGCAGGTCTTCGGCAAACTGCGTCTCGCATTCCACTGCTTCTTCGGTCATCTCCAGAATCTGTAATGCCATCCGGTCGTCGAACAGCTCCGGCTCCTCGCGGCGGATCGTGTTGATGACCTCAAAGGCGAAGGCCATGTGCGCGCTCTCGTCGCGGAAGACCCAGTTCGTGCCCGCCGCCAGCCCGTGCAGCAGCCCGCGCGAACGCAGGAAGTAGACGTAGGCAAAAGCCGCGAAGAAGAAGAGCCCCTCGATGCACGCCGCAAAGCAGATCAGGTTGAGCAGGAACCGCCGGCGCTCTTCTTTTGTGTCGAGCCGCTCCAGCGCCTGGATCGAGTCCATCCACTTCAGGCAGAATCGCCCCTTGCGGCGAATCGAGGGGATGTTTTCAATCGCCGCAAAGGCCTGCTCGCGTTCGCGCAGGTCGGGGATGTAGGTGTCGAGCAGCGTCAGGTAAAACTGCACGTGCAGCGCCTCTTCATAAAGCTGGCGCGACAGATACATCCGCGCCTCGGGCGAGTTGATGTGCCTGTACAGGTTCAGCACCAGGTTGTTCGCGACAATCGAATCGCCCGTCGCAAAGAAGGCCACCAGCCGGCTGATCAGGTGGCTTTCCGCCGCGTTCATCCGCAGGCGCAGGTCGGTCACGTCGGTCGAGAAATCAACCTCCTCGACCGTCCACGTGTTTTTGATCGCGTTCCGGTACATCTCATAAAAGACCGGGTACTTCATCGGGCGCAGGGTCAGGTCCAATCCGGGGTCAAGCAGCATGCATTCTCTCCTTCAATCAATCATTCATTCGATTCAACCGGCACGAGGTCACAGTAATAAAAGCCCGTCTCGAAATTCTGTGCGGCCCGGTCGTGGTCGTAACAATCCGACTGGTTCTCGCTCCGGGCGGGCTGGTATCTGCGATAAACGATTTCGCCGACGGTGAAGCTGACGGGCCTTTTGAAGTAAGGTGCGTCGAATACAAAAGAGTGATACTCCCCATTCTCCCCGCAGGGATCAACTTTCTCGGGCAGATCGTCGAGAAACGACTGGTCAATCAGCCTGCCGCAAAAGCTCTTGTCCAGATGCCGCTCGTCCACGCAGACGATCACGGCTTTGAATCCCTCTTCGATAAACTCTTCCATCAGCCGGCGCGTCGGAATCTGCCAGAGCGGGAAGACGCCGCGCATGCCAATCTTCTGCAACTGCCGCTCGCGATATTCGCGGAGGTCCTCGAGAAAGATGTCGCCGAAGACGGCGTGCGTAACCTCTCCTGCTCTGAGCCGTTCCATCGTCTCAAACATCAGTCTTTCGTAAACCTCCATCGAAGGCATTTCGGGCATCAGGAGCTGCACCAGTTCAATCCCGATGCTCTCGGCCTGCCGCCTGAGCAGTTCGACCCTCACGCCGTGCATCGCGATCCGCCCGTAATGCTCATTGACCGAAGTGAGCAGATGCGTGACCTCACGCTCGCCGCCCTGCAGCACCCGGTGCAGGCACAGGGCGGAATCCTTGCCACCGCTCCAGTTCATGACAGCCTTCTGCATCCGTTGTTATCTCTTTCGGCTCACTGACAGGCGTCGCAGGCCTCGGGCGTCTCGAGCGAACAAACAAGCGCTTCCGCATCCGTGTAGGTCTTCCGCAGCGCTGCGGCGGTCAGGTCGCCGGTCGGCACCGTCGTCTTCGCAATGCGCGTGGCCGGGCGCGAGCGCAGGTAGTAAGTCGTCTTCAGCCCCTTCTGCCAGGCGTACATATACATCGAAGACAGCTTGCCAATGTTCGGGCTTTCGACAAACAGGTTGAGCGACTGGCTCTGGTCAATGAACGCGCCGCGGTCGGCCGCCATGTCAATCAGCGACCGCATCGGGATCTCCCACGCCGTGCGGTAAATCGCCTTCACCTCACCGGGCAGCTCGGCAATCTCCTGCACCGAGCCTTCGGCCAGCTTGATCTTCGTCCGCACTTCCTCATTCCACAGATTCAGCCGCTTGAGTTCCTGCACGAGGTAGCGGTTGACCTGGAGGAAGTCGCCGGAAAGAGTTTCGCGCTTGAAGAGGTTCGACACCTGCGGCTCGATGCACTCGTAGCAGCCCGCAATCGAGGCAATCGTCGCCGTCGGCGCAATCGCGATCATCAGACTGTTGCGCAACCCGTGCTTTTCAATCTTTCCGCGCAACGCATCCCACCGCGCCACATCTTCAGGGACGACTCCCCACAAATCGAATTGCAGCTCGCCGCGCGCCGCGCGCGTTTCCGCGAAGGCCGGATGCGGCTCTTTCTCCCGCGCCAGTTCGCACGAGGCGTCGAGCGCGGCGTAATAAATCTCTTCCTGAATTCTGGCCGCGAGCTTCCGCGCCTCCGGCGCGTCGAACGGCAGCCGCAGCTGGAAGAAGACGTCCTGCAACCCCATCAGCCCGAGGCCCACGTTGCGCCAGCGGTTGTTTGAATCCTTCGTACTGCTGATCGGGTAATAGTTCAGGTCAATCACCCGGTCAAGTTGCCTGATCGCCAGATGGACCGTGCGCGCCAGCTTGTCGAAGTCGAACTCCCCGCCGGCAACGTGCCGCGCCAGGTTGATCGAGCCAAGGTTGCAGACGGCGGTTTCGCTTTCCGAAGTAACTTCGATGATCTCGGTGCAGAGGTTCGACAGATGCACCGCCATCCCCGAAGCGCCCGTCTGATTACACTTACGGTTGCTTGAATCCTTGAAGGTCATCCAGCCGTTGCCCGTCTGCGCGAGTGTGCGCATCATCCGGGAGTACAGGTCGCGGGCCTTGACCTGCTTTGTGTAAAGCTTCTCTTCCTCAGCTTTGACGTATGCCTTCTCGAACTCCTCGCCGTAGAGGTCAGGCAGGTGCGGAACGACTTTCGGGTCAAAGAGCGACCACACGCCGTCCTCCTGCACGCGCTTCATAAACAGGTCCGAAACCCAGTTGGCCAGGTTCAGGTTGTGCGCGCGGCGCGCCTCGTCGCCCGTGTTGTCGCGCAGTTCGAGGAAGTCTTCGATGTCCGCATGCCACGTTTCGAGATAGACGCAGCAGGCCCCCTTCCTCTTCCCTCCCTGATTCACAGCTGCCACCGAAGCATCCAGCGTTTTCAGCCACGGCACGATGCCGTTCGACTTGCCGTTCGTGCCCGTAATCAGCGACCCCTGCGAACGGACGCGGTGATAAGCGATGCCGATGCCGCCGGAAAATTTCGAGAGCATTGCCACGTCCGTGTACTTGCGATAGATGCCTTCAAGGCTGTCAACCGGCGAATCGAGCAGGAAACAGGACGAAAGCTGTTCGTGCTGCGTGCCTGAATTGAAGAGCGTCGGCGTGCTGGGCACGTATTCGAGCGACGAAAAGAGTTGATAGAGCCGGATTGCCTCGCCGACGGATTCGGCCAGCCCGCAGGCGACGCGCATCCAGAAATACTGCGGCGTCTCGATCACCTCGCGCGTCGTGCGGTTCTTGAGCAGGTAGCGGTCATAGACCGTCCGCAGCCCGAAGAACTCGAACAGGTCGTTGCGCTCGGGCTCGACCGCGGCGTTGAGCTTGCGCGCGCTGGCGGAAACGAATTTCGCGACGCGCTCGTTGACCAGCCCCTGTCTCGACCCGGCGGCGATGGACTGCGAGAAGGACTGGATCTCCTGATTGGAGACTTCCTTGTCAATGAAGGTCGCGAGCAGGCGCGCGGCCAGCCGTGAATACTCGGGCTCCTCGACGATCAGCGAGGCGGAGGTCTGAATTGACAGTACGTCGAGTTCCTTCGTCGTCGCGCCGTCGTAAAGGCCGCTGATCGTCCGGGTCGCCACGCGCAGGGCGTCAACGTGCGCGAGCCCCCGGCAGCAGCGCCCGACGGCGCGTACGATCTTGTTGACGTCCACCGGCTCGAACGAGCCGTTGCGCTTCCTGACGCGCATCATCGTCGGCGCGCTCTCATCCGCCGGGGCCGTCTGTGCCGGCGCGGCAGGCGGGTGTGTCCTGAATGAACCGTGATGAAGTTTCTGACTGCTTTCGGTGACTGTTGAAGATGACATGAGATTATCCGGAGCCGACTCCCTTCCTGACGTAAGTGAAGTTTGATGAGAACCAGCGGGGCGTGAGGAAGGCGTCAGCGGACACGGACGGAGAGCCGCCAGCTTCCCCTCGGAAGCCCGGGTTGGTGCTGCACGCACGGTGCAGGTCACAGGCAGGTCTTCGGACTTGCGGGCCTGAAATCTCCGGGTCGGAGACTTTTTCCTGTCAGCCGCGGCTTCCCGGCAGGATCTGCCAGTGCCTTTCCGGCGGCTCTCGTTCCCGCTCACCGCTGCGGGGCAGCCCCGGATTCACACCGGGTTCCCTTTTCAACGCCTGCTCTGAAATGAATAGCGTACCTGTGACGGGAGCGCAGTCTATAGTAGCCCCTGACGTTTGTCAACACAGCATATTGTGCAAATTTCGATCTTCCGGCAGGAAAGAATTTATGCCGGAAAGATGCCGGGATCGCCAGAATTTCTCCGGCCGGGCGGGCATCACAGGGCAGTCAGATTCTGTCCTGTGACAGTTCCCCGGGGGGCTTTCACTTCCCGGCGGGGTCGCTGATCATCTTCCAGATCGTCAGCTTCGCCGGCTGTGCAAACATCTCGGCACAGTTCTTTCTGAACGTCCGAATGTGCGCCGAGCGGCTATGCTCCTCGAGCCCGGCCATGCCCGTCCAGTTTTCGTAAGCCACAAACTTTACCGGCTCATCAACCGATTGATGGAAGTCATAGTTTATGCAGGCGGCTTCGGCGCGGGTGGCCGCAATCAGCGCCGACAGTTCTTGTTTGAACGCTTCTTCGGTTCCGGGTTTGACTTCGAGGTGAGCGATGACGGTGATCTGTTCCTGATTCATTGGTCCCCTTCGGTGACTTGTTTCTGATTGAATGAAATCCTGCCGGGACTTGTCGGAACCCGGCCCGGCATGTTCTATTGGTCTTCATCCTGGCTGATCCAATTGCACATTTCAACCGGAGCCCTGATGCTGAAAATGAAACTGACGATCTTCCTCTGCGCCCTGCTCACCTGCCCCCTGATCGCCGCCTGCCAGCAGCGCAGTAAAAACAGTCAGACCGGATCGCCGGAGAAGCGCTATCAGGTGAAAGGCAAAGTGGTGTCGGTCGAGAAGGCCGAGAAGCGCGTCAAACTCGACCACGAGGACATCAAAGACGCGGCGGGCAAAATCTTTATGGATGCGATGCAGATGTCATTCAAGGTCAGGGATGATCAGGCGCTGGAAAAACTGGCCCCGGGCGATCAGGTGCAGGCGACGCTGGTGTACAACGAAAACAACAACCTTTCCTGGCTGGAAAAAATAACGATCAAAGAGCCGGCCAAACCTTGACCTCCTGAATTGCAGCTTAACCCTTCAGCAGATTCTTCAGCACGAACCACACGTTGGCCGGGCGCTCAGCCAGGCGGCGCATAAAATACGGATACCAGAACTCGCCGTACGGCACGTAAGTCCGCATCCCCCAGCCTTCCCCTTTCAGCTTCACCTGCAGGTCGCGGCGGATGCCGTAAAGCATCTGGAACTCGAAAGCGCTCTTCGCAATGCCCTCGCGCGTGGCAAAGTCCTTCGTCGCCGCAATCATCTTCTCATCATGCGTCGCGATGCCGTGATAGATGCCGCTCGTGAGCAGCACCTGCATGAGCTTGACGAAATTCGCATCCACATCCTTCTTTTCGGGGAAGGCGACTTCCGCCGGCTCCTGGTAAGCGCCTTTGCAGAGCCGGATGCGCGCGCTGAGTTTCAGCAATTCCGCAATGTCCTTTTCGCTGCGATAAAGGTAAGCCTGAATGACTATGCCGACGTTGTCGAATTCCGCGCGCAGGGTGCGGAAGATGCGCAATGTCGCGTCGGTCTTCGGCGAATCTTCCATATCAATCCGCACGAAGTTACCGCGCCGTGCGGCCTCTTCGACGATCCGGCGCGTGTTGTTCAGGCAGAGCCGTTCGTCAATGTCCAGGCCCAGCTGGGTCAGCTTGACCGAGACGTTCGAGTTGATCCCGGTGTCTTCGATCCGGCCCAGCACGCGCAGGTATTCGCGCACCTCGGCGTCGGCTTCGACCTCCGAAGCGATGCTCTCGCCGAGGTGGTCGAAGGATGCCGTGATGCCGAGCGCGTTCAGCTCGCGGATCGCGTCGAGCGCGTCGTCAATGTTTTCGCCGGCGATGAAGCGGCGGGTCATTTTTCTGGTCGCGCCGAAGCGTGAAATAAAATCCTTAAGGCCATGTTGTCTGGAAAGATAAAGGAGAGCCGATCTGCTGATCATAGAATTCGTCCTGTCGGTGGCGCGTCCGCGGGTGACTGGCGACGCAATTTCCGAAGTGAATGTCAGCATAAATCAGGCTTATGGCCGAAAGCAATCAACGGGTGCGGGGCTTGCGATGCTGATTGCCGCTGGCTGAAAGCCGATGCTATGATGACGCTTCCCGAAGTCGGTTCCCGAATGAACATTTATGAATCTGCTCCTCCTGATCGCGCTGTCGCTTTACCTGGCCGGCGCCATTTATTCAGCGATCACATTTGCGAAACAGCAGCGCGGCACCAGTCTGCTGCTGATGACGCTGCTCGCGGCGGGGTTCGCCGCGCACACTTCATCGCTGCTGCTGCGCTGGGCCGAGCTGGGCCATTTCCCCATCGTCAGCCTGAAGGAGGTCGCCTCGTTCATCGCGTGGGCGATGGTGGCTTATTACCTGATCATCGGCCGGCGCTACCAGGCGCGCGCGCTGCCGACTTTCATCATCCCGTTCGTGATCCTGCTCACGCTGACTGGTCTGCTGCTGCCTGAATCCGACCAGCCGCTGTCGGTCGCGCTCTCGAGCGCCATCACGGCCAGCACCCTGACACAGGTTATTTTCCCGCTGCACGTGATGATGCTGCTCTGCTCCTACGCCGCATTCATCGTGACCTTTGTCAGCGGCGTGATGTATCTGGTGCAGGAGCATGAGCTGAAAGCCAAGCACTTCGGCGGGGCCTTCCGGCGGCTGCCGGCGCTCAACACCTGTGACGACCTGAGTTACCGCTCGCTGACGATCGGGTTCACGCTGCTGACGCTGGGGATGCTGATCGGGATCATCTGGAACAACCAGCGCGACGGGCGCTGGTGGCACAACGACCCGAAGGAAGTGCTGGCGCTGGTGACCTGGCTGATTTACCTGACGATGATTCATTACCGCCTGACCGCGGGCTGGCGCGGGCGGCGCGTCGCCTGGCTCTCGATAGCGGGTTTCGTCGTGGTCCTGTTCACCTGGGTCGGTGCGAGGTTTATGGGCGGGTATCATGTGTTCGGGTAGTTTTTGAACTGCGGGACTGGAATATGGCACTACCACGATCAGAACTGATTTTTTCCGAAGAAGAATATCTGGCGCTGGAACGTGAGGCGGAGGAAAGACACGAGTATCTGGATGGACACATTTATGCGATGGCTGGCGAGAGCGGCGCGCATGCCGATATTTGCGTCAACCTGACCAGAATCGTCAGCACTCAGTTACTCGGCAAACCCTGTCGGGTAAGGTCAAAGGATACGAAGGTTCGCAGTGGGCGGAAGCCGCGCAATCCGCGTTATCCAAAGGGAATGTATTCTTACCCTGATCTGGTAGTCATTTGTGGAGAACCGCAGTATCACGATCAGTACCGCGATGTCGTTCTCAACCCGCAGGTGATCATTGAAGTATTGTCAGATTCCACCGAGGCTTTTGATCGCGGCGAAAAATTCCGGCGGTATCGTGTCTGGCTGCCTTCACTGACTGATTACGTGGTGGTCGCACAAAATATGCCGCTGATTGAGTATTACGCACGCCCGCCCAACGGACAGTGGGTCATCGCCGCTTCCGTCGCCGAGCTTTCCGACAGCGTGTATCTGGAATCAATTGATTGCACGCTGCGCCTGAACGAAGTTTATGACCGCATCGAATTTCCGCCTGAGGAAGAAGAAACTGAATCAGCTGCTGACGATGAGTGAGCCGCAATCCACAACCCTGACCGCGTCGTATTTTCTGCCGTGAACAACATCGTTCTCATCGGAGTCAGCCACAAAACCGCGCCCGTCGAAGTGCGCGAACAGCTGGCGTTCGCCGAAGCCGGTCTCACGACTGCGCTGCGTTCGCTCGTGAATCATCCGGCGATCAGTGAAGGTCTGATCATTTCGACCTGTAACCGCGTGGAGATCGTGGCGGCGACTGCGGAGGACGCTGAGCAGGCGATTGCTGACATCAACACTTTTCTGCACGAGCTTCACGGCATCGCGCCGCACAGCTTCAGCCAGCATCTCTACCAGCATTCAGAACTCTCGGCGATCCGTCACGTCTTCCGCGTCACTTCCAGCCTCGATTCAATGGTCATCGGCGAGCCGCAGATTCTCGGCCAGGTGAAGGACGCCTACAATCAGGCGCAGGAGGCGAAGACGCTCGGCCACACGCTCAACCGGCTGATGAGCCGCGCCTTCAATGTCGCCCGGCGCATCCGCACCGAGACTGGCATCGGCGCGAGCGCGGTTTCGATCAGCTACGTCGCGGTCGAACTGGCGCGCAAGGTGTTCGAGGAACTCAAAGGCCGCACGGTGCTGCTCCTTGGCGCTGGCGAGATGGCCGAACTGGCGGCGAAGCACCTGATGACGAACGGCGCGGGCAAACTACTGATCGCCAACCGCACTTTTGAAAATGCCGAGCGACTGGCCGCGGAGATGAACGGGCAGGCGGTGCGTTTTGAGGAGATGGAAAAAGACCTCGCACGGGCAGACATCGTGATCTGCTCAACCGGAGCGCCCCATTACCTGATCCGCCCCGAACACGCCCGGCGCGCGCTCGAAGCAAGGCGCAACGAGCCAGTGTTCCTGATCGACATCTCTGTCCCGCGCAACATTGATCCGGCCATCAGTGACCTCGACAACGTCTTTGTCTTCGACATTGACGACCTGGAGGCGGTCTCCGCCGAGAACCGGCAGCAGCGCGAACGCGAAGCGGCCCGCGCCGAAGAGATCATCGAAGCCGAAGCGCGCCGTTTCGCCGAGGTACTCTCTGAAGGCGATCTGAATGAGGTGATCGGCACTTTCCGCCGCGAGATGGGGATGATGGCGATGGCCGAACTGGAGCGCAGCCGCAAACGGCTGGGCAACCTGACTGAGGATCAGGAAGAGGCGCTGCGCGTGATGATCAATGCCATTGTCAACAAATTCACCAACCCGGTCATCAAGGAGCTGCGCGAATCCGAAGACGGGCACTCGGCCTACCTCAAAGCCTTCCGTGAGTTTTACCAGCACAATGACAAAAATCATAAGTGACTGGTCATTTGCCCTGCCTCGCCTTCTCAACCTTCAGCAGCGACAGCACTGCTTCTTCAACCGCAGGCCACACCGGCGACTGAGGCGAGATCAGATCAAAATGCCCGGCATTCTCCGGCACAGTCAGCTTCACCTCGTCACCTTTCTTCTTTGCCGCAGCCTCATACTCCCTGCTCTGATCAAGCGGCACGATTGAATCGTGCGCGCCGTGAATCAGCCGCACCGGAACTTTCAGCGGCAGCAGTTCAATCGGCGAAGTCTGCTCGTACCTCGCGGCAAATTGTTCCGGCGGCCCGCCCAGCAGCTTTGTCACCGATTCACCGCAATTCGGCCTGTACTTTCTGAGATCAGAAATCCCGGCGAGTGAAACCACCCCACTGAGCGCCAGTGGATCAGCCGAATAAAGCGCGCTCTCTTTCGGCAGGTTCTTTCGCGCCGCGAGCCACAATGCCAGCTGCCCGCCCGCCGAATGCCCGATCACGATCACGCGCTTCAGATCGAGCGGGTATTTCTTCGCCAGTTCGCGCACGTAATCCGCTCCCCTGGCTACGTCCTGAAAAGTCCCCGGCCACGCGCCACCCTGATTGCCGATGCGCCGGTATTCAAGGCTCCACGTCGCCACGCCCGCTCTGGTCAGCGCGTCACAGAAAGCGGCCAGATGATTCAGGTCGTATTCCGCAAACCAGCACCCGCCGTGAATCACGATCACTACGGGATGCGGGCCGTCGCCTCCGGGCAGGCGCAGGTCGCCGAATTGCGACGGGTCGCCGCCGTACGCGATGCGATGATCAGCCGGCGGTTTCGGGAGCTTGTCAACGTCCCTGAAACTCACATTCTGAGCGCACGCGGGTTGCAGGCTGATCAGAAAAAGAACCGGCACGAGGCCGGAGAGAAGAAGTGTTTTCATCACTTTGTTTTTACCGGAAGCACGACGTGCGATGGGAAGCGTTTCGACCTGAAGACGCGCTGCGTCGCGGCGATGTAATCCGATTCCTTCGCCTTGAAGATGTTCTCGACATACTTCTGCGGGTTGCGGTCATAGACCGGGAACCACGTGCTTTGCACCTGCACCATGATCCGGTGACCTTTCCTGAAAGTGTGGTCGGCCCAGCGCAGGTCGAGCGCGTATTCATACACCTGATTCGGCTTGAGCGGTTCGGGCTTTTCAAAGCTCTGGCGATAGCGGCCGCGAAAGATTTCATCGGCGATCATCAGCTGATAACCGCCCATGCGCGGGTCTTTGGGCCAGTCGTCCGGGTAGACGTCAATCAGCTTGGCGATCCAGTCGCTGTCGCTGCCCGTGGTCGAAGCGAACAGGTGCGCGATAACCTGCCCCGAGACGGTCACATCTTCGGCGAGTACGTCGGTCTCCCAACTCAGCACGTCCGGCCGATTGTGGACGAAGCGCTGATCCTGCGTCAGCCACGTGTACCAGTCCGACCCCTTGGAGTAATAAGTAGCCTGCACCGGGCGGTTGCGGTAAGGCACCGGGTGTTTCGGGTCGGAGACATAACTGTCGTTCTGGTCATCGCCGTCTTTCGCGGGCGCCTCGAACGACAATTTACCGTCGCTCTGGAAATACAGATTGCGCGCCGAGTAATTCTGGCGCGGCGGCCACGCCTCGTAACTCTTCCACTCGTTCGAGCCGGTCTCAAAAGTCGTCGCCTCGGCCAGATCGAGCGTCCCTTTGCCTTTCAGGTAGTAAGCAAAAAACGGGGCCTGAATCTTTTCGCGGTAATATTTGCCGGTGTCGTTGTCGAACTGAATTTTGCCGAGCTTGTCGCCGCTGCCGGTCGTCCAGCCGCCGTGATTCCAGGGGCCGACCACCAGGAAATTCATCTTCTGTGCGTCGTTCTTCTCGAACGCCAGGTAAGTGATCATCGCCCCGTAAAAATCCTCCTGATCCCACCAGCCGGCGACGTTCAGCGTCGGCACGACGGGCTTGCCGACGTTCAGCGGCAGGGATTTCCGCTGCCAGTAACGGTCATAAGTCGGATGTTCGATGAAGCTGTTCCAGGTCGGCAGTTTGCCCTTGAAATATTTTTCATTCGCGTTCGAGAGCGGGCCGAGCTTCAGATACCAGTCATACGTGTCGTAGCGGTCGTGCTGGAAATCATAACCATCCTTCGTCGTCTCCATCCCCGCCACGTATTCAAACCCATAGCTCAGCCGGAAAGCGCCGTTGTGAAAGAAGTCGTCACCCATCCACGTGTCGCCCATCGCGGCCTGCGGCGAGGCGGCCTTGAGCGCCGGGTGCGGGTCAATCAGCGCCATCGCCGTCGTCCAGCCGTCGTAAGAGACGCCGAGAACTCCGACGCGTCCATTGTTGTTCGGCACATTTTTCACCAGCCAGTCAATCGTGTCGTAAGTATCGGTGCTTTCGTCGGTCGCTTTGGGGTCACTTCTGTTTTCGCGCAGCGGGCGATTCATCACAAATTCGCCTTCCGATTTGTAGCGCCCGCGGATGTCGGCGAAGACGAAGATGTACCCGTCCTTCACCAGCTCGCGGTAAACGAAGTTGATGCCCCCCGAATTCCGCCCGTCAACACCGTAAGGCGTGCGATCCATCAGGATGGGCAGCGGCTCCGTGGCGTTCTCAGGCGCAAAGATGACCACGTGCAGCTTCACCCCATCACGCATCGGGATCATCACGTCGGTCTTCTTGAAAGCGACGTTGGGAACAGTCTCAGGGTCTCTGGTGATGCGCCTCGCCGACTGCTCGCGCCCCCCTTGGTGAAGCACCAGATGTGTGACCTTACCCTTGTCGTCTTTGACAAAAGTGAGCTGCGCATCAACGATCTTCAGGAAAAACTTCGTTTCTGATTCGGCGAAGATTTCGACCTTCTGCTGGCCGGTCGCTTCGGCGAAGAATTTGTCACCTTCCCGGCTGATGGTAATGATCAGCTCAGGCGTCAGCTCATACTGTCCGGCGTAAGCATCGAACACCTTCGGATCAAGTTTGATCTCCTGACGCGTGGGCTTCGCTTCCTGAGCGTGCGAGGATAACGGAACAGACGGGATATAAATGCCCACTCCGATTAGCAGACACAGCGCGAGCGCACGTCTTTTGTTAACCAGCATGACTTCTCCTTCTCGAACTATCGTTATCTCTTCCTGTATTTCTCGAACCAGCCGCGCAGGTAAAGAATCTGATTCACCCTGTTCGACGGGTGACGCGGCGTGGCATTGAACGGGTGATATTCGTCCGCGATGCGCACCATCACCGTGTCAACCTTGCGCAGCTTGAGGGCGCGGTAGTACTGCTCGGTCTGCTCCATCGGCGTGCGCAGGTCGAGTTCGCCCGTCATGAGCATGGTCGGCGTGGTCACGTTGCCGACGTAAGTCAGGGGCGAGCGGCGCAGGTGTTCTTCCGGGTCTTCCCAGGGCAGTTTCTTGAAGTTGTAATACCACGACGCCCCGTCGGTCGTGCCGACGAAGCTGTACCAGTTGATCACTGGCTTCATCACGACCGCCGCCGTGAAGCGGTTCGTGTGGCCGACGATCCACGAAGTCAGCACGCCGCCGCCCGAGCCGCCGCAGACGAACAGGTTGCGTTCGTCAACGTAGCCTTTTTTGATGACCGCATCCACGCCGTTCATCAGGTCGTCGTAATCCTGCCCCGGGTAGTTGTTGTTGATCGCGTTGCCGAATTCACGGCCGTAGCCCGTCGAGCCGCGCGGGTTCGTGTAAAGCACCACATAGCCTTCAGCCGCGTGTTGCTGGAATTCAAAGTTCATCCCGACGCCGTACATCGCGTGCGGGCCGCCGTGAATGTAGAGGATCAGCGGATATTTCTTCGACGCGTCGAAATCGGGCGGCTTGACGATCCAGCCCTGAACTTTCATTCCGCCGACCGAGTCGTACCAGATCTCTTCGGTCGCGCCGAGCTTGCGCCCTTCGAGCAGGTCGCCGTTCACGTCGGTCAGCTTTTTGATCGAAGGCTGTTTCACGTTCAAGACAACTACGTCACCCGATTCGGTCGGGCTCGCCAGGACCCCGGCGGCCAGACCGTTCTGCGCGAGCGAAGTCAGGTTGATCTGATGCACGCCTCGGGTCACCTGAGTGACGGCGCCGCCTTTGGCTGAAATGAACTGCACGTTGTTCGAGCCACGGTCTTCAGTCGTGAAGTAGATGCCGCTGTTGTCATGCGCCCAGACGAGTTCGGCGGGCGCGCGGTCGAGCGTCGCCGTCAGCTCGCGCTTGTTGCTCCCGTCAATGTTCATCACGTACAGCTTCGACATGTTGTAAGTGTCGGGGGTGAAGTCATAGCCCGTGTAAGCGATGTAACGCCCATCGGGCGAAACGGTCGGGTTCGTGTCAGGGCCCTTGCGGTCGGTGAGCTGCTTGATGTCGCACGTGCTGACATTCATCGAGTAGATGTCCGGCCCCCAGCGGTCGTATTCGGCGTCGGGCCGGCGCGCGGCGCTGAAGATGATCGTCTGCGAGTCGGGAGTCCACTCGGGCGCGCCGTGGTTGTAATCACCTTCGGTCAGCTGCCGCGGCGTGCCGCCCGTGTCGGGGATGACGAAGATGTGCGTGAAACCTTCGGGGATGTAACCCGCGGTGTCGGCGCGATAATTCAACCGGTCAATCACCTTCGGCGGGTCAACCCACTTCGCGCCGGCCGGGCGCGGCGGCATTTTGACGGTGAACCGCTGCTGCGCGGGCACGTTCATCGTGAACGCGATGCGCTTGCCGTCGGGCGACCACTGAATGTTTCCCGGCGAACGTTCAAGATGAGTGAGCTGGGTCTCTTCGCCGGTGTCCATCCAGCGGACGAAAATCTGCGCGCCCGCGGGCTGCCCCGGCGCGACGTAAGCCAGCCGCTTCCCGTCGGGCGACCACTGCGGCGATCCGCCCTTGACGAGGAAGCGATTCCGGCTGCCGTCCGAATTCATGATCCAGACGTCCGACTCGTACTTGTCGTTGATCTTGTCGGCCCAGCGGCGCGCGTAGACGATCTGGCCGCCGTCGGGCGAGATTTGCGGCGCGGCGACAAATTCCCAGTCGAGGTAAAGGTCAACCGTGAGTTTATCGTGACCATTGGCCCATGCGCCGACGGTGACCACCAGCATCAGCGCAACAGAAACAAGCACATTTCGTCGCGGCATAAGTAAGCCCTCCAGACAGGTTTTCTGATCTGACTCCGATTAACGAATGACTATTGGTGCTTCGGCGAGACTGCGATTGTAGGGGCAGCGATGGCAGGGTTCAAGGGGGCAGGCAGGGAGGCGATTGAAGTTTGATAACCGGGGCGCCTTTCCCCGGGAGCGCCCGTCGTCCCGCTCGCCAGGCATGACTGCAATGCCCCTGGGGATTCAATTGGGCTTTGACTCCAGGCCTGGCGAGCGGGACGACGGGCGCTCCCGGGTATTCACCCCGATTTATTCACACCGCAGATTATTTCGGAATGAGCCCGGGGACCGCATAGGCATATAACATCACGATCACTCCCACCAGCGCAGCCAGCACGATGCTGTGTCTGAAGACGGCTTTGAAGATCGCGGCCTCATTGCCTGTCTGCTGCGTGGCGGCGCTGGAAACGACAATGGACTGGGCGTCAATCATCTTGCCCATCACGCCCCCGGCGCTGTTGGCCGCGCCCATCAGTACCGCGCTCAGGCCGAGTTGTTCGGCGGTGACTTTCTGCAAATTGCCGAACAACGCATTCGATCCGGCGTCCGTTCCCGTCAGCGCGACACCGAGCCATCCGAGCAGGGTTCCGAAGAACGGGAACATCCGCCCCGTCCCGGTCAGACTCAGCCCGAGTACTGTGTCCATTCCGGAGTAGCGCGTGACGTAAGCCAGCCCGACCATGAAGCTGATGGCCAGCAGCGACGGGACCATCTGCACGACCGTCTGCCAGAAGATTCTCAGCGCCTTGCCGAGCGACAGGCCCACGAGCAGGGCCGAAATGATCGCGCCGACGAAGACTGCAGTGCCGGGGATGCCGATGAAATTCAGATCAACGATGGCGGCTTCGGGCGTGGGCCGGGGCGCAACCGGCGGCACCTTCAGGACGGCGTTGTGCAGCGCGGGCATCGGGATTTTGAGCGCCGCAAAGCTCAGGTATTTCTGCACCGCAGGCAGTCCGGTGATGAAAATCAGAATCGAGGCGAGAATGAACGGCGACCAGCCTTTGAGTACTGCGGCGGTCGAATGCCGCTTCAACTCGACGCCCGGTTCGCAAGGCCCCGAGCCGACCGGGATGAGGTTTCGCGGCTTCCAGTATCTCAGAAACAGGACCATCACCAGCAGCGAGAAGACCGCGGAGACGACATCCACGAGGCCCCAGGAGGTCTCCTGAAAGTTCGACCAGAAAAACTGCATCCCGGCGAATGACAACCCGCTGACGAGCAGCGCGGGCCAGACTTCGAGCGTCTCTTTCCACCCGACCATGCTGCGCACCAGCCACAGCGGAAGAATGAGCGACATCGGCGGCAGGATGCGCCCGGCCATCGCGCTGAGCGTGTGTTCGGGTAAATCGGTCACCGCGGCCAGCACGCGGATCGGGTTGCCCACTCCGCCCCACGCGACCGGCGCGGTGTTTGCCACGAGGCACAGCGTCGCCGCCTGAAACGGGTTGAAGCCGAGGCCGATCAGGAACGATCCGGCAATCGCGACGGGCGCGCCGCCGCCGCCGGTGCCTTCCAGAAACGCGCCGAAACAGAACGCGACCAGCACCAGTTGCAGGCGCTTGTCGGAAGACAATCCGGCGATGGATTCCTTCATCACCTGAAACTGCCCCGTCTCGCAGGCGATGTTGTAGAGGAAGATCGAGGCCACGATGATCCACGCGATGCGGACCATCCCGAAGATGAAGCCGTGCCCGCCCGCCGCCACCACGAGCGGCAGCGGCATTCCGAAAACCAGCGCCGCCAGCACGACCGCGGCGATCAGTCCGCACAGGGCCGAAACCCAGACGCGCGCCCTCAGCACGATCAGGACGAAAAACAGCGTCAGGACGGGCAGCGCCGCGATGAGCGTGGAGAGAATCCAGTTATTGAGCGGGTCGTAATTCTGGGGCCATGTCATAAGAAAAAGTAGAAAGTAGAAAGTGGGGATGAGTGGAAAGTGAAGGGCAGCGGTAGAAAGCAACGCGCTAAGGGTGGAGAGGCGACCAGAATATTACTGGCGGCCTTCCACCCTTCACTTTCTACTTTCCACTTTCTGCTTTTGATTGATACTCGTTATTGCGCGATGCGCGTCGTCTGGTGCGCGACCATCTGCCAGCGGCCCTGCTGCCTGACGTAAACGTGAATGACCCGGGTGACGAGCGTCGTGGGCCCGCTTTTGTTGACCAGCTTGATCGTCGCCTTGCAGGTCGCGACGGCCGTGTCGCCGTAGAGCGCGACCTTGATGTCTTCGCGTTCGAGCGATTCGTATTTCGTGTTGCCCGCCTTGAGGTTGGCAATGTAGCTGGCCTTGGTGTCAACCGCGCCGCTCGAATGGGTGTAAGTCAGGCCGTCGGCATAGATGCGATCCAGCGCAGCGGTGTCGGCTTTAGTCAGCGCCCCGACCCACTCTTCTTCAAGTTTCAGGATTGCCTGCTCGGTCTTGTTTGCCGGCTGTTTGTTCTGAGCCGCAGCGGACGAAATCGCCAGCAACAACAGAATGACGATGGAAATGGTTTTCATAAGTCTGGTTCCTCAGATCTTCAGCAAACTGCCATTTCCCGGGGTGTAGTACCACAAGCGTCAGCGATCAGTATGACTACCTTTCGCTGACGCTCGCGATATTCTGCCGACCGGTAAAACGGCCCCGAAATATCTGTGCCCACCCGTCAAGCCGGTCGAGCGCGACCGGCTTGACATCACCGGCGCGCTGGCCGCGCGACTGGCAGGCGGTCAGATACGCTGGGATGGCACCCCCCTCGACGCGGAAAACACGCACCTCATCAAGCTGCCCCAGCCTGCGACAATAACGGTAATGGTAATTCTCGACGAGGCCCGCTTCGATATGGCGGCCAAGCGTGCCCTGTGTTTCGTCAGACAGATTGTGCGATTCAATGAAAAGCGTGTATGCCGGAAGAGGTAATGCCAACTCGCAGGCGAGCATAGCGAAGGTGGGCCTGACTGCGCAAGCCTTGAGCGCATCTTCCAGCACCCTGGAGACGTGAATTTCATTAAGTTTTTCGCCAAACCAGTCCGAAACATTCGCCGCCCGGCCGACAAAGCGGATCAGCGGGCAATCTCTGAAGCGCCCGACCACCTCAATTACGTCGTTCAACTGGTAACGGTACAGCCCGCCGCCCGTGGTCAGCACGACTGAATAACGCTGCCCCTCGTCCAGTTCGTGCGCGAGGCGCGGATGCTCACGATCAACCTCGCCGTCGCCTGCGACCGGGAGGAATTCAAGGAAGTGCGAACGCAGGGCCAGTGCCGCGCCAGCCCGCCCGGTCAACGGGAAGGAAACAAAACCTTCAGTCGCGAGCAACCCCTTGCCCTGCACCCGCGCCTGCGGGAAGAGTCCTTCGAGTGCCGCGGCGTATCGCGCCGCATTCGCGTCAGTCCAGCAGCTGACGAGCCGCAGGTGCGGCCACAGGTGCGAATGGATTTCACCGGGATCGTTGCCTGCTGTGAACGCGTCTCTGATCTCCCCGGCACGTTTTTTGTCAGGGCGATTCAGGGCGCGAAGCCGCGCGAGCAGATCAGCCGCAATCGGGGCGGGCGCAGTGATCGTGCCGCGGGCAATGTCATCCGCGAGGGCCTGCCACCATTCGGCCAGCCGATCCGTCAGCAGAGTCAGGAAAGTCGGATTCCAGACTGAAATCAGGCCGAGCGCCCGGCTGCGCAGCAGGAACAGCAGCGTGACGTAACGGAACGCTTCCATCTCGTCAATCAATTTGACGAGTGAGGGCACGGCCATGACCGATTGCGACAGCGCTCGCTCGAACCCGCCCAGGTACTCACTGTCTTCCTCAAAACCGACCGGGATGCCTCCCGCGGTGCGCTCACCGCGCCGCGTGACTGGAGTCACCGACCAGTAAGTCTGCCCACACATCAACTGTGGATCGTACAGGTAGAGATCGGCAATCCACGGCGCGATCGCGTGCTGTAATTCGTGTTTGAGTGACGAGGTGTAAGGGATGAGTTTGGTGGCTGCGCTCGAACCGCTGGTCGGTTCGAGCAATAAAACAGGGTCGCGCGTCAGCACCCGCTGACGGCCTGAACTGATCCGCGCGACGTGCTGCTGGTAATCTTCGTAAGTCGAAAGCGGGACGCGGGATTGATAGTCCGCGATTGAATTGATCGAAGCGAAATCATACTGACGCCCGAATTCAGTCTCGGCATTGCGGCGCAACACGTCCAGCAACAGCCTTCTCTGCGCGCCCGCCACGTCCCGCGCGGCCCGGCGGAACCTCAGATTTTCCGGCAGACAGAGTGCCAGCCACAACCCGTTCGCCGTCACTCGCAGCAGGCTTTTCATACCGTAGACGTTTCCCTGAACTGCGGCGCTGCACTTTCAGACCGCTTCAGCTTCTCCAGCCCAATCGGGGTCTCATCCATCCGCCGGGTGGCGCGCAGGAAGCGGACGATGAAGCCGAGGTAAGACCGGCCCGTGACCGCGTAAGGCAGGCGCAGCCAGACGAGCCGGTGCAGCGCGGGCAGGTGATAGCTCGGGATTTCGGGGAACAGGTGATGTTCCAGATGGTAGTTCTCATTGAGCAGGCAGAAGGCCACGACCGGATGGGGGAGAATCGTGCGGCTGGCGATGAAAGGGTCTGCCGCGTCAGTGATCCCGTGCTGCGTGAAGCCACGAATTGCCACCATGCTGCCGACCACGAGCAGCGGAATCAGCCACGCCACGAGCAGCACGTCCGGCGGCACAACCGTCAGAATGAGCGCATAAACAAGGATCATCAGCGGGTATTCGCACAGAATGCGCCGCCGATCCGTTACCGTGCCGTGCTTGAGGGCGAGCGCGGGGATCAGGAAAATGTACAGCTCCGGCCCCACCGTCAGGCGCATAAAATGCAGGCACCAGACGAGCAGGGGCCGGCGCGTGTAGTTGTGATAATCGTCAGGGTCGCGCGGGTCGCCGAGGTAGTTGTGGTGGCGGGTGTGCATCACCTGATAGGCTGTAAACGACATCAGAAAGGCGTACCCGAAGGCCACCGAGGCCGCGCGATTCCAGCGCGCGCCGGCGAACAGAGTGTGGTGCATCCCTTCGTGCATCAGCAGCACGAAGGCATTGATGGCGACGGCTGAAATCAGAATGCCCAATGCGAGCGCCGGGTAGTGAACCGCCGGCGCCTGCGAGCGCCAGCCGGTCAGGGCCACCGCCATCCCAAGGAGCCAGAGCAGCACGAAGAAGGCGATCTCGCGGAGGCGCTTGCGCAGGTCAAAGTGCCGGAGCTGGGCGATTTCCGCTTCAAGCCCGCGCGACACTTCGTCTCTGGCTTTCGTCGTGGCCAGCAGCGCTGGGGAAGGGTCGGACAGGGCGTCCTCACTGATTTGTTTCATATAGAGTCCTCCGCCGGACGGCAACAGTCGGGAGAGGCCGAGGTAAACCGCCAGGGCCAGCGCCGCGCCCGCGATCAGATCAATCACCACGTGCTGTCTGGTCGCGAGCGTCGCATACAGAATGATGCCGACCCACAGCCACAAGCCTGCTCGTATCCACCCCGGAACTTTTTCTTCCGATAAATTATTCGGGGCTTGAAAGGCGCCAGGTCGTCCGGCTGCCGTAGCGCAAACTGTCAGTTTGCGTTGCTTTCTCCCTGCGGCCTTGGCCGGGAGCAACGCAAACTGACAGTTTGCGCTACCGTCACGGCCATCTTCAGTTGCCGGCGAAGCTTTTTTCTTCCGCAGCAGTCTGTCGCAGCACAGGACACAGTAAGTGGCCAGCGAGGCGTGCAGCGAAGGGCAGGCGTTGGTCGTCCCGTCAACCGACAGCACCGCCGCAAAAAGAAAGTTCGTCCCGGCCGGATCGGGCCGCCAGTGCAGGATTTCATTCGGCCAGAAAAGGAAGACGAGGTGCGAAATCACTGCAATCAGCCCGAACCCCAGTGCCATTCGCCGCAACCGGACAAGGTCTGTCACGAGCAGCAACGGGATCGGCAGCAGCAGGTAAAGCGACAGGTAGAGCCAGACCGCTCGCGCGTCGAAAGGAATCAGCTGATCAAACGCAGTCACCGGCATCCGTCGCATCGGAAAGAACTGATAATGTTGCAGCGCATAGTAAGGCCCGCTGACCAGCAGCGTCAGTGCGATAAAGATGATCAGTTTTTCCCGGCGCAGTTTATTCATTCGGAAACTGTTGCAGCGTGATCTGACGAACCGTGCGACGGTTCACCGACCATCCGGCGACCGGCGGGCGTCAGATTGCCACGCGTGATTTCGCAGAGGCAGGCCAGCTCATCGCCGCGCGCGTGTCCCGGGTTGGCCCGCGCGAAAAACGCGACGTGCGGGTCGCGCAGGCGCTGTTCGGTGATGTCGGCGACGCCTTCGTGCAGTGGCGTCGCGTGGGCAAAGCGTACGACGCCCCGCCCGGCGTCGTACTCATTTTTGAATTTGAGCCTGCCCAGCGTGTCCAGCAGCTGCCTGATCGCCGCCGGCATCGGTCGTTCGCAGTGCGGGTAAAACTCGCGGAAGAAGACCGGCAGGAAGCGATACGTTTTGTAACCGGAACAGATCAGAAACCAGTAGACGCGCGCGTCGTGGATTTCATCGGCCAGACGGAAAACATGCCTGCCCCACAAACGAGGCAGTGTAGTTTCGCCCCAGTATTCACGGGCGATGATCGTATCGCCGGAAAAGAAAGCGACGACCGGTTGATTCTCAATCTCGACGCTGAAACGCATGAGCGTCGAGAAGCCCTGCACTCCTCCCGATTCGCTGTCGCGCAGCAGGATCGCCCACTCCTTTTCAGCGAGGTCGCCGTCGAACTGCTGCCGCGTCGTTCGGGCAAAGTACATCTCGAGCAGCCCGTACATCCCGGCGCGGTCTGTCTCAGTCAGTTCCGTCACCCTCACCACACTCCCCTCCAGACGGCTCGCGTCCCTGACTCCGCTTTCCATTTCAGAGGGTGGCGATTTCAACGTGGGCAACACGGCGGTCGAGTCGTTCATAAAATTCCTTCCCGTCATCCCACGAGGCCAGATAGAGCCGGCTGGGATAAGCGATGTGTGAATACTCGCGCGCGACAGTGAGCAGCGGGTCGCGCGCCTCAAGTCCGATCAGCAGGTAATCGTGCCCGCGCGATGCGGCGAGGCTATAAACTTCGCGCAGCAGCGCGCGGAAAGTATCGGCATCGTCATCCGCGACGCAGACGAAAGCGGCATAAGCATGCCGAATCTTCCGCCCCGGCGCCGGCAGCCGCGGCCTGTCGAACAATGGTGCGACGGCGTTGTAAAAAGGCCGCGCCGCCCGCATCCAGCCGCCGTAGCCGCGGACCACGGTCTGCTTGTAAGCCGACTGATCCCACAAACCGACGGCGCCGACGAGTTCACCGTCGCGTCTGGCAATGAAGAAATCCTCGATCTGAAATCCGGGCGTGGCCCCGTCACTGCGGAAATCAGCCTCAGCCCACGCCGGATAAAACTGCCGCCGTGCGCCGCTCTGCCGAAGGAAAGAAATGATCTCACCCAAATCCGAATCCGACGCGCGGCTGATGGCAGCTTTTGATGGCAACGACGGCTTCAGCTTCCCGACCATGAGCGCCAGTGTGAAGAGCCCGCCGATTTCATGAAACGCCGGAAAATGCTTTCGGCGGCGGTTGATGAGGACGCCTGCGGCTTCGTGATTGCCCTCGACCAGCGAGACCAGATAAGCCGGAACCGGATCGTCGTCGTGCAGCCGCTTCAGAAAGCTGAAGCCGTGCGAGACCAGCCAGCGCCCGCGAAAATCCGCATCAACCCGCAACTGCCCCAGATAGCCGAGCTTCTCTTCCCGTCCGTTGATGAAAACACTTCGCACTGCGCGACAGGCAACGCCTGCAAGTCTGCGGCTGCCGTTGTCGCCCGCCCTCGCCACCAGGACCTGACATTCGCTGCCCATCGTCGCACAGCCCCGGAAATAGTCCGGCTCGCGCTCGTAAGTCACAGCGATGCGACCGGGCACAGCGTTACTGGCAAGCAACTGCCTGATCGCTCCGTCGTCATTGTTGCCGGCAAGGTCAATCCGAAAATTCATTGGTAAAGCCGTTTCCAGACCATCAGAGGTATTCGGCTCCGCGCTGGGAACACTCCCGGCGTGTCACTCCCGAGCTACCCCGCTTTCAACTGAACCAGTTGTTCCGGCGCGTCAATCGGCATCAGATCGAAGCCTTCAGTGTGCCGCGCTTTGATCAACTCACCCGCATACGCTTCGTCGCCGAGCGGGAAATCCTTCCTCTGCATGACCTCGCCGCGGAACATCAGGTTGATCATGAAAAAGTTCGACCACATGAACCAGTTGCGCGCGTTGACCTGCGGGTCGAGGCTGCGCCGGAAGATCGAAGGCAGGCTGTAAAAGTGCTGGCGCGCTTCGATGCAGCGTTGCTTCACCATCTCGGCACTCAGCCCTTTCGGCGCGAACGGGACCATGCCGTAGCGGTAATCGGGGTGCAGCCACCACTTGTCGTAAAGCAGCCGGCCTTCGCGCTCCAGGCGGTCATAGAGCGGCGTGCCGGGGAACGGCGTCAGATGATTGAAAGCGACGATGTAAAATTTGTGGCGCATCGCAAATTCGAGTGTTTCCGCAAGCGTGTCGCCGTGGTCGTCGTCGTAGCCGAGAATGAAAGTCACGTAGAGCCTGATCCCGTGGCGGCGCAGGTTTTCGAGCGCCTTCTCGTAACCGCCCTTCATCGTATTGAACGACTTGTGCATCTTGCGCAGGTTCTCGGGGTTGAGCGATTCGAAGCCGATCAGCAGCCCCTGACAGCCGCTCGCCTTGATCAGTTGCAGGAACTCCTCGTCGTGCGCGGCGTTGATGCTCGCCTGGCTGACCCAGCGGATTTTGAGCGGGGCGAGCGCGCGGAAAAATTCCTTCGCCTGCTCCATATTTGACGTGATGTTGTCGTCCACGAAAAAGATCAGCGGCTTCCTGACCCGTCTGATCTCTTCGATGATCTCTTCGACGGGCCGCCGGGTCTGCGTGCTGCCGAAGTAAGACTGGATCGCGCAGAACTCACACCTGAAATGGCAGCCGCGCCCGGCTTCGACCAGACCAACAGGCAGGTAACGCTTCCCGGCGAAGATCGAACGGTCGGGACGGAGGCCGCAGAGGGCCGGGCGGCGGGATTGCTTGTAAACCCGGCGCAATCGCCCTGCCCTGAAATCCTCGACGACGCGCGGCCACAGCCCTTCGGCCTCACCGACGATGATTGATTCGGCGTAATCGCTCGTCTCTTCCGGCACGAGCGTGGGGTGAAACCCGCCCATCACGACGGGTACGCCGCGCCGCCGGTATTCCGAAGCGATCTGATACGACCGCTTCGCCGTGTAGGTCTCGACGCTGAGCGCGACCAGATCGGTCGGCTCATTGAATGGAATCTGCTCCATCCGGTCGTCATAGAATCTGACCTCGACATCAGGCGGCGTCAGCCCGGCAATCGTCGCGGGCGCCAGCGGCTCCATCTGCCACGTGCGGATGTAGGGCTGCCCGACGCGGCGCCCGATGCAGGGATGAATGATCGTCAGTCTCACATTGCCTCCAATGCTGTTTTCAGGTCCGGTTCCAAAGGCGCGTCGGCACCCAGACGGTGACCGAGTTTGTGGCTCAGTTCCCTTTTCGAGATGAGATTGGCCAGAGCGTAAACGGCCAGCCGCGAAAGACTGCGGCAGTTGGTGCGCGGCTCGAAGGCGCGCCGGGCGATTGACGCCGCGCCGTAGAACTGGCGGCGGGCCCGGATGCACCCTTCGGTCAGCTCATCGGCGGACATGAGCTTCGGGTGATAGGTCGCTTCGCCGTAGCGGTAATTCGGGTCGAGCCACCAGCCGTCGTAAATCAACCGCCGCTCGTCGCGCAGCCGCTCGTAAAGCCTCGACCCGGGCGTCGGCGTCAGCGCGCTGAAGTTGACGAGGAACAGTTTTGAGTCAACGGCGAATTCGACCGTGCGCTCGAACGTGTCGGGAGTGTCGTAATCGTAGCCGAAGACGAACGAGCCGTAGATCATGATCCCGTGTTCCTGAAACCGCCGGATCGCCGTCGGGTAACTGCCGTAACGCAGATTCCATTTTTTCTTCATCAGCTCAAGGTTGTTTTCGTTGAGCGATTCGAACCCGACGAGTGCGGCGATGCAGCCGCTCTGTTGCATCAGCCTGAGCAGGCGGGCGTCCTGCGCCACGTCAATGCTCACCTGACAGCCCCACCTGATCCGGAGCGGGATCAGGGCGCGGAAAAGTTCTTCCGCCCTGGCCAGATCAACAAACAGGTTGTCGTCCACGAGCAGGATGAAGCGGTGATCCAGCGCGGCGATTTCGGCGACGACTTCACTGACCGGGCGCTGCCGCAGGTTGCTGCCATAAAAGGCATGGATCGAGCAGAAGTCGCAGGCGTATTTGCACCCGCGCCCGTACTGCACGGGGGCCGCCAGCGTGTAGCGTTTGCCTTTGAAAATGCGGCGATCAAATTTCACCCCGGCCAGCGGCGGCAACTGCGGCGAGCGGTAAATGGGCTGCCACCGCCCCGCCTCGAAATCGCGCACCACCCGTTCCCACAGGTCTTCGGCGTCGCCGACCACGACGGCGTCGGCATATTGCAATGATTCCTGCGGCAGAAAGCTCGGATGATAACCGCCCATCACCACCGGGATGCCCCGCCGCCGGAAGCCCGAAGCGATCTGATAGGCCCGGCGCGCCGTGTAAGTTTCGACCGTCAGCGCGACGAGATCCGTCTCGTGATCTGCGGGGATCTCTTCCAGCCGCTCGTCGAAAAAAGCGGTCTCGATTTCCGGCGGCGTCAGCCCCGCCAGGATCGCGAAGACGAGCGGCTCCATCGCGTCGTGAGAGCGCGTGCCGGTAATGCTCGGTCGAATGAATGTGATCTTCATCCGCTTCCCCCGTTCACCTTGTCCCCAGGGAATTGACCAGATCGGCAAAAGCTTTCAGCGGCGCGTCAGACGCCGTGAAATGGGGCGTGAACTGAACCCCGTCCAGGATATGCCGGTCGTCATAGAGCAGCGCGTACATGAGCGTGAGCGCCCGCACGAGATCGCGCCGGGCCCGATAGAAGAGGATCGTCCGCGTCTCGCACCCACCACCCCGGGCGGGCCGCCCGGCAAAGAGCATGTCAAACCGCAGCGGCTCAGTGACCGAGGCCCACGCCAGACTGCTGCCGATGGTCGTAAAGGCGGCTGCGACTTCACGGCGCCGCGTCCCGCTCAGTAGCTGCTGCCAGCGCGATTCCGGTCTGAAGCGCAGATTCAATGTGATGGAATGCTCCGACGTGATCTCCAGCCGCGGCGGCGCGGTAAAGCGCATGCGGTGCAGTGATTCGTAATGCGAGATGTCCAGCCCGTTGGCGATCACCAGATGGGGATGGCAGTTGATGTGTTGTGGAGGCAGTCGCCACGCCTTCAGCTTTTTGCCTGCAGGCGGCCCCGGCAGGTCGAACAACGGCTGCGGCCCGTTGAAAATCCAGATCAGGCCCCAGCGTTCGAGCGCCGGATAGACTCGCGTGTGACGAAGAGAGTCTGATGGCCGGCCGGCCATCCGGCATACTCCATTGGCGCCCACAACCCAGCCGTGAAAGGCGCAACGCACACCTTCAGCAGTCACAGTGCCATTGGCCAGGTCGGCGCCCAGATGCGGGCAGTGCGCATCCATCGCGTGAACCTGACCGGCAGCATCGCGAAAGACGGCAATGCGCCGGCGCAGCAGATCGAATGATTTCACCCGGCCCGCCCGCACTTCATTCGAACGCGCGGCGACATACCAGGACTGCGTCACCAGTGAAGGGTGAACGAAAGCCTGAACGGATTCGCCCTCATCCGCGGCAGAAACGCCGCGATGACGGCAGGTGTCGCGGGTCAACGTCGCCATGATCTTTTCAGGATGATTTTTGATTCGATGTACGGGGAGCTGCCAGCTCCCCGCTGTTTCTGATCCACGTGACTTCAATCAGTCTCTGATCACCGACCGTCGGGGAGCTGGCAGCTCCCCGTACATCAGGATTGCAGGCCGAGCTGCCAGTCGCAGGTATAAAATTTATCCAGATGATAAGCGTAAAACCGATAGCCCAGGTTGGCCGAGACGGCGACCGGCAGCTGCGTGCGCGACCCGGCCAGCCGCTTGATCATGGAAGAGTAGCTGTAAGTCTTCTTCCACGCCCGGCCCGTATTGAGCAGCAGTTCATCCGGGGTCATCTGCCGCGGCTGATAGACGACGTGCTGGCCGTCATAGAGGCTCCAGTTTTCGGTGGTGATGCGGCCCTCGGCTTTCAGGCGCCTGAACAGCGCGGTGCCGGGGAACGGCACCATGATCGCGTAACGCGGCAGGTCAATTTTCGATTCCATGACGAATTCGACCGTCTCGTCGAACGTGTCCAGGTTGTCGTGGTCGAAGCCGAAGACGAAACAGCCCATGATCGCGATGCCCCGGTCGTGAAGCTGCCTCACCACGTAATGGTAATCGCGGCGCATATTGAAGGCCTTCTGCGCCTCCCTGAGCGATTCCTGCGAGAGCGATTCAAAGCCGAGTAGCAGGCCGCGACAGCCGCTGCGCGCCGCCAGATCGAGCAGTTCGTCGTCCCACGCAATCGTCGTCGTCGCGAGGCCGCCCCATTTGATTTTGAGCGGGATGAGCGCAGTGAAAAGTTCCTTCGCGTAATCAACGTCGGCGATCAGATTCAGGTCGAGAAAGATGAGCCGCTTCGCGCGCATCTGGCGAATGTCGGCGACCACATCGGCGACCGGCTTCTGCAGCGGGCGGCCCCACGCCGCCGGGACGACGCAGAATTCGCATTGATAAATGCAGCCGCGCGTCGCTTCGATGGTGTGCGCGACGTTGACCAGACTGGTATTGAACATCTCGCGCTTCGGGAACGGCAGGTCAGCCAGACTCAGGCTCGGATTCTGGTCGTAGCGTTTCTGCATCCTGCCCGCGACGAAATCGCGGAGCAGCTGTGGCCAGGATTCTTCGGCGTAACCGACGACGATGGCGTCGGCCTTCTGCTGAGCCTCGTCGGGCACGAGCGTCGGATGAACGCCGCCCAGCACAACCGGGATGTCGCGCTTTCTGAACTGCGCGGCGATGTCGTAGGCGCGCGGGGAGGTGCCGGTGATCGCGCTGATGCCGACCAGATCGGCGTCGAGCTTGTCCGGCTCGATCTGGTCAATGCCTTCATCAATCGCGCGGATTTCGGCGTTGATCTCTTCGGGCACGAGCGAGGCGAGCGTGGTCAGCGTCAGCGGCGCGTAGCGCATGGATTTTTTCCAGATGCCCCCGCGGTGCCGGTACAGCGGCCCGCGCGGCGAGAGCAGCAGGATGCGCAGTTTCTTTGACGGGTTGAAATTCGGGGAAACCGGATCGGGAAGGACAGCTTCAGTGGAACTCTGCTTAAGCATCGTCAGCCTCCTGTTCGTATACTGGCGCCGATGCGAAGCGGTCAGGGGTGATGGTGAGGGTCAGCCCGCCGCCCGGCATTTGCCTGACTACGGCAATTCAAAATTCACGGCAACCGGCGCTGACTTTACTCTGCGGCGGGGCTCCTGCGTCAGCGCGGGTGTGATGCTTTCCGGATTGTCACAATGTTGCGGCAGACTGTAGCAGGCCTCTCTTTGTGCCGCAAGCTGCCGGCCGGCAGGACTTGAAACGGAATGCGGATGGGGCGGATGGAATGGATCAGGGCAGATCAAACCCGACGGCCAGCTTTACCGTGTCCGCCGCCGCCGGGCGTTTTAATGACGATGCGGTCACCGCTCTTCGCACTGATCGAAAATTTGCCGGGCAGCTTTTTGTGTCTCCCGCTTTTTTCAATCAACTCGGCCTGCCCTTTCTCACCGTCCCCGCCGCCATTCAAGCCGTAGGGCGCAAATCGCCTGCGATCAGAGAGCAGTGAGACGCGCGCGTCGGCGAGCAATTCGATCTCGCGCACGATGCCGTCGCCGCCCCGGTGCAGCCCCGCGCCGCCCGAGCCGTGACGAATCGCGTAACGCCATACGCGCAGCGGGACCGAATATTCGAGCGCCTCGACCGGCGTGTTGAGCGAATTGGTCATGTGCGTGTGAACCGCCGAGAGCCCGTCGGCATTGGGTCTCGCGCCCATCCCGCCCGCGACCGTTTCGTAGTAGGCGAATTCCCTGCCCCGCGCCGCGTCCCACCCGCCGACGGTCAGGTTGTTCATCGTCCCCTGCGAGGCCGCCGGGATCAGGCCGGGCGCAGCCGGGGCCAGAGCCTTCAACAGCACGTCAACGATGCGCTGCGAGGTTTCGACGTTCCCGCCCGCGACCGGGGCCGGCGCGAGCGCGTTGACGATGGTGCCCGATGGCGCGATGACTTCGATGGGATCGAGAATCCCCGCGCTCGCGGGAACGTCGCCCGCGATCAGGCAGCGGAAGACGTAATAGACGGCCGAGACGGTGATCGCTTCGACGGCGTTGACCGGGCCGCGCACCTGCGGCGCGCTGCCGGTGAAATCAATGCGCGCGGCGTCGCCACGGATTTCGACCCGCACCGCCAATCGCACGGGCTGATTCGTTTCGCCGTCGTCGTCGAGAAAATCTTCGGCGGCGTAAACGCCGTCGGGGATTGCCGCCAGCGTGTGCCGCATCATCCGCGCGGCATACGCGACCAGATGATTTGCATACTCATCACTCTCTCTGAAGCCGTACCGCCCGACGATTTCGAGCAGCCGCTCACTGCCCACGCGCAACGCGCCGAGCTGCGCCGCCAGATCGCCGCGCCGCTCTTCCTGCACGCGCATATTCGCGAGCAGCAGGCCCATCACCTCGCGATCCATCACGCCGCCGCGCGCCAGATGAATCGGCGGAATCCGCAACCCCTCCTGATAGATTTCCGTCGCCGCCCCCATCGAACCCGGCGTCGCTCCGCCGATGTCCGCGTGGTGCGCGCGGTTCGCCACGTAGAAGAGGAGAGTGAGGGAGGGGAAGATGGGGACAGGGGGGCGGGGGGATGATTTGCTCTTTCTCCCATTCGCCTTGTCGCCCGCTCTCGCAGTCTCATCATCTCCTCTTCTCCCCCTCCCCCGCTCTCCCACTCCCCCACTCTCCGCATAGACCGGCGCGACCATCGTCACATCGGGCAGGTGCGTGCCACCGGCGTAAGGGTCGTTGAGTATTACCACATCGCCCGGCAGCAATTCGCACTGCTCAATCGCGGCCTTGACCGACATCGGCATCGAGCCGAGATGCACCGGCATGTGGTCGCCCTGCGCGATCAGTCGGCCGCGGCGGTCAAAGACCGCGCACGAGTAATCGCGCCGCTCCTTGATGTTCGGGGAAAAGGCCGTGCGGCGCAGGCTCACGCCCATCTCTTCCGCCACGGAGGTGTAGAGCGACCGGAAGATTTCGAGTCTGATTGAATCCATGGGACGGCGATCAGTGGTCGGTAGTCGGCGGTCAGTCGGGGGCGAACTTTACGCGCTTCCGACTGACCGCCGATAAAATACACCCTTCACTGACGGCTGGCCACCGATCACTGATTTGTCGTCTGCTTTTTATCGAGGGCGGCGAGGGATTCCCTGACGGCTTTCTGGACGCGGGGATCCAGGTCCTGGGTGACCATCTCTTCGAGGACGGGGCGGGCATCCTCAATACCCAGTCTGCCGATCCAGTTCGCGGCCTTGATCAGGAAGTCGGGGTTGTGGCTCTGTCTGAGCATGCCCATCAACTCGTGTTTGCCGTTGCGCGTGTCTTTCAGCGCGACCACCGTCTGCTCGGCAATCTTACGCAGCGCGGGGTCTTCGTGGTCGAGGAAGCTGAAGAGAAAGCCGACGCCTTTGCGCGAGAAGTTGACGTCGCGCAGCTGGTCAACGATCAGGATGGCATAACACCGGGTGCGCATTTCAGGCTCGGTTCTGACTTTCTGCATCGTGCCGGCGATGCCGTTGAGGACGGCGTAGCTGGCGCGATGAATCTGGAACGAGGCGAGCGCCGGGGCATAGACGTATCTGACGCCCCAGTCTTCTTCCTTGTTGAGCGCTTCGATCATCGGGTCAATCGCCTCACGGTCGCCGAGTCTGCCGAGCGCCTCGACGGCGGCGGCGCGCACCTGTGGATCGGGATCACCGAGTCGGCCGACCAGCGGTTCGACGGCGCGCTTGTCACACGACGTGGCGAGCGAGCGCGCCGCCCGCGCGCGCGCTTTCGCGTCCTTGTCGCCGAGCGCTTCGAGATTCTTTTTCACTTCGGCCGGGGGCTCGCCCCCGGCTTTGAGCGCCTCACACTGCGTGTAAAGCTCCTGCGCATTCGCCGCCAGCCCGAAGGAAAGCGCCCACAGCAGCGCGCACAATGCCAGTGATATTTTATTGCTCATTCGATGCCTCACAGATTTTCTCAAATCTCCGGCTGACAGTCCGAAACCGTCCGCCGGCTATTTCCTCTTCACATTCATGGCCACCGTGTCAGGATTATCCGGCGTCAGCAGCTTCATCGCCCTGGCGGCGTGGCCGAGCGAGATGACGATGTCGCTGACGAATTTGCTGTCGTTCTGGAACTTCCTGAGTGGCTCCAGATCGGTCGCGCGCAGCTTCACGATGTATTCGTAAAGCTTCTGTTCCGCCTCCAGCATGCGCCGGTTCTGTTCGGGCGTCAGCGTGAAAAGCTTGTGCAGCCGCGTGAAATTGATCGCCTCAAAGGCGTGGCCGATCAGCTTGATCTGCGCGCGCAGCCGGAAGGCTTCGGTCAGCCCGGGCACCGTCAGCCCTATGGTCTGAAGCTGCGCGACGGTTCTGGGGTCGGCCTCCGATTTCTGCCCGGCCTCGGCGAACTCCTGGTCGAGCGCCGCTGAATCGCCCCGCAGCCGGTGGGTCGTCACGTCCAGCAACTGATTCAAACGCTCATTCAGGTTGTTATTCCGGTAGCCGTTGTTGAGGCTCGCGAAGAAGCCGTAAATGGCATGCATCCCGAAACAGCTGTGCTTGCGCATCACTTCACGGAACCGCTCGGGCTCGCTCTGGTTGCTCGCGATGGCCTCACGCACCCCGGCGCAATCGGCCTCGTAACTGGCCACCCCCTTATCAATGACTTCGGCCAGATTGATCACCTCGCCGTAAGCATTCGCCCAGGTCGGCTGCGCCGGCGGGGTCAGCGTCGAGAACGCGATCAGGCACCAGGGCAGGTGTTCGTGGTAGAGGTCCTTGTCGTACTGGGCGAAATTATTCGGGTTGCAGCGGAAGGTCAGCTTCGCGTGTTCGCCGAGTTGTTTCAGCGTGTAACGATTGCCGCCGGCGATGATCGGCTGATCGGGGCTGACCCCGGCTTCGAGGAAGGTTTTGAGAAAGCTGTTGTCGTGGACTTCCGCCGGGCGCGGGAAGTAAACATACTTCTGCCCGTTGACCGTCTTTTCAGCAGCGAAGTGGGCGCACAGCCAGTCAACCGCGTTGCTGCCGTCGGCCAGTTTGAAATCCCTGCCAAAACCGCGGACGGCGTGAATCACCGCCGAAGGATTCTGGAGTACGCGGGCGTAATGCTCGATGATTTCATCGGCGGCGCGCACGGCGTTCGCCCGGCCAGCCGACAGGGTCACCGGCTTGAGCGGCGGCAGATTGACGGCGGCCGAGGGCACGGGCACCGGAGTTGACGGGGGCGGAACCGGCGTCGGCACGGTGGCCGTCCTGGCCGGCGGTGACTTGAACACATTCAGACCGGCGGCGGCCAGTCCCAGCACGCCCAGGCCCCCGGCTCCGGCGATCAGTAATTTCCTCCGCCCCGTGTCAGTTTTCTTCGGTGCCACAGGGCGCTTCTTTCCCGTATTGTGCTTGCTCATTGATTAAGACCTGATGAGTGAGAACCTTTCGGTTAGTAGTCAGACAGTGGGGCCGGGTGCGAGGCGACGGTGGGAAATTAAAGCTTCAGGCATGCAGATGTCAAGAACACAGTTTCGGGCGCCGGGGCGGCTGTCCTCCGGGAGCGCGAGCGTCTCGCTCGCCAGGCATCCCGGGCAAGGCACCCTGGGTTCGTTCGGGCTGATATCTCAAGCCTGGCGAGCGAGACGCTCGCGCTCCCGGAGGACAGCCGCCCCGTTTTACTGAAACAAGGCGCGCCCGACTCTTTTCAAGAAGATTCCTCAGAAGAACTTCCGCCTGAACTCTTCGTGCCGCTCCCGCGCGCGCTCCACGAGGCTCGCGTACTCCTGTTCGCCGCGCAGGTTTTTGAGCAGCGGGTCAGTAGTGAAATATGGGTAGCAGAAAAATCCGCCCTCAATGCTTTTGCGCAGCACGCGCAGCGCCGCCGCCTTGTCGCCCAGTACGGCGTACCCTTGGGCCAGCTTGTATATCCCCTCGGGGTCATTCACGCCGCTCGCCTCGATCCGCCGTTCCGTGTCGCGCAGAAGTTCCAGCCCTGAATCCCTCCTGCCGGCCGCTTCGTAACCAAGGGCTTTGCCGATCTGCGTGTACATCGAAGGGTCGAGCGCGAAAGCGCGGTCGAAATCGGCCGTGGCGGCCTGCATCTGGCCGAGGTAATAACGGCCGAGGCCGCGGTAGAAGAGGACGAAGGAGTTGTCTTCGCGCGGCGGCAGGCTGTCGAGGAACTTCTGATACTGGCCGTCATAAAAATAACTGTTGAAGGCCGAGCTGGTGATTTTAACCTGGGGATCAATCTGCCGCGCTCGCTCGCCTTCGGCAATCGCCTCTTTGAGCATGCCGGCGAAACGGTAGGCATAGCCGAGTTCCCAGTGGGCTTCGGCGTGCTGCGGGTGCGATTTGATGGCCTCGCGCAGCAGCGGCACCGACTGCTCGACGCGGCCCGTGTCGGTGAGCAGGTTGGCCTTGAAAATCACCGCGTCAATCAGGTCGGGGTTGAGCGAGAGCGCCTTGTCGAAATCCTCCTGCGCTTTTCGGTAGGCCTCGCGCCCGCCGAAATCGAAAGAGCCGCTGGCGTTGTACGTGCGCCCGCGGTGCGCCCACGCGAGCGCAAAGCCGGGGTCGAGCGCGACGGCCTTGTCGAACATCTGCAGGGCGACCCTGAAATTGTTGGCCGAATAAAGGTCCACGCCGCGCAGGTAATATTCATAAGCCTCCGGCCGCTGCGGCCGGTCGCGCCTGAGCCGGTCGGACTCGGCCGGCGTGAGCATCAGATTCAGCCCGCCGATGATCTGCTCGGTCACGCAATCCTCGAGCGAGAGCAGGTTTTCATACTTCAGGTCAATTTTTTCGGCCCAGAGCGGCTGGTTGCTCGTGACGTCTATCAGCTGTGCCGTCACCCTCAGGTTATCGCCTTCGCGCAGATAACTGCCCATCAGCAGGGTGTTGACGTTCAACTCGTCGGCCACCCTCGCCGGTTCGACCGCCCGGTTGCGATACCTGCTGACGTAGGATGAAGGACGAATGATCAGGTTGCTGACGTAGCCGAGTTTGGTGATGACCGCGTCGGCCAGCGAAAAGCCCAGGAAATCGGTCTCCGCGTCCGGCCTGAGGTTGCGGAAAGGCAGGATCGCCAGACGGCGCGGGGCAGTGGATTTATTTCCGGCGGAGAATCGCGTGAACGCCAGATAGCCGAGCGCGGCGGCGAGGGCCAGCGCGACGGCAACGAGCAGCAGGCGGCCCCTCGAGAGACTGAACAGGCTGCGGAGTCGTGGAGAGTTCGACATTGCACGGGAAATCAGACTGCGGGAGCCTGTGCGGTGCCGAAGAAGCGGCGCTTGAATGACTCGTGGCGCTGGCGGGCCAGTTCCAGCAGCGCGGGGAAACCGGGATCGCCGCGGAGCCCGTCGAGCAGCTTGTCACCGGTGAAGTACGGGTAGCAGAAGAAACCCTGCTCGATGCTGCGCCGCAGGGCGTCGAGCGCCGCAGGTTTGTCATCGAGAAGGGCGTACGCCTGGGCGAGTTTATAAAGGATCTCGCCGTCCGCCGCGTTCCCCGACTCAAGGCGGCTCTCGACTGACTTCAGTCGCGCCACCCCTTCCGCCGTCCGGCCCGCCAGCGCGTCGCTGAGCGATCTGCCGATCTGCGTGACCACGCTTTCAGGGTCCAGTTCCCCGGCGCGGTCAAAAGCCATCGCCGCCTGCTGCCGGTCGCCGAGGTAGAGGTAACCCAGGCCGCGGTAAAAGATCACGTAAGATTGCTCGCGGTTCGGCAGGCTCCTCAGGAACTTCTCGAACTGGCCCGCGTAGCAATAGCTGTTGAAGAGGTGAGAGGTCAGGTTGGGATCGAGCTGGCGCGCGCGCTCACCTTCGTCAATTGACTCCGGCAGCATCCCGCCGTAGCGGTACGCATAACTCAGCAGCCAGTGTGTATAGGCATGGTTCGGGTGATTCTGAATCACTTTCCTGAGCATCGGCACGGCCTCTTCGACCCGGTTGGTTTCGATCAGGAAGTTCGCGAGCAGGTTGCTCGTGTCAGCGTCTTCCGGTTCGAGCCTGACGGCCTGCTCGTAAGCCGCCTCGGCCTTGCGGTAATCCTCGCGCCCGCCGAACCGCTGCAGGGCGCTGATGCTGTAAGCCCGCCCGATGAAGGCCCACGCATTCGCAAAATCCGGCTCCAGCCTGACCGCCCGCTCCAGTTTTTCAATCGCCAGCCGGTGGCGGTTGGTCGAAATCAGGTAGAGTCCCTCGAGGTAATTTTTGTAGGCCTCGGGGCTGTGCGTCCGGTGATCCTTCAGCCGCGCGGATTCGGCTTCGGTCAGCTTCAGTTGCAAGCCGTTGATGACCTGCTGCGCCACCCGGTCCTGCGCGACCAGCGGCCCTTCATACTTCAAATCAATCGTCTCGCTCCAGAACTGCCGGCTGGCCTTCAGGTCAGTGAGCTGGACCGTGATCCGCAGGTTCTCGCCGTCCTGCAGGAAGCTGCCGGTGAGCAGCGTGTCCACGCTCAGTTCCTCGGCCACCAGGCGCGGCTCGACCTCCTGATCCAGATACTTTGCCACCGCCGACGAAGGGCGCACGATCAGTGAATTGACGCGGCTCAGGCGGGTGATCAGGGCGTCGGCCAGCGAAAAGCCCAGGAAATCAAGCTGCGCGTCCGGCTTCTGATTGTGAAACGGCAGCACGGCCAGAGTGCGCACGTGGTTTGATGGCGCGGCCCGGTTGAAAAACGCGAGGTAAACAATGCTCGCCAGCAGGGCGACGAACATCGTGGCGAAAGCCAGTAATACCGGCTTTGAAATTCTGCGCTGCTGTGGCAGCCCGTGGTCACGCGGGGGTTGCAGAGTTTCGCCCGCCGGCGCTCGGGCGATTCCGTTTCGCCCGCGTTCAGGCGGGCTGGTCTCTCCACTCCCGGCGAGCGACTGATCCATCAGCCGCGCATCATCACTGTCTTCAAAAATCTGCCACTCTCCATCCGGCTCTCTCAAAACACTGCCCGGCACGAACGAGGCCAGAGCTTCGAGCGGCTGCGGCCTGCCGTCGGGCGATTCTTCCTCCCTGACCTCCCTGACCGGGGCCACGAACCTGTAGCCGCGTTTGGGCAGTGTTTCGATGTATTTCTGTCCGTCCGCGACTTCGCCGAGCGCCCTTCTGAGCGCTGAGATGTTCTGCGCCAGGTTCGATTCCTCGACGAAGCTGTCGGGCCAGATCTTCGCCATCAGCTCTTCTTTTTTCAGCACGTGTCCGCCGTGTTCGACAAGCACGCGGAGCGTGTCAAAAACCTTCGGCGGCAGGTAGACCGACTCGCCTTCACGCACGAGCAGACACTCTTCCGGGTCGAGCCGGAACGGCCCGAATTCATAGAAGAGCTTTGTCTGCTTTGCTGTGGCCACTCTGAAAACTCCTTGAAGAAAAACTCAAAAAAAACTCAGGACGAGCTAAGGACTTTCCCCACTCCGCGCGACTATCCTGCCGCACGAACCGATGAAGAAACGATGTCCTTCGGGCTCCGGTGACCGTGATTGCAATGGAGTTTAGCACCTGAACCAGTGGGACACCAGATATAAGCCGGCAGCCACTTTCGCCGGGGCAGGACATCTTTGTGCCCGGCGGCCTTTATTAACAGGCGGAGCAACGGAAGTAGTAGCCCACACAACCACTGGAGGAAAAACCATGCATCGTGGATCACTCACCAAAGCATTCACCTTCCCTATCGCCGGGCTGGCGCTGCTCGCCTGCCTGACCATTGCCCGGCCGCAGGACAGGAAGAGGCCGACGCCAACCCCGGTGGCGGAGAAGAGAGCATCAGCCGCTGACCAGAAGAAGGGGGAAGCGAAGAAGGAAGAAGAGAAGCCTTTCAAAATCGAGGAAGCCATTGCCCGCAAAGAGAAGAATCGGATTGTCTTCAAGCCGGGCTTCGAGGTGACCAAATCCTCGAATTCCACCGCGACCGTCAGAAGAGTCACCAAGAATACAGCAGGAAATGGCGTCAGCGTCAGCTGTATTTGTTCGGATGGCACTGCCGGATGCAAGACCATCATTGTGCAAGGCGATCGTCTGGGTTCAATCCATTGCGAAGGACCGGCCTGCTGCGCAATCTCGACTAACTAAAACTGATTGCGGTTCGATTTCAATGGAGGAAAACCATGCATCGCAAATCACTGATTACCACTTTGACACTCCCAGCTGCCGGGCTGGCGCTCCTCGCCTGCCTGACCATTCCACAGGCCCAGACGCGGGACAAGAGGAAGGCGACGCCAACCCCAACCCCGTCGGCGGAGAAGAAATCGCCGGTCGTTGACCGGAAAGTCGCCGACAAGAGGGGAGAAGAGAAGAAGAAAGAGGAAGCGAAAAAGGAAGAAGACAAACCTTTCAAGCTTGAAGAGGCCATTGCCCGCCGGGAGAAACACCGGATCGTGTTCAAGGCGGGCTTCGAGGTGGCCAAATCCTCGAACTCCACCGCGACCGTCAGAAGAGTCACCAAGAATACCCTTGGAGAGACCGCCGATGTCAGCTGCGGTTGTTCGGACGACAGTGGGGGATGCGGGCTCGAAATCAAGCACGAGCCGAGGGTGGCGATTATGCAATGCTCCGGACCATCCTGCTGCAGCCTCAGGGTTGAGATCAAAAAATAAGCGCATTCCATCAATCTGAGAAATGATCAGAACAGGGAGGACTTCCGATGAATCACACCGCACCGATTAACGACAGACTGACCGATTCGATATCAGCCAGCGCAGCTCTGACGGACCAGACGGCCGGCCCGGATGAGAGCAGATTTCCGGGCCGGCTGCTGCTGCGCATTTCGTGGCTCGCGGTTTTGCTGGGATTCGCAATTGAAGGGCTGATCCTGCTCCTGACGGGAATGGATCGCTACTCGGGCGTCAAGCCGCTCGTGGCCAGTCTGGCGCAGAAGATTTCGTGGTCAGTGCTGGTCTGTCTCGGGCTGGCCTTCGGCAAGGGGGCGACGAAGCTGCTCGCCGTGCCGCTGACGGGGCTCGCCGGGCTGCTGGCCGCGCCGACTGCCTTTACTGTTGCTCGTTCGCTGCACAAGGCGGCCGCGGAAGCGTTGAAACTCGCCCCCGCAGCAGCCACGCCGTCGCCGCTCACGCTGGCGCTCGTGAAGGGGATCGAGTACGGCCTGCTCGGTCTGGCGGTGGGCTGGATCGGCAGCAGATCACTGAGCAGGGGCCGAAGCGCGGCGGCGCACCTCGCGACCGGTCTCGCGGTCGGCGCGGTCTTCGGCGGGACGATGCTGCTCGTGGCTTCGAGCGGCGCCCCGCAGCCGCGCGACACAGTCGCACTGCTCTCGCTCGGGGTCAACGAAATCATTCACCCCGTCGGCTGCGCGATGGCGCTTTTTGCCGCCGAGGCGCTCTCGCAAAAGAATGTCGCGATGACCAAATGACCTGTCGGGGAATCATCGCGACAGCGCCCGGGCCGGCCCCGCCGTTCAGGCACAGCAAGTCGCTGTGCGTGCGTGGTGGCAAACGACGGGGCCGGCCGGGGAACCCCGAACCGAACCACACCAGAAACCTGATCAAGGAGGAAGAAATTATGTCCGGCAAAAATCATCTCTCGAAGCTCACGCATCTCCTCGCGCTCAGCCTCGCGCTCACTGCCCTGTTCGCGCTGACCACACAGGCGCAGAAGAAGAAAGAGAGCATGCAGCAGGCCGCCGAAATCAAAATCCTGAACGTCACGAAGGAAGACGCCGCGGCGAAGAAGAACCCGAACGGCCCCGGCCGGATCATCCCGGTCAAACTCCAGTGGACGACCAGAACTTGGCCGGGCGCAAAGCTCGTCGAACTGGAAGTGGTGCTGAGGACCACGAACACCGACGGATCGAACACTGAAGTCAAAAAGCTCATGCCGATTGAAGACGCGAGGCCCGGCGCGGTGGTCGCGCAGAACGGCACGCTGATGCTGCCGATGCCCGACGACGTCTTCGCGCAGGAGTTCACCCTGACCCTGAATTCAAAGTGCAGCTTCAGGGAGAACGGCGTGCTGCGCACCGCGACTTCCCGGGCCATCAAAAGCGGCGCGTTCCCCGTCCCCGGGCGGTAGCCGATTCGCGCGGGTGCGGCAGCCGGGTCAGGAGTGGCCACCCCCCGCCGACAGCCGTTATTGAAAATCAGCGGCGACCCCGGCCCGGGCTGCCGCCCATATGCAAGGGAGGAAAAGTTATGTTTCGTCAGATCAGATTCGGCGCTTGTCTCATGCTCTCCGCGCTGCTCGTCCTGCCGTCGCTGCCGCTGACGGCGCCGGCCCAGACGCCGCAGGTCAGAATCAAGGACGTTTCGGCCAACAAGGCCGACGGGACGACACAGGTCATTCGCGTCTCGTGGGAGGCCAGAGCGCCCTCGGGCGGCGTCTTCAACGGCTTCACGGTCGAGCTGAACGTTGGTTACACCGACGGCACGAGCGAACACCGCCAGACGGTCGTGAACGGCGGCCCGGGTAACACGGACTTCTTCGCGGATCTGGCAGTCCCGGCATTTCACATCGTCAAAGCCGCGATCAGCACGGCCGGTGATGCTGGCGGAAAAAAGGATGTTGATAAAACGCCGCGCAAGTTAGGTGACGCACAGATTTCAGGCGGGGGCAAAACGACGGCCAATGAAACGGGCAGCGGCGTCGGCAGCAACCCGGGTGGCAACAACTCAGGCGGCAAAAAAGGTGGAGCTTTGCCCCTGCCGAAGCGCCCGGGTGGCAACAACGGTAACAATGGCAATAACGGCAACAACGGGAATAACAGCTCGCCAATAGTCCCGGCAAAGAAGGCTTCGATCAGTTCATTCAGCGCCTCAGTCGCCGCGAAATTCACCGGCCCCGTTACCGCCCGCCTGATCGAAGAGTTCGTACCCGCGCCCGCGTTCGCCGAGACGCTCGAAGTCCTGCGCAAGGGTTCGTCGGGCAACGGCTCCGCGCTCAACCTGCGGCCCGGCGCGCTCACCATCGAGCGGGTGAAACAGGCCGACAGCGAATGCCGCCCCGGCGAGGGCTGCTTCAACATCAGCTTCGACGCGGGCAATGCGAATGTCTTCAAAGACGCTCAGGCGACGATCACGCTCAACATACTGCTGAGTGACGGCGCCCGCCGCGAAGTCAGCCGGCGCGTCAGCCTCAGTGCCGGCCGCGTCCGGCTCCCGATCATTCCTGAAAACAGGCTGACACTGATCAGCAGCGTTCAGGTGCGGTTCGAGGCCCAGGCAGTGATCAAGGACACCATCAGGGCGTCGAGCCAGGGGAAGCTGGCCCCGCTGACCTTCTGACATCTCTTAACAACCGGAGGAAAAGCCATGTCTACAGGAAAATATTCGTCAAAACTTACGCTGCTCGTCGCGCTCAGCCTGTTGTTCACTGCCTTCTTCACGCTGCCCGGCCTGCAGGCCCAGAGCAAAAAGGAAGAGAAAAAGCCGGAGAAGAGCGCCCAGAAGAAGGAAGACAAAAAACCTGAGAAGAAGGACCCAAGGATCAGGATCGAAGATGCCGTTGTCCGCAATGGCAATACGGCCAAAGTCAAACCGGACTTCGAGTTCGTCAAAAGCGGGGATAACCGGGTGACAGTCAGAAGCCTGCGCAAAGACACCTCACTCTCGATCAACGGGAATTTCAGCTGCAAGTGCGACACATCGGGGGGCTCGTGTTCCATCGCGTCCGATGGTCGCAATTTATCCTGCAAGCCAGCCAGGTGTGATAACTGCGTGCTGACCGTTTCAACCAGCGACTGAAGCTGATCTGAGATGGCCGGCAGGAAAATCAACAAACCATCATTACCGGGAGGAAATGTCATGCAATCCACGATCTCACGTTTCAAATCAACCATTCGTCGCCACCTCCGGCTCACGCTCGCGACGGCGCTGGCGGCCCTCGTCGGCTTCACCGTACTCGTCGCCGACACCGTGACTAAGCAGCGCGAAGCCACGACTGAAGTGATCCTCGAACTGCACCAGAAGGGGCCCGGCGGTGCCTGGCGGGTGATTGACCGCGCGAAGGGGCCGGCCAATTTCACAGCCAGCATTGCCGAGATCGCGTCCGGCAAGGAGCTCACGACCGGCCACAACTGGACGGCGAGGAGCGAGAAGGGCCGCACGATCAACGTCCGGCTGGCGGGCCCGGCCAAAGTCAGACTCGACGTGACGAGCGGGCTGCTCCAGCTCGACGCCCCGTTCGACGTCACGGTGGACGGGAAAAAGTTCAGACTCAACCAGAAGCTCTCAACCGAATCCGCCTCCGCGCCCGTCGGCCAGATCAGCGGCAAGAAGGCCCAGGTCAATGTCAGCGAGCGCTCGCTCACGGCTGAGGTCGCGGGCTTCAGCTCGATCAGGCAACCCGATATGGTTGAGCGCCTGCTCCACGTCAGTGAGGCGAAGAAGGCCAGTGCTGAGACGTCGGGCAAAAAGCCGGATATCCGCAGTCCGTTCACGGCCACGAGCAGCGCCGGTATCGCTGATGAACTGATCATCGTCGTCAAGGGCAGCGGCAAGGTGGTCGCTAAATAAATCGCTCACCGGAGGCTGCCTGTCCCACCCGGGGAACGGCAGCCGCCCGATTCTTCCCCCACAACTGACAATTGCTTCGCTGCGGGCGAAGCGGGGCTTCAGTCTGCTGATGACCGCCGGAGGTGATCGTCAGCAGGTCAGGGACAGGTGTTGGCTGACCGGGCCTTATTCCGAGCGGTCAGCGCCGAATCTGATTCAGGCGCGCGCGAGCAGCAATGAATTCGCGCGCCCGCTTTCGAGGAGAGTGTTATGCGTTACCAGCTTTTGATCAGAATTGTGAGCCTGACAATCGCGCTGGCGGCACTGGCTGCCGCAGCCGCCGCCCAGGCGCGGACGGACGTTCAGTTGCCGAAGAAAGAGGTCACACCGGTTGACCCGCAGGTCGCCGTCGGGCCGCCCAAAGTTCAGATCACCGAAGTCAGAAACGCCGGCGTGCTGCCCGGCGACCCGCAGAAACTCAGAATCATTGTGAAATGGTCCGCCGCGATCCCGAGTACGACGACGGTCAGCCAGTTCACGGTTTCTCTCAACGTCACCTACAGCGACGGCTCCGCCGCCAGCACCAGTCCGAGTTTTCCCGCTTCGGCGCGCGAAGCCGTGCTGCGCATTCCCAACAAAGGCGGGATCGTCCCGAATACTTTTCGCGCCCTGGTGGAAACAGACTTCACGACCATTCTGACTCAGTCAGAAACCTTCAGCGGCAGCTTCTCGCTTTCCAAAGCCAACGGCTTCGCCGACAGCATCAGCGTGCAGAACCGGCCCGAAGCCGAGAGTGACCGGGTCACCGCGGTGAAAGCGCTGCGTCAGAACGGCGCATTCAATCTGACGGATTATGACGTCTTCTGGTTCATCAACCAGCGGCGCGCCGGCCTGACTTTCACCTCATTCAAGGTCAAAGGCGATTTCGCATTCCACTTCAGCGGCACTCCCGGCGCGGACATCAACCAGTCGGCTTCCGCGACGGCCAGTGGCGAGGCGCGCCAGGCGCGTCTCACCCTCAGCTCCCCGCCAAAGGGGACGGGTAACCTGCTGCGGATTGATGCGGCAATCACGGTTGACGCCTTCTTCACCGTCAGGCAGCGCGCCATCACCGAGCGCACGGGCAGCTTCTGAGCAGCAGGTTACGAGCATCGCCACGCTCATCCCCCCATCAGCGGATGGGCCTGAAAGGAGACTACAGTATGTTTCGCCACCACAGATTCTTCGCGAGCGCCGCGCTGATTGCGGCCCTCATTATTCAGTCATTCCCGGTCGCCGCCCGTCGCGGCAACGTGACCGGCACCGAGCCGGGTCAGTTGCAGGCGGCCGATGAAGCCTCGGTCAAAATCACCGACCTTGCCCTGCGCAGCGCATTGCCGGGCGGCGGCGTGCCGCGGGCCGCTTCATCCCCTGATGAGGCAGGGGGCGGCGCCGGATTCATTCAGCGAGTAGAAGTGATCTGGCAGGCCGGCGTGCCGAAGGGCGTCACCCTTCTGGGCTTTGACATTTCGGTCGTCGCCGATCTCAACAACGGTCAGTCTCTCAGCGCGAGCCGCTCAGTCGGCGGCAACGTGCGCACCGCTGATTTCAATTTCCAGCTCCCTGCTGGCGGTAATGGGGGCGGCAATACTGCTAATGGCGGTGGTGGCAATGCCGCCGAGTGCAAGGGATTCGATTGCAGCCTTTGCGGCAAAAAGAATCCCCTGGCACTGTGCGCCACCTGCTGCAACAACCCGGGCGGTAATAACACGGGCGGCAAAGGCGACCTTAACAATGGTGGCGGCGGCAACACTGGCGGCAAGGGCGGCTTTAACGGCGGTGACAGAGGTGGCATTAACAACGGCGGCAACGACAGCGGCGGCAAGGCTGCCTCCTGTGAGACGAAGTGCCGGGGGAAATTCAAAGTCGGCCCGGGTCTGCAGAAATGCATCGAAGAGTGCCAGGCCACCAGCGTCAAACCAAAAACGCCGCCCAGGAAATCGAACTTCCTGACGAACAACTTTGCCCCGGGCACTTCTTTCATCAATGGCGCTGCGCCCCAGAAGGAGAAAGAAGGAATCAAGGGGGGCATTATTGAGCGGCTGATCAGGATCGGCGGCGTTACGGCCAGCGTCACGGCCAGGTTCAGCCGCGGCGCCGAAGTCACCGCGTTGCGCGGATTCCTGCCGCCGGCGGCGATCCCGAGCGGTGAACTCGCCTTCGACCCGAACCGGCTCCGCGAGGCCGGCAATCTGCGCATTCTGAAACTGATTGAGATCGCCAAAGTCCCGAGCCTCGCGAAGGAATGCCCCGCCGGGCTCGACTGCTTCGACGTCGTCGCCGAACTGCGCGGCGATAATTCATCCGGCAGCCCGATCAAAGTCAGCCTCGAGGCGCTCTACTCGAACAATCAGCGCCGGGACGCGGCGCGTCTGGTCAACTTGCTCGCGCGACCCGTCCGCCTCTCGGTCGAACGCCCCACCGGCGCGACTTTCACTTCAGTCGTCGTCACGATCAACGGCGTGGTCGCCGAGGCTTTCACGCGCAGCGATCAGGAAAGGCGCACGTTCATCACCCTGAAATGACGAGTCACTTGAAGCCCGCGCGTCATTGATCACGACCACAGCAGCGATCCGGAGACAAGCGATGATTTACGCCACCACCCATCGAAAAACATTCCGGCGAAGGCGGGCAGTCTGGCTCGCGGCGCTGCTGAGCCTGTCGCTGCTCGCGCCGGCCCCGCAACTGATCGCCCAAAGCACCGCGGATGAGCTGAAGGTCACAGCCGGCTTTGCCGACAAAGCGTCCGTCGCGCCCGATGAAAAGATCGAGCTGCAACTCAGCCGCGCGCTCAAACCCGCCGAAGGTGCGCTCGCAATCCTCATCGGCGCGACGGACGTGACGAGCCTCTGCGCCGCGAGCGAGACTGCGCTCAGTTACACGCCCGCCCCGGCGCCGCTGCCCGTCGGCGAAACCACCGTCACCGTGTATCTCGTCAAACCCGATAACGACTGGCGGGAGCTGGCGAGTTTCCCGCTGCGCGTCGAAGCGAAACAGCAGACCGACGCCACACAAGCGGCAACCACGCCACCGGCGGCAGCCACCGCTGAACCTCCGCAGGCCGGCGAGGCTCAGGCGCAGAACGGCGGTCAGCCGGCGGCGAGCGGCGAGCCCGAACGCAAATTCGCCTTCGTGCCTTCGCTCGTGATCGGTGTGAAATCGCAGTTCGCCGAAAACCACTTCCCCGACACGAACCGCCCCGAGCGCCCGACCTTCGCCGACGGCACTTTGCAGAGCAGCATCAAGACCGAAATGACGACCGGCGTGTTCAAGTCGCAAACGCAGTTCGATTTCGTCGGCTCGACGTTTCAGAAAGAGGCGCTGCGCTTCGGCGAACTCGGCAACCGGGCCCCGCAGGTTGACCTCTCGAATTACCTCATGCAGATCGCCGAGGGACGGGGCCGCTTTCTTTCAGGCCACAGCTCATTCGGCAGCAATCGTCAGCTCATCAACAACTTTGCCAGCCGCGGTCTGGTGCTGTCGTTCCCGCTTGGCAAGCGCAACGACTTTTCATTCGCGGCGATGAACGGCACGAGCATCGTCGGCTTCGGCAACTTCTTCGGCCTGAACAATCACGATCATCAGATTTTCAGCGGCGCGTGGGGCTTCGAGTTTCTGAAGGAACGACCGGGCGGGCTGCGGCTGGAGACGAGCTTTCTGGACGGACGACTGCTGCCGCGCAACAATTTCAATCAGGCCAATATCAACGACGCCGAAAAAAGCACCGGCGTCGGCCTCCGCCTCGTCGCCACCGACAAGGCCGAGCGCCTGAAACTCGACAGCGGATTCACCCGCAGCCGCTTCACCAACCCGCCCGACCCGCTGCTCAATCAGGGGCAGAAGATCGTGCCGGTGCAGGAAACGACCCGCAACGCGCGTTACGTTGATCTGAGCTACGACATCCTGAAGGATTTCGCGCTCACGAAATCGAAGAAGGCCACGCTGACGGCTGCGTATCACCACGAGCAGGTTGACCCGCTCTTCCGCAGCGTCGCCGCTCAGACCCTCGCCGACCGCATTCAGAACCAGTGGGAGATCAACGCCGTGATTGATCAGCTCAACATCAACCTGACGCACCAGCGCTTCAACGACAATCTGGCCGACGTGCCTTCGATCCTCAAAAGCAACACCCGCCGTAGCGCCTTCGCCGCGAGCGCGCCGCTCTCGGCTTTCATCGGCGACGCGGCAAACCCTTCCCCGTTTCTGCCGCGGGTCGCCTTCACTTACGACCGCGTCCATCAGTTCGCCGCCGCGATCCCGGTCAACGGGGGTTTTGAAGTTGACCTGAGTACGGTGCCGAATCAGCTGAGCCTCAACCAGACCTTCACCGCCGAATGGCAGATCAAAACCGCGCGCGTCGGCTACCGCTTCAACCGCTCGTCGCAGGACAACCGCCAGACGGGCCGCGAACTGGCCGACCTCTACAACACCGTCAACGGCTTCACTTTCGGCATCACGCCGGTGACGACGCTCGAGCTGAACTTCGACGTGAGCGCCGAAGACGCCGAGAACAGAGAGGCGAAGCGCGTTGATCGTACGTGGCGCTTCGGCTTCAACGCGAACTGGCAGATGACGAAAAGCATGAGCCTGACTTCGGCGCTCTCGGCGCTCAACGCTTACGACCTGGGCCGGACGACCGACAACTTCAACACCGAATTCAACGCCCAGTGGGCGTACAGCTTTGGCGTTGACAAGAGCAGATTCAGAAAAGTGAAGAGTCAGTTCTTCATCAGGTTCGCCAATTTCTTCGCGCGCAACCGGGACCTGAAGTTCGAGACCAACAACCTGACCAAAAGCTGGACGTTCAATACCGGCCTGACCTTTACCTTCTTCTAAAGGGCTGGCACCGGAACCGGGGGGAGACAGCAGTGAAACATATCATTCATTCGACCGATCAGCATTGCGGCCTGCGGGGCAGGGGGCAGAATAAAGCCCCGTCCCCTGCCCCGCAGTTTGCGCGCGCCGCGATGGTCATTCAGCTTTTTATCGTCCTGTTCTGGAGCCCGATGGCGGAATGTTTCGCGCAGGGCATCAGAGTCAATCCGACCGGAGTCAACGTCAACAGCCAGGGCGCGACGACCGTGTTCCTGACTTTCGGCAATCTGAAAGATTACACCCCGGCGGAAGCGACGTGGTGCAGCGACCTGATTCCGGCCGCGCCCGACCTCGGCTTCAGATGCAATCCGGCCGGCATCTACGGGCTGCTGCCGGCGCGCTACGACCGCAGCAGACGCAGCGGCAATAATGCCTACACAGACATTATGTCCATCCCGCCTTCGGTCGCGCGCCGCGCCTATCAGGCCGCGGTGAACGGCGAGGATTCGCGCTTCTTTTACGTGCGCCGCTTCGTCAGCACGACCGGCGGGCCGGACCAGTTCGTCAACGTCACCTGCCGACTGACCGGCGGCGGCGCGCGCGTCCCCTTCTCGCTGACCGACGTGAAACTCGCCTTCGGCAAAGAGACGCCGGTGCTGTTTGCGAAGCCCGGCGAGAAGTTGCCGCCCGTCAGCGCCGAAATCACCTACACCGGCACCGGCCGTCTGCGTGGCCGGTGGGAAATTGTGTTGCCCGGTGAACAGTTGCCCGATGAACGTGATCTGCTGACCGAACCCACCCTGCCTTACGAAGAGCGCGGCCTGCAGAAACGGTACTCACAGCTCGGCAGTTTCAACGTCTTCCTGCCGCCCGTGGGCAGATACCGGCTGCCGGGACCCGATGTGTCACGCCTGCCCAGCCGGGTCGAAGGCACATATCTGATTCTGCTCCGCATCGAAGCCGCGGACGACCGCGAAGCCGATTCAGACCTCGCAGCCGTCGGCGCAGGCCCCGCCACTGTCCACAGCGGCGCGGTCGCGGGCTTCCCGCTGCCAGTGCTGCGTTACGTGATCGGTGGCAGCGATCAGGGCGTTCAGGCGCCGCAGTTGCAGCAGCCGACTACGGCCCTCGGCCTGCTCGCGCCCGCCGACAATGCGGTAGTGTCAGCCGGCAGGTCGTTGACCTTCGCCTGGGCGGAGGACGCGCGCGCGGCCTTTTATGAACTCGAAGTTCAGGACGCCGAGGGCAGGCCACTGCTCTCCGCGATACTGCGAAAAGGAATCAACGTTTATCGTGCCCCGTCGTGGCTGAAGGACAAGGCGGAGAAGGTGCGCTGGCGGGTGATCGCAAAGGATCGGAGCGGGAAGCAGATCGGCGAAACCGAGTTTCGCAGCCTGCGGTTCGCGGCGTCAAAGTAGCGATGGCGGACGCCGAAATCATCGTGCTAAACTCATCCGCGCAAAGGAGCCGTCGAATGAGTGAAGACACGACCCGCAACCTGACTCCGAATGAAAAGCTGGATGTAATTTTGTCTGAGATTCGCGCACTCAATGCAAGTGTCGCTTCGCTGGATAGTCACGTTGTCGTGCTGGAATCGAAGGCTTATGACACGCGGCCGATCTGGGAACAGGCGCTCGCGGAAATTCAGGAAGTGAAAGATCAGGTACGCCACTTCGATCACAAGCTCGACATCCTCAACGAAAGTCTCTTCGACGTAAAAGCCGACCAGCGCGATCTGGAGAAGCGAGTCCTGCTGATTGAACGCAGGCCGCAGAATCCCCCGGCCTGAGCGGTGTCAGGCACGGTCTCTGCCACCAGAAGGTTTCAGCCCGCGAACGTTTACTGTCGTTTCCCGTTCTGCGGCGGCTTGTCCACTATTTCCAGTTCCTTCTGCAACGCGTCCAGCCGGTCATTGAGTTCGTTCAGTTTGGCCTGTTCTACTTGCAGCTGACTGATCAACTGAGACTCCGTTTCCCGCAATTGTGATTCTCTTTCAGGCAGCCACTCCGCCTTGGCCTTAAGATGCTGTTGTACGTTCTCCAGCTCGCGGCGTCTGTTCGGGTCTGATTCCTGACTCAGCCTGGTTTCCACTCTTCTGCTTTCTTCCAGAAACCCGGATTTATCTCCCTGCAGATTCACAATCTCCCTGCGAACCACGTCCAGTTTTTCATTCAGACGGTCTACCCGCTGTTGCTGCAATCGCAGCCGTTCAAGCGTGACCTGTGCGTGGTAAGTGTTGAGGTTGGATCGTTGAATGGCCAGACGGAGTTCACGCACTTCATTCAGCAATGCCTGTGTCGTCTGCCCGCCGTCGCCCTGCGAAGCCTGACTTCCTGAATCGGTGACAGCACGAGGAGTGCTGAATGCTGCAAAGCCCAGAACGACCAGCAGGGCAGCGCCACCAGCCAGCAGACCTTTTACCTGTGACATATCTTTCTCCCTTGTGATTTAAGGTTACGGTAATTTGCAGGTCACGAAGCATCTGACGACGGAGTACCATGGCTTCCTTCCTGCCCGAATGTTTTATGATTGCTGTGACTGCTAACCTTTCCTCAGGTCAATCAATTCCCTGAACGAGGCCGCCGCACAAATCCCGAAGAAGATCAGCGCCGCCCACGCCCACCACTTGTTATTCTCACGCGCGCTATCGAAGAGCAACATCCAGACCGCTGCCACCAGAAACACCAGGCAAGTCACAAACATCGCCAGCCGGGCAAGCAGCAACCTGACGCCTGCCCACCCCCTCTTCCCGCCCGCAGACCATTCGGTCCTGACGAACCGCTTCCGCAGCCGCCCGGCCAGTTTGTCGAGCGGCTCCGCGCGGTCATGCGGCTGGTGGCTGAAGGTCCGCTCCCGGACGTTGATCAGGAGTGGGATGTGCTGGCCCGCGTAACTGAGCGTCAGCCTCAGGCGCTCGTCCGCGCCGAATTGCACCTCTCCGACCCACCGGGCATCCCAGAGGCGGAAGACTTCTTCACCGCCCGCAGTCCTGACGAGGCGGATGAAGTCCCGGGCAGGCTGGCGCTCTTCCTGATGAAAATATTCCTCAAGGCGGAGCGCCCCGTCAGGTGAGTCGAGGGAGTTCTTCAGGTACTCGTCGTAATTCCACATGGCACGCGGGCTCCCTGCTCAGCTTACTCTGGCATCTTCTGCAGCGGACACGCTGCGATAGTTGCTGCGCGGTCAATTCAGCAAAGCTCAGCGCCTCCGTTTCCGGATATCAAGTTTCTGAATCGCTTCATCAAGCCAGCCGCGATACCACTCATAGAAAGTGACCCGCCTTTTTCCTTTTGCGGATAATGGATGCAGTCCTTTCAAATCAGTCCGATCATCACACCAGATGTTTCCCGCCTCGGGGCCGGTTATTACAAGCCATTGCCGATAAGCACAGCCCAGATGACAGACCGGGATTGCGCCATCTACATTGGCGGCATTCCAGTATCGTTTCTCGAATATGTTCCACTGCCGATCATATTCTTCCTCATTCTCTTCGTCGCACTCGGGTTCACCGGTCAAATCATTCCAGGGCGCAGTGTGTGGGAACGGTTCTGAAAGATCACCGACAAAACCATCGTTCTCTTTCCACCTCGCATGGTCGAAGCTGTCATCCATCTCACCGAGCTTGAATAATCCGTAATACGGGCCGGCCCCACCGTTGCCAAGCTCAATGAGAAAGCGTCGGTAATCGGCAGGCAGGAGAATGTTATGCCTTTTCTCGAACTTAATGACTGCTGACTCAGGGAGTGGGGGATTGAGTTGGAATCCGTGACTCTCAGCGCCAAAAACGTTCGGGCGCTTTTTTGCAGATCGGAGTCGTTCAAGGTCAGTTTTGATGGACTCAAAATCGAGCTTCATTTGTTTGCACACGAGAGCCGGTGAATGGCGGAGTCAACAGGCGCCCTGAAGCAATGCTGGTGATCGAAACATTTCGCCGGGCATCACCTGTTTCCCGTAACCCACGTTCCGCTCCTGCCGCTTTCCATCACCGCCTCAATCACCTTCATATTAGCCACCGCGTCTTCGAGCGGCGTCGGGACTTCGGTGTCGTTGAGGATCGCCTGCGAGAACAGGTCGCCTTGGATCGTGTACTGGTCGCAAATATCCAGAATGATCTCTTCAACCCCGTTCTTTGACTGGTGCCACATCCGGCAGGGCTCGTCGGGCGGGGCGTTGAATGGGATCTCGATTTCAACCCGGCCCTCGGTGCCGAAGATGTTGACGCGCTGGTATGACGTGAGCTGAGTCGAACAGGTGAAGGTCGCCGTGCCCCGGCCGAAATCCAGAATGCCGGAAGCCAGACGGTCAGTTTTGAAATCCGGGTCGTATTCCACGACGCCAAAGACCCGCTCGGGCTCCGCGTCAAAAATGAACCGCGAGAGTGAAATCGAATAGCAGCCGATGTCCATCATCGCGCCGCCGCCGATCTCAGGCATATTGCGGATGTTGTCCGGATCGGCGTTGTAGTAGGAGAAGAAGGATTGAATCGTCCTCAGTTCGCCGATGCCGCCTTCTGTCACCAGTCGTTTCGCGCGCTGCCACTGCGGGTGGTGGCGATACATGAACGCCTCCATCACCTTCAGCTTCGGATGTTTTTTCGCGGCATCGAGCAGCAGCTCGCCTTCTGCGGAACTCAGCCCAATCGGCTTTTCGCACAGCACGTGCTTGCCCACTTCGATTGCCCTGATTGACCAGGGGACGTGCAGATGATTCGGCATCGGGTTATAGACGGCGTCTATTTCCGGGTCTGCCAGCAGCTCTTCGTAAGAGCCATAAGCTTTCGGGATGCCGAGTTGCTCAGCCGCGGACCGCGCCCGCCCGGCGTCGCGCGACGCGATGGCGGTGACTTCGCTGTGGCTGCCACGCTGCATCGCGGGAATGACTTTCACCAGCCCGATCTTCGCCGTGCTTAAAATTCCCCATCGTACTTTGTTCATTTTGTCTTCACCTGTGGTTATGTGCTTAATCGACTGCCGGCTCTTCGGTCAGCATTGCTTCTGAATACGGCTTCCAGCCCGCCTGCCAGTCCAGATACTCAAGACCCGAGAAATTCTTCTTATAGTCGTAAACGGAAGGCTCCCGGTATGCATACCCGGGGTAGTAATACCGGCAATCCAATTCACGGGAGTAGCGGATGGCCTCAAGGATGGTAAAGATTCCGAGACTTCGTTTTGATTCCGGCGGGTCAAACATCGCGTAGAGCCCCGAAGTGGCCGTGCTGCCAATGTCCAGGAAACTGACGGCGATCAGTTTGTCGCCAAGGTAGACGCAGATTTCCCGGTTGCGGCAGGGCACCTCGGCGGGGTGAGACGAGAGGAAGCTGTAGAGCGACCCCGGGATGTTGTCCGTGAATCGCTCGCGGTGGCGGTAAAACAGCTCATCTTTCGCCTTGTCAATAAAGGTATCCCGGATGATCACTCTCGCGTCGCGGTTCCTGGCCAGGACGCGCTTCTGGCTGCTCGAGGGTTGAAACCGGTCGAGGGCGATGCGGAGCGGCATGACCGAAAACAGGCTGCCCCGGTGGTAAGCCACCGAGTAACGGAAGAACTCGACGCCGAAATGTCGCCAGCCTTCCTCCCAGAGGAAATCCATCTGTTCGGAGGTGACGCTCCGGCGGTGAAAATACTGGTCGAGAAAGATCATCGTTCAATACAGTGGGGCTCACCCGACGTCGTCCCGAGGCAGACTGTCCGCGAACTGGTCGTTATCCTTCAGCTCCTTCTTCAGCCGGTAAAGTTCCGACCTGAGCTGATTCAGAATCCGGGCGTATGCCGGGTCGGCATAGACGTTGCGCAACTCGCGCGGGTCTTTCTTCAGGTCGAACAATTCCCACTGGTCGAGCTTGTTGAAGTAGATCAGTTTGTAACGGTCAGTGCGAATGCCGTAATGCGCCGCGACGTTGTGATCCCCCGGGTGGTAGTAGCGGTAATACATTGAGGTGCGCCAGTCCTTCGGCGTTTTGCCCTGCAGCAGTGGGAGAAAGCTGCGGCCCTGCATCTCAGCCGGGGCGGGCTGCCCGGCGGCGGCGAGGATCGTCGGCGCGAAATCCACGTTGAGGATCATCCGGTCGCTCGCCGTGCCCGGTTTGATGTGCCCGGGCCAGCGGATCAGGAACGGCATGCGCAGTGATTCCTCGTACATAAACCGCTTGTCGAAGAAGTTATGCTCGCCGAGAAAGAAGCCCTGATCCGACGTGTAAATCACAATCGTATTTTGCGCGAGCCCCTGCCGGTCCAGCCAGTCGAGCAGGCGGCCCACGTTGTCATCAACCGCCGCCACGCACGCCAGGTAATCGCGCATGTAGCGCTGGTACTTCCATTTCTTCAGCGCCTGACCGCTCAGCCCTTCCGGCGGCTTCATTTTCAGATCCCTCTCGGTCAGATCCTGATCAATGTGCATCGTCGCCATCCTCGAGGCGTCGGAGCGCGTCGCGTAATCGTCATTAAATGTTTCCGGCTCCGGCACGTTCACGTTCTCGAACTGCTTCCGGTGTTTCTCGTCGGGCTGCCAGTTGCGGTGCGGGGCCTTGTGGTGCGACATCAGGAAGAAAGGCTTGTCCGGCGGGCGTTTTTTGAGAAATTCAATCGTCAGGTCGGTGATGATGTCCGTCGTGTAGCCCTGATACTTCGTCCGCGTGCCGTTATCAATAAAGACCGGGTCGAAGTACGCCCCCTGCCCCGGCAGGATGTTCCAGTAATCAAAACCCGTCGGCCTGCCCTCGTCGGGCCGCTTCGGGTCATTGCCGCCGAGATGCCATTTGCCGACGAGGCCGGTGTAATAGCCGGCGGCCTGCATATATTTCTGGAGCATCGGCTGCGAGTTATCAATGTGATTGAAGACCGGCACGCCGTTGAGGTGCGAGTAACGGCCGGTGAGGATCGCGGCCCGGCTCGGCGTGCAGATCGAATTGGTCACGAAGCAGTTGTCAAAGCGCATCCCCTCCTTGGCCAGCCGGTCAATGTTCGGCGTCCGGATGAGCCTGCTCCCGTAAGCGCTGATCGCGTGCGCCGCGTGGTCGTCCGACATGATGAAGATGATGTTGGGAGGCCGATCCGCATTCTGGCGACGACCGGCTGACCTTTGCTGCGCATCGGCGAGCAGCGGGATGACTGCCAGCAGCAACAGGAAGGGAAATGAGAAGCGAATGAGTTTGTTCATTATGAGGCCCAGGTTTGTTATCCGCGTAAATCCGCACGGGTCCGCGTCATCCGCGGTCTATTTCTTCGGCAGCTTCTTCAGGCTGATCAGATTCGCAAACAGCCTGTAACCGCCAGGCACGCCCGCCGGCAGCTGGCGGTAGAAAGCATACGCGGCATACGTGAAAGTGCCTTTGCCGAACTGCGCCTGCAACATCCCGCCGCGCTGTGGAGGCTGCTCGCGGTCGTGGCATTCGAGCAGCCGCTTGTAGCGCTCGTCCCACTCGGCCATCCACTTCGAGCCGCGCTCCTCGACCCAGCCGTCGAAATCCGCCGCCGTAATTTTGTTCGGCCAGTTGAAAACGGGGTTTTCGGGGTCAAGGATCGTCACCTTTGCATCTTCTTCAGAAACCTCTTCGGGATTGCGCCCCATCTTCCAGGGATACGGCCCATAAGCGGCCTCCTCAAATTCCGGCGTCTGGTACTGCCAGATCAGGTTGCCGCCACGTCCGACGTATTCGAGCAGCCGCCTGTTGTAAGACTTCAGTTCATCGCGCACTGCCGAAGCGCGGATGCCGACGACGATGGCGTCATACTGATCGAGATTGCCAGCGGCCAGATCGCTCGCGCCGAGCATCGCCACTCTGACGCCGATCTGTTCGAGCGCCTTCGGCACTTCGTCGCCGACGCCCATCACGTAACCGACCGTCAGGCCCGGCGCGACCTTCACGTCCACGCCGCGAATCTCCATCACCGCCGGGCGGTAAAGGTGGCGCGGCTCAAGATCAGAGTGCGCGATCACCTGATAGCCCTCAGTGTATTCGCGCCCGGCGTATTCGGCGACGGCCCGGATTTTATAATTGGTGTTCGGTTTGAGCGAAGGAATCGTGACCTTGAAAGTGAAGTCGCTCTTCTCGCCTTCGTGCTGAAAGCTGAAGGGCTGTTCGGGAGTTTCAACTTTCCAGTCTTCAGGGACGCGCAATTTCACCCTGCCATCAGCTTTGCCTTTGGCATTGCTGGAGACACTGACGGTCACACTGGTACCGGTGGTTGAGCCGAGCGAGACGACGCAGACGCGCGGAGATATTGTAACGTTCATTGCCGGAGCAATGGTCAGCAGGCGACGCTGTTCCCCGCGTGGAGCGGCGATGAATGAAGTTTGCACAGGCTGACCTATCCAGAATCCTACACCTTCAACCTTATAGATGATCACACTGTCAAGATCGGGCTCTGAGAAAGGCTGTAACGGAAGGTTCTCATAGCCGCCTTCCGGAACATTGATTTTGTATTGATAATCGCGAAATTCGGACTCACGAAACCAGTACGGTCGTGAATACCTTGCGTCACCAGACAGCTTTACATCCCTGTGTCTTGTCAGCACGGCGTTGTAGTCGAGGAATTGTGCGCTTTCCTCCCGACTCCTTATATTTGCCAGTAAATCTGAAGAGAGTATTGCCGGGTTCTCTATGCTGGCCTTCCTGCTGGAATTTTGTCTGGGGTTCATTGTTTCCGGCACCTCTATTATCACTTTGCTGCGATTGACCAGTCTCAATGTCAAAGAGAACTGTTGCCCTGGAATGGCTACGGCAAAAGTCTCACGTGGCTGGAGCATCCCTGCCGGAACCCCGACCTTTTTCTCGGGATCAACCAGCACTTCCAGTTGCAGACCAAGTGACTTGTTCATTGCATCATTAAACTCCGCAAGTTTGTGCCTCAGCAGAAACCACAGATGATCTTTGCTGGCAGGATCAAGCTGAGAGTCATAGATTCTTATAGACAGAACAGTCACCGCCCTGCTTCCCGCGATTAATTCCGGTACAACCGTCCAAGGTTCACGCGCATTGAACTTTTTAATCGCAGCCTCGACGCTGCTATTGATTTCGGTCAACTCCTTCGTGATGTCGAGCTTTCCTTCCGTCAGTTTTGCCAGCCCGATGATGCTCGTATCCAGTCCGTCAAAGATTCCCTTCTCGTTCTCAACTTTCGGCACTGTGCTTTCAACCAGCCGCACCGATGAGTAGAACGAACCGGGCGCGGGCCGCGCCAGACCGACCGACTGCGAGCGGTGCATGCCGTAGCCTTCCATCGCCACCTCGCGGTACGAGCGCCCGAGCAGCGGGTCGTATTCGCCGACATCAATCTTCAGCGTGGATGGCTCATTCGGCCGGGTGCTGAGGTAAAGTTTCTTCACCCGCCAGGGCCGCAGCCCTTCGGCGATCTGTTCGGGAAACATCTGCGGGTCGGCGGCGGCCCTGAAGACCTCGAAGCTCAGCAGCCCGGCCGCCTGATGATTGCCGTGCCCGTCGCGCGGCAGCCCGTGAAAGCGCGAAATGATCACGTCGGGGCGGTACGTCCGCACGACGCGCACCATGTCGCGCAGCACATTCTCTTTGCCCCAGTGTTCGAGCGTTTCATCGAGCCGTTTGGAAAAGCCGAAGTCTGCCATCCGCGTGAAGAACTGTGCGTCGAGTCCGTAGTAACGCCCGGCGGCGAGCAGCTCTTCCGTCCGCAGAATGCCGAGCGCGTCATACAGCTCAGGCCCGATCAGGTTCGCCCCGCCCTCGCCGCGGTTGATCGTCAGCAGTCCGGTGCGCACACCCTCCCGGCGCGCAAGCCAGGTGAGCAGCGCGGCGTCTTCGTCGTCAGGATGAGCCGTGATGTGCAGCACTGTGGCCGTCGTGCGCAGCCGCAGGAGCGCCTGCCACGCGGCGGCGGCCCCGCCATTATACGGGACCTCCTGCACCTGCGCGGGAACGGGCGCGGCCAGGATGCCGCACAGGGCGAGGCAGACTGGCAGCATCCGCGCGGCGATCTTTCTGACCATTACTTCCTCCGTCAGCAGGAAATATTGCATGCGAGCCGGCTCAATAATCATTGAGCTGATGACTTCCGTTGAGATGAACATACTGTAGGCGGCGGTCAGGTGAGCGTCAACTTTCGCCTCACAAATTTCCCCCGCGGGCTGTGCCGGCGTCAACCTGATGATTTATGATGTGCGCGCCTGATCGTCCTCTGTCACCCGTCGCTTGCGGGTTTCCAATAATCGCAACAGTCCTTCCCGATGCCGACGCGCCGGACTTTATTGACCCGCATCGCCCCTGAAGAGTGACGCGGGCCGAAATCGAGGCTCCGATTTGTGAACATCAACGACCCTTACCAGCTCCGACCCGAAGACGTCTCCGAACCGCCCTGGACGCTCGCGAGCGCCCTCGGTCGCATCGGCCCCGGAATGATCCTGGCCGCATCAATCGTCGGCTCGGGCGAACTGATCGCGACGACCACGCTCGGCGCGCAGACCGGTTACGTGGCGCTCTGGATCATCATCCTGAGCTGCGCGATCAAGCCCGTCATCCAGGCGGAACTGGGCCGCTACACGATTGCGAGCGGCGAAACCGGGCTGGAAGGCCTGAACCGGTTGCCGGGGCCGCGCGCGCGAGTCAACTGGGTCGTCTGGGCGTGGGCGCTGATGACGCTCATGACGCTGCTGCAGGTCGGCGCGATGTTCGGCGGCGTGGCGCAGGTGATGAACCTGCTCGTGCCTTCGATTTCGGTCACGGCCTGGGTGTTCGTCTTTCTGGCGATCACGCTCGCGCTGCTGCTCGGGGGCGGCTACGAGCGTATCGAGCGGCTGGCGGTAGTGAAGGTTTGTCTCTTCACGATGCTGACGGTGATGGCCGCGCTGCTGCTCGTGCGGATGCCACAGTATTTCTCGCCGAAGGAACTGGTCGAAGGCTTCAAATTCCGATTACCCGAACAGGGTCTGGCCACCGCACTCGCGGCGTTCGGCATCACGGGGGTCGGGGCCTCGGAGTTGTTTATGTACCCGTACTGGTGCGTCGAGAAAGGCTACGCGCAGTTTGCGGGCAGGCGCGACGGCAGTGCGGCCTGGCAGAAGCGCGCGCTCGGCTGGGTCCGCGTCATGCACGTGGACATCATGGCCTCGATGGTGATCTACACAGTGGCGACGCTCGCGTTTTACCTGCTCGGCGCAGGCATCCTGCATGGGATGAAGATAGTCCCGGCGGCGAAAGATATGATCCCGGTGCTGTCGAACATCTACACGCAGACGCTCGGCGGCTGGTCGCTCGGGCTGTTCTACCTCGGCGCGATTGCCACGCTCTACGGCACGATCTTCGCGGCGACGGCGGCCAACTCGCGCGTCTTCGCCGACATGAGCCGCCTGCTGGGATTATTCGAGCGCGACGATTACGAGCGGCGTAAGTTCTGGCGTAACGTCTTCGTCGTGTTCCTGCTCGTCATCCCGGTCATCCTGTTTCTGGGTTTCGCTTCGCCGGTGAAGATGGTCGTGGCGGGCGGCATCGCGCAGGCCATGATGCTGCCCGTGATCGGGCTCGGAGCGATTTATCTGCGCCACCGCCACCTGCCGCCGGAGATCGCGCCGTCACGGCTGACGACGATCTTTCTATGGGTTGCGACTCTCATTATTTTTTTCCTGATGAGCTATTACGCCTGGCTGACCCTGCAACAGTCGTGGAAATGAAACCGGCCGGGGCACACCCTGATGGAGTCAATGAAACCGCAATGAACACCGAAAGAAAACGACCACTTGACGAAGAGTTTCAGATGCCGAGCATGCGACTCGACGGCCGAGCAGCACTCGTGACCGGCGGCAGCCGCGGGCTCGGACTGGCAATGGCTTTAACGCTCGCGCACGCGGGCGCTGATGTCGCAATCATCGCGCGCACCCCTGATGAACTTGAGAAAGCCGCCGATCTGATTCGCCAGCGCGGCGTGAAGGCGCTGCCATTACAGGCTGACATCAGCGACACTGCGAAGCTTCGCGAACTGGTCAATCACGCCGCCGGGCAATTCGGACGGCTCGACATTCTGGTCAATTCCGCAGGGATCAATCTCCGCCAGCCCTTCGACACGTTCACCGAAGCAGACTGGGATCGGCTGATGGCGATCAACCTGAAGGGCGCCTTCTTCGCCAGTCAGGAGGCGGTGAAGTTCATGCGCCAACAGGGCAAGGGCAAAATCATCAACGTCGGTTCGATTGCGGCGAAGGTGGTGGTGCCGAACATTTCGCCTTACGCAATCAGCAAGGGCGGCATCGGTCAGATGACCGCGGCGCTGGCCGTTGATCTGGCCCGGGACAACATCTGCGTGAACGCCATCGGCCCGGGGCGCTTCTGGACGCAGATGACCGACGGCATCTTCTCCAACCCGCAGCTTTACGAGAGCGCGGTCAGCGTCATCCCGCTCGGGCGCCCGGGCCTGCCGTCAGAACTCGCGGGCGTGACGCTGCTGCTCGCTTCTGACGCGGGCGATTACATCACGGGCCAGACGATTTACGTGGATGGCGGGTGGTTGGTCAGCGTGCCGGTGAAGGCGTGAAATCGCTTCCCAATGAGAATTTTATTGCCAGGCAGCCGAATTATTCCAGTTCAGGTTGGGCGTATCTGGATTAAGATTCAGGCGCTATGAAGGTATTCGACATCCCGGTCAGGGTTGATCCATCATTTCTGCTGCTCGGCCTCATTCTGGCAAACAGCCGGCTGTCAGAGCCCGCGCTGCTGGTGGAATGGCTGGTCGTCGTCTTCATTTCCATCCTCGTGCATGAGTTCGGTCACGCACTCACTGGTAAAGCTTACGGATTGACGCCGCAGATTCAGTTGTATTCGATGGGTGGGCTGACTTCGTGGGCCGAAGGCAGAAAGGTGACGCCGCCACAAAGCATTATCATCAGCCTTGCCGGCCCGTTTGCAGGTTTTCTGTTTGGCGGCCTTGTGTACCTGCTCGGTCACCAGATCCCATTCGCAGTTGACTCGCTACTCTGGCCGACAGTCTACAGGGACCTGCTGTGGGTCAACATTGGCTGGGGGATTTTCAATCTGCTGCCCGTGATTCCGATGGACGGCGGCCACGTCGTCGGCAGCCTCGAAGAGTGGATCAGGAAGAAACCGGGCAAAATCGCGCATGTGGTATCGCTGATCACAGCAATCGCCCTCGGCGTCTGGGCCCTCACAATCGGCTGGTGGTGGGCGGCGATTCTGATGGGCTGGTTTGCTTTCATCAATGGTGGCGCACTCCTGCCACGAAGCAGTGATCGGATCGAACAGTTGAAGCTGTAACCCGGACGGAAAAGAGAAGAGGCGCAGAGCGGAGCCTGATTCTTCCACTCTGCGCCTCCCGTTTGTGCAGGCTTGTTACGGCCTGAAATCAGATATCGAGGTTCTTCACGTCGAGCGCGTTGTCTTCGATGAAGCGGCGGCGCGGTTCGACCTGATCGCCCATCAGCACCGTGAAGATTTCATCCGTCTCCACCGCGTCGTCAACCTTCACCTGAAGCAGCGTGCGCTTTTCCGGGTCCATCGTGGTCTCCCAGAGCTGCTCCGGGTTCATTTCACCGAGGCCCTTGTAGCGCTGGATGTGCAGGTCTTTCTTCGCGGCGCTGAGAACATGATTGAGCAGCTCGTCGCGCGAAGCGAGTTCGACTGCCGAGCCATTCTCGCCGACGGTGAATGGCGGGACGTGGATCGGGGCGAGCTGTTTGTAAAGTTCCACGGCGCGCTGGAATTCGACGTGCGTCGCCAGATCCCAGTCAATGACGATGCTGCCGCCGTTGGTCTGCATTTTCACCTCGATCTCCGACAGGCCATGCTCCTCATCCGAAGTCAGGTCGGTCTTGAATCCGAGGTCGGCGATGGCGACTTCGACCTTGCCGAGCAACTCTTCGTCGGCGAACACGTCGTGCAGCTTGCGGCCCTCCTTCTGCATGAGGCCCTTACCGCCGCTCAGGGCCTCAAGCACGGCGTCGAGGATCCGCCGGTCGTGCAGGCGCCGCTGGAGCTTGTCGTAATAGCCGTTGAATTCGACCAGCTTTTCGAGCAGCGTCGTCAGGTCCCGGCCCTCGATGCTCGCGCCGGTCTTCCTGACTGTGACCTTCACGTCCTCGGTCGCCTTCCGCATCAGGTAGCGTGTCATCTCGCGCTCGTCCTTGATGTACCGCTCGGTCCTGCCCTTCCTGACCTTGTAGAGCGGCGGCTGCGCGATGTAAACGTAGCTCTTCGTCTCGACCTCGACCTCGCCGTCGTCATTCGTCCGCTCGATCTTGTGTTCGAGCAGCTGAGGCATCTGGCGGTAGAAGAAAGTCAGCAGCAGGGTGCGGATGTGGCTCCCATCCACGTCAGCATCAGTCATCAACACCACCCTGTGATAACGCAGCTTCTGAATGTCGAAATCTTCTTTGCCAATGCCTGTGCCGAGCGCGGTGATCAAAGTTTTGATCTCGTTATGCGAAAGCATCTTGTCGAAGCGCGCCTTCTCGACGTTGAGGATTTTGCCCTTGAGCGGCAGGATCGCCTGTGTTCTCCGGTCTCTTCCCTGTTTTGCCGAACCGCCGGCCGAATCTCCTTCGACGATGTACAACTCGCAGATTTCCGGGTCCTTCTCCGAACAATCGGCCAGTTTGCCGGGCAATGAGTTGCCGCTGAGGGCGCCCTTGCGCACGATCTCGCGGGCCTTGCGCGCGGCTTCGCGGGCGCGGGCGGCCTCGACGGCTTTGCCGACGATGGACTTGGCGACGGATGGATGCTCCTCGAAATAATTTGTGAGCCTTTCGTAGAGGAACGAATCCACCGGGCCTTTGACGTCAGAATTGAGCTTGCCCTTCGTCTGCCCTTCGAACTGCGGCTGCGGGATTTTGACTGAAATCACGGCGACCAGCCCTTCGCGCACGTCGTCGCCGCTCAGGCCGCCTTTGAAGTCCTTGAGCAGGTTCGCGGTCGTGGCGTAACGGCTGATCGCTTTCGAGAGCGCCGAGCGGAAGCCGGACAGGTGCGTGCCGCCGTCAACCGTGTTGATGTTGTTGGCGAACGCGAAGACCTTTTCGTCATAAGCGTCGTTGTACTGGATTGCGACTTCGACCGACAGATCGTCGCCCGCCTCCGGGTTGGCGAGCTTTTCGAAGTACATCGGCTTCGGGTGCAGCACGTTCTTGTTCTTGTTCAGGTGCCTGACGAATTCGGCGATGCCGCCTTCGTACAGGAACTCGTGCTTCTTTTCTGTCTCTGACCGCTCGTCAACGATTGTGATTTTGATCCCCTTGTTGAGGAACGCTTTCTCTCGCAGACGTTCAGAGAGCTTGTCGAAGCTGTATTCCGACGTCGTGAAGATTTGAGGATCGGGCCTGAATGTGATCTTCGTGCCGGTCTTTGTTGACTTGCCCGTTCTGGTCAGCTGGGTGGCCGGGATACCTGTTTTGTATTCCTGCTCATAAACGCCGCCACCGCGTTTGATCTCCATCCGCATCCATTCGGACAGGAAGTTGACGCACGAAGCGCCGACGCCGTGCAGACCGCCCGAGACCTTGTAAGCATTGGTGTCGAATTTGCCGCCCGCGTGCAGCACCGTCATGACGACTTCGGCAGCCGGGCGCTTTTCGGTCGGATGCATCTCCACCGGGATGCCGCGCCCGTTGTCTTCGACGGTGATCGAGTTATCAAGGTGGATCGTCACGTTGATCGTGTCGCAGTAACCGGCCAGCGCTTCGTCAACTGAATTGTCAACGATCTCATAGACCAGATGATGCAGGCCCATCTCGCCATTCGAGCCGATATACATCGCGGGACGCTTGCGCACCGCGTCGCGGCCTTCGAGAACGGTGATTGATTCAGCACCATATTCCTGCTCTTTTTTCTTTTTGGTTTCGCTCATTTCCTTTGTCTCTTTTTCCAGTTTCTTTTTTGCTTCCATAAAGGCCGGATTGTAATGAATGGTCAATGATCAGCCTTCCCTGTGAGCGCGGGCTGATCTTTAGCCCGGGGATTGATGGCTGAGTTCAGAACGGGGCCTGATGTCTGGCCTCGCTCTCACCCGCTGCCGACTCAGCCGCGCCCGGTTCGGACTGCTTTACCGGCCCCGATTCCTGACCTGATTCCGGCCATTCCGCCCGCCTGAACTCTGCGGTTGATTCCGCACCTCCGGTTTCAAACTTCGCCTCCCCCGCTGTGATCAGAAAGGCCGCGGCACGATGTCGGTAATGGTCCGCAAGCTCGCGTTTCGATGTTGAAACAAAAGTCTGTGCCCGCCCGTTCAGGTGATCCAGCAGAATCTCTATCCGCGTCCGGTCAAGCTCAGCGTCAATGTCGTCTATCAGAAAAATCGGGTATTCCTCGTAAACCGAATGATACACCAACATCTGCGCAAGATCAAGGATTAACAGGGCACTGCGCTGCTGGCCTGAACTTCCGAACTTCGAAATGTTGTAGCCGTCCGACAGAATTTCCAGATCGTCCCGATGCGGCCCGACCAGTGAATACCCTGTTGCAATTTCGTTTCGCAGATGAAACACAAGCCGCTCCGCCAGCAGTTTCGGGTAATCGGTCAGGTCACCTCTGCCTTCGAGCGAGGAGCGGTAACGGGCGGTGATTTCCTCGGCCTGAAAGAGGTGTGGACGGAGGTGCGCGCGGAGCTTTTCGACGTAAGCGATTCGCGCCGCGTGAATCTCCGACCCGTAGGCGATCAACTGATCATTCCAGGGCTGGATCAGGGATTCAAATCGGAGCGGTTCGTCAGACTCCGAGGCGTCGCGCAGCAGCTTGTTTTTCTGCTTCAGCACGCGGTTGTACTCGGCAATCGTGCCGAGGTAGGAAGGCACGGTGCCGACGATCCCGCGATCCAGAAAGCGGCGGCGCCACTCGGGCGCGCCGCGCACGATCTGCATTTCGTCAGCCGTGAACGCGATGGCGTCAAGCGTACCCAGGTAGCGCGTCACCACTTCGCGCTTGCCGTTGACGAAGGTCTGCTTGGTCTTTTCCCCGACGAGCAGTTGCAGGTCTTTGGTCAGATTGCCCCGCGACACCGTGCCGCGCAGCATGGCTTCGGCAGCGTTGTGAGTGATGACTTCGTGCGGGTGTGCGGTGCGGAATGATTTGGTGGTCGCGAGCAGGTAGATCGCTTCGAGCCAGCTCGTCTTGCCCTGCGCGTTCGCGCCGTAAATCAGATTGAGGCCGGGAGAGAATTCGATTGCGCCGGAGAGGTTGCGAAAGTTTGTGGCTTCGAGGCGGATGAGTTGCATTGAGGATTATCTGCTCCCGCAGTCAGGCGATCTCGCGATGACTTTCTTTGGATTCAACAAAACCTCTCTCGAAACCTTGTCGTTGCTCTATTGTTTGTCTATGTCCGAATCTTACTGCTGATCCAGCGGCACGCTGACAATTGGCACGTCCCAGTGCGCCAGCAGAATCTCAAAGCGCCGTTGCTCTTCTTTCCTGAAAGTCTCCTGATCCGGGTAAAGTTGTTTGATGATCGCCTCTTCGCTGCCCGGGTCGTGCGCGGCGGCGACGTTTTTGAAAACTATCGTCACGCGAAAGTCCCAGCGCCCGTCTTCGGTCGCGTGGTAGCGCGGCCTTTCGATCTTCACGCGCAGGATGCGCCCGGTCTCAATCTGTTTTTTGAGGATCGGGAGATGGTTCTTTCTGAAGAGCCGCAGGAATTCATCGGCGTACCCCCACTTCGCCTTGTAGTAATACTCGGCGGTATAAGACTGATCCTGCGCCCTTGTCTGCGGCGGCTGCGCCTGAATCGCCGGACTGATGAGCAGCAATAGCGATACCGTCAGGTATTCAAAGGCTCTCTTCATTTCCCTCCCCGAGATACGACAGACACCAAAATTGCTCACTGCCTGGCGCCTGCTGATTTCTGCCCCTTCAGCGCATCAGGCTCGTCGCCGCGGTTTTCAGCGCTACGGGCGCGGCCCCGGTCAAGTTTCTGCAGATAATCTTTCATCCCGAATTCCCACCAGCCCATGCCGTACTTCGAGGCCTCCTGTTGCGCCTGTTCAGCCGTCCAGCCGTCGTGAGAGATGCGGTAACATGCAATGATTGTCCCGGTCCGGTCGGCTCCGCGCCGGCAGTGAACGAAGACGGGCTGATTTTCCGGCGCGTTGATGATTGCCAGGATACTTTTCACCTGCGCTTCCGACGGTCGGCCAAATCCGGCCATCGGGACGCTGAAAAACCGCAGGCCGGCCGCCTTTGCTTCCGCCTCTTCGGCGCGCGAATTCTCATCGGCGGCGCGCAGATCAATGACGGTTTTGATGCCCAGGGTCGCGAGCCGCCCGATGCCCCCCGGCTTTGGCTGCGCGCCGCGATAAAGCTGTTCATTGACCTGATGAAAGTTCGGCAGTTCCTTATACTGCGGCAGATCCTTCGCGGCGCCCGTGACCGCGGTAAAAACCAGTGCCAGCGAGACGGCCATCAACCTGCCTGCTCTTTTCCTCATAATGATCCTTACTCCTCTTTAAGCAACTGAGCCGCGGGCGCGCGCTTCCAGCGCGTCCAGCAGCTTTTCGTGAATTCCGCCGAACCCGCCGTTCGACATCACCATCACGACGTCACCGGGCCGCAGATCGGGCGCGAGGTGCGCGACTATCGCGTCCGCGCCTTCGATTGAAAAAGCCTGCTTGCCCTGCGCCTTCAGGTCACTGATCACCTGCTCGACCGACAACTGATCATCGGTCGCGAGCCTGAACGATTCGAAGAGCGGCGCGAGGATGACATATTCAGCCGGGGCGAAGGATTTCGGGTACTCATCCTGAAAGACCTTCTTGCGCGTCGTCCACGAGCGCGGCTCGAAGACGGCGACGATCCGCCGCCCCGGGTATTTCTGCCGCGCGGCGGCGAGCGTTTCCCTGATCGCGGTCGGGTGGTGCGCGAAATCATCAACAACAGTGACGCCACTAACCACGCCGCGCACCTGCATGCGGCGCTTGACGCTTTTGAAGGTCGCGAGCGCCTCAGCCACCAACTGACGGTCAAGGCCGAGCGTTTGTGCGGCGGCAATCACCGCCAGACAGTTGCGCACGTTGAAATTTCCGGCGAGCGGCGTGCGGAAGCGGCCAAACTCCCGGCCCTTGCAATCAACCACGAAGCGCGTCTCTTCGGGCGCGGTTTCGATCTCGCGCGCGACCCATTTCGCATCAGTGCTGTCAATGCCGAAGCTCTCGATCTTTGACCAGACGCCCTGCGGCGCAACCGGATGCTCGATGATTTCGCGCACGACGGGTGAATCCCACCCGGCGATCAAATGACGTTCGGATGGAACCAGATTGACGAGCAGGCGGAAGGCCTTTTTGACATCTTCGAGGGTGGCGTAAATATCGGCGTGATCGTATTCGATGTTGTTAAGGATCACCGTGTCGGGCAGGTAACTCAGGAACTTCGGACGCTTGTCCCAGAAAGAGGTGTCGTATTCATCGCCTTCGATCACGAAATAACCCGAGTCAGTGACTTTGAAGCTCGCGCCGAAATTTTCGACGACGCCCCCGACCAGAAAGGACGGGTCGAGCCCGCCGACTTCCATCACCCACGCCAGAATCGAGGTCGTCGTTGTCTTGCCGTGCGTGCCCGCGACGACGACCGAGTGCCTGCCGCGGATGAAATTCTCCCTGATCACTTCGGGCATCGAGGCGTAATTGAGCCTGTGATTGAGCGCATATTCGATCTCGACATTGCCGCGCGAAGTCGCGTTGCCGACCACCACGACATCGGGCGCGGGTTGCAGATTACCGGCGTCGAAGTTCGGACAGGTTTCGATGCCGAGCCGTTTGATTTCATCGGACATTGGCGGGTAGAAGGCCTTGTCCGATCCGGTGACGCGGTGCCCCTGTGCCTTGAGCATCCCGGCGAGCGAAGCCATCGCCGTGCCGCATACTCCGACCAGATGAAAATGCTTTTTTTGAATTGCGTGCATTGATTGATGAGAATGTTGCCGGTGATCTCGCGGAGGGACGTTCAACCTGAGCAACTGCCTTTCAAATTACTGAAAAATTCACGCCGTAACGCACGAGGATTATATATTAGTGACTGCTCAAGCGGAATCTGCTACTGGCTGTTTTCCGGCGGTCATTCAGATGCGTGACCGGGCGGCAGTGTTGGCCTCATCCTTCACAAATGCGCTGCTTCTTGACACTCCCCGGATGCCTACCTAGAATGGCGATTCTTTGACCTATTCCAGATCAGGGCTTTACGGAGAATAATTTGCAGAGCGAAGGGTCTTCAGAGAAACCGCTTCCGGCCGTCGCCAGCCAGATCGCCCCGGTGTCGCCGGCGCGCACAGCCGCGGCGACGGTCGCGTCACTGGTGCTGCCGGGCCTCGGGCACATCCTGCTCGGCAGGGTGGTGCGCGGCGTCGTGATTTTCACGAGCATCGCCGTCATGTTCGTGCTTGGCTTCTGGATGAAGGGGCACCTCTACAAACCGGAGATGGGGGAGTGGCTGACCTATCTGTTCACTTTCTGCAACCTCGGGATCGGGCTGCCGTATTTCATCTGCTACCTGCTGAACTTCGGCTTCGAGCTGGCGCAGAACCAGGCGGCGGTTTTCACGTATGAGTATGGCAACACTTTCCTGCTCGTCGCGGGGCTGCTCAATTACCTGGCGATGCTGGACGCATTCGACATCGCTGTCGGGCGGAAAGGGTGAAGACAGTTTATGACGCATTTCATCGCTCTCATCATTTTCAGCGCGCTCGTCGCCGTCGTCTTCGCGGCCCTCTCGTCGGAGCATCACGACACGCCCGACCGGGTCAAATACGGCGTCAAGGTCTTCGGCTCCTTCGTCCTGATCGGCCTCGCCATCGCATGGGTACTCTATCCGCTGCCGATTTAGAAAGCTTCACAATCGGCGCGACGGACGAAGGACGAAGGAAATACTAATCAGTTTCTTTCGTCCTTATTTTTTTTACCGGCAGTTTCTTCGACGATGCAGTCACAGAAATTCATCCTGATGCTCGATTCCGTCCGCCGCCTGGTGCATCGCGGGGCGTCCGCGCGCGCCATGAACGTGCTGCGGAAGGCGCGGCCGGCGGACGTGGCGCAGGTGCTGCACGAGTTGAATGAGCTGGATCGCCACGCCGTCTTCGCCACGCTCGTCCAGTCCGAAAAGGAGCTGGCGGCTTCGAGCCTGAGCGAACTCGGGGCGGAAGAAGGCGTCGAGCTGCTGACCGCGCTTTCCCCCGAAGACATCGCGCAGGTGCTGCAGGAGCTGCCTTCGGACGACGCAGCGCTCTTTATCGCCGAGCTGCCCGAAGAACAGCGCGAGCGACTGCTTGACCTGATGAAGGTCGAGGCCTCGACCGACGTGCAGGAGCTGCTGCGGTTCGCCGAAAACACGGCGGGCCGCATCATGACCCCCGACGTTTTCGCGGTGAACGAGGAGATGACCGTCGGCGAAGCGATCTCCGCGATTCAGAAGGCCAGCAGCGACGTGGAGCTGGTCTTTTACCTTTACGTCGTGGACGACCGCAATCATCTGGTCGGGGTCACCAGCCTGCGCCGGCTGCTGCTGGTTCCCCCCACGACCCCACTCAAAAAGATCATGAGTACGGACGTGATCAGCGTCCGCACCGACACCGATCAGGAAGAGGTCGCGCGCGTGGTGCAGAAGTACGACCTGCTCGGCGTGCCCGTCGTTGACGAGGAGAACAAGCTGGTCGGCGTGGTCACGTTCGACGACGTCTTCGACGTGATCCGCGAAGAGGCGACGGAGGACATCTACGCCCTGTCCGGCGTCAGCACTGAAGACAGCGCGATGAGCGCGCCAGCGCGCTCGGTCAGGCTGCGGCTGCCCTGGCTGCTGGTGAATCTGGCGACGGCATTTCTGGCTTCGTCAGTGGTGGGCCTGTTCACCGACACCATTTCAAAGATCGCCATTCTCGCCGCCCTGATGCCGATCGTGGCGGGGATGGGCGGCAACTCCGCGACACAAACCCTGGCGGTGATCGTCCGGGGGCTGGCGCTTGGTGAAGTGACCTGGGAAAACGGTCGCCGCGTCCTGTTCAAGGAAGCCATGGTCGGACTCGCCAACGGCCTGGCCAACGGACTGGTCGCCGCGATAGCAGTTTATTTTATGTACGGAATCTCCAGGCAGAGCATGCTGCTCGGCGGAATCATCGCGATGGCGATGATCACCAACATGATCATCGCTGGCATCGCCGGGACGCTCATTCCCATCATCCTTAAACGCATGAAAGCCGACCCGGCACTGGCTTCGACCGTCTTCGTCACCACCTGCACGGACGTCGGCGGCTTTTTTACCTTCCTCGGCCTTGCCACGCTACTGCTCAAATTTTTAGGCGGCAGCCATTGATTAGTTCCAGGCGGGCTTGCCAGCACCCGTCCGCTTTGATTTATACTGCCTCGCCCCGTGGCACTGACCTCTGACATCAGCCATTGCCCGCAACATTATGGGAACCATCTACCTTGTCATCGGCGGAATCCTCCTCACCGGAGTGCTGATCGTTATCGCAAAGTTTTTCTTCCGGCTGCTCAAGCACGTCATCATCGCCGCCGTCCTTGGCGGGGCGCTGATGTTCTTCTGGTATCACGCCACCAGACCGGCGCCGAATCCGAACATCGGCAAACACGCTTATCACACCAAAACCGGCGATTACCTTGGCGAAGTGACCGGCGAAGCCAACGACCCGCAACGCGGCCCGCTCTGGCTCATCAAACAACCCGACGGGATGCCGACCAGCTACCGCAAGGCGAGCGTCACGCTGAAGTGACATTAAAGGTTGTAACCAGTGATTTATCGCCGCCTCGCCACGATAGTGCGCGGGATGGATTGCAGGTCTTCGAGTACACGCACTTCATCCCAGACCTGATCGTTCACGAGCGGACGAATCGTCGCGGCCTGACCATAGCCCACTTCACAGATCAGATGCCCGCCCGGCCTGAGCCTCGCCGGAGCGCCTGAGAGCAGCCTGCGATAAAAACTGAACCCGTCGGCGAAATCGGTCAGCGCCAGACGCGGCTCCCAGTCGCGCACTTCGCGTTGCAGCGCCGGCATCTCGCTTTCAGCCACGTAAGGCGGGTTGGAAATGATGAAGTCGGCGAAAGGCTCGTCGCTGAAGGCGTCGAGCAGGTTCATCGCCGCGAACTCGACGCGACCGGTCAGACCGTGCCGCGCCGCGTTGCGCCGCGCCACCAGCAATGCCGCCATTGAAACATCGGTCGCCATAATGCGCGCGCCGTCGCAGACCGTTTCAAGCTCGCGCGCCAGAGTCACCGCGATGCAGCCCGACCCGGTTCCGATATCCACAATCACCGGCTGCCAGTCGGGTGTGATTGATAACTGCTGCCCGACCAAGCGGAGGGTTTCTTCGACGATCAGTTCGGTCTCCGGGCGCGGGATCAGTACGTCGGGCGTAACCTCAAATTCGAGGCCGAAGAATTCCTGATGCCCGGTGATGTACTGTAGCGGCTCACCCGTGGCGCGGCGGGCGATCAGCGACTGGTATTTCGCAATGGTCTCGCCAGAGAGTCGCTGATTGAAATTGACGATCAGATAAGTGCGGTCACAGTCGAGCGCATGGGCCAGCAGTGTCTGAGCATCAAGGAGGTCGTTGGGAACTGATGCGGCGCGTAATTGTTCGCTGGCACGTTTGAGGATTTCAGCAATCGTTGTGGGCTGGGGCATTCTCAGAACTGAAACTCAAAGCTGCCGGGGATTGAAAGCAGACCTCCCCACAGAGTTTCACAGAATGAATACAGATACTCTGGCTGTGATGAGAATATCGTCTGCAGGAAAGTTAAGTCAGCAATATCGTCGGCGGATCATCACACCGCCATCTGCTTTTCAGTCTCTGCCTTCAGCTTCTCCGCCTGGTAGTGCGCGATCAGCGCCTGCACGACCTCATCAATCTGGCCCTCCATAAACGTATCGAGCTGGTGAATCGTCAGGCCGATGCGGTGGTCGGAGACGCGATTTTCCTTGAAGTTGTAAGTGCGAATCTTTTCCGAGCGGTCGCCCGAGCCGACCATCGAACGGCGCTCGGCGGCGATGGCGTCGTGCTGCTTCTGCTGCTCCATCTCGTAGAGGCGCGAGCGCAGCACGCGCATGGCCTTCTCGCGGTTCTTGATCTGCGACTTTTCGTCCTGCATCGAAACTACCAGCCCCGTCGGCAGGTGCGTCAGGCGCACGGCGGAATAGGTCGTATTCACCGACTGGCCACCCGGCCCTGACGAGCAGAACGTGTCAATGCGCAGATCCTTCGGCTCGATCTTCACGTCAACGTCTTCGGCCTCAGGCAGCACGGCGACCGTCACCGCCGAAGTGTGGATGCGTCCGCTGGCTTCGGTCTGCGGCACGCGCTGGACGCGGTGGACGCCGGATTCGTGCTTCATCTTTGAATAGACGCGCTCGCCTTCGATGATCGCTTCGGCCTTCTGAATCCCGCCGAGCCCGGTTTCGGAAATATCGGTCACCTGCAGCCGCCAGCCCTGCCGTTCGGCGTAGCGCGCGTACATGCGCAGGATTTCGGCCGCGAACAGGCAGGCCTCCTCGCCGCCCGTGCCGGCGCGGATTTCGAGGATGACGTTCTTCTCATCGTTCGGGTCTCTGGGCAGGAGCGCGATCTTCAAATCCTCTTCGGCCTTCGCGCGCTTTTCTTCCAGTTCGGTCAGCTCCAGTTCGGCCAGTTCGCGCATCTCCGGCTCATTCGTTTCGCCGAGGATCTGCTTCGCCCCCGCGAGGTCTTCGTCGAGCTTTTTCAGCGCGCGGTACTGCTCGACGACCGGCTCGAGTTCGCGCTGCTGCCGGGTGATTTTGGTGTAACGCGACATGTCAGCGATGACGGCGGGGTCGGTCATCTGGTGCGTCAGGTCTTCGTAGGTCTTTTCGATGCTGGCAAGTTTCTCGAACATAATTTCATTTGTCGGCGGTCAGTCTTGAATAAGTCAGTTTCCAGTTACGAGTGATGAACCGCTAACGACTGCCAACCGGCAACTGGCCACCGGCCACGGAAAACTGATTTTCAGGCTCCAGTTTCAATGACTCCTTCAGCGCATAGATCGCCACTTCGAGCTGATCATCCGAGGGCTCTTTCGTCGTCAGGTTCTGGAGCCAGATGCCGGGTCGCGTGATGAAGGAGAAGAAGGCGCTCGCCTCCTTCTTCCCGGCGAGGCGGATGAACTCGTAGGAGATGCCCGCGACGAGCGGCATCAGGACGATGCGCACGAGCAGATTCAGCATCAGCGAGTCAAACTTCACGACGGAAAACAGCACGATTGAGACCAGCATCACCAGCATCAGGAAGCTCGTCCCGCACCGCGGGTGCTGGCGCGGGTACTTGCGCGCGTTCGCCACGGTCAGTTCGTCCCCGGCCTCCCAGGCGTAGACAGTCTTGTGTTCGGCCCCGTGATATTCAAAGACCCGACGGATGTCGCGCACGAGCGTGTAGCAGTAGATCATGACGACGAAAAACGCCATCCGGATCAGCCCGTCAACGAAGTTGAATGACACCGACGGGCGCACCGGCTTCATATAAGCCTGCACCCACATCCACGCCGACTTGTACCAGGGCAGGCCCGCCGTCATTGACCCATCAATGCCCGCCTGCGGCGCGTTGCCCCAGCCGAAAAAGATGAACATCGCGTTCGTCAGCAGCAGCGGCAGCACGATGAAGAGGAGGATGTTGAAGAACAACGCAAAGACGATTGAGCCGGCAATCGTGGCGGTCGTGGCCGCCCTGGCTTCCCCCTTCTCTGCCTTTTCCGCTTTTTTATCGGTTTCAATGACCACGCCCGTCTGCGGCATTTCAATGGCGTGTGCCGTCGTCGCCAGCGCGCCGGTCGCGGCCACAGCTCTGACCGCTTTCGATTCTGCTTCCTGCTGGGCCGACTTCTCCGCCTCATCGAAGGCCACGGTCGCCGAAAAGTTGAGCGCCTTGATGCCGAGCATCATGGAATGGATCAGCACCGCGCTCCCGCGCAGGACGGGGATTTTCAGGAACGGGTATTTATCACTCAGCTTCGGCAGCGGCTCGGCTTTAAGCGCGATTTCGCCGTTCGGTTTGCGCACGGCGACGGCGTAGGAATTCGGCGCGCGCATCATCACGCCTTCAATAACTGCCTGCCCGCCGACAATAATCTCTTTTTCTGGTCTCATAAATTAATTTACCTCTCTGCCTGAAATCAGCACCGCGACCGTGAGGAAGCGATTGTTGCTGCGGCCCGACCTGCACCTCCGGCAATTCTGCAATCACACCGCCCCAAAGCAAAAACCACAGACGAAGCCGAAAAAACAGCGGGAGCTTGGATACACTCCCAGCCACTTTCGTTCGCTGTGGTTCGGATGAGAAAAGCTAATGATTGAACTCGGTGCGGCGCGCAGGCTGCGGCAGGAAGGTCGGACGAGCTATGGCCTGACTGCCATTCTCAATTCCCGAATTTGAAATCTGCCACCCTGTATTCATACCTGCCTCGCCCGTTCGGCCTTCATTAAATCGCCGAGACAGCAAATTAGCTGACATTCGCAAGCTGTGTCAAGCAGGAGTTGCTGTGGCCGGGGCTTCTGGTTTTCGGGCGAAACGGTTAATATGTGTCCATTCATCACGGCGCAGGAATTCAGAGTTGATGAATTTATGCGCTATGTAAACAATCCGCCCAACCCCTGGCTCAACACCCATGTCGAATGGATCGGCGAGCCGCCGGAAGCGAAGCTCGAAGTTTTTGAAGAGACTGCGACGCGCTCAATCATCACGCACAACAACAGCCCTGACGTCGGCTTTGATTATTCGGTCAACTGCTACCGCGGCTGCCCGCACGCCTGCACCTATTGTTTTTCGCGACCGACGCACGAATACCTGGGCTTCGGCGCGGGGACTGATTTTGAGAGGAAGATCGTCGCCAAAGTGAACGCGCCGGAACTGCTGCGCGAAGAGTTCATGAAACGCGGCTGGAAAGGCCAGACACTCGTTTTCTCTTTCACCTCCGACCCGTACGTCCCGCTCGAAGCGAATTACGAGTTGACGCGCCGGTGTCTGGAAGTCTGTCTGGAATTCCGCAACCCGGTCGGCATCATCACCAAATCGGCCCTCGTGCAGCGCGACACCGAACTGATCGCACAACTCGTCCGCGAGGCCGACGCCGAAGTGTTCTTTTCGATCCCCTTCGCCGACGCCGACACGGCGCGCGCGCTGGAGCCTTTCGCCCCCTTGCCCGAAGCGCGCTTCAAGGCGATGAAGACGCTCGCCGAAGCCGGCGTCAGAGTCGGCATCAGCGTCTCCCCGGTCATCCCGGGGCTGAATGAATCGCACATCCCCGAGCTGCTCAAGCGCGCCCGCGAGGCCGGGGCGGAGACGGCTTTTTTCACGCTGCTGCGCCTGCCCGGCAATGTCGCGCCATACTTTCAGGAGCGACTCGAAGCCGCACTGCCCGACCGCGCGCCGAAGATCCTCAAACGGATTCGCGAGATGCGCGACGGGAAATTGAACCTGAGCGGGTTCGGCGACCGGATGCGCGGGTCGGGCCAGTACTGGGAGATGATTCGGCAGGTCTTCAGGATTCACTGCGAGCGGCTGGGATTCAATCGGCGGGATGAAGGGTGGGAGGAGAAGAAGCGAAGTACTTTCCGCCGCCCGACGGCGCAACGAAGCCTCTTTGAATAATGCATCAGCGCGGTAAAGAGCAACCACGAAGTTTACGAATGATACGAAGCCGAGACCTGTGCCTCTTCGCATTCTTCGTGGTTGCTCTTCCCAAGCCGGCCGGGATTACGACTTCTTGTGGCCGCTCACGCTGCACGCCTGGAGCGCGCCCGTCACGTCAATTGCCGTGCCGCCCTCCTCGACGTGCCTGATGATCCCCTGCTTGTCCACCACGAAGGTCGCGCGGCGGGCGAATTTGGCGCCTTCGGTCAGGATGCCGTAAGTCTTCGAGACTGACTGATCGGTGTCGCTGAGCAGCGGGAAGCTGAGGCCCAGTTCTTTTGCAAATCTCGTGTTGGTTTCCAGATCGTCCGTGCTGATCCCGAAAACCTTCGCGCCGGTCGCTTCGAATTTGGCAATATCAGCCTGATATGCCTTCATCTCCTTCGTTCAGCCACCGGTGAAGGCTTTGGGGTAAAAAGCCAGCACGACCGTCGTTTTGCCCTTCAAGCTGCTGAGCTTCACTTCCTGACCGTTCACGCCTTTCAGCGTGAAGTCGGGCGCCTTGTCGCCGACCTTGAGGTGCGTTTTCGGCGGAGACGTGCTGCCGGGTTGCGGCTGCTGTGCCGGCGCGACTGCCAGGGGCAGCGCCACAAGCATCAACAGGCCGATTGCCTTTCTGAGCATGATCTGTTCCTCCATAAGTTTGATGGTTGAGAGTTGAGACGGTGAAAAAACGCGGACTCAGTCCGCCCGCGCCACAGCCAGCACGGCGGCGTAAGCGGACTCGACGACCTGCGCCATGCGATTGTAATCCAGCTTCTCCGGCGTGTCCCGTGGAGTGTGATAATTTTTGTTGCGGTAAAAAGCCGTGTCCGTAACCATCACCGCCGGGTAACCTGCCTGCCAGTAATTAAGATGGTCGGAGAAATCAACTCCCGGCATCCAGCCCGGGGCATTGATCGAATATACCGGCAGCAATCCTGTTTCCCGCATCGCGCGCTTCACGCGCCGCACGAGTCTGGCTTGGCCGAAGTTGCCGACAACAGCGATGAAGTTTCCCTGCTAAGGGTAGAAGAGTTTGAACACGGGGTTCGGGAATTCCTGACTGCCCGGCGCGTCAGAAAAATAACCGATCATCTCCAGCGCGAACATCGCCCGCACGCGGATATCCTGTTGTCTGAGCGACTGCGCGTGGACGGCGCTGCCCATCACCGGGCTGCGAAAGAAGGGCGGCTCTTCGAGCGTGTAAGCGACCAGTTCCACCTGCACCGGCAACTCCCTTCCGCCGAGCAGCCCAGCCAGTTCAATCAATCCTGCAATGCCGCTCGCATTGTCATCAGCTCCGGGATACGGCATGCAGGTATCGTAGTGCGCGCCAACCACGATGCGCTCTTTCGCGTCCGGGCCGAATAAGGCGACCACGTTGCGGTAAGTTGTGCCATTGACCTTGTACGGCTGTTCCGAAACCTTCCCGCGGGACTGCTCAAGCTCGCGCTGAATGTACGCGGCGGCGCGATCAAGGTTCTCAGGATGGTTGTAATCTCGCGGAGTCAGCGTTTCCGACAACATCAGGACATGAGCCCTGAGCCGCTCAGATGAAATCCTCAGCCGGGTGGGAACGGCCCTCACCCGCAGGACGGGCTGAGTCAGCATGATCCACAGCCCCGCCAGCAGGCTCAGCATCACGACGTTTGCAATCAACAGCCACATTCGAATCCGCCTGCGCCCGCCTGTTTCACGCTGCCGTAACTCCTGAACTGATCCGGCCATGCTCACTTCTTCACCACCACGCCGCCTTTGATGACGACCTTGACGCGCTCGAGTTCGGTCACGTCTTTCAACGGGTCGCCTTCGACCGCGATCAGGTCGGCGTACTTCCCCGCCTCGATTGTGCCAAGGCGATCCTCGAGACCGAGCAGCTTCGAGGCATGCACGGTCGCCGTCTGAATCGCCTGAAGCGGCGTCAGCCCGAGTTTCACGTAAACGGCAAACTCGCGCGCGTTGAGTCCGTGCGGGTAGACGGCGGAGTCGGTGCCGAACGCGACGGGCACGCCCTGCGAGAAAGCGCGGGCGATGTTTTTACGCGCCGTCGGCATCACGTCCCTGGCCTTCGCCACCATCGGCGCGGGCACGCCCAGCCGCTGGTAGTTCTCCAGAAACCAGTCACCGAGATAGAGCGTCGGCACGAGATACGCGCCGCGTTCCTTCATCAGCTTCACGGCCTCATCATCGATGTACGTGCCATGCTCAATCGAATCCACGCCCGCCAGCACGGCGAATTTGATGCCTTCGCCGCCGTGCGCGTGGGCGGCGACTTTGCGACCGAGGCGATGAGCCTCGGCGACGATGGCCTTGAGTTCGTCGAGCGTGTACTGCGAAGCCTTCGGGTCATCGCCGAGCGAGAGGACGCCGCCGGTCGAACAGACCTTGATCACGTCGGCGCCGTACTTGATCACTTCGCGGGTCTTCTGCATGACCTGCGGGATGCCGTCAGCCACGCCTTCTGCAACGTGGTGATATTCCGGCGCGAGCAGTGTGTCGTCGCAGTGACCGCCGGTGATGCCGAGCGCCGGGCCGGAAGCGATGATGCGCGGCCCCGGCACGTCGCCCGCGTTGATCGCGTCGCGCAGCGCGATGTCCGAGTAACCGTTCGCGCCGACGTTGCGCACCGTCGTGAATCCGGCTTCGAGCGTCAGGCGCGCGTTCCGAGCCCCGTAGAGCGCTTCACGCGGGATCGAGATGCCGAGCGAGGAGTAGCCGAGTGAATTCGGGTTGAAGGTCAGGTGCGTGTGGCAGTCAATCAGGCCCGGCAGCACGGTCTTTGTGCTGAGGTCAATGATTTCGGCGGTGGCCGGAATGGAGAGGTTCGCGCCGACGGCGGTGATGCTCCCGCCTTCGACCAGAATGACGGCGTTGCTCGTGACGGCCCCGGTTCGCACATCAATCAGCCGACCGCATTTGATCGCCACGGTTCCGGCTTTGGCCTGCTGCGCGAAAACTGAATTACTGATGATGAAAAAGAGATACAACACGACAATGATGGCAGGGATTTTCTTCACGTGTGACCTCCGTTAACAGCTGATTCTGTTTTGTGCTTCAGGCGAGCGCCGCCGGTCCGGGCATAGTCTCAGGCCATTCCCGCCGGGTGGCAAGGCGCGCGCGGGCGCGAACCGCAAAATTGGCGTGAAGGTCAGTGCCGCTGCTATACTCCGGGCGCCGGCACGGTTTTCTGGATAACTGCTGTATCAGCCAATCATCCACCACTGCGAGCAGAATCAAATGCACCGCATTTTGTATCAGTCCAACTTCTGCGCCGAATGCGGCAACCGTCCGGGCCGGCGGCGATGGTGGCAGCACGGCTACTTCTGTGAATGCTGCGCGCGGCGGCTGGGCCGCAGACGTGCCTTCTGGCCGATGCTCTTCGCTGTGTGCGTGGTGCTGCTCGGGGTGACGATCAACACGGGCCGGCAGGAGACCGCCCTCGAACGGATGACCTCTCTCAATACCACCACCGCGCCGGTCGTTTCAGCCCGGGACGCGACCGCGATGCTCAAGGCGGCGCCAGCAGTTCCCGCCCCATCGCCGGAGTACGCCGTCTGCGGCGCGCGCACCAGGAAAGGCACTGCGTGCCGGCACCGCGTCAAACAACCGGGCCAGCGCTGCGCGCAGCACCAGGGGATGCCCTCAATCCTTAAATAATCGCCCGAAAATTTTCTCCGACTTTTCCCCGACCGCCCCAGTCCAATGGTGCGTGAACGAAGCAGACCCCCTTGAATGACGGTCATCCGCGGCCACCGTAAGCGTCGCGTTTTTCGAGCCAGTCTCGAAGGAGGAATTGCCAGTTATGAAGAAGTTGTTTTCGATTCTGATCGCCATTGGGATTTCATTCAGTCTGACTGCCATCACCTTCGCTCAGGATTCCACGCCCGGGACAAAGACGCCGGGCATCAGGCACCGTCAGAAACACCAGCAGCGACGCATCGGCCAGGGAGTGCGTTCAGGCGAACTGAAGGCCGGTGAAACGATCAAACTGGAAAAGGAACAGAAGGAAATTCAGCAGGACAAGAAAGAGGCCAAATCTGACGGCACCGTGACCGCCGGGGAGCGCAAGGCAATCCTCAAGGAACAGAATCAGGCCAGCCGCCACATCTACCGGGCCAAACACAACAACCGCAATCGGCGAAACTGATGCAACACCGTCGTGACCGGCGATTGATTACCAGACAAAGCGGGCCGCGTTACCTGCGCGGCCCGCTTTCTTTAGTGTCGGCGTCCGGCAGGCGCGCGAGATGGATCCCGAAGATGGGCACCCCAAGGTGACGAGGGTCCTGAAATTCCCACGTCGAAGTATTCAGCGCCGAACAGCTGAGACCGATCAGCGGGTCTTCGGCCACCTGACATTGCGCCGCGCAGACCTCGAAGGTCAGGCGCGTCCCTTCCAGCCGTACCTGCTCGGCAGGGATCGGAGCGTGATTGAATGTCAGGCGCATATCTTCTTTTCTTTCGGGGGCGCAGAGCGGGCCCAGTTCGAGCGCCAGCCGATAATCGCCCGGGACAAGACTCAGGCTGATCTGCGCTTCGGGCGAAGCCCAGCGGAAATACTGCCCTTCATAAAGCTCGACCCCGTAGAACCCGGTGAATGATCCGTCTGTCCAGTCCGCGGCGTCGTAATAGACCTCGGCCTGCGCGGCCAGGGCTCGGTTCAGGTCAACCGCGGCAAAGACAAAACTGATCGTCGAGACCCCGGTACCGGGGCACACTCTCGCTTCCGGCCACTTCCGCCTGTCAGGGTCGGCGCGGTCGAAATATCCGGATTCGGCCAGCACCCTGGCCACCGTCTCGTCACGGCGCAGCACTTTCTCTTTTACATAACCCTCCAGCACCGGCTCGGGCAGGAAGAAATGCCGCAACAGGTATTGCCGGGTCTCGGCCTCGTCGAGCATCACGCTCGCCCGTTTCCAGCATCGTTTGGGCAACTCAACCGGAGTTCCGCCGGCCCAGACATCAGGCTCCCAGGATAATTTCCGGTATTTGCTTTTGAAATGATCGCAATCGGTTACCAGGAAATGATAGCGGCACCCGCGCGACTCAGTCGGCACGGGGAGGCAGGCAGGCTGCTTCGGATACCTTTTCCCCTGCTCACGCACCCAGCAGTGAGAATCGAAGGCCTGGACTCTGGCTGACGTGCGGATGATGGATTTTCCCTGACGGTCGGCAATAAAATCATTCCAAAGCTCGATCTCTCCGGTCACCGGGTCTGCTATCTCCCGAGTCAATGCCTGCCTGCCCTGGAAGTAGGTCTGCTTCCAGAAAGGCTGGCCTTCACCCAGGTAGCAACTGACCAGTTCCGCAGTTTGCAACCGGACCATCTCAGTCGCGGGATGAATCCCGGCGAGCAGGCGAGGCAGGTTGCCCGCCGCCAGAGCCGGGGTTGCCGTGTCTCCCCTCGTCTCGTTTTCGGCGAAAGCGAATTCGTCCGCGTCCAGACTCAGCAGCCATTCACAGCCTTCTTCCCGCGCCCGCTCAAGCGCATCATCCATGCACGTGCGCTGGAGGTCTGCCATTTGTCCAAATCCTCGCGATTGCCTCTGAGGGACGATGATCGGGACTGCCCAGGGAAAGGACTCGACAATCTCCAGACTACGGTCAGTGCAGTTATCCAGGTAGACGTAGGCCCGCGACACGCCGAGCGCATGGTGATAATGCAGGTTGGCTTCCAGAAACCTCTCTTCGTCCTTCACACACATCATCATCGCCAGGCGCGGAAGGTTGTGAGAGATGGCCCGGAGCCTGGGATTCGCCTTACCATCCAGAGTCATCAGCTTTGATCCTCATCCCGGGTTGGTTAATCAGCGGCGACGAGTTCACCCTGAACCCTGTCAAAATCAATGGCGAACAACGGCAGCCCGAGCGAGCGCCGCTCGCTGCGGTCGCACTCCCGCAGCCGGGCGCACGCGAGCGTCAACAATTGCGGGCCCGGCTCAACAAAAAGCCGGCGAGTGATCAGGAAGCAGAACCGCCCGTTTCCCGACCGGTCGGGGGCGGGCGTCGCGGCAACGCCGTTCCAGTAGAGCCGCAATTCGTCAAAGCTCAGACGGCGCACTCCCCGGGTATCGAGCGTCACCGCCCAGTCGCCTGGCGCGAGGTCGAACGCGAGGCAGGCGACCGGCTCCGTCCAGCGGAAGCGGTGTCCGTTCCAGTTCTCCTGCAGATGAAAGCCCGCGAGGTGGGCTGCGGGGACTTCGCCCGGCCGGCAGGGATTGCTCAAGGGCGCCGGAGTCCGGCCATTGCGGCGGCCATAGAGGTAAGTTTCCACGGCGTAGTCCCCCAGGGATTGCCAGACTCGCATAAAGGCGCGATATCGGGCATCGGGATGACGCCGGGCGAGGGTGAGCCGGAGCCGGGCCATCCAGTAGCGCAAGCGGGATCGTTCCCTGCTTCCCAGCCGACCCAGTCGGTGTTCCAGCCAGCCCTGAAAGCCGGCGGTCAGCATCGTCCACGCCAGCAGTCGCCCGCCGCTGGTGCCCAGACGCCCCAGTGCGGAGCGGAAAGTATTCCGCGCACACTTCACCATCGTTTTCATGACCAGAGGATCTGTGAGACTGTCCCTGAAATCATTACCGCCGGGGATCAGCCCCGGATGGTCCTCCTCAAACGCACAAGCCTGACGGCGGTATTCCCACGCGTAGTCGAGCAGCTCAGTCAGCTCAGCCGTGTTGTCATGAATAACGGTCGCTTCGGGAGCAAACCCGAGGCGGAACCCTCCGGCATGCAACCTGGCGGCAATCGCCATCTCGGCGAACCACAGGTATTGATAATCCAGTCTGCCCACGGCTTCGTAAGCAGCTCGGCGGACTATAAATCCTCGCTTTGTGAATTTGCGCCAGTCGCCTTCCCGGGTCCAGATTGCCGCGTCCTCCAGATACATTCGCGCTTCCACTCGGGCCACCCACTGATGTTCGTGAGTGGGCAGCGTGCGGACGCAGGCGCCGTCCAGCCCTGTCTCTTCCAGATACTGCCATAACCTGGCCAGGCAATCTCTGGTGGCAAAAACGTGAGCCTCAGTGAACAGAATCCAGGGCGCCCTGCAGGCCCGGGCACCAAAGTCATAGAGTTCCATTTCGTTTTTGGAGTCGAGTAGCAGCAGGCGATCCTGATCGGAGAGCTTAGCCCGCACCGAGTCCTCAAGCGAAGGATCAGCCCCGTTGCTCACGACGATCAGCTCAATACGCTCCCGGGGGAAGTTCTGCCGGGTCGTCCAGCTTTCGATGGACTCCCGGGCCTTGCCGCGCGTGAGCGAGAGCGTCATGACAATTGAAACCGAAAGGCCATTCGTATTGTGAGGGAGGGACATCGGACATTGCCTCAATGAAACGCCGGGGCGGGAAAACCGGGGCATAATACCCCGGATTTCGTTGGCCGGGCGACAGCAAAATTCACCTTGCCTGGTTTCGACCCGGCGACTTACAATCCGCGCTCCCCGGAAGGACCCACCATGCAAGCCGAGACTCCCGGAAAAGACCTTGAGATCATCATCTCCGAATCGGAAATTCAGGAGGGCAGGTTGCTCCCCGAGCATTTTCGACTGGCGGGCCTGCTGCTCCACACGCGCGGGTATGTAACGCTGAAGCGGGCGATTCCCGCCGAGATTGCGCAGGCGGCGGCGGCGGAGTTCCGCCGCGTCTACCAGGATTGCCTCGCGAGCAGGCAGGGGGACGGCTGGTATCAGATCGCCCGCGAAACGGAGGCTGTCTTCTGGGAGCGCAACTGCCGCTGGCGCATCTTTCCGAAGCTGCGGCCGCCGTTTGACAGTCCCTGGCTGCTGGCCAATCCATTCGCCGTGGAACTGCTCGGGTTCCTTCTGGGCGACGATTTTTTTTGCAAATTCGTTTCGAGCGACACCTGCACGAAAGGGGCGCTGATGCAATCGCCCCACCGCGAACTGGGCATTGGGAAGTCCTGGGACCCGCAAAGCTACATCGTCAACGTGCCCCTGTGCTTTTCCGGGCTCGACAACGGCCCGCTGGAAGTCTGGCCCGGGGCCAGCCACCTGTGGCAAAACAGGTTGCTCAACCAGCTGGGCCTCGACACCGACGTGCAGGACGGGCGCAACCCTGATTTCGAAGAATTCGCCTCCCTCTTCAGCTCGCGCAGAGTGGTGCTGGAGCCCGGCGATCTGCTGATTCGCGACCCGGGAATGATGCACCGCGGGACGGTCAATCACACCGACGAGCCGCGCAGCCTGCTCACCCTGTGTTACTTCCGCTGCGGCCACACGCACGATTACGGCCAGGCGGAATACAACCTCGACCGCGCTCTGTGGGAACGGCTCGACCCGCGCTGCCGTCGGCTCTTCGCCCACTGCTTCGAGAAGGAGGAAGAGAGCGCCCCGGCGGAAAGGCCCGTTGGTTTGTGGGAGCGTCTCCGCCTGCTGTGGTCGCGCCCGAAGTCGGCCTGACGCGACCTTCACTGACAGCTCATTGCAGAGATTGCGCCGGCTGAGGCCCTGTCCGGCGTGATGCTCACTCGTGTAAACGAAAAGCCTGAAGGTGCGAATTGAGTCAGCCCGGCGAGACCTCAGCCCGGCTTCAGGTGATGGCGATCACTTCGTAGTCCGTGACCGACGGGATCTCAAACCGCACCGTCCGGTCGCCCTGCCTGAACGGCAGACTGCGCCCGGCGCGCAACGCCCGCACGCCGCCGACCTTCTTCCCGGCACCGACGTCGAATTCGACCTGCTGAGGGCCGATGGCATAAAACCGACGAACGAACCCGCGCGTCATATTCGGGTTGTTGTAGTTCACGACGTGCAGGGCGTAGCCCGGCTCGGTCTCCCACGCAAAGACCTCGGCCATTCCCTCGCCGGTGACTGACACCGGCTGACGCGCATCGCCCAGCACCCAGCGGACTGAGTTCTGGATCAACTGACTGAGGTCAGTATTCCCAGAACGCCAGAACGTGCGGTCAATGTCGCCGGAGAAATATGCGACGCGAGAGTTCCCTTTCTGTCGCAGGATGGCGGCAGGCTCATCCGTGCGCGGCTTGCGCGCATAGACCATCTCCGGCGGGAACGCCGGGTAGTAAGGTACGATGCTGAGGACGGGCGGCACGGGCTCCGACGCCCTGATCGTCACGCGGTTCTCGGCCCCGGGCAGCAGCGCCGTCCCCTCGAAGTCACGGAGGATTGCGTGCCTTTGCTCAATGCGCATGTAGCTGTTGCCGGACGGGCCGATTGTTTCACCCGCAACGCTCGCCCCAAAGAGGTCAGAGAGGGCGAAATCGCGCCGCGCATCACCCCATTCGTTGTAGCGCGAAGTCTCGAACGTCGCCCAGACCGAGCCGCCCGACGCCGCATACTGCCTGATCTGTTCGCACTGCCCGTCACTGAGGTAAGCCGCGTTGGGGATGAGCAGCGCGCGGTATTTCCCGAGCGTCCCCGGTGCGAGGTCTCCCTCGTGGACGAAGTCAAAGACGAAGCGGCCTTCGAGCAGCGCGTAGTAGAGCCCCTGCAGGTAATCGCTCGTCTGAAACTGATCGCCCGCCCGCGCGCCTCCCGACCTTTCGCCGGATTTGTAGAAGGCGATGGTACTCTGCGGGTAAAGCACGCCGAGGTCGGCAACCGGACGCCGGTTGCGGAAGTGCGGCTCGTTATCCGCCAGCCAGTTGAAGAACGAACGGCCCACCTCGCGCCAGCGGTTGTCTTCCGGCGCGCCGCCGAGCCAGTGGAACCACGGCACCATCCCGCTCGCCGTCGTCTGCGCCATCCAGAGCGTCGCTTCGGCGGGCGATTTGGTGACGTGGCGCCAGGTCGGGCGGCTGTTGCTGTACGAGCCGGTGACGTTGGTGATCGTGCGGCCCTTCATCACCGACTGCGCGACGCGGCCCTGCTGGGCGCAGTCCCAGATCACCGTGTCGCCGGAGCGCCCCTGATGATCGGCATTGAACCAGCCGGCCACTTCGCCCAGCCGCTTTACATCCTTGACCGTGCGGATGCCGCCGCCGAGGTTGCCGACGTAAACAGAATCGGCCTTCTTCTCTTTGGCGACCCCGTCCCACAGCCTCCAGACCTCAAGCACACGATCCATGAAAACGCCGTAGTATTTGCGGTAGAGCGGGCTCGTCGCGTCGGTCTGCTCGGGTGGCATGCCGCCCACCTTGTCACGATAAACTTTCCGGCAGTTCTCGCAGTAACAGACCGAGAGCGCGCCAGTACTCGGCCAGCCGTTGGTGAAGAACCCGTCCACCGGGTAGCGCCCGTTGATCTCGCGGTAGATGGCCGGCATCTGCTCGGTGAAATACGGGCTGAACATGCACGTCTTGTAGAGCCAGGTTGATTCGTTGTGCCTGCGCGGGCTCCCGTCGCGGTTGCGCTCGAACCACTCCGGATGCGCCTTGAACGCTTCTTCATGCGCGTAGTTGCAATCCATCCGCGCGACCACGCGCATCCCGCGCTTCTTCGAGGCGGCTGTCATCTCACCAAACAGATCGCGCGAGCCGAGGAACTCGCTGCGGTGATGGTAAGGCACCTTAGTCGGGTAGAAGGCGACGATACCGCCGCCGTTCAGGAGCAGGGCGTCAACCCTGAGCGAGGCCCAGTAATCGGCCCACGCGTTCACGTCCATTGTGAGCGGGTCGCGCTCGTTGAAGTTGATCTGGCCGCAGCGCCGCATCACCGCATACCACGGCCTTCCGTGTTCCTGCGCTGCGGCAGGCTGTGGCACGCCGGACGAGGTGACGATGACTGAAGCGGCAGAGACGACGAGAAACTCCCGGCGCGTGATCGGTGTCAGATCGGCTTTCGGTCGTGTCATGGCAGTGGCTCCTGTCAGCTTCAGGTTAACCCGGTACAGTAAGCTCCAGTTTCTCCTGGAGAATGACCGCTCAGCGGTGTGCTGTCACACCGACCTGCTCACAGTACTCCAGCACCGGGCATTCCGAGCAGCGCGGCAGCGTGCCCGTGCAGATGCGTTTGCCGAAAGGGACGAGCAGTTCATTGATCTCGACCCAGTGGCGGCGTGGCAACTTTTCTTCGAGCGCAATGGTCGTCTGCTCCGGGGTGCGCGTCTGCACGTAGCCCCAGCGGTTGGTTATCCGATGGACATGCACGTCAACGCCGATGCGCGGCTGCCCGCAGGCGATGCCGAGGACGAGGTTGGCGCACTTGGGGCCGACCCCGCCGAGCGAGAGCAGGACGTCGGAGTCGCAGGGCAACCGGCCGTCATAGCTCTCCACCAGGCGGCGGGCGATGGTATGAATCTGCTGCGCCTTGCGCTCGTGAAAGGTGCAGGCGCGGATCAATTCGTCAATCTGCCGCGGCGTCAGGCGGCTCACTTCGCGCGGCGTGCGGGCGCGGGCAAAGAGGCTGCGCGCCGTCGGCAGCATAACTTCGTCCAGCGTGCGGATCGAGATGATGCAGGCGACGAGCTGCTCGAAGGGCGAGGTGAACCCTTCCGCCGCCAACTCGAAGAGCGCCGCCTTTTTATACCGCTCGACGGCGCGGCGGATGCGGCGCATCATCAGCGCGATGTTGTGCGGCTTCTTCGCCGTGGCGGCGAGGCCGCTCGCTTTGCCCTTTTCACTCGTGCGTTTCATCGCCTGAATACCTCCCGCATCTTTCCAGCCCTCCTTTCAGACCGACCCTTATCCGGATACCAGATCAATTGCGACGACTTCGTGCGCGAGGATCGTCGGCACGGTCACCGCCAGATACCCTGCTGACTCTTCGGCGCGCAACGTCTGGCCGCCGACCAGCAGCTGTACCTTCTTCGCCTTCCTGTCCCGCGGCAGGCGGACGCGCACCCGCTGTTCGGTGATCGGGATCAGCTCGCGGAAGGGGCCTTTCATCATCATCGGGTTGGTCAGGTTGACCAGGTGAACGGTCATTGACTCCTTCTGCCTCCATACGGTCACGTCCAGCACCCCGGGGCCGGTGACGGTGACGACGGGCTCTTCGTTGAGCGCCCACCGCACGGCATTGCCGAGCAGACGGCCGTGGTCAACGCTCATCACTTCCCAGAAAGTCCGATCAATGTCCCAGGGGAAATAGACGATGCGGCTTTGCCCCTGTTCGCCCAGGAAGACTTCGGGGATATTCGTCTGTGGCGTGCGCGGGTAAACCATCTCCATCGGCAGGTCGGGGTAGGACGGAATCAGCGTGAGCGGCGCGGGGGGCATCTTTCCAACCGCCTCCGCATCCACGCGCGAAACGCCATTGATGATGCGCGGCGCGTCTTCCAGCCCGGCCAGCAGCGGGTGGCGCCGGCCGGCCTCGTCCTGCTCCAGCTTCAGATAAGAGTTCTGCATCGGCCCCTCGATGCGGCCCTTGAACCTGGCGCCGAACAGATCAGCCAGCCCGAAATCCGGCCGGCGCACGCCCCACTCGTCATAGAGCGAGGTTTCGTGAGTGGCGACGATGCTGCCGCCACGCCTCACGTAATCGCGGAGCTGATCGCACTGCCGGTCAGACAGCGCGGCGATGTTGGGCAGGATGAGCAGCCTGAATTGCCCCGTGTGTTCCGCGTCGAGCAGGCGATCATGCACCATCTCGAACGGGATGCGCGCTTCGATCAGAGCATGATAAAAACCGCTCGTGTGATCCTCGACCTTCTGCTGCGCCCGCGTCCCGCCGTAAAACGTCGCGGTCTGCTGCGAGTAGACCATGCCGACGCGCGCGAGCGACGCTTCGTTGCGCAGCCAGCGTTCGGCGCGGTAATGCCAGCCGTAAATATCCTCGACGACTTTGAGCCAGCGCCGGTCATAAAGCGTGCCCGAAAACTTCGTAAACCACGGGCGCAGGCCGTTGGCCGTCCCCTCGGCCACCCAGATGCGGATCTCGGCCTCGCTCTGCACCGAGTCCTTCCAGCGGTAGGGTTCTTCCACGCCCACGCTGAAGATGCCGACGATGGCCTTGCGCCCCAGCGTCGCGCGATACTCCTTGCCGTTTTTGCCGTTGGCCCACGGCGCCACGAGACCGCGCCGCGCCTGTCGGTCGGCAAAGAGCGTTTCTGAAAGCTCGCCGATCGTTTTCATATCGAGCGAACTGAGCGCGCCGCCGCCCGCGTTCGCGATGAATCTCGCGTTCGGATTGAGTTTGCGAATCTCCGCGTCCCACAGCCGCCAGAGTTCAAAGAGCCGCTGCTCGTGCCAGAGGATGTAGTTGCGCCGCGCCGGATTCTGCGGGTCGCCGGTGCGCGGCAGGTCCAAGCCGTAAGCCGCCTTGAAGTTGCGCCGGCAGTGTTCGCAATAACACATCCCCGAACCCGCCCACCGGTTGCTGAAGATGCCATCAACCTGATAGCGCGACATGATCTCCCTGTGGACTTCAGTCATGAACTCGAAGTTATAAGGGCCGAGCGCACAGGTCACCCACAGTTCGGGCGATGCCCAGTGCCGCCGTTTGTTGCCTTCGACGTCCACCGCAATCCAGTCGGGGTGCGCGTCATAAACGTCCTGATGCACGGCGTGCGGGTCAGTCCGTGCGATCACGACCATGTTCAGCTTACGGCACCCGGCCAGCAGTTCACCGAAAGGGTCTGTCTCCTTCATCCACAGGCTGCGATGGTGCAGGGGGATTCTGGTCGGGTAGTAGGCCACGACGCCGCCGGCGCTCAGGCAGGCCGCGTCGGCATGCACGCGCCTGAAGTAGTCGAGCCAGAACTGCGGGTCATACTGCCCGGGGTCGTTCTCGACCAGGGTGAGTTGTGCCCAGCGCATCGGGCGATCAAACCAGCCCGCTTCGGTCGACGCCGTCGAGTCAGTGATGCTCGCAGGCCAGCCTGAATTGCCCGCGACAACCGCGGCGCCGGCCATTGCGGAACTGGCGAGGAACTCTCTCCGCGATACTGACTCCAGGTCGTGCGTGTTCATCATTCCTCCTGCGAATCTGGTTGTGGTTGGTGCCCCGCGCCGAACTGCGCAGGCTAAGGATAAGCTGATGTCGCAGGCTCGGGGAAGGCTCGCGGCCAACAGCTGCTCAAACACGGCGTGCCGATTTGATTTCAGGCGAATCAATTTATGAGGGCGTCGGCACACGAGTCAAAGGGCCTGCAGCAAAGCATTCATTCCCCTCGCCTCTTCGCAGCCATGCTGTTTACAATGCTGCCACACAACCTGGCGGCGCGACACGTCCCGGGGAGTTGCCCGCCGCGGCCCCGTCATCAAAGCCGGAGGAGGCTGCTATGATCTCCCACCCTCGACCCTTGTTCAGCTTCGCGCTGCTGACGCTGCTTTGTTCCGCCCCGGCCCTCGCTCAAAAGCCCGAGTTGATCGTCCAGACAGGTCACGCCGACGGCGTCCTCTCCGCCGCCTTCAGTCCCGACGGCAGGATCGTAGCCAGCACGGACGGAAGTGTTATTAAACTATGGGATGCCGCCGCGGGCAGAGTGCTACTGACGCTCAAGGACAAAATTTATTCGCTCGCCTTCAGCCCCGACGGCAGAATTCTGGCCGGTGGAAGTGTCGGCTCCATAATCAGGCTCTGGGACACTTCTGATGGTAAGGAGATTCGGACCATCAATATTCATGCCGGCGAAAGATATTCCGGCCCGACCCTCACAGTGCCTGTGGCCTTCAGTCACGACGGCAAATGGCTGGCCGGCGCGAGCGGCAATCAGCTCATCAGGATCTGGGATGTGGCCACCGGCGCCGCGGTCTTTAAGCTCAAGGGGCATAGCAACCGGATAACCGCCCTCGCTTTCAGCCCGGACGACCGGAAACTCGCGAGCGCAGGCTGGCGTGAATCTGAAGGGGGAGAGATCAAGCTCTGGGACATCAGGAGCGGCGCGGAACTCTTCAGCCGCGCAACGGCCAAAGGCCCTGCCGTCAGCCTCAAGAGTTACCAGGCGTCTCTGTCGCTCGCCTGGAGTCCCGGCGGCCAGATGCTCGCCTGCGGGAGCGCCGATCAGACGGTCACGCTGCTCGATACCGCAACGGGTCAGGTTCTGCGCGTCCTCAAGGGGCATTCGGAAGGGGTGACCTCGGTCGCCTTCAGCCCGGGCGGCGGGGTGCTGGCCAGCGGTAGTGATGACCATACGGTCAGGCTCTGGAGCGTCGCCACGGGGGCAACATTGCACACGCTCACGGGACACACGGCGTGGGTCTCCTCAGTCGCCTTCAGCCCGGACGGAAAAACCCTGGCGAGTTCGAGCCATGACCGGACGGTCAGACTCTGGGCCGTTGACAGCGGCGCCGAGCTTCGCACGCTCCCGGGCCACGACTGGTGGGTCAATTCAGTGGCTTTCAGTCCCGACGGCAGGGTCCTCGCCAGCGGAAGTAATGGAGGGCCGGTCGGACTGTGGAATGTCGCCGCGGGCGGTGAACTCAGTACGGCCGCCGGAGATTCCACCAGAGTCGAGTCTGTCGCTTTCAGTCCGGACGGCAGCACCCTGGCGGGCGCCAGAGGCTATTACATTGACGGGGTGCCGCACGGGGAAATCAGATTATGGGACGCGGCCGGCACAGAGCTTCGGACGCTCGTGAAAGAGCCGGTCATTTTTCGCTCAATTGCTTTCAGCCCCCGCGGTGACACGCTGGTGAGCGTCAGCTATGACAACGATTATCACGACGTCGCAAAGGTCTGGGATGTCAGAACCGGCAGGGAGATCCGCGCAATCAAAGACGCTGATTACGCGGCCTTCAGCCCGGACGGCAGGTTCCTGGGGCTATTGCTCCGGGATCCGGAGCGTAACAAGTGGCAGCGCCGGCCCTGCATTCTGGATCTCACGACCGGCCTCGGGCCTCGTCCGTTGTCAGCGGACTACGATTACGACAGTTATATGGTCTTCAGTCCCGACGGCCGTACCGTCGCCTCGGGGAAATTTGACAACAGACGCATTGACCTGATGGACATCGCAACCGGCGCGAAGACCGGGCAGATTGACCTCAGCGGTGACAATCTCGGCACTGTCGCTCTTAGCCCCGACGGCAGGGTTCTCGCAAGTGCCATCAGGGATGGCGCCATCAAACTGTGGAATGTCCGCACGGGTCAGGAACTCCGCACCCTCACCGGGCACGCTGACAATGTCCATGCTTTGGCTTTCAGTCCCGACGGAAGGGTGCTGGCGAGCGGCAGTATTGATTCAAGGATAAAACTCTGGGACGTGGCTGGAGGGAAAGAACTCGCGACTCTCTTCGCGCTTGAGCAGAATAACTGGATGGTCATTACCCCGGACGGCCTGTTTGACGGGACGCCTTCTGCCTGGGGTCGGATCAGCTGGCGCTTCTCGCCGCGCCTTTTTGATGTGGCCCCGGTGGAGGCGTTTTTCAACGAGTATTACTACCCCGGCCTGCTTTCTGAAATCATCGCCGGCAAGCGCCCCAGGGTGTCTCAGGACATCTCGCGTAAAGACCGGCGGCAGTCACAGGTCAGGATACTGCCGGCGGCAACACCGGCTTCTTTCTCGACCACTCTCACCTCGCGTGACCTGAGGGTCAGAGTCGAAGTCACGGAGGCCCCACCAGATAAAGACCACGCGGCGGCCGGCGGGGCGCGGGACGTGCGGTTGTTCCGCAACGGCTCGCTCGTGAAGGTCTGGCGCGGCGACATCCTGAAAGGGCAAAAGACGGTCACGCTGGAAGCCACCATCCCAATCGTCTCCGGAGAGAACCGTCTGACGGCTTACGCATTCAATCACGACAATATCAAAAGCACCGACTCCCAGATCGTCATCAGGGGAGACCAGAGTCTGAAACGTGCCGGGACGGCTTACATTCTGGCGATTGGGATAAATGAGTACGCGAACCCGCAATACAACCTCCGTTACGCCGTCGCCGATGCGCAGGCTTTCGCCCTGGAGATGCGACGCCGGCAGAACGAACTCGGCCAGTTTCGTGCCGTCGTAGTAGTTCCCCTGCTTAATCAGGCTGCCACGAAAGCCGGCATCGAGCAGGCCCTCGCGAAATTGTCAGCTCAGGCGCAGCCGGAAGACCTGGTGGTGGTCTATTTTGCCGGCCATGGTACGGCGCGACAGAACCGGTTTTACCTGATCCCCCACGACCTTGGCTATGCCGGCAGCCGCGAGAAGCTGGATGAGGCTGGCCTCAGGACCATCCTGAACAAAAGTATCTCGGACAGGCAGCTGGAGCAGTCCTTCGAGAGCCTTGACGCGGGGCATCTGCTGCTGGTGATTGATGCCTGCAACAGCGGGCAGGCGCTCGAAGCGGAAGAGAAACGCCGCGGGCCGATGAACTCCAGGGGGTTGGCCCAGCTGGCCTACGAGAAGGGGATGTACATCCTGACGGCGGCACAAAGCTATCAGGCCGCGGTCGAAGCGGCGCGACTGGGACATGGGTATCTGACTTACGCCCTGGTGGAAGAGGGCTTGAAGACCCGCGCGGCGGACGCGGCGCCAAAAGACGGGCAGGTGGTGATCAGGGAATGGCTCGACTACGCGACGCGGCGCGTTCCCGAAATGCAGATCGAGAAGATGCGCCAGATGCGCGTCCTGAAACAGACAATCGCGTTTGTGGAAGGCGAAGAGAAGATTTCGGAAGTGGAGAAGCGGAGCTTGCAGCGCCCACGAGTGTTCTATCGGCGGGAGGCCGAGGCAAAGCCACTGGTCATGGCCAGGCCACAAGCCAGGTAGTTAAAGTGAGAACCTGAGAGTGGAAAGGGATTCCCTGGATCAGACACACCTTCACAGGCTGAAGATAGTTTCCGGCGGTCAGACCGGGGCGGATCGCGCCGCCCTCGACTGGGCGATCAGGGCCGGAGTCCCGCATGGGGGCTGGTGCCCACGGGGGCGGATCGCTGAGGATGGGGTGATCGCCGCGCGCTACCGTCTCCGGGAAGCCCCCTCCGCTGATTACGCCGTGCGCACCGAGCTGAATGTCATTGAGTCTGACGGGACCGTGATCTTCTCAGTCGGAGCAATTCTCTCAGGCGGAACGCTGCTGACGGCCGAACTGGCTGAAAAATATCAGAAGCCACTGCTCCACCTGTGTCAGGCGAGTGACGCGGGGTTGCCGGCCGTGCGCCTTGCGAAATTCATCGCCGACCACAATATCCGCGTCCTCAACGTGGGCGGCCCGAAAGCCTCTCAGGAGCCGGGGGTGTATGACTACGTCGTTCAGACACTCGACCTCCTGCCGGGTCTCACGCCACTCCAGAGCTGATTTCGACAGCCGGCCCGATTGCAAACTCTAAAGACGCCTGTCGCGAGCCGGTCACGGCTGCGAGGGGCGGGGGCGAGTAATGTTGAGTTTGCGCAATCTGTTGTTGAGCGTGGTGCGGTTGAGCCCGAGGCGCGCCGCCGCGCCCGACGGACCGCCGATCACCCGGTTCGTCTCGGCGAGGACGCGGAGGATGTGCGCGCGTTCGACCGCTTCGAGCGTCGCCGCCTCGGCCTGATCATTGGCCGCTCTCGCCGACTGCTTCAATTCGGCCAGCGGGACCTCCAGCACACGGCCGCGCGAAAGGATCACCGCTCGCTCGATCAGGTTTTGCAGCTCACGGATGTTGCCCGGCCAGCTGTAAGCGGTCAGGGCGGCCATCGTCTCGGCCGGAATCCGCTCAATCGGTTTCTTCATCTGCTGCGCAAACCTGCTGGCGAAGAAATGGACCAGCACCGGAATGTCGTCGTGGCGCTCGCGCAAGGGCGGCAGGGTGATCGGGAAGACGTTGAGCCGGTAGTAAAGGTCGCTGCGAAACTTCTTTTCGGCCACCATCTGCGCCAGATCCACGTTCGTCGCGGCCACGACGCGCACGTTCACCTGGGTCGTCCGCGAGTTGCCCAGCCGTTCGAATTCCTGCTCCTGCAGCACGCGCAGCAGTTTCGGTTGCAGTTCGAGCGGGATGTCACCGACCTCGTCGAGAAAGATCGTCCCCTGGTGCGCCAGCTCGAAGCGGCCGACGCGCCGCTCAATCGCGCCCGTGAAGGCGCCTCTCTCGTGGCCGAAAAGTTCGCTTTCGAGCAACCCCATCGGAATCGCCGCGCAATTGACCTTGACCAGTGTGCGCTCCCGGCGCGCGCTCAGGTTGTGGATGGCGCGCGCGACGAGTTCCTTGCCCGTCCCGCTTTCGCCGCAAATCAGGACCGTCGAGTCGGTGGCCGCGACCGTCTCCACCTCCTGCAGCACGCGCCGGAGCGCGGAGCTGTTGCCGATGATCTCCTCGAAATTGTATTCAGTCCGAATCTCTTCTTCGAGGTAGAGTCTCTCTTCATTCAATTTGTTCTTGAGCGCCTCGATCTTGCGAAACGCGAGCGCGTTATCAACGGCAATCGCGACCTGTTTGGCGATCTGGCCGAGCAGTTCCGCGTCTTCCTCCGTGAACGCGCCCACCGCGCGGCTCCCGACGCTCAGGATGCCGAGCGCGCGGTCGTGTGAAATGAGCGGAACGATGCAACATGATTTCATCCCGACGGCGGCGAAGCGGTTCGACACCGGGTCTTCATCAGCGAGGGCGCCATCCATGACGACCGTCTGGCGCGTCGTAAAGGCGACGCCCGCCGGATGCCCTTCGAGTGGCAGCGTCTCGCCTTCAATAAAGAAATCCTCGTTCGCCGGAAACTCCAGCGCTTGACCCGGAGCTGGTCAAGCGCTGGGTCATAGAGGGCGAGGCCGGCCACGTCATGCGGCACACTGCGGCTCAGGCAGGCGGAGAGCGCCGAGAGCAGTTCCCGCAGGTTGAGGTTCGAGACCAGCATGTTGTTGACGTCCAGCAACAGCGCGGAGCGGTCGCGCTCGCGCAGGAGTTGCCGCTGATAGCCCTGGGCTTCCTCGAAGTTGAAGGCGTTATCCACCACCACCGCGATCTGCGCGGCCATTAACTGCGCGAACTCCAGGTCGAGCTGGTTGTAGGCCCCCACCCTGTTGCTGAAGAAGTTCAGGACTCCGAGCCGCTGATGAACTGTCGTCAACGGGAGGCTGCAAACTGATTTGACCGGAAGTTTCTCGCGCAGAGTCTGTGTCAGGCAGAATCGGTTCTCCTGATCCACGCCACGCACGACCACGGGCGGCTGGTTCTGCCAGACCCAGCCGCTGATTGAACCCTCGATGGGAATCTCGGCGGGGAGTTGCCCGAACGCGGGCTCGCGCGTCTCCATAATGTGCAGGCGCATGACGTTGCGCGACGCGTCGTGGAGCATCACCCCGAGGTAATGAAAATCGAAGAGATAGCCCAGCCGTCCGGCCAGATCATGAAACAGGTCCGACAGGTTGCGGTGTCAGGCGATGGCTTTCGACAGCTCAAGCAGCGTCCGGTACTGCTGAGGTTGCAGGCAGGCGCTCAGCGCAGTGGTCTCGATCAAAATCTCTCCCCCTTAAGTCCGGCCTGTAGAGGCCCGCAATGTGAGCCGCGATTCGCTGTGCGCCAGTCACCAGGCAAAGATTGGCGAGGACAATGACGGTTAGTTTATCGTCCACAAATCTGCCAATAAAGGTTGATGAATCGGCGCGAATTCCATAGTGGTAAGCGAGCCTGTGACCATTTACATCCGTGAGTATCCAGCCCAAACCATGAGGGTATGACGATCCGTTGTTGAGTTTCACTGGCGACCACATCTGCGTCCGGCTGGACGCTGTTAAAGGACTGTCGCCGTATAGCGCGGCATCCCACCGGGCAAGGTCCAGTACTGAAGAAAGAAGTCCGTCGTCCGCGTTGTCATACAAGGCCGGGTCAAGAAAAGGGCTGTTATGCAATTTGCCGTCTCGCCAGATGTAGCCCGCCGTCCGGTTGGGGATAATATCGTCGTAGCTGTTACGGCGCGTGTGAGTCATGCCCAGCGGCTTGAAAATTCGCTCAGTCATAAACTCATCGTAACTTTTTCCGCTGACCTTCTGAATAATCATGCCCAACACCAGATAGCCCGTGTTGCTGTAAGAATTCTGCGCTCCCGGCGTGAAGTTGAGCGGCATCGGACCGAGCGCGGCAACTATGTCTGCCGGGGTTGTGCCATCCGGCAGATGAGCGTGCATTTCAATCAGGTAATCTTTGATGCCTGATGTATGTGTCAGCAGTTGCCGAACGGTGACCGCTTGCCAATTGGCGGGCGGGTTTTCCAGATAGCGATTGATCTTATCATCAAGTCCGAGCTTGCCATCCTGGACCAGCAACATAATGGCGGCGGCGGTAAATTGCTTGGTCAGCGAGGCCAGATGATAAACAGTCTCCGCCGTGGCAGGCGCGTTCAGTTCGACGCTGGCCAGGCCGTAGCCTTTGGCCAAGACGACGCGGCCCTCCTTCACCACGGCCACCGAGAGACCGGGGATGTGCTGCTCCTGCATTTGCGACTTGATGTAGTCATCAATCTGGTCAGCCTGCACGATGACCGGCAGGCAGATGAGCCAGCAAAAAAGCCAGCAAAAAGGGCGACTGCAAATTACTTTGTCCCTGTCGTCCCGCTGTCCAAACATTCGGGGCTCCTTATTGAACAACTATGGGTGCAGATCACGTTATTACCAACTCAACCTTTGCCTTTACTGCCAGGGCTGTAAACAGACGCTGAGCGCAGTACTTTGCGATCAAAATTTCTCTCCTCCCTTAATCATTACGGTCCGCTTTGTGATGGTAAGTTTACTGCCTGACCGGCCTCTTTCCAACCACCTCTTTTTTTTCGGCCCGCCCGTGACCGGGCAAAGGTGACCGCTACAGGTCACCTGACGATATGTGGTCACTCGATGTCGCTCGCGCGCTCGTCGGAAAGTTTCAGAGGGCCGGATTATTTTCTGTCAGCGCAAACGTTTGAGCCGCCGGCCGGTGGACTCGGGCCCGGTGTGGCAGGTCAATTGCCACTGCAAGTGCGACAGGAGATAACCAGAGGCGATGCTCAGAATTGACATTCATCAGGGGAAGAAAGTGACGAACCTCATCCTGGCGGGAAAGCTCATGGGGCCATGGGTGACAGAATTGGAGAGATGCTGGAACGCCATGCTCTGCGCCGAAACGTGCAGACCCATTCTGCCGATCCTGGTGGATTTGTCGAAGGTGACTTTCATTGACGAGCGGGGCAAACATCTGGTCGCGCAGATGTGCCAGAGCGGCGCCCGGCTCGTCGGCACCGGACTCATCGCGGGGTTTTTCTGCCGCGAGATTGAAGAAGAGGTGCGCAAATGCGGCGGAGATTGTAAGGATGGTTGATGCCGCAGATCCAGTCCGGCAGTCAGGGAGGAGAAGAAAGAGGGAGGGCCGGAGGAACAGGGCACAATCCTGTTCCTCCTATGATGAGTTGTCTACTCCGAGATTGAAGTTTCAGCCTTCGGCGAGACCCTGTCAGAAGTTTTGTGGGAACGGAATTCACAGGGCTAAGTTGCTGACTCCTGCCAGCGCTTCCAACGGTAGCCGATCCTCATAGAGGATCGCAAACTGTTGCAAGGCTGCTTTCCAGTTCCGGATCGGCATCGTCCATTTCCGGCTGACCTGCCGGAGGCCCGGGGTAAATCAGCCGGTAGACTGATTCATCGTTCGGGAACGAAGCCCGCCCTTTGATGATTTTGCGCAACGAGAAATTGAGACTCTCGATCACGTTCGTCGTGTAGACGGCCCGCCGGATCTCCGCCGGCAGTTCAAACGTCGGGCGGACGCGGCCCCAGTTGGCACGCCACGACCTCGCGATCACCGGATACTTCCGATCCCAGGCGACCTGAAACTCTTCGAGCGCCTGAGGGCTTCGGCCTCGCTCACCGCCTGATAGATTTTCTTCAGGTCGGCGGCCACCGCCCTGCGTTCCTTCTCGCTGACAAAGCTCAGGCTGTGGCGCACGAGATGGACGACACAGGTCTGGACGGTGACCCGCGGGTAGACGGCCTCAATCGCTTCGGGCAACCCTTTCAGGCCATCCACGCAGAGGATGAAGATGTCTTCGACCCCGCGCGACCGAAGCTCAGTGAGCAGTTGCAGCCAGAACTTCGCCCCTTCCCCGGCGCCCAGCCAGAGGCCGGGCAGTTCCTTGCGCCCCTGCAGGTTCACTCCGACCGCCACGTAGAGAGCTTTGGTGATGACTTTGCCCTCCTCACGCACCTTCAGGAACAAGGCATCGAGATAGACAATCGGCCAGACCGCACTGAGTGGTCGCGTCCGCCACTCGGCCACGCCAGCACTGACCGACTCGCAGACGGTGGAGATGAATTCCGGCGAGACCTCGATGTCGTACTTCTGGCGGAGGAAGCTGCGGGATGTCACGCGTCGTCATCCCGCGGGCATAAAGCGCGAGGATCGTCTCGTCAAAGCCGTCCCACCGCCGCTGATATTTGCCGATCAGTCGCGGCTCGAACTCGCCCCGGCGGTCGCGCGGGATCTTCAGCTCGACTTCCGACTCATCAGTTTTGATCGTCTTGCGGGAGGAGCCGTTGCGGGAGTTGCCGCTGTGATGTCCGGCGGGGGAGTGCTTCTCGTAGCCGAGCAGGTGAGAGAGTTCCCCCTGCAGGGCCTCTTCAATGAAAGCCTTGCGGAGGTCTTTGAGGAGGTCTTCAATCTCGCCGGCGGTCTTTCTCTCTGCGAGGAGTTGTTTCAGGAGCTGGTGATCGAATGAGGGTGTCGGTTTGGTTGCTTCGGTGGACATCAGTGGTTGATCCTTTCTGTTCGGAAAGTGATAACTGACTTTGTCCGTTTCCACAAACTTCCTGACAGGGTCCTTCCTTCTTCTCTCTGCGCTGTCTCTGCGTTCTCTGCGCCTCCGCGGTGAACGCCATTCTCATACCAGCTGAAGTTACAACACCGGCCCCACGCGCCACGGGACGAACTCTTTATGCCCGAGCAATTCACTCTTCGTCCGCTCGCCGGAAGCCACGCGCCGGATCAGTTCGAAAATCCGCCGCCCCACCTCCTCAATCGTCTCCTTCCCTTCGACGATGGTTCCCGCGTTGATGTCAATGTTGTCTTCCATCGCCGCGGCGATCCGCGAGTTCGATGAGACCTTGATGACCGGGACCACCGGGAACCCGATCCCGGAGCCGCGCCCGGTCGTAAAGACGATCATATTCGCACCGCCCGCCGCCAGCCCCGTCAGCGAGACCGGGTCGTAGCCGGGCGTGTTCATCAGCACGAAACCTTTCCGATCAATCCGCTCGGCGTACGCGTAAACGCCCGTGAGCGCCGTCGTGCCGCCCTTCGCCACCGCGCCCAGCGATTTCTCGGTGATGTTGGTAATCCCGCCGGCCTTGTTGCCGGGCGACGGGTTGTCATCCCACGAGGCGCCGAACCGGCGCAGGTAATCCTGATACCAGTTCACCACGTCAATCACCTTGCGACCGGTCGCTTCGTCAATCGCGCGGCGCGTCAGCAGGTGTTCGGCACCCATGCATTCGGGGATTTCGGCGAGCGCGGAAGTCCCGCCCGAACGAATGAGCAGGTCACTCGCGTGCCCGAGCGCGGGGTTGGCTGAAATCCCCGAGAAAGCATCCGAGCCGCCGCAGTTGGTGCCGAGCAGGACTTTGCCGAGCGGCTGTTCGGTGCGCGTCATCGTCTGGCAGTGCCCGATAAGCTGTTCAACCTGACGCAAGCCGGCTTCGATGGTTTTGCGCGTGCCGCCCGATGACTGCATCTCAAGGCCGACGATCAGCTTGCCCTTGCGGAACCCCTGCTGGCCGAGCTGGACGGTGCCCAGGTATTTCGAGATCTGGTTGACTTCGCAGCCAAGGCTGACCATCAGCACGGCCCCGACGTTCGGGTGAAAGATCATCCCGGCGATGGTGCGTTCGAGTTGCCAGGTGTCTTCGCCCTGCGAATGGCCGCAGCCTTCCTGGTGCGGGATGGCGATGACGCCGTCAACGCCGTGCGTTTCCTGCGTGACGTGTCGCAGTCGCTCGGCAATCCCGACCGTCACGTGGCTTGCGCAGTTGGAAGTGGCGATGACGGCGATATAGTTGCGCGTGCCGACGTCGCCGTTTTCGCGCAGGTAGCCCATAAAGGTGCCGGCCTGTTCGGGCGGGAAGAAATCCGTGACCGGCGTCCGGGTCGCGTATTCGTACTCGCGCCCGGTGAAATCCGGCGCCGCGTTGTGCGTGTGAACCCATTCTCCCGGGGCAATGTCGCGCGTGGCCTTCGCAATGATTTCGCCGTACTTGATGACCGGGCTTCCCTGCAAAATGGATTGCAATGCGAGTTTGTGCCCCGGCGCAACCGTCTCGCGCACTTCAATCCGGCGGCCACCTGTTTCGATTGTCTCTCCGGCAGATAATGGCAGTCGCGCCACGCCGACGTTATCTCTCTCTCTGAGAACCAGGACTGGCGTGGCGGATGAGGTGTTGAGTTCCGCCGATGCTTCGTCAGTCTTCATAATCGAGTTCCTCCGGAATCCGCCCTGACGGTCTGGCGCGTTTCTGATGGGGCAAGAAGCAGATCACAGTTTCAACCCAAACGAACCTGGGTTCAAGTGATGAAGAACAGGTTCTGCTCAAGTACCTTTTGCGTGTGCCAGTTGATGGGGCGGGCAGAGTCTTCAGAATGCGATGAGCGAGCCCTGCCCCTCAAACAGATGCATGGGGGCGCTGAGGATTTCGACGTTGTCTTTGATCTCTTCCAGAGCGGCTTCGGACACGTACATTTCGCTCAGGTGCAGGGTGTCCTTGATGCGCACGATCTTTTTGACCTTGTGCGGATCGTGGCTGGCGCGGATGCCCCACTCCAGTGCCTGCGCGTCCGTCGCCGCGACGATAGGCAGCTTGAAATGCGAATAGAACCCGCTCGTCACGCCGTTGGTGTAAGTCGCGTCCCAGTCCACCTTGTCGAGCAGGCGGCGCGTCGTCACGTCCGCCAGACCGATGCCGCAGGCATTGCCGTGCGACGCCTCAGTCAGGTCGGTGACGACGATGGATTTGATTCTGGGGGATTCCGGCTCCGGCACGCCCTTGATTTCCATGCGCCCGATGATGTTCGGATCCATCCCCGAGCCGCTGATGTCCTTGCCCAGGCGATCCACCACCAGCACGTCAAATTCATCGAGTGGGAAGCGCGGCAGCAATCCTTTCGCGGAACGGAGCAACTCCGGCTCGCGCGTCAGGATTTCCTGCGGCGTGAGCGCCTCGATGATCGCGGTCTCGTCGTAAGCGTTCTCGACGATGCCGACGCCCAGGAGAATTCTGCCGCTCGCCAGGATTTGTCTTCCCGCCCGCGGCATGACCGTCGTCAATCCGTAGACGCCGTAGCGATGGAGTTCCGACGCCAGACGCTCCTTGCCCAAGCCGATCACGCTCATCTTCACGAGCCCGCTTTCGTAGTCTCCGTGAAACGCCGTGTGCGGCTTGATGCGATTGACGAGGATCACGCCGTCCGATTCAAACGCCTGACGGTCCATAAACAGCGGCAGTTCGAGGCCGCCGTTGTCCAATTCCACGACCTCCATCGAAGAGCGAATCGGACAGCCCATGGCCTCTTCCGTGATGCCGTAGGAGGCGAGAATTTCGCGCTGGCCTTCCGCCGTCGCGCCGCCGTGACTGCCCATCGCGGGAAAGATGAACGGATCGCCGCCCGCGGATTTGACGGCGGCGGCAACGGCTCTCGTGATCCGGGCAATGTTCGCAACGCCGCGACTGCCGGCCGCGATGGCGATGCGCGCGCCGGGCGTGATCTGCAATTTGCCGGAACCAAGTTGCTCGGCGACGGCCTGCTCAACATCGGCAATCGCCTGACAGTCAAAATGCTGGCGGACTTTGGTGAATTGGTAGTTCGTCATATTCCCTTGTTAGAGCGGCTTTCGATTGAGGGTAGGGCAAACTGACAGTTTGCCTGGCTTCAAGGCTACAAATATTCAAGCCAGGCAAACTGTCAGTTTGCCCTACCCTGCCTGGCAATCCCCTCTGGAGTGCGATACTCGCGATCTTTACAGGTTCTTCAGCCAGATGTTCCGAAGCTCAAGTTTCATCGGCGGCCCGACGTGCATCTGGAAGCCGAGCAGTCCGCCCATCGCACGATTTGCTGCATCATCATCAACCGCCTGCGCCATCAGGTGTCCGTTGAAAATGTGTGTGAGTACGTTGCCGTGCGCGATGATGTGAACCTGATTCCAGTCATTGGCCCTGATCAACGCCTTGAGTTCATCGCCGCTGCGCAGGTTGGCGACGACCTTCTTTTTGCCCGGTTGCAACTGTGTCATCTGACCGCGCATGGCCAGGAAGCCGCGCCCGCGCTCTTCATAAAGCTGCCCCGTGTACTGGTTCTGGAAATCAATGTCCGCCTGATAGCCCTTCATCACCCACTTGCCGACTTCGGGCAGTTCGACGCTGCGGTACTGCACGCCGCTGTTGGTCGAGTTCATGCGGTACTCCAGTTTCAGTTCGAAATCCCGGGGCTCGCCGCCGCGCCAGATCAGAAAGGTATTCAGCTTGACGGGTTTTTCCGCGGTACTCTCGCCGATGATGATGCCATCTTCCACACGCCAGAACTGCGGGTCGCCGTCCCACCCCTTGAGCGTTTTGCCGTCGAAGATGGATTCAAATCCCGAGTGGTCATCCATCGCCAGCGCCTCAATACCGGGGCCGCGCCCGGCCCCGCCGCGCGGCGCGCCTGACGCCGGCTGCTGACCGGCCGGCTGGCCCTGCTGCGCTCGGGTCGAAGTCTGCTGAAAGATCAATAAAGCCCCCACGAGCAGGGCGGCGGAAATCGCAACGAACTTTTTCATCAGAGCCTCCATTACCGCGACACATTTTCCCATTGCCGCGTCTTCGCAGATTTCAAAACCGCGTCGGTTACATAATCGGTGGCCAGGCCATCCCTGAACGTGGGCGCCGCTTCCCTGCCCTCGCCGACCGCCTCGAGGAAATCGGCGAACTGGTGGATGAAGGTGTGTTCATAGCCGATCTGCAACCCCGGCACCCACCAGTGCTTCATGTATGGATGATCCCCGTCGGTGACGTGAATGCTGCGCCATCCGCGCAACTGTCCTTCGTCGCGGTGGTCGAAATACTGAATGCGGTGCAGGTCGTGCAGGTCCCAGATGGCCGAGGCATGCTCGCCGTTGATTTCGAGCGTGTAAAGCGCCTTGTGACCGCGCGCGTACCGCGTCGCCTCGAACGTCGCGAGTGAACCATTCCCGAAGCGGCACAGAAACGCGCTGGCATCATCTATGCCCACGGGCTCGACGCTGCCGGTCAGGTTGTGCCGACGCTCTTTGATGAAAGTTTCAGTCATCGCCGACACTTCAGTGATCGGGCCATTCAGCCAGAGCGCGGTGTCAATATTGTGCGCCAGCAGATCGCCGGTCACGCCGCTGCCCGCGACCGCGACATCCAGGCGCCACAACCCTTCCCCGCCCTGCGGCAAATCCTGCGAGATCGTCCAGTCCTGCAGGAACTTGGCGCGGTAATGAAAAATCCGCCCGAAGCGCCCTTCGTCAATCAGGTTTTTAAGCAACACTACGGCCGGCACGCGGCGGTAGTTGTACCAGACCGTGTTGGCGACTTTGGCGGACTCGACCGCCTCGGTCATCGCGCGGGCTTCGGCGGCATTGCGCCCCAGCGGTTTTTCGCACATCACCATCTTGCCGGCCCGCGCAGCGGCGATGGCGACCTCGGCATGCGTGTCGTTGGGGCTCGCGATGTCAACGAGGTCTATGTCCTTGCGCTCGACCAGCCGGCGCCAGTCCGTCTCGACCGACTCGTAGCCCCAGTTGTCGGCGAACGACCGCACGCGTTCGGAATTGCGGGCGCAGACGGCTTTGAGGACGGGCTGGAACGGCAGATCAAAAAAGCGGCCCGCCTGCAGGAACGCATTCGAGTGTGTGCGCCCCATGAAACCGTAGCCGACTAAACCAATGTTCAGATGTTTTTTGCTCATAATCCGCTTTCGGCGCCCCTGCTGCCTGACGGCAGAAATTACCAAGGCCGGGCCGGAATGATGGTAGTAGTCGAAGCGCTCGCCATCCGGCCTCCAGCGCATCGGGGGTCAGGCATTGCCTCCCATCTCACTACTTGGTTGGGAAATACCTGATTGTAAGCAAGCTGGCGTAAATCTGGTTGTCCCAGTCGTAGGACAATTCAACAGTGGTTGTTGGGAACTTCCATGTCCGACTAAGGTCAATCACCATGAATTTCGCCGGCGACTCCAGCTGACTCTTATCTTTGTGTTTGCCGGAAGAGCCAAACTCACGAGCCAGCCTGGCCGCGAGGCTGTTAAAGACTTCAACCCGCGGCACTCGTGACTTCATTTCATTCGATCTTATCAGCACCTGCGAGAGTCGGTTCGTAACATCGTTCATCTGAAAAAAGACGGTATATATTCTGCCTTCCAGCTCATACTCCGGGATAACATAATCAACGTGCGATTTATAGAAAATTTCTTTCTTGGGCAGCTTCCTGAGTCTGGGGCCTGATACTTTCACCAGATCGTCTTCAGACATTCCCCAGCGAGCATCCTGCCATCCGGGGATATCGTTCTGCCGGGAATGGCCGGCAGCGCCCAATATGAGCAGTAGCGCCAGCAGACTGGAAATGCCAGCGGTCTTTTTCATCCTGAGAATCCAAATCACAGGCGTTCAATGGAGGCCCTGACTCCGGGGTTCACCGCGACTGCGCCGGGTGCGCTGACAAACCTCCGAGAGCTTACGGTCGGCTCGAATGCATCGCCACCGCCTTCCAGGCGCCCCCTTTGTTGATAAACGTCAGCGTGTAAAAGGCAGTGAAGGGGCTCGGATCGCCGGAGCCTTCGGAGCCGGGGATTGCTGAGCGTTGCTGCGGCGAAACTCCGCGCACGACCGCCGTGTCACCATACACGGTGACTGTCACATTGCTGGTCTCCAGCTTCGAATACTTCAATTGCCCCGATCCCAGTTGATCGAGCAACTGCTGTCGCGTCTGTTGCTCGCCGGTGCGATGCGTCCAGATGAAACTCTCATCCGTCAGTGATTCCAGCTTTTTGATGTCGGCGGCGAGTATGGCCTGATGAAACGCGGCCTCAGCTGCGGCCACTTCCTGCCGTGCCTCTTCTTCCGGGCGAGGCATCTTTGTAGCCTGCCAGCTGACGGCCTGCCACTTTCCGTTGCGCCTGAGGAAGGTTCCGGTGTTCAGGTATTTCGTGACCTCAGTCTTCCCGTCCTTCCCGGTCGCGCCGACCAGGCGGAATGCGACGATGGCGGTATCACCGTACTGCTGGATGCGAATGTCTTCGGCAGTGTAAGTGGTCGTCGGGGCGCCAGCCCTGGGGGCCGGCGCCGAGCGCACGTCGCGCAGGATGTCGGCCTTGCCAACCCGCCGCCCGGCCGAGCCGGTGTAGATCAGATCTTCAGCCCAGAAACGGTCGTGCATTGCGGCGTCGTTGCGCGAGGCCCCGGCGAGGAACTCTTTCAGCAGTCCGGTCAGTTCGGTGGCATCCGGCGCCGTCTGCGCATAAGCCCCGAGCGTCAGCATCAGCACCACAATCGCAGGTGAAAGAATTCGTTTCATGATTTCCCTCAAGGCTCAGGCGAGCGCCTGATTCCAGCCGTGCGCGTTCCGCACCGCGATCATCGTGGAAAGAATATTGCGCCACGTTTGCGGATCGAGCATCGTCTCATTCGGGAACATGCAGCCATCCCAGTTGATGTGCTGTGTGCTGCGGGTCGGCG